>JACQQA010000012.1 GCA_016207245.1 Candidatus Magasanikiibacteriota bacterium | reverse complement strand
TCGGTGTAGTCGTAATAAGCGCTGATATCGATAGGAACACCAAAGTCGAAGGCAGCTTGCTAGAACGCGCCTGACACTCTAGGCCGAAAGCGTGGGTAGCGAATAGGATAAGATACCCTAGTAGTCCACGCCCTAAACGATGCGCACTAGGTATTGGGAGTATCGACCCTCTCAGTGCCGTTTAAAAAAGCTAACGCGTTAAGTGCGCCGCCTGGGTAGTACGGCCGCAAGGTTGAAACTCAAAGGAATAGACGGGGACCCGCACAAGCGGTGGATCATGCGGTTTAATTCGATGGTACGCGAGGAACCTCACCAGGACTTGAAATGTAGCTGCATTCTGATAGAAATATTGGAAGCCTTCGAGGGTGCTACACAGGTGCTGCATGGTTGCCGTCAGCTCGTGCCGTGAGGTGTACCGTTAAGTCGGGTAACGAGCGCAACCCCTATTCTGTGTTAAATGTACACAGAGGACTGCCCGCGCAAGCGGGAGGAAGGCGGGGACGACGTCAAATCAGCATGGCCCTTACGTCCTGGGCGACACGCATGATACAATGGCCGGTACAGAGGGTAGCCAAGCCGCAAGGCGGAGCCAATCTCATAAAACCGGCCCTAGTTCAGATTAGAGTCTGCAACTCGACTCTATGAAGCCGGAATCGCTAGTAAACGCGAATCAGAACGTCGCGTTGAATACGTTCTCGGGTCTTGTACTCACCGCCCGTCACACCACGAAAGCTGGTAACGCCCGAAAGCTCCCGCAAGGGGGACTAAGGCAGGATCAGTGATCAGGGTGAAGTCGTAACAAGGCATCCCTAGCGGAAGCTGGGGATGGATCACCTCCTTTCTGGAGATATCCCTTTGAAAAAAGGGATTACAAAGTTGATCCTGATTTTTCAGGATTAGATTATCAAATAGATGTTTAAAATTCTTTGCCACATTCGTGTAGTGAAAAAAAGTAGAGCCCGCCAACTGGCGGGCTCTACTTTTTTTATTCACATTCTTGACGCATTTCTTGCCAGCCTATATAATATCAATAAATTATTAACCGCATCTTTATGTCCTCACTCGACCGTTTAATAGACTTGGCAAAACAAACCGGCAGTAAATTAATCGTTCATGATCCGATAGAAGGGAGAGATTTGGCGATATTAAGCATTGATGAGTTTGAACGTTTAGCTTTGGCTGACAAAAATTTTGGCTCGGATTTTCGCGATTTATCAGGCAGTGAAATGTTGGAGAAAATAAATCATGACATTGGAGTTTGGCGGGCGAGGCAGGAAGAGGAAGAAAAATGGGACAGAGAAATGGTTTGGGACGAAGAACTGGATTCAGCTTCGCCGTTTGATCCGTTTCAAGAAATGGACAGCCACACCCCAGCTTGGCACAGCGCCGGTTCGGTATTGGAGAATCGTTATGGCAACTATCCGTGGGATGATGATATTGATGAGAATGAAGAAGACGAGATCGATTCCGGGGATTTAATGAACACCGGCGAAAGCAGTGAAATAAAAATTGAAGATGTGCCGTTTGGTTCGGAACAAAAAATCACCCCGATTCCTTTGGTTAAAAATGTTGATGGAAGCGGATGGAAAGAGGAGCCGTTGTTGGAAGAGGAACCGGTGTTTTATGAAGAACCGGTGTGAACAAAAAGCCGTGGCAATACCACGGCTTTTTGTTATTGATTCGTATTTTCCGGCGGAAGAGTCTCGTTGTTTTTCAACCGATTGATCCTGTTTTTAATTTCCTGATTGCCGGGGACAAGTTGAAGCGCCCTCTGATAAAGAGCCAGCGCTTCTTTTTTAATGTCATTTTTGTCATACAACACCGCCAAAGCGAACACCGCGTCGGCATAATTTGGTTGCAGGGAAATCGCTTTTTTGAAAGCCAGTTCCGCTTGCGCGTTGTCGTTCGGTTCCCCGCGATTAAAATAGTATCTGCCGAGTTGAAACACATAAACCGGGTCTTGAATGCCGTAAGCCAACCCGCTTTCCAGAGCGGTTATACTGCCGGTAATATCTTTTTCTAATTCTCTTAACAGCGCCAGACGCGTGTAGGCGATTAGCAAGTTTGGTTTTAGTGAAATGGCGGTTTCAAAGTTCTTTTTGGCCGCGGCATTATCTTTTTTTGTAACATAAGCGTCACCCATAGCCACATAGAGAGATGGGTTGGTTGGTTCAAGTACAAGCGCTTTTTCCAGAGCGGTTATTGTCCAACCGCTGGCTTCGGGTGTTATCGCTTGGGCGTTGGCGTACATGGCGGCTAAATTTTCCCAACTGGCAATGTTGTTTGGCGATAAATCGGCGGCGTTTCTGGCGGATTGTACGGCTGAAGCCACCAGATTGCCAACTTGAACAGCGTCTTTTGTCTTATCAGCGGTTTCCGCGGCTTTATTCAAAAAGGCTTCAGCCAGAGCGAGGTGGAGAGTAACGCGGTGAGGATTCCAATTAACGATTTTATTCAAAGCGCCGATTCGTTGATCCAACGGCTGGTTGACAGTCTTGGCAAACACAACTTCTGCCGCGAAATATCGGCCCAAATAAATACCGGTAACGATAATGGCGGTGAAAACAAGAATAAAACCGAAAGAAGTGGCCAAGGCAAATTCGGGCGTGGCTTTGAGAGAAATGTGCTGGGTGGGGAATTCAACTTTTACCAAGAGAGCGCTGGCGTTGACGATCAAACCAAGAAAAAGCCAAAAAACGAACCAGTGCGCCATGCCAAAATTCATCAGTGGAAAAGTAATCAGCAGAGTCAGCCATCCGCCGACAATACTCCAAAAGATCAAAGGAGATTTTTCAAAAGCGCCAACAACTTCTTCTTCTCTAGCGTCTGTCGCGCGGCGTTTTTTTAAGGTTGACAGATGTTTGAGCCAAGTGCTCAGCATTAATCCTAAGGCGGTAAGAATTAGAAGAATAAAGCTTAAGGCGCCAAGTATGCCAGTGGTCGCCGCTAAGTCAAACAAACTGTCATGCGATTGCGGGAAGCGGACATTCCAGAGGACATTGTTATTGAAATCAGCCGGCCGGTATTTGGAAAAATCAAACATGAAAGTGCCCGGGCCGGTGCCAAAAAGGAAATTTTTAGCGCTCGCGGTGATGGTATCAAAAGAAATTTGAAAAGAAGTTCCGGCGGATAAAGAAATTTCTGACGGAAGTTCGGCGGTGAGGAAACGCGGTACGTTTAAGAATATAAAAATTAAGGCGATGACTAAAATGGCGAACGCGACTGATGTCCAGACGGTGCGGATTTTATCCGCGTAAGTCAAGAAGAAAACCAACAGTAGAAAGACCGCGGCGGCGGCGATAATCCATACCACGCGGAACCCCAAAGTGGTCAGCGCGGTTAAAGAAATTACCATTGGAATTATCAGACAAATATCAGCAACCGCAGCTTTCTTTTTGATGGTAAGCAGGCCGAGCGATAAAATAAACACAACGACCAAATAAGCTCCCCAAAGAGTGTTTGAGCCGTTGACCGGGTTGAACTGCGGCAAGAAAGCCGGCCACGCGAATAGTTTGAGATTATAAAGGATAAAATAGGCGGCGGCAATGGTATTAGATAACAAAAAAAGATAGATAACCCCGAATATTTGTTGGAGTTTATTAAGCGTTTGGACGGTTAAAAAGAAAAATAAAATAAAAGCGGTTAAGCCGATGAAAGAAATACCGAGGAAACCGAAGTCGCCAAAAAAACTTTGGTATCTGTCTTGCGATAAGATTGAAGCGATAAGAAAGACAAACCAAAAAACTAAAAGCGGAATATCCAGCGGCGTGCGCCGGATTTCAAAGTTTTTTTTCAGGACAGAACTGCCGAGCCAGCAGAGGAGCGCTAGGAAAGTGAAAAAGTAGAGAAGAAAATATTTATTCAACTCCCGCGTTTCTTGAGTAAACGGCAGAACGAACAACGGGATTAAAAAAACCAGCGCGTAAAGGCTGAATTTAGTTAAGCCGGACAGGACTTTGGTGAATCTTGTTTCCATAAAATACAATACTAATATACAAATAGAGTACTAATTATACCAATGTATACTAATACTCATTTTTTAATGATTATAAAGCTGTTTCAGCCGTGATTGGCGCGGATTCCATTGGCGTTGATTCCACGGTCGGAGTAGGTTCTGCGGGCTGTTCGGATTGTGGGGCAACTTCGTCGGTCGTTTGTGTTGTATCTTCAACCGCCGGTTCTTCAATTGGAGCAGGGGATTGAGTTTCTTCAGTAATCGGTTCAGCCGATTGTTCCGGAGACAGTTCAGATTGCGTATTGTTGGTTTCGTCAATCGTCTGTGTTGTGTCTTCTTCATCCGCGTTTTCCGTGCTGATAATCCAGTAATCAAAAGTCAAATCAGTTTCCGATAATTTGCTCAAAGAAACTTCAAATTTGCCGTCCTCCTGTTTGGAAATCCACCAGAAGGCGTTCGGGTTGGATCGGAAGGTGATGAATATTTTTGATGTTGATGTTACCAATTCATTCTGAACTAATATCAATGTTGAATTGTTAAGAATCGTCGCTTCCCCGACGCTGGTTTGTTTGGCGTCGGATTTTTTCTTTACGACAAATTTCTTCGCTTGCACGCTATCGGCTTTTATATCTTTGGCAACCATTAGGCCGGTTTCATCGATATACCATGGGTTATCCGGTGTGTTGATTGCGAGAATACCGGATATAGTTTTACTGGTCAGACTCGAGTTGATAGAGAGCGTGCCGTCATTATTTTCGTTAATCGTCAGTTGTTCCAACTCTGCCAAGCGTCTTTGTTGTTCCTGGATTACTTTGGTGAGCACGGCGGTGTAGTTCATGTATTCAAAGCTCCATGGCTCGCCGTCTTTTAAGTCTACCAATCGTCTATCAATATCTTTGCTCCAGTCGGCGATAAAGCCAAAGTGTTTATCATTTTCCGAAACAGGGGCTTTATCTGTGAAAGTAATAGGTTTCAAGGCCATTATAATATTGGTCGCCGTGTCTAAATTTAAATCCTGCACATCAGTTTTAAATTTTAAAGCCGAAGGGTTGCAGGCAGCTGCTCCAGCATTGGTGAGTTGGTTGCCGGAAGTGATACAAACACCATTGCCTGTGATGTTAGTGGCTAAGGGAGCTTGAATGATGGTGCCGGAGGTAGCGATATTGCCAGTTTGATTATTTACATTAAATACACCAGCGTTATTTATAGCGTCGACACCAATAAACAGGCCCGAAGCGCTAGGATTGGAGCCCAATCTGACCACCTCTGTTCCATCAACCCAGAATTTCATTAATTTGCCTCCGGCAGGAGCTCCGGCGGAAATATTCAAATTTCCGACAGTGGAAGACACTGCCCCACCGGCAGAAGCAGTGAAAGCAAGAGTGCCGGAAGTGGAGATATCGCCATTTTGCTGATTAATACTAAGCACGCCGTTATTAAAGTTTGTAGCTACGCCAAATAATATTCCATTAGCTGACCCGCCTCCTCCAGTTCCCATTCGCATCATTTCAGTTCCATTGGAATATAATTTCAACATAGCGGAGAGCGCGGAATTTTTGGCTTCCAAATTTAAATTTCCAGCTGTAGAAGACACTGCCACACCGGCAGAAGCAGTGAAAGCAAGAGTGCCGGAAGTGGAGATATTGCCGGAGGAGTCAACCGCAAATTTGCCACCAGCATATCCGGTGGTTGAAGAAACTACTAGTCCCATACTACCATCGTAACCTATAAAAGCACGTTCAGTGGCTCCATTATCACTATAAAAACTGGCAAGTTTAGAACCCACAGTACCCAGCCCATCTACTTGATTAAATTTAATACCAATCGCTGTGGCTCCTTCAGTAGCGCGACCGCCAAGAACAAGAGAAGTGCCGCTTGTTGACCAAATAGGAACGGCAAAAGAGGCCGCAGTTCCACTCATTGACATTCTGTTTGTTCCGCCAGTTGTAAAACTTAAAGTATCAGCGGCGCCATCATATACTCCGGTATTTGGATCGCTAACAAAACCGAAAGATGGTAAAGCCGCGGAACCTGCCGTCGTAAGAATAGTTCCCGACGCGCTCACATTGCCATTAGAATCCACATTAAACATTCCGGAATTGTAAGAGGTGCCTTGACCCAAACTTAAGGAACTGCCATTCAGAATGGATGTGCTGGCTGTGCCGGTGAGGGCGTAAAGATTGCCGGTGGATGTTACATTGCCGAAAGTTTTGAGAGAGCCGGTGGCGGAGACATTGCCGGAGGAGTCAACATAAAATTTGCCCAAATTATAGTTGGTTGCCACATTTGAAGCAATCTCGCCGTTTATGCCAAAAAAAGCTTTTTCACTTGTGTTATTTCTGATTGACACTAATTTTTCCGCCGCATTTGTCAAAGTTACAGTATTATCTAAAATTATGGCAATCGCGGTCCCGTCTTCGGCTTCTCTTCCTGAAATTGTTAAACTTTGGGAATTAAACGCTTTTAAAGTATTAAAATCAACTTCTGAACCGGTACCAATTGTCCCAACGACCGCCCCGGCGGAGGAAATTCCAATAACGTTAGCGCTGTAGGGGTAAAATCCGGTATCTGAATCGCCAATAAATGAATGAGTTGGTAAAGACACTGAACCGGCCCCCACAAAAGTCCCCGACGCGCTCACATTCCCGTTAGAATCTACATTAAACATTCCGGAATTGTAAGCGGTGCCCTGTCCCAAACTTAAAGAACTGCCATTTAAAATAGAAGTGCTGGCTGTGCCGCTTAAAGCGTAAAGATTGCCGGTGGATGTTACATTGCCGAAAGTTTTGAGAGAGCCGGAAGCGGAAACATTGCCGGAGGAGTCAACATTGAATTTACCGTTGGCAAATGTTCCCGCGGTCGCGACTAAACCAATACCACCATTAACATCAACATACGCTTTCTCGGTAGAAAAACCGTCCGAATAAAATGAAGCAATTTTAGCGCCAGCTGTGGATAAGGCATTTTGATTTCCAATTTTTACGGCAATGGCCGTGGCCCCGTCAGCTATACCACCCTGAATGCCTTCGGAAACAGCGCCAAGAGCGGAAACAAAATTAGTGCTAAAGTTACTATTACTTCCGAGCTTAGCCGCGTTGCTACCACCTATGATGAAGTACATATAGCTGGCGTCGGTAGCTATGCCTCTGCTAGTCGCGCCTATGTACAATCCGGGAACACCGGAGGAACCGGCAAAAGTCATAATCGTCCCCGACGCGCTCACATTCCCATTTGAATCCACATTAAACATTCCGGAATTGTAAGCGGTGCCCTGTCCCAAACTTAAAGAACTGCCATTTAAAATAGAGGTGCTGGCAGTGCCGGTGAGAGCGTAAAGATTGCCGGTGGATGTTACATTGCCGAAAGTTTTGAGAGAGCCGGTGGCGGAAACATTGCCGGAGGAGTCAACATAAAAGAGGCCGGACATGTTACTGGTGCTGGAAGCGATGGAGAAAAAATTACTTCCCAAGGTTGAAGTGACGGAAGAATTTACTATTGCAAAATTTCCGCCGGAGAGCGTAAGTTTTTCAGCCGGCGAAGCTACGCCGATACCAACATTACCGGCGCCGGTGATTCTCATTTTTTCCGTTAAGGTTGTGGTGGCGGCGGTGGAATTGGTGGAAAAAACCAAGTCCGCCAAAGAAGAACTTTTTACCGCCATGCCGATGGACGCGCCTTCGAGCGTGGAAGATTTCCACTTAATAAGATTGAGATCTCCCGCGTTGGCAGTGTCTCGATTAAGAAGTATCTGTGTTACTGTGCCGGCGCCGGTTTGTTTGACTTCAATCGGCGTGCTGGAAGCGGCCCCGGACATTCCAACATACAATCCCCAATCATTAATTCCGGCAGTTTGGTCGGCGATGTAGACGCCGTAGTTATTAGTTAAGGTGGCGGTGATTGACGGATCGGCTGTAAAGACGCCGTAGTAATTTGTGATAATTCCGGTGGATAAACTGGGAAGGGAATAAAATCCATAGATATTGCTAATCGTTCCGGCCGAAGCGTAAGTGGGCGCGAACTGGTATCCGGCGTAGTGATTAAAATTATTACTGCCGGAAAAGGTTACTTCCGTGTCATAGGAATTGTAGCCGATCGTGCCGCTACGCGATACATTGGAAGAATCCGAGAAAGCGTGTCCGTTTCCGGAAATAGTATCATTAACTAATCGGCTGATTAAAATCTGCGAGTCAGCGCTTCCATTAGTTGTGCCATTGCCGACATGTATTGTCGCCATTGGCCCGGTTGTTCCAACACCGATTTTTCCGCTGGAATAATCAACCACCAGACTGTTGGTGTCAACTGTCAGCCCTCCGGCAATTGTGGAAGTAACCGCGGTGTTGGGCAGATTAAGCGTTCCCGACGCGCTTACATTTCCAGAGGAGTCAACATAAAATTTACCAATTCCGTTGTTCGCCGTATCGCCGACATAAAAACTATTTTTTGATAAAGAAGAAGTGGTAGAACCGTCGGAAATATTTATCGTGCCTAAACGGCCGTTGATTGTAATCGCGTCTCCGGCCGCGTCGCCGAGAGTGGTGTCGCCGTAAAAAGTAACATTGCCTGTGCTTAATAATGTTGAAGAAGCCCGCAGACTGCCGTCAAACCAAGATGTGCCATCAAATTCCGATTGGCCGTTAACTAATAAATTATTCGTTCCGGTCAGATGACCCGCCGCAGTTGTGCCGACCAGCAGATCATTATATAAAGTAGTAGTATTAGTTACTTGCAGTGTGCCGGACACGCTGGAATTACCACTCGCGGCGATTGAACTCATTGTCAAACTGCCGAAAGTGCCGGAACCTGACGCGGTAATATTTCCGCCAGCAGTGATGTTTTTTGTGGCAGTGATATCGCCGCTGGTAGAATCTGAACTTTTACCAACACTTAAATTTGTGCCAACGGAAAAACCATGCGACACGCCGCCGCCGGCGCCGGAGACCATTGTCCACTCTTCGTTCTTTTTGTCTTTCTCATTATATACTGTCATTGACGGTCCGGAGGAATAGTTATTGACAACAGTTTGTTGTAAACCGGTAACAGTCGCGCCGGTGAAATCAACCGTTCCGATGATTTTAACATCTTTTAGAGTGGTAATTTCATTTGCGGTGTCGGTAACGGTTTTGGTTTCAGCTAAACTACTTTTTTGGTCTTCATCTGTGTTTTGCTTGTCCGCCGAAGCTTTGGCGGAGGTGGATGTTATTTTTTCTGTTTTATTAGAATAGACAGTTAATTGTGGTTTGGAAGCAACTGCCGTCGCTGTTTTTTTTGTCTGAACAGTGGATTGAGTTGGTTTTTCAGTCGCGCTTAAGGCTGACGGCTTAAGGCTGACGGCCGGTTCGGTTTTCGGCCCAACCACTACACCAGATTCAACCGCAATATTTTTAACTGTCGGCTGTTCATCGGCGGATGGGTTTATTTTATCAGCCAATTGTCCGATTTTTTCCTGCGCCATATCAACTAATTGCGACAAGGTTTGGCCGAAGTCAGCGCCGGCGTCTACCGCTTTTTTGGTGATATTTTTAATTTGGTCTAAGCCGGTTTGCAAGAACGACGCGGTTAATTGCTCTTTCACCGAGACTTTTGTTTCAATAGTTTTTGCTTTAAGCGCGTTTTCTTCTTTTTGATCAGCGCGAACCGGCTGCGCGGTTTTAACGCTGATTTTTCCAATTTTTTCTTTTACGGTTTTTTGCGTCGCGTTGAATAATCCGGCGATGCTGTTTTCCCCGTCTTTGACCGATGATTCAAATATCATTCCGACTGAATCCATTGAATTACCGACGGTCGCGCCAAAGTCCTTTATGTCGTTCGTAAATGTCTTGCCAAGATTCGCGCCAGCGTCCATTATTGATTGGCCGAATGATGCAGTTTTTTTAGCAAAGGCGCTGAAAGGAATTGCTGATTTTTTTGGACTGCTGTTTTTTGCGTTTGAAACATCGGACAACAAACTCGCTTTTGCCGGCGGCGCTATCAAAAAGAATAAAGCAACACAAAAAGCGCTCCAATAAAACAGATTCCGAAGAGGAAATTTCGTTTTTCGGCCCATAGAAACGGACTCATTTTTTATATATAAAATATTATACCATAAATAAAAATTCGTTGAAACTGTTTTTCGGCTTGTTTTCAGTGTTTTTAGGCAAAGTTATCCACAAGCCTTCGCCCTGCCCTCCGCGGAGGGCAGGGCTACGGCTTTGCAAGCAGTCCACAGACCTCTCTTGACTAATCATAATAGTTTGTTATATAATGCTGGCGTTGCTGGGCAGAGAAAATTTGCTTGGCTGATAATTATTTTTTTAAATAACCTAAGTAAGAAACCCGTTGGATAATAAATCTGTTCCGACCACTCGGGATAGTGCGGGAAATTTTTTACGTATGGCAGAATTTCAAAGAACAAAGCCACACGTGAACGTTGGTACTATCGGCCATGTTGATCATGGCAAGACAACCTTAACAGCGGCGATGTTAAAAGTTGCCGCGGCTCACGGCATGAATGCCGATATCAAGGAAATTGAAGACCTTGATAAGGCGCCGGAGTCAAAATCGCGCGGCATCACTATTGCCACCGCTCATGTGGAATATGAGACCGCCAATCGCCATTACGCCCACGTTGACTGCCCGGGCCACGCTGATTATGTCAAAAACATGATCACCGGCGCGGCGCAGATGGATGGCGCGGTTTTGGTTGTTTCAGCCGCTGATGGTCCAATGCCGCAGACTCGCGAGCACATTTTACTTGCCCGCCAGGTCGGCGTCCCGTACATCGTCGTGTTTTTAAATAAGGTTGATCAGGTGTCTGATCCGGAATTGATTGACTTGGTGGAAGCCGAGGTCAGGGATTTATTGAAGAAATATGAATTCCCCGGCGATACCACTCCAATCATCAGAGGATCGGCTCTAAAAGCGGTTGAAAATCCAAGCGATGAGGCGGCCGCGAAGCCGGTTTTGGAACTTTTGAAAACATTGGATGAATATATTCCGGAACCTAAACGCGATTTAGATAAAGCTTTCCTAATGCCGGTTGAAGACGTCTTTTCAATTGAAGGCCGCGGCACTGTTGTGACCGGCCGTATTGAGAGAGGTATTGTCAAGATTGGCGATGAAATTGAGATCGTCGGCATCCGCGATACCCAAAAAACTACTGTCACTGGCGTGGAAATGTTTAACAAAACATTACAGCAAGGCCAGGCTGGCGATAACGCGGGCATTCTTTTGCGCGGCACCAAGAAAGAAGATGTGGAGCGCGGCATGGTTTTGGCCAAGCCGGGCGTAATCAAGCCGCACACTGAATTTGAAGCCAAAGTTTATTGTTTGACGAAAGAAGAAGGCGGACGTCACAAACCGTTCTTCAACGGCTACAAACCACAGTTCTATATCAGAACCACCGATGTTACGGGTGATGTCACTTTGCCGGCCGGAACCGAGATGGTTATGCCGGGCGACACGGTTGAGATCAAGATTAAATTGATCACGCCGGTAGCCATGGAAGAGCAAATGCGTTTCGCTATCCGTGAAGGCGGCCGAACCGTCGGCGCCGGAGCGGTAACCAAGATTATTAACTGAAAATGAGCGACCCCGCCCTTCGCGAAGGGCGGGGTTGTTTAATAGTTCTTTATTATGACAGTTAAAACAGCAGAGAAAGCAGAAAAAGAGGAAAAGAAAAAAGAGGGAGAAAAAGAAGTCAGTCAGAAAATACGGGTTAAAATTAAAGCATACGACAGCAAGATTGTGGACAAAGCCGCGAAGACCATAATTGACACGGCCGAGCGCAACAACGCGAAAGTTGTGGGACCGGTGCCGTTGCCGACCGAGATAAATAAGTATAGCGTCGGTCGTTCAACTTTTGTCCACAAGACAGCGTCAGAACAATATGAAATGCGCGTTCACAAGCGTTTGCTTGATATTTTAAATCCCAATCCGCGCGTGATTGACGCTTTGATGAATTTGAATTTGCCGGCAGGCGTGGATATTGAGATCAAGATGAGTTGACATGTTGTTTGTACAGACAAAATAATTATACACAGCCAAGCTATTGACATTTGTTTGAAATTTGAATAAAATACGGTCAATTAAAAATTCAGTCAATTTAGCCAAAAATGGCTAGAAGCCATGGACACGAATCAAAACCTGAGCCAAAGGCTCATAAGATGAATTAGTGTTCTGGGCTTCTAGTTTTTTATATGAAATTTATTTTAGGGAGAAAACTGAACATGCTGCAGGTTTTTAAGGAAGACGGAACAGTGGTGCCGGTAACGAAAGTGGAAGCCGGTCCTTGTGTCGTAACACAGATAAAAACCGCAGATAAAGACGGAGTTTCCGCCGTGCAGATCGGTTTTGGCGCACAAAAACGTTTTCGGTTGAATAAGCCGACTTTGGGCCATTTGAAAGATATTAATGTTAAAAATGATGAAACCATGACAGTGAGGATATTGCGCGATCAGCGCGTGAATGAAGATTCGGAATTGAAACGTGGCGATGTTTTCACGGCAAAAATTTTTAAAACCGGAGAGAAAGTACAGGTTATCGGCACGTCAAAAGGCAAAGGTTTTCAGGGCGTGGTCAAGCGCCACGGTTTCCATGGCGGTCCGGCCACGCACGGCCATAAAGATAATTCGCGTGCTCCGGGCAGTATCGGCGCCGGCGGCGTGCAAAGGGTTTTTAAAGGTATGCGCATGGCAGGTCATATGGGTGACGCTCGCGTGACGATTAAAAATCTAGAAATAATTGGCGTTAATCCGGAAAATAATGAATTGCTGATTAAGGGAGCTTTGCCCGGCGCTCGGAATAGTACAGTGTTGATTTCAACAAACGAAGGTAAAATAGAAGTTTAATTATGTTGAAGGTGAAAGTGTACAATCAGACAGGGGTTGAAGTGTCCGACTTGGAATTGAAAGAGGCGGTGTTTGGCGTTAAGCCGAAAAAATCAGTTGTGCATCAGGTCTTTACGGCTTTGATGGCTAACGCGCGCGAACCTTGGGCTCATACTAAAAATAAAGGCGAAGTGCGCGGCGGCGGTAAAAAACCATGGAAACAAAAAGGCACCGGACGCGCCCGCCACGGCTCAATCCGTTCGCCATTATGGAAAGGCGGCGGTGTCACTTTCGGTCCGCTTAAGACGCGTAATTTCAAACAAAAAATCAACAAAAAAATGAACCAATTGGCGACAAAAATGTGTTTATCAGACAAAGTGTTTGATAACAAGTTGGTGGTGTTGGATGATTTTGTTTCTGATGGTAAAACTAAAGTTGTAGCGAATTTACGCCAAATTTTACCTGGTTTCGGCAGGTCAACTCTTTGGCTGATGCCGAAGAAAGATGAAAAATTCGTTCAATCGGCGCGCAATTTAATCAAAGTTGATTTGAAAATGGCGAAAGATGTGAGCGTGAAAGACCTGCTTAATCATCAATTTATTATCATAACAAAAAAAGGTGTTGAACAATTAGAAAAAAGGTTAGCGTAATATGGGATTTTTAGATAAGTTTACAAAAGCAAGAAAAAAACCAGAGCTTGAAAAAACCAAGCCGCAGATTAAGTTTGGAAAAGTTGAAAAAGATGTTAAGATTAAAGAAGAAAAAAAAGAAGAAATAAAAAAAGCGAAAAAAAATTTATTGCACAGCAATGCCCACAAAGTTTTAGTTCATCCATTAGTAAGCGAGAAGGCGGCGATGGCGGAAGCGAACAGTGTTTATACTTTTGTGATTGATCGCAAGGCGTCAAAAGACGCGGTCAGGCAAGCAATTAATGATGTTTATGGAGTATCCCCGGATAGAGTTAGAATGATAAATGTGGAAGGTAAAAAAGCGCGCCATGGCCGTTCTTTAGGACGGCGCGGCGATTGGAGGAAAGCATTAATTACTTTGAAGAAAGGCCAAACAATCAGCACGCACGAAGGTGTTTAAAGTAAGGACAAGTCGCGACTTGTCCGTACAAAAAATATGCCGATTAAAATATACAAACCAACGACCTCGGCCAGACGCAAATCCAGTGTTCAGGATTTTTCTGATCTTACCAAAATCGAACCGGAAAAATCATTGGTGGTGAATTTGCAAAGAAAATCCGGCCGCAATAACACCGGAAAAATTACGGTGCGCCATCAGGGCGGAGGCGTTAAACGTTTGTATCGTTTGGTTGATTTTAAACAACATTTGTTTGACTTGCCTGCGGAAGTGAAAGCGATTGAATATGATCCGAATCGCAACGCGAGAATTATGCTGGTTGAATATGCTGACAAGAAAAAAAGCTATCTTTTAGCCCCGCAAGGAATTAAAATCGGGGAGAAGATAATTTCCAGCCAGAAAAAAATTGAAGCAAAAATCGGCAACCGCATGCCATTAGAAAATATTCCGGTGGGTTTATTTGTATATAATATAGAATTGACCCCGGGAAAGGGCGGACAAATCGTGCGCGGCGCCGGCAATGGCGCGCAGTTTCAAGTGATCGAAGGGGATTACGCCCAGCTTAAATTGCCGTCCGGCGAAGTTAGAATGGTGCAAAAAAATTGTCTAGCAACTATTGGACAAGTAAGCAACCCGGACTATAATTTAATTCGCTGGGGCAAGGCCGGACGCATCAGAAAGCGCGGTATCAGGCCGACAGTCAAAGGCAAGAATATGAACCCGGTTGACCACCCGCATGGCGGCGGCGAAGGCCACAGCCCGATTGGTCTAAAGGGCGGTCCGAAAACGATGTGGGGCAAAAAAGCCAGAGGCGTGAAGACTAGAAAACCGGAAAAATGGAGCGACAAGTTTGTTTTACAAAAAAGAAAAAAGAAATAATTTTTTATGCCAAGAAGTTTGAAAAAAGGGCCTTTCGTTGACCCGAACGTGTTGAGCAAAGTGATGAAAGCGAAAGCCGAGAAGAGCCACAAGCCGATTAAGACTTGGGCGCGAGCTTGCACGATTACTCCGGACATGATTGGAATGACTTTTCAAGTTCACAACGGCAAAAATTTTTTGGATGTATTTATTGAAGAGAACAAAGTCGGGCACAAATTAGGAGAGTTTTCTCCAACCCGCAAGTTTATCGTTCATGGCGGCAAGATGGCGAAAGAGCAGGCCAAAGAGGGAGCGGCAACGGCAGCCCCGGCCGCGTCAGCGCCGGCACCTGCCGCTAAGCCGGCCGTTAAAACGAAATAATTGAGATATGGCGAAAGTTGAAATGAAAGCACAATTAAGATATTTACGAATGGCCCCGCGCAAGGTCAGAATTTTGGCTGATTTATTAATCGGCAAAAGCGCGGTTGAGGCAATCGTCCAGTTGGAGCAAAGCCGTCGGACGGCCGCCAGACCATTGTTGAAATTGTTGCAATCCGCGATTGCCAATGCCAAGCACAATCACGAATCAGATGAGGCAAGTTTAATGATTAAACAAATAACCGTTGACGGCGGACCGACGCTTTACCGGTGGATGCCGCGAGCTATGGGCCGCGCCACGCCAATCCGCAAACGCACCGCGCATATTGTTTTGACTCTGGCCGGTGAAGTCAAAGAAAAAAAAGAGAATAAAAAATAATCGCTATGGGTCACAAAGTTCAACCGACAATTCATCGCATGCAAGTAATTTACACTTGGGATTCCAAGTGGTGTACCGGCAAGAATTACGCGAAACAAGTTGAACAGGATATAAAAATCCGCGAATTTTTATTTGATAAATTTAAAGAAGCGCATGTTGACGCTATCGGCATTGAGCGCGGCCCGAAAGAAGTGCGCATAACGATTTTAGCCGCGAAACCCGGCATGGTTATCGGCCGCGGCGGGCAGGGCATTGATGATTTGCGCAAAACGATTGAGCGGAAATTTTTGCAAATGTCGCTAAAAGCCAAATTGAGCATTAAAGAAATAAAAAATCCGGCAGTATCGGCGCAGGTAGTGGGGCAGTCAATGGTCGCGGAAATTGAGCGCCGTATTCCTTTCCGCCGCGTAATGAAGCAGGCGATTGAACGGGTGATGAAAGCCGGAGCCAAGGGCGTGAAAATCGCCATGGCCGGCAGATTGAACGGCGTGGAAATCGCGCGCCGCGAGAAATTGGCGGCCGGCACCGTGCCTTTGATAACTTTGCGCAGCGATGTTGATTACGCTCTGGTTGAAGCCCATACGATTTACGGAAAAATCGGCATTAAAGTTTGGGTTTGCCACGGCAAAGTATTCGGCCGCAAAGATAAGTTCGCGGAATTAGAGGCCACTGAAGAAAAAAAGCCGGCGGAAAAATCATTAGGCAGAGAAGCCGGCGTCAGACCGGCAGGAATAAAAAATAAGAAATCAATAATTACAAATTAAAAATTCGCGGGTATGTTGTTACCGAAGAAAGTAAAACACAGAAAATGGCATAAGCCGGGTCGGCGCAATCTTGGCGTGGCGACTCGTTTGACGCACATTGCTTTCGGCGGTTTTGGTTTGATTGCCGAGGAATACGCCTGGATTAGCTCCCGCCAGATTGAAGCGGTGCGCCGCGTTTTAACCCGTTATATCCGCCGCGGTGGCAAGATTTGGATTAGAATTTTTCCTGATCGTCCGGTTACAAAAAAAGGCAGCGAAGTGCCGATGGGCGGCGGCAAGGGCTCGCCGGATTATTACGCGGCTACGGTTCGTCCCGGCACAGTGATGTTTGAGATGGGCGGCATCAGCGAAGAATCGGCGCGCGAAGCGTTGGAAGCCGGAGCGCATAAATTGCCGGTGAAATCCAGGTTTATCAAAAAAATATAAATGCTATGGAATTTGCTGATTTAAAAAATAAAAGCGAGAAAGAATTGCGCGAGCTGTTGGCGGAAAAGCGCGATGAGTTGAGAGAGCTCCGTTTTAAGGCGGCGGAAAAGCAATTAAAAAATGTCCAAGCGATCAGTAAAGGCAAAAAAACTATCGCCAGAATTCTAACATTGCTGGTTGTTAAGAATAAGATACAAAGCTAATTAATATGGAAAACATTGGAAATACAAAAGCAAAAATAACGCGCCGCAGTTTTGAGGGCAGAGTTTTGGTCGCGCGCGGAGATAAGACGATAAATGTGTTGGTGGAAAGCAGGATAATGCATCCAAAATACCGCAAGCAGTATTTGCAGTCGCAGAAATATTTGGTGCATGACGAGGCCAATGTTGCGAGGGTCGGCGATAAAGTTTCTTTTGAAGAATGTCGGCCGTTAAGTAAAAACAAACGTTGGCGATTGGTTAAAGTGTTAAGCTAATATGATTCAACATCGATCAATGTTAAAAGTTGCGGATAACAGCGGCGCAAAAAAGCTGATGTGTATTAGAGTTTTGGGCGGTTATAAAAAACGCTACGCGCGGCTGGGCGATATTATCACTTGCGCGGTAAAAGAAGCCTCGCCTCATTCTCTGATTAAGAAGGGCGAAGTGGTGCACGCGGTGATTGTTCGCCAACGGAAAGAAACGCGCCGTAAAGATGGCTCATATATACGCTTTGATGAAAATGCCGCCGTGATTATTGATCAAAAAAGCAAAGAACCGAAAGGCACGCGTATTTTTGGACCAGTGGCCAGAGAATTGCGCGGCGTCGGTTTTCAGAAAATAATTTCGTTAGCCCCAGAAGTGCTATGAAGATAAAAACCGGAGACAAAGTGAAAGTTTTGAGCGGAAAGAGCCGAGGTAAAATCGGCAAGGTGGTTCAGGTTTTGGAAAATAAACAGAAGCGCCAGCTTTATGTCGTGGTTGAAGGCGCGAATATTTTGAAAAAGCATTTGCGGCCGAGAAAACAGGGTGAAAAAGGCCAAACGATTGAATTGGCGGCGCCATTGCATATCAGCAAAGTGATGTTGATTGATCCGAAATCCGGCAAGCCGACTCGCGTTGGTTTCAAACAAGAAGGGGATGAAAAAAAACGGGTCGCAAAAATCAGCGGCGAATTTATTGACTAATTTTATGGAATCAAGATTATACAAAAAATATAAACAGGAAGCGGCGCCGGCTTTGAAAGAACGGTTGGGTTTGCGCAATGTGATGCAGGTGCCGGAGCTGACCAAAGTGGTGCTGAATGTCGGTTACGGCCGTTTTGTCAAAGAGACTGCATTGATTGAAGTGGTGGAGGGGACCCTGAAAGCGATCAGCGGACAAAAGCCGGTGCATAATAAATCACGCAAATCAATTTCCAATTTCAAAATCAGAGAAGGAATGAATATCGGCGCTTCGGTTACTTTGCGCGGCAAAAAGATGTATGATTTTGTTGATAAGTTGATTAGCATCACTTTGCCTCGCGTAAGAGATTTTCGCGGTTTGAGCCGGAAAAGTTTTGACCAGCGCGGTAATTATTGCGTCGGTTTCAAAGAGCACAACGCCTTTCCCGAAGTTAAAGTTGAATCAATGGAAAAATTGCACGGCCTTGAGGTGGTTATCGGCACCAGCGCAAAGAACAAAGAGGCGGGGATGGCGCTTTTGGAACAGCTCGGTTTTCCTTTTAAGACCAAGGAGAAAGAATAATTGTTAAAAAGATTATGGCTACACAAGCGCAAATCGCTAAATCAAATAAAAAACCGAAATACAGCACCCGTTTGGTCTTTCGTTGTTGGCGTTGCGGCCGCAAGCGCAGCTTTATGCGCAAATTCAAGCTGTGCCGCATTTGTTTCCGGGAATTGGCCAACGCCGGAAAATTGCCCGGAGTGCGTAAATCAAGCTGGTAATGCGCCTCTTCGGCGCATCCGCCGATGAGGCGGATTTACATAAATCAAATATAAATTTAATAATCAGATCTATCAAATATCTCTATGATGACGGATCCAATTGCTGACATGTTAACTCGTTTGCGAAATGCCCAAAATTCCAGATTGGGTAAAGTTGAAATGCCGTATTCTAAATTGAAGAAGGCGGTTTTGGATATTTTGCAAGCGGAGAGTTATTTGAATAAGGTGGAAGCCATTGACGTGGAAGGCAAGAAAAAGATTTCTGTGGATCTGAAATATGATGGCAAACAGCCGGCGATTCGTTCCATCACGCGTGAGAGCAAGCCGGGCCGGCGCGTTTATTGTAAAAAAGGCGAGTTGCCGCAGGTTTTGAATGGTTATGGTATCGCGATTTTATCCACTCCGAAAGGTTTGATGACCAACAAAACAGCCAAATCAGTTGGATTGGGCGGTGAAATAATCTGTTCAGTTTATTAATTTTGAAGCTATGTCTCGCATCGGCAAACTACAATTAATCATACCGGCCGGAGTTACGGTAACATTAGGCGATCATGTTGTGGCGGTAAAAGGCCCCAAAGGCGAATTAAAGCGCGTTTTTCCGCGCGAAGTTAAAGTCGCGATAGTTGATAATAAGGTTTCGGTTGATGTCGCGAATAAAGAAGAAAAGAAAGAACGAGCTTTGTGGGGCACAATCGCGGCTCACATAAAAAATATGGTAATCGGCGTTACAGTTGGCTTTAAAAAAGAATTGGAAATCAACGGCGTTGGTTTTCGCGTCGCCATGCAAGGCAAAGATTTGAAATTGGAAGTCGGTTTTTCCCATCCAGTGATTTATAAAGTTCCGGCCGGGGCAACAGTGTCGGTGGAAAAAAATATAATTAAAATTGAAAGTTTTGATATTGAATTGTTGGGCAAGGTCGCGGCGGAAATTCGCGATACCAAATGTCCGGAGCCGTATAAAGGCAAGGGAATAAGATATGTCGGCGAGGTTGTCCGCCATAAAGCCGGCAAAGCCGCGGCTAAAGCCGCGGCGTAAGTAGAAAGTTGAGAAAAGTTTTATGAAAAATTCTATCAGAAATAAAAATAGAGCAAAAAGGCAAAAACGCGTGCGCGCGAAAGTTTTTGGCACCGCGGAAAAGCCGAGGCTGAACGTGTTTCGCAGTTTACGCGGCTTATATGTCCAGCTGATTGACGATTCAGCCGGCAAGACTCTGGTTTCTGTTCATGGCAAAGAGATCGATATTAAAAAGTCGGATATCAAAGATAGAAAAGGCAAAGTCGCACTAGCTTTTTTAGCCGGTAAAATGATCGCGGAAAAGGCAAAGAAATCAGGTGTCAGCAAAGCGGTTTTTGATCGCGGCGGTTATAAATATCACGGACGAGTGGCGGCAGTGGCTGACGGTGTGCGCGATGGCGGGTTGGAATTTTAATAATTATTAAATCTATGGCAAAAGGTAAAGATAAAAATCGATCTAACAAGCCAAAAGCGGAAAAGCCGGAATTTGATCAGCAAATTTTGGATTTAGCGCGGGTTACTCGCGTTACGAAAGGCGGCAAGCAAATGAGTTTCCGCGCCACAGTCCTGATTGGCGATCATCGCGGACGCGTTGGTTTTGGCGTTGATAAAGGCAAAGACGTGCAAATGGCGGTTAATAAGGCGGTTAATCAAGCGCACAAAACCTTGTTTACCGTGCCCATCATCCGTGACACTGTTCCTCACGCGGTAATGGCGAAATATGGAGCGGCCAAAGTGCTCATCCAACCCGCTCCGCGCGGTTCCGGCATTATCGCTGGCGGCGCAGTTCGCGTGGTGTTGGAAATCGCCGGCGTGCCAAACGCGTCAGCAAAAATATTGGGCCGCACCGGAAACAAAATGAATAATATAAAAGCAACTTTTGACGCCCTGCATTGTTTTAAGGTGAAGGCCAAAGTGTTTAAACCGGCGGAAAAGCCGGTAGAGAAAAAAGAACCTGCAATTGTATGACGCTAACACCCGCAACAATTAAACCAGCCCGTAGTTCACATCGCTATACCAAACGTGTTGGACGCGGCAATGCCTCCGGCCGGGGAACTTATTCAGGCCGCGGCGGTAAAGGCCAAACCGCTCGTTCCGGCGGCAAGAGCCGGCGCCGTATTCGCGCTTTCAAAGCGGCTTTGCTTAGAGTGCCAAAATTGCGCGGATTTAAAAGTTTGCAAATAAAAAAAGCCACCGTCACTTTAAGCGACATTGAACGGATTGCGGAAAAGAACCAAATTATAACGCCGAAATTTTTGAAAACACGCGGTTTGATTGGCAATGTCAAATTTGGCGTTAAAGTTGTCGCCACCGGTGAAATTAAAAAACCAATTACTTTGCAAGATTGTCTTGCCAGCAAAAAGGCGGTAGAATTGATAGAGAAAGCGGGGGGAAAAGTGATTGATAATAATCAAGAAACAAGAAACAAATAATAATCAAATCAAAATTTACAAATTTGTATTTTGGAAATTAAAATTTGTAATTTGTTTGTATCTTGTTACTTGTGTCTTGCACCGTGAATTGTTATGTGGGATAAATTCAGACAAATTTGGAAAATAAAAAGTCTGCGCAACAGCGTTCTTTTTGTTTTGGCGATGCTGGTTATTGTCCGGCTGGCGGCTCATATTCCAGTGCCGGGTATTGACGCGGAAAATTTGCGTAAGTTTTTAGCCGGCAATCAGATTTTGGGATTATTGAATGTGTTTTCCGGCGGCACCATGGAAAATTTTTCCGTAATCATGTTGGGCGTGGCGCCGTATATCACCGCTTCCATTATCTTTCAGCTTTTGGCAATGGTGGTTCCGAGTTTGGAAGAATTATCAAAAGAAGGCGAGGCGGGCCAGCAAAAGATTAACATGTATACTCGTTGGGCGACGATACCATTGGCATTATTGCAGGCCTACGGCATGATTCAATTATTAAACCGGTCGCAGTATCGGATCTTGCCGGATTTGAACATGTATCATTTATTGGCAATGATGCTAACGATTACCGCGGGCACGGTTTTTTTAATGTGGATTGGCGAACTGATTACCGAACGCAAGATCGGCAACGGCGTTTCATTATTGATTTTTGCCGGCATTATGGCGGGCTTGCCGCAAGCGGTGCAGAAAGCGGCGGTAAACTACACACCGGCTGATCTTTATACTTATGTTTTATTCGCGGCAATCGCGGTGGCGACAGTTGTCGGCGTGGTGGTGATCAGCGAAGGACAGAGAAATGTGCCGGTGAGTTACGCTAAGCAAATTCGCGGCAATCGCGTGTATGGCGGGGCCAACACCCATTTGCCATTGCGCGTGAATATGGCCGGCGTGATTCCAATCATTTTCGCGATTTCAATCATTTTGTTCCCGTCAATGATCGCGCAGTTTTTTGTCAATGGCACCGGCTTGTCAGCGTCAATCGCGCGCCAAGTGGTGGGATTTTTCAATAATCAAGCGGTTTACGCGGGCATGTATTTTGTCTTGGTATTCGGTTTCACATATTTTTACACCGCGGTAATTTTCCATCCGCAAAAAATCGCCGAGAATTTACAGCGCCAAGGCGGTTTTATCCCGGGCATTCGTCCGGGCAAAGAAACCGAAAAATATTTAGCGCACACCATGAGCAGATTGATATTTGTCGGCGCGTTATTTCTCGCTCTTATTGCCATTCTGCCTTTATTACTTCGGGCATTCACCGGCACCCAATCGCTCGCCATCGGCGGCACCTCGCTCTTAATCGTCGTCTCGGTCGCGATTGAAACCGCCAAACAAATTGACGCGCAGTTGGAAGTGTATGAGTATGATCGGATGTGATATGAAAAAAATCATCATCCTGATGGGCGTTCCCGGCAGCGGCAAGGGCACGCAAGCCAAAAAAATCGCTAAAAAATACAATTACGGCCATATTTCCACCGGCGATTTGTTGCGCGCGCTGGATAATGACCGGAACGCTGATCCGGAAGATAAAAAAAAGCTGGCGGAAATGAAAGCGGGCAGATTAGTCGCTGATGAATTGATTTATAAACTTGCTTTCGCGGAAATGGACAGATATTTTGATACTGATAAAGGCGTTGTTTTGGACGGCGCGATTAGAAATGTTGAACAAGCAAAAAAATATCAGGAATATTTTGTTGGCAAGAAATTAGAAAATGAAGTATTGGTAATTGAAGTCGTGTTATCTGATGAATCAAGTTATAACCGTTTGACCAAACGCAAGGTGTGTCCGATTTGTGGTTTCATCCTGCCTTATTCGCCGGAAAACGAATTAAAAATGGATTGTCCAGAGTGTAACGGTAAATTAGTCGTCCGCGCCGATGATAATCCGGAAACAATCAAAAAACGGATTGTGGAGCAGGGCAATCAGGCGATTAAACCGATTTTGGATTATTATAATAATTTGGGTGTTTTGAAAAGAGTTGATGGCGAACCGGAGATCGGGGATGTTGAGAGAGAGATAGAGAAAGTGTTGAATTGTTGAATCTGCCTCGCCGGCAGACAGGTTGTTAAATTGTTCTATTGTAAAATTCCCCTACCGGGAGTTTTTCGGTTTTATTTTCGGATGTTGTTTAACAAATTCTTCAACCGGTGTTCCTTTTTCCCACGCTAGTTCATATAACGCTCGCATCGTGTCGGCAATGGCTCGGCTTTGGATGATAGTGGTGAATAATTTTTGTTCAAAAGAGACTACTATCAGTTTATCTTCAAAAATAGCATTATCTGTTCCCACAAAAAAGTGTTTAAATTCCTTTGGAATTACTCGCACTTGCGCGAATCCGGTTTTAATGACTTTCAAACCGTACTCAATATCAGTCGGATCAGGGTTGATGAATTCTCGGGCGGTTAGCGGCTTGTCTTTTCGCGCGTTGAAATTTGCCAGCCAAGATTCCAGCAGATCCGGTATCGCTTCGTAGATTTTTTTGATTGACGAGAAAAATAAAATCTCGGTTTTACTTTTCCAAATCATATCTAAATAAATGCGGCGCATATTATCTATGCCCTCATAAACTTGCACTTGCGGTTTGCCTTTTTCCACATTATAAATAGCCCGCAAAAAGGGGAGAGCGTCGCTTAAAGCCAGCTCCTTTTCTTTTAAAATATTTTTTAGATTTTCCGGATTCTCCGGAATAAAAATATCGCCTCTCGGCATCGGCTTGCGTGAAAGGAGGCCCTTTCGGATTAATTCATCTACTAACACATACACAGTCGGTCTTTTCAGTTCGGCCTTTTTAGCGATATTTTGAATCGTATCCGCGCCCAACTCCAAAGCGGCTAAATATATTTTAGCCTCTTTTTCTGTTAGGCCTAATTTTTTGAGGTGCTCTTCTAAAAACATATAATACCATTATACCACAAAAACCACCATTTGTCAAGTTTTTTGACAGCAGTATATAAAATAGGTTAATTTTAGCTTAATTTATATGTGTTTATATTATAAAACCATTGATTTATTTATCAAAATCAAGTATAATGCATTGTTATAGGAGATATAAATAAAACGATTTTTGGTGGTTCAATAAGAACAAATCTATGAAAACTGAAAACAAAAAGGGTGGCGCTCCAGAGTTAACCAAAGAAACAAGCTTGGACAACAAGCCGGCATTTATCGCGCGCGGGCCGGCTAATATTTATGGCGAAGAAACAAAGATGCTAACGTTCATATTTAGGACACCTCCCTGCGCTTATAATAAATGCACCATGTGCGGATTTGATAATAATGCCAGCTGTAGTGTCATACACGAAAATATTGTAAAACAATATCAGGATGGTATAAAAACCGTTGATTTGAAAGGGGTAAAAAAATTGGATTTTCCCACCGCCGGATCATTTTATAATGATAACGAAATGTCATCAAAATCAAGAGCGTACTTGTTTAAGGAGGCGGCTAAACTTCCGGAAGTTAAACACGTGATGGTTGAAACAAGAGTAGATTATTTGACTTTAGAAAAAGTAATAGATTCACAAAAATTGTTGAGAAGTGATCAGAAACTTGAATTAGCAATAGGTTTGGAAAGCGCGAATGATAAAGTTAGAAACATCGTTTTGCATAAAGGCCTTACTAAGACTGGATACGAACACTTCGCTGATATTTGCCAGGAAACAGGTTCAAGGATGAGATCTTACATTTTGATTGGTTCTCCCACTTTGACGGAATCGGAAGTGATTGAAGATACAGTGGAAACTGCAAGATATGCTTATGAAGTCGCGAATGCCAGAGGCATAGAAGCCTTTCTTGCTATAAAACCGATGTTTATACCCAAAGGCACAGGGATTGAGAAACAATTTGAAGAAGGAAAATATCAGCTTCCTACTTTGTGGAATGTTATAGAGATTGTTAAGAAGATAACGAAATTGAAAGAATACCAGCCAAATTCAATTTGGGTGGGAATGTATGATGAAAATTTATCGAGTGATAGGTTTACTCATAATTGCGGAAAATGTGATAAAAAGGTGGCTGAGGCGATTATAAGGTATAATGGCACTCAAGATTTAAAAGAATTTGAAGGACTGAGGTGTGAATGTAAGGGCAAAGACAATTAAATTTTTATCCAGCAAATTTGAACTTATCGGTTAGTTTTGGTAAAATAGCCGCATATGGCTTATATCAAAACCACCGACGAAATCAAACTCATAAAAATTTTGCTTATCCACGCAAGGCATTTGACGCACTTGACAAGCATCTGCGGGCTTGTTATACTTAAGACAGTTAACCCCACTGCGGTCCTCTCTGGTTTACCAGAGGCGACCGCAGTTTTTATTTTTTAAAATTTCTAACTGAAACCGCCGCCCCCACATTGCCTGGGTAAGGAAAACAGCCGGCGCTTGACAGTAATTAATCATTTCAGTATACTTAAAACATTAACAAATTTCTAAAAAGTTTTAAGTATGATTAAAACCTACATTCCACGCAAAATCTATCTGGAACGGATCACGCCCTTTATTGATAAAGAGGTTATTAAGGTTATTATTGGTCAGAGACGAGTGGGCAAAAGCTATCTGCTGTTTCAGATCATGGATATTATCAAGGGACTCCATAAAAATCCCAATCTCATTTACATCAATAAAGAATTAAACGAATTTGATGGAATAAAAAATTATCGGGATTTGCTCGCTTACATCAAGCAGAAAACCCGCAGTCAAAGCGGCAAACATTATGTTTTTATTGATGAGATACAAGAAATAGAAAAATTTGAAAAGGCCTTGCGCGGTTTGCAAGCCAAAGGTGGTTATGATTTGTATTGCACAGGTAGCAACGCTTATTTTCTCTCCAGCGAATTAGCCACCCATCTAAGCGGTCGGGCAGTGGAAATTCCGGTGTTTGGCTTATCTTACGCCGAATTTTTAGAATTCCATAAGTTAAAAGAAAGCCATGACGCTTTTATTCAATATATTAAATATGGCGGTTTGCCTTATTTGATGCATCTGGCCAAAGAAGACGCTGTGGTTTATGATTATCTGCGTAATATTTACAACACCATTTTGTTTAAAGATGTCGTGTCAGTGCACAAAATTCGCAATTTGGCGTTTTTAGGGCGGCTAGTGGAATATCTTGCTGACAATCTGGGTAGTTTGGTGTCGGCCAAGAAAATCAGCGATTTTTTGAAATCTCAAAAAATTAAAATTTCTCCAGGTGTGGTTTTAGATTATCTTTCTTTTCTGGCTCAAGCATTTTTTATCTTTCAAGTGCGGCGTTCGGATATTCAGGGAAAAAAGGTTTTTGAAATCAACGAGAAATATTATTTTGGCGATTTAGGCTTGCGCCACGCGATAGTTAGCTACCATCAGCCGGATATTAATAAGGTGCTGGAAAATTTAGTTTTTTTGCATCTTTTGGTAGCCGGATACACAGTAACCGTTGGACAGCAGGAAGGCGGGCGGGAGGTTGACTTTGTTTGTGAAAAAGCCGGACAAAGATTATATGTCCAAGTGGCTTATTTGATTACTGAAGAAAATAAAGAAAGAGAGTTTGGCAATTTACTGGCGATTCGCGATAATTATCCTAAAATAGTAGTTTCTATGGACGAGTTGTTGGTTAAGGGCGGGTATAAAGGTGTTCGTCAAGAAAATATCAGAGATTTTTTGTCCCACTCAATCTAATAAACGCTGACCGACTGATCACTTTTAAACTTTTTATGTCCTACACTAAAACCACCGACGAAATCAAATTCATCCAAGAGGGCGGGTTGATTTTGGGTGAGATTTTAGAAAAATTAAGCAAAATGGTTAAGCCTGGTGTTTGCGCTTTGGAAATCGATCAAGAAGCCGAGCGTTTGATTCGCGAAGCTGGTGGAAAACCGGCTTTTAAGGGTTATAAGGGCAAAAAAAATGACCCGCCGTTTCCAACCACAATTTGTGCGTGCGTGAATGATGAGCTGGTGCATGGTATTGCCAGCAAAAATAAAGTTTTGAAAGACGGTGATATTTTTAGTATTGATATTGGAATGGAATATCCCACAAAGAATATCAAATATCCAATATCCAATATCAAATCTGAGCGAGGATATTTTACTGATACGGCGATTACATTGGCGGTGGGGAAGATTCCGGATAGGACGAAGCAGTTGTTGAATGTGACGAGAAAAGCGCTGGAAATCGGAATTAAACAATGTGTAGTTGGAAATACCGTGGCGGACATAGGTCGGACGATTCAGAAATATGTTGAGCCGCAGGGTTACGGCATTGTGCGAGATTTAGTCGGCCATGGCGTTGGCCACGCGGTGCATGAAGAACCGCGGGTGCCGAATTACTATGATAAAGAGGGTGAGAAATGGGTCTTACAGCCCGGTGTAGTTATCGCGATTGAGCCGATGATAACAATGGGAGATTGGCATATTGTTACTGCCGATGACGGCTGGAGTGTCAAAACCGCGGACAACAGCTTGTGCGCACACCAGGAACATACCATCGTGATTACAGAAAAAGAACCGATAGTTGTAACTCGCCGGCCATCAGAAAAATTATGAACATACTAGGAGTGGATTATGGATCAAAGAAAATTGGCTTAGCGTGGGTGGACACAGCGCTTAAGGTTGTTTTGCCGTTTGGAGTGGTTGGAGATCAAAGGAACGGAAGATTAAAAGACCAAGTTGCGGAATTGATAAAAAAAGAAAAAATTGATAAACTGGTGGTGGGATTGCCGCTGGGGTTGGATGGAAAAGAGAATGATAATACCAGGCGGGTTAGAAAATTTGCTGATGAATTGAAAAAAGAAATAAAAATTTCCGTAGATTTTGTTGACGAGCGTTTCACTTCCGTGCAAGCGGATAGGACGGATAGTGGAGTAGTGGGGGCAAGTAGAGATGAAAAGTCTGCTATGATTATATTAGAAGCTTATTTGGCAAAGTCAAGTTAGTAGGTATATGAGTGTATAAGTGGGTAAGTTTTGTAACTTATAAACTTATACACCTATTAACTTGCACACTTTTAATTGAGTATGTTTTTTCTTAGCACTATAATCAACGCGCCGGTGCAGGACAAGAATGACGAGCCAGTCGGAAAATTGAAAGATGTGGCGATTGAACTGGCTAAAGGAAAAAAATTTCCTTCCGTAGTCGGTCTTATGGTGCGCAATCGCAAGAAAAAACAAGATATCTATATCAGCGCTGATAAAGTCGCGGCCTGGAGCCATGATGGTTTGGTGTTAAACACCTCGGTCGCGGAAGCGGAAAGCGTTCAGCCGAATGAGGGTATTTTGTTTTTGCGGAAAAACATCGTTGACCGGCAAATTGTTGACTTGGCCGGAATCAGAGTGGTGCGCGTGAATGATCTGCAATTCGGACCGGTGCAAAATCATCTTTGCCTTTTGGCGATTGATGTCAGCACCAGCGGGCTTTTGCGTCGCGTTGGTTTGCGGACGCCGGCGGATGGTTGGCTTAAGCCCCATCTCTTGGAGTGGAATCAGGCGCATTTAATCGGTGATAGATTGCAGTTAAGCACCGGCCGGGAAGATCTGGTCCGCCTGCATCCGGCTGATATCGCCAACATCGTGGAAAAGCTGAACATTAAACAAGGAAGTTCGCTGTTGCGTTCATTGGATAAATCAACTGCCGCGAAAGTTATGGAAGAAGTCAGCCCGCGGATTCAAAAAATGCTGATTGAGCATTTGGGTTCGGAACGAGCGGCCGTGATTTTGGAAAAAATGTCAATGGATGAACTGGTGGATTTGATTCAGCTCTTGCCCTCACGCGAATCGCAGGAGATTATAGAAAAACTGCCGCCGCAAAAAGACATCGGCAAGGTAAAAAAAATTCTGTCTTATGATGAAGACGAGGCCGGCGGTTTGATGACCACGGAATTTATCGCCGCCCAGCCACACACCACGGTGTCAGAGGTGGCGGAGAAAATAAAGCGGGATTCACATCAACACCGGGCGATACACTTTGTCTATGTGGTGGATGATAAAAAACATTATTTAGGCGTAGCGTCTTTGCGGCGTTTGATAATCGCCGAACCCGCGCAGACCATCAAATCGATTATGAAACGTTCGCGGCGCACGCCGGTTGTGAATGTGACGCAAAAAGTGACGGAAGTCGCGGCGATTATGACAAAATATAATTTGCTGTCAGTCGCGGTGGTTGACAATAAGCAAAAATTGCTGGGCGTGGTTACGGTTGATGATATTATGAGGCACTTGGTGCCAAACGCGTAATTTATTATGGGGAAAAGATTACAACATTTTTGGTTAAAGTTGTTGTTTTTTTTCTCGGTTATCGGACCGGGCATTATTGCCGCGAACGCGGACAATGACGCCGGCGGGATCAGCACTTATTCTGTCGTGGGCGCGCATTTTGGCGTTAAAATGCTGTGGGTGCTGTTTTTGATTACTTTCGCTCTGGCGGTAACGCAGGAAATGGGCGTGCGCATCGGCTTGGTTACTCGTCAGGGGCTGGGTGGAGTGATTCGCGAAAATTTTGGCGTACGTTGGACTACTTTTGCCATGCTGGTGATGCTAATCGCCAATCTCGGCACTATGACCGCGGAATTTGCCGGCATTGGTTCGGCTTTTTCAATTTTCAGCGTCAGCAAATATATAGCGGTGCCGATGTCGGCGATCGCGGTGTGGTTTATTCTGTACAAGGGTTCGTTTAAAACCACGCAAAAAATATTTTTGGTTTTTTCCGCGTTTTATCTCGTGTATATTATCAACGGCTTTATCATCAAGCCGGACTTTAGCGAGGCCGCGCTGGCTTTAATCAAGCCGACTTTGGAATTCAGCGCTCCGTTTTTGCTCACCATGATCGCTTTAATCGGCACCACGATCACACCTTGGGGCCAGTTTTTTATTCAATCATACGTGGTTGACAAGGGTCTTAATCTTAGGCATTATAAAATTGAAAAGGCAGAGGTATTTATTGGCGCTTTTATCACTGATATTGTCAGTTTTTTTATCATTATCAGCACTGCTTACACATTATATAAAGCCGGCATTAGAATCACTGACGCGAAAGACGCGGCCATGGCCTTGGCGCCAATCGCCGGCCAGTTTGCTAAATTTTTATTCGGCTTCGGATTATTCGTGGCGTCAATGCTCGGCGCGTTTATTCTGCCGGTCGCCACCGGCTATGCCATTTGCGAGGCGTTCGGCTGGGAATATGGTTTTGACCGCAAATGGCGGGAAGCGCGGATTTTTTACGGCATAATTTTGTTGTCAATCGCCTTGCCGGCTCTGCTGGTTCTCATTCCCGGCTTGCCATTAGTCAGGGTAATGTTGTTGTCGCAAGACGTCAACGGAATTTTACTGCCGATTATTTTAATTTTTGTTTTGAAGATTATAAATAATAAAAATATCATGGGTGAGCATGTTAATAAACCTATCGGGAATGTTATCGCGTGGCTGACGGTTGTTGGGATAATTGCGGCGACAGCGGTGTTGGTGGTTTCTTCATTCTTCTATAAATTTTAGTTATGCAAGCTATTGTCTTGACTAGGCGAGACTTCCGCGAATCCGACCAGATCATAAGTTGCTACACCAAAGAAAGAGGCAAAGTAGAGCTGATGGCTCGCGGGGTTAAAAAAATTATTTCTAAAAACTCGGCTCATTTGGAGCCGTTTTCTTTGGTTGATATTGAAATCGCGCCCGGAAAGGGGATTGACCACCTCACCAAAGTCCAGCCGATAAATTACTTTGTTAATATCAGACAAGATTTGCAAAAAAGTTTAGCCGCCGGTTATGTGGTTTCGCTTTTAGATAAAATTCTGCATGTTGGTGAGAAGGATGAGAGAATTTTTGATTTATTAAAATCGTGGTTAGAGTTCGTCAATCTTAAATCTTCAATCTTAAATCTTAAGTTATTAGATGGTTTCATTGTCAAATTGTTAAATTGTTTAGGGTATGATATAACTGCGTCTGGCGTTGAGTTCCGCTTTTTGCGTGATTTGGAAATTATGAAGAATCAAGATTGGCCGGTTATTTCAAAACACATAACACAGTTAACAGAACACAGAGAATTACATAATTTTATTTATAATTTTTTAGTTGAGAGGTTGGAAAGGAAAGTGGTTGATTGGGGTGTGGAGGCAATCTACTGATTTGCCACTTCGTACCAATTAATCTTCCGCGAGATGAACATCACCGCGGCCAAGATGAAGAATAGGCCGATACTGCCGATTAAGAGCGCGTAATCTTGCAGTTGCAGAATGGTGTAGATAAAGGTGTAAATAGCGACAAGAATTAGAGATAAAATTACTGTCGCGCGGGTGTTTTTGAATACGGTTTTTGTATAGAGAGATGTCATCAGCAAAATTGACGCGGCGGAAGTCAGATAAGCGTAGTTGAATCCCAAATGTTCGGAAATGGAAAGCAGGAGAGTGAAAAACAGCACCAGCGCCAGACCAACCAAAATATATTGGAAAGGATGAATGCGGGTGCGGTTGAATATTTCCACAAAGAAAAATATCAGGAAAGTCAGCGCGATGGTCAAAATAGCGTATTTTACCGCGCGGGAGGTTTTTTGATATTGATCCACCGGCACCATCAGTTTTACGCCAAATGCCGAGCCAATTAAATTGGAGTTGGATAATTCCGAGAAACTTTGCGGATAATTTCGGTTGAATTGCAGGACTTTCCATTTCGCGGTAAAGCCGGAGCTAGTAACATTACGTTCATCCGGTAAAAATGTTCCATCAAAACTCGGATTATTCCAGCTTGATTTTACTTCCACATTAGTCTCACTGCCTAATGGCAGGAAATTTAATCTTTGGCTGCCGTTTAGATCCAATACTAATTTGAAATTATACGCGCCATCACTGCCAACCGGAACTTTGGCGCTGACTCCGGATCCGCCCCTGGAAACAGCGTCCGGCGGCATTATTTTTGTCGGCATCGCTTCGTCGAATCGTTCGGTGTCGTTATATTGAATCGGCACGGTCAAATCTAAATACTTGGCGATATCTCCCTGAACTCCCGGTTCTAAATTAATCGCCACGCCATTCCAGGCAAAGGCGATTTTTTCTTTTATTCCGCGCATGTCCGGAATATTAACAGATACGGTGGCTTGATCCAAAAACGTGTCAGTCGGGTTGATATTCAATTTGTCCCAATCCGGCGCTTTGAATCCGCCGCTTAAATCAAGTTTGGAATTATATACCACGACATCATACATTCCGCGATTGAGCATTTTCGGTTCTATGTTTCCGCTGATGTCCAAACGTTCCGGCAAAAAATGCGCGTAAGAAACAGTTTCAATTACTTTGGTTGGGTTATCTTTGTCTTTAAGATACTTTTTGTAGGGAATAGTTAAAATCGGGCCGGCGACAGTTTGTTCGTTGCTCCATTTTGAACTCACCTCATTAATCGCTTCCTGGCTTCGAGATTCCCGCTCATAAACTATAGAGCTGATCATGCCGGTAGGAATTAGGAGTAAAAGCGACAGCACACCAATTAAAATTAACCGTAAAATTACCGAGTTACGCGCCGAGTCTTTGATTAATGACATAGAAGTTGGTTAAGAATTAACATTAGAATTATATGGGTTTGGGAGGCGGGTGTCAAGGTAAAGTTTGACAAAGCTCTCTTTCTGTGCTATACTATGTCCATATGAAAACTACGCGATTAAATAATAATAACAATAATTCACCCGCCGGCGGAGTGTAGCTTTCCATATTGAAAAACCGATTACACCCGCCGAATAGGTGGGTGTTTAAATTAATCCCGGGTAGTTGAGTGGTACAACGCCACGCTGTTAACGTGGATATCGCTGGTCCGAATCCAGCCCCGGGAGCCAAATTGTATGTTATAATTATCAAATGAAAACGCTTCTAAACAATCGCGAAATTGAGTATCAAATTAAAAAAAGCCTCCGCGCTCAGCGGTTGCGGGTGGCGGTGCATTGCGACGCGCGGGTGATGGGTAAAATCGTGCGGATTGGCGGCGGCAAGCGTGAGTATAAAAAACGCCGCGAGCAAGCGCGCGAGTTTGTTCTTAAGAAAGTAGAAAATATGAATAAAATTTATAATTTTTCTTTTAAAAAAATATCAATCAGGAATCAAAAGACCCGTTGGGGCAGTTGTTCCAAAAAGGGGAATCTGAATTTTAATTATAAAATTATTTTTTTACCGGAAAGATTAGCCGAGTATATTATCGCGCATGAATTGTGCCATTTGCGGGAATTCAACCACTCGCGCGATTTTTGGAATTTGTTGGCGGTGGCCGTGCCGAAATGTCGGGAATCTCGGAGAGAATTGCGAAAGGGGATTATCTTGAAATAAAAAACATTTAGTGTTAGTATTTTAATATAACCACACAAACAAATAGAAAGGATGGTGGTCATGGTACCCAGAACAAAGCGGAAAAGTTCCGCTGAACCTGCCAGCGTGGTCGCTGTGCAGTGGGATTCGCTACTAGACGCTCTGCTCAAGACGCTCCATCTTCCTTCAATAGACGAGAAGGTGATAGCGTTACTGCGCCGCTTGCCGGCACTGCAGGCCGATCTGTCTGCCGACGATGTCGTCGCCGTGTTCTTTGAGCCGCCGGTCACGAGAATGCAAGTGTTGGCGGAAATGCGCAAACGGCATCAGACGCCGGGAGGGACATTCGCCATGTTGCGATATGCGCTTAATCCGCACCTTCCGCGCGATACGGATTTCATGGCGCGCAGTGCCAATATAATCGCATTGGGCCAAGACGATGGGGCGAATGTGTTGGTGTTCAGCCCCCACACCCGGGATCTCTTTGTCGAACGGCGCAACATTCAATGGCGATACTCTTATCCGGCATTTCTGGTCTTGAAGGATCAATAAAAACGACGCCAGCCACTTCCTCCGTTGCTCTTTTTTCTTATTCGCCTCGCGCGAACTTGTCCGCCTTGGGCGGATACCCACCTTCGCCCGGTCATCCGATCGGGCTTCATCATTTTTAATCTTGCTTATTTAAGCGGAAAATGGTAAAATCTGACGTAGGGTGTAGGGCATAGGGTTTAGGACGATTTTCTTATCTATCGTCTTACGTCATACGCCTTATGTCTTAAGTCTGGAAAATATGCAAACATTTATCAAAGATTTATCAACCGAAGTCGGTGAGGAGGTAACAATTAAAGGCTGGCTGAACAACAAACGTTCGTCCGGCAAGATTGCGTTTTTGGAAATCCGCGATGGTTCTGGTTTTGCGCAGGCCGTGGCAGTGAAAGAAGGTTTACCGGCGGAAGTTTGGGAAGCGATTGATAAGACGACGCAGGAGTCATCGGTTGAAGTGACGGGGAAAGTCACAAAGCATCCGAAGCAGGAAGGGGTGTATGAGTTGCAAATTATCCCTTCGGCAAGCTCAGGGCAAGCAAGTTTCAAGATTATACAACTCGCGCAAGAATACCCAATAAGCAAAAAAGACCATGGGCCGGAATTTTTGATGGATAATCGGCATTTGTGGTTGCGGTCAAAAAAACAATGGGCGATTTTGCGGATTAGAGACACGGTGGAGACCGCGATTAACAAATATCTGCACAGCGAGAATTTTATCCGTACTGACTCGCCGATTTTTACTCCAAATGCCTGCGAAGGCACGACCACGCTTTTCCCCGTGCCATATTTTGATTTAGGCACAGCTTATTTATCTCAATCCGGCCAGTTATATATTGAAGCCGCGATCGCGTCAGTCGGGCGGTGTTATGATTTTGGCCCGGTTTTTCGCGCGGAAAAATCAGCGACTAAACGCCATTTGACCGAGTTTTGGATGATGGATGCTGAAGCCGCGTTTGTGGAACATGACGAAAACTTGAAAATTCAAGAAAATTTAGTTAAGGCGATAGTAAAAAAATGTTTGGAAGATTGCCAACAAGAATTTAAAATTTTGGAACGCGATGTGACTGCTTTGAGGGTGATGGTTGATAAACCTTTTGTTCGTTATACTTATGATGAGGCGATTAAAAAGTTAAATAAATTAGGCAGTGATATAAAACATGGCGAGGATTTGGGTAATGATGACGAGGGGCTTTTAACAAAAGATTCTGACGTGCCGGTGTTTATAGAAAAATGGCCTAAAAATATTAAGCCGTTTTATATGAAAATAGATCCGGGAAATTCAGATTTGGTTTTGAATGATGATTTAATCGGGATTGAGGGCGCGGGTGAGCTAATCGGCGGGTCCCAGCGCGAGGATGATTATGATTTGTTGATAGAGAGAATCGGTCACGAAGGTTTGAGCGAGAAAGATTATGAATGGTACTTAGACTTGCGCAAATATGGTTCGGTGCCGCATTCCGGCTTTGGTATTGGCGTGGAGCGCGTCGTGCGTTGGATTTCCGGCGCCGAGCACATCAGAGAGTGTGTTCCCTTTCCGCGGACGATTAATCGTTTGAGACCATGACGGATGGAACATGGAGAATGGAACATTGAGCATTTAACAAATTTATGGAGGAGCATTATTTTCATGATAGATTGAAAGTTTTGATTCATGAATATGTTTTGTTAAGTTATAGATTAAGCGCGAAGTATCCACCTGATGAACGGTTCGGTTTGATTTCGCAAGATCGGCGAGCGTCAGTCTCGGTGATGTTGAATTATTTGGAAGGTTATGCAAGAATGCGGGACGCGGTAAAATTGAATTTTTACGAAACATCTTTTGGCTCTTTGAAAGAGTCAATTTATGTTAAATTTTTAGCAAAGAATTTAGGACATATCACTGAAGAAGAATACAAAAAGGCAAAAACTTTAGAAAACGAAATCAGCGCTATGCTTTATAGTACCAATGAAGGTATTAGAAGGAAGCTCGGGCGGTAGTTGTTCCATGTTCTATGTTCCATGATCGTAGTCTGCCGGAAAAATTTTTAGAGCGCCTGACAGAGATGTTTGGCGTTTCTTTGTTTCGCGAGATTGAGAAAACTTTTGTTGAACGTTCTACTACTTTTCGCGTTAATACACTTAAATCACCGCATCACATCATCACTACATCACTCGTTGAGCGAGGATTTAAGATCAGACAAGTTTCGTGGTATAAAGACGCGTTTATTTTGTTAAACAAAAGCAAAAGAGAATTAACGGATTTGGATATTTATAATGAGGGAAAAATTTATATCCAAAGTTTGGCGAGTATGATTCCGCCGTTGGTTTTGGATCCCCAACCCGGAGAAAAAGTTTTGGATTTGACCGCCGCGCCCGGAAGCAAAACTTCGCAGATCGCGGCGTTGATGTCCGACCCAGACGGATCCGCCTTGGGCGGAGGGCTAAGAGGTGAATTAGTGGCGAATGATAATAACAAAATTAGATTTTTTAAGTTAAAGCATAATATGGAGGCGCTCGGTATCGTCTGTCATTGCGAGGACCCCGCCATGGCGGGGGACGAAGCAATCCAGGACGGATACTGGATTGCCGCGCTCCCTTCGGTCGCTCGCAATGACAGTTGGCGGTTTTCGTTGAGGATGGAGCACGGCGGCGCTCTGTGCCGCGAGTATCCGGAATATTTTGACAAGATATTGCTTGACGCCCCCTGCAGCGCCGAAGCGCGGTTTATCGCCGGCGAGCCGAAAACCCACGGTTATTGGAAAGAGCAAAAAATAAAAGAAATGACGTATAAGCAATGGGGGCTTTTGCTCGCCGCCTGGAGCGCGCTAAAACCCGGCGGGATTTTAGTTTATTCCACTTGCACCTTCGCGCCGGAGGAGAACGAATTGCAGATGACGAAATTTTTGGAACGGAATGGCGATGGCGAGATATTGGATATTGGAGTATTAGATATTCGGCGATTGTCGTGTGTGAAGTTGTGGAAAAATAAGGTGGTAAATCCAGATGTTGTCAAAAAAGCCCTGCGGATAATGCCGACAAAGGAGATTGAGGGGTTTTTTGTGTGTAAGTTGAGGAAATCCGCACAAAATTAGGCGGAACGTTTATCCACAATTCAAGATTGACAAGAGTTAATTTTTTTGTTAAGATAATTTATTCACTTTTACAGTGAAACAGCTCTTTTACAATAGTCCGGAATTCCTAAACATTCCATCTAGAAGATCAAGTAAATATATGGTGATCTGTTGGATGGAGTGTTTGGGACAATGGTGTCCCGGGCATACTTTACAATAATTGCGCAATCGCGCAAGGGAGATTACCATGTACCGTTTCGTGACGACCATGTTCCTGTTCTCGTTTTTGTTTCTGACCGCCTGTCCCGATTCCGGTTCCAGTCTCTCGGTTGATACCGCCTACCAGTCCACGTCGGAGGACAGCGGTGATGTGGACACGACGTCCTCCATCGACGCTGACAGCAATGTCGGGCTACGCACAATTGATGAAGACTGCGACGACGATGGTGATCCGTGCACTGTGGAAAAATACTATCCGCAAGACAGACACTGCGCTCATGCTACCATTCCACACTGCATTGGGTCGTGCGAAGAAGGGGAGGAGTACAAAGACAACGCCTGCGTACACTCTACATGGGAGGGGGGCGGGTGCGCGAAAATCAAGGAACCCTACTGCACGTTGTGCAAAGATGGGTTCGACTGCCAACTTGCGTATTCGAACGGAACGTTAGATATATTCTGGAACAACCTTACATGGTGCCAGGGCGACAACCTGGCATACGAATCGTCGGACACGTTCATATGCGTGTACGGCAAATGCGAACATTTAGTGGAGTACGAAGACTGTAAGGATGCTTTGGGTCCGGATGGGTATTGTTACGATGATAGCTTCTTTCCGGCTAAATGCCAGAAATACCCCTACGGAAACTGCGATGACAGCATCGCTTGCACAGTAGACTTTTTCAGTACTGTCTCCCAACAGTGTGAGCATGTGCCGGACTGCAACGATGGAGACCCTGATACCATCGATGTGTGCGACTACCAAACTGGAGGTTGCGCATCGGGATGGGGCCCGTGTGAGTCCGATGAGGACTGTGACTTGAACGTCGCGTACCTTCCTTCATGCAAAGATGGTGTTTGGTACGTCACGGGTATGAAAGATCGCAAGTGCGTGGACAGCATCTGCACTTACCCCTTTAAGGCGCAAACTATCTGCCCGCTGGGGTGTGATGACGGCGATCCATCATTCTGCAACTGCGAGTCGGACGCCGACTGCCCAACTAACATCTTCCCGCACACCTCCTGTCAAAAAGTCTACGATAGTGACGATAATGTCTATTCGTTGTGCTGGTACGATGATTAATCTACCCCACCTCGCGCGCTGTGACACCCAGCGCGCAAAATCCCTCTGAATATTTATTTTTTTGATGAATATTAAGAGCGACCCCTGACTTTACGTCGGGGGGTTTTTGTTTTAGTCTTGCCAAAAAAGCCAAGAATTGGTAGAATATAAGCATTGATTTAGACTGATAAAGATGATGATTAAAACTGAATGTTGTCTGTCTGAATCTGTTTTTTAGTTTATTTTAATCGATGTTATGAATCGTACAAACACTTGCGGAGAACTTAATGTCAATCATGTCGGCCAAGAAGTAACTATCGCCGGCTGGGTGCAGACTAGACGCAATTTGGGCAAAATTGTGTTTTTGGATGTGCGCGACCGCGCCGGTTTAGTCCAGGTAGTTTGCGTGCCAAATGATTTGGGCGTGGATTATGATTTACTTAAAGACGTTCATAGCGAGTATGTAGTTGAAATCAAGGGTCTGGTAAATAAACGCGGGGTAAAAAATATTAATCCGAATTTGGCCACCGGCGAAATTGAGGTGTTGGCAAAAGGATTTAAAGTGTTGGCAAAAGCCGAGCCACTGCCGTTGGATTTAGAGGACGAGAAAATCGGTTTAGACGTGCATTTGGATAATTTACCGCTCACATTGCGCTCTGAAAAGTGGCGTGCAGTGTTTAAGGTGCAGAGCGAAATCGTGGAAGCGTTTCGGGCATTTTTGCGCGGTGAAAGTTTTACTGAATTTCAGTGTCCAAAAATCGTTGGTGATTCCACCGAGGGTGGCTCCAATGTTTTTGAAATTAAATATTTTGATACCAAAGCATATTTGGCGCAAAGTCCGCAGTTTTATAAGCAAATAATGGTTGGCGCGTTTGAGCGCGTGTTCACGGTCGGCAATGTTTACCGCGCCGAGGAGCATGCCACTACGCGTCATATAAATGAATATACCAGTTTGGATTTGGAATTTGGCATGATAAAAGACCATACCGATGTCATGGAATTGGAAACAAAATTTTTGCGCTTTTTGTTGGATCATCTGGATAAAACAGTCGCGCGGGAATTAAAATTATTAAATTATATTCGTCCGGAATTGCCGGAAAAAATACCGGTTTTCAAATTACGCGAGGCGCAGGAAATAATTAAACAAGAAACAAAAATTGACCACACCAAAGAGCCTGATTTAGAACCGAATGAAGAAAAATGGATCTGTGAGTATGCAAAGAAAAAATTTCAGTCGGATTTTGTTTTTGTAACGCATTATCCAACCGTCAAACGTCCAATGTATACTTATCCTGATGAAACCGATCCGGAATTTACCAAGAGTTTTGATCTGCTTTTCCGCGGGGTAGAGGTGACCACCGGCGGTCAGCGTATTAATGATTATGATCAGTTGGTTGCCAATATTAAAAAGTGGGGCTTAAAGCCGGAAAAATTTGAGTTTTATTTGGAGGCGTTTAAATATGGCATGCCTCCGGAAGGCGGGCTGGCAATCGGTTTGGAGCGCATGACCGCCAAACTGCTGGATATTGATAATATCAAATACGCCACGCTGTTCCCGCGCGACTTAAACCGGATTGATTTGCAGATTTCTCCGCCGGAATATAAACAAAAAAAGGATTGAAAATTGGTTTTCAGAATACAGAAATCAGATAACAGAATACATTTGCGAAGAATTTTTAACTGCTATCGCCAACTCGTGGCATTCTGCTATCGGTATTCTGTTTTTTGTCGTTATGCATTTCAAACTAGACAAGTTTTCCGGTCCATTGGATGTTCTGCTTAACTTGATAGAAGAAAAGCAAATGAGCGTGAGCGAACTGGCGCTGTCGGAAGTTACGGAACAGTTTTTGGATCATCTTTCCAAAATAGAGGATAAGCGGCCGGAAGACTTGGCCGATTTTTTAGTGGTGGCCACTCGGTTGTTGTTTATTAAATCCAGAGAATTATTGCCGCAATTGGGCAAGGATGAGGAAGACGGACCATCTTTGGCAGATCAACTACGGCTTTATCAGGCGTTTATTTCAGCAAGCAAGAAGTTTAATCGGCGCTGGAACGAGCCGCGGCGTTCGGTATTTAGGGTGGAACCGCCCCGCCGTCCAGCTGAATTTATCCCGCCGAAAAATTTTTCCGCTGAAAATCTGCGGTCAAGTTTGGAGAAACTAATTAGGAAGTTGAAGCCACTGCCGCCATTGCCGCAGACGCAGATTGATAAAACTGTTTCCGTGAAAGAAAAAATTGAAGAGATTAAAAAAATATTGGCAAGGGCGAAGCAGGCAAGTTTGTTCGGCATTCTCAAGGGTAGCAGAAGCCGGACGGAACTGATTGTGAGTTTTTTGGCTTTGCTGGAATTGGTTAAACAGGAAGGGATTTTTTTGAAACAGGGGGGGAATTTTGAAGATATTATGATGGAAAGGGTGAAAGCATGTTAGCATTTTATTTTTATGTCACTGACCTCTCAAATTGAATCGATCCTCTTTGTCGCTTCCAAGCCGCTGTCCGCTCGGCAGATTGCCAAGGCCTTGGGGCAAAAAACTGTTGATGTGGAATCGGCGCTGGAGGATTTGAAAGCAAGATACAATCAAACGGCATCCGGTTTGCGTATTTTGCATGAAGGCGAAAATTATCAAATGGCTACTGATCCGGACAACAGCGCGGCAGTCGATTTATTTATCAAAGATGAAGCGGCCGGGGAGTTGACCAAACCGCAATTGGAAACTCTAACCGTTATCGCTTACCGCGGGCCGATTACCCGGCCGGAATTGGAGCAGATCCGCGGTGTTAATTGCGCGATTATTTTGCGCAATTTATTAATGCGTGGTTTGATTGATGAGAATGAGGATCAAGAGAAACCCCTGCCGGTTTATAGTTTATCGATGGAAGCATTGCGGCATCTGGGCGTCAGTTCAGCGTCAGAGTTGCCAGATTACTCAACTCTGCATAAACACGAACATTTGGAAAACACGCTTAATATCACTGAACAGCAGAGTTGACTTATGGCATTAAATTTTTTGGAAAACAATAATAATCCCTTTCGACTCACTTCGTTCGCTCAGGGCGAGCGCTGGCGCGCTGTCGTGGCCGTATTAGTTTTGGTTTTGGTTGGCGCCGGAGGACTGTTGAGGCAGTTAGGTGTTGGTAATCAAATGGTTTTAGAAAAAATTGAATCATTGACACCGAATAAAGTAATGCAAAAATTTAAAATCGGCGGAGATATTGAAGTTCCGCCGCCGATTGTTAAACCCCAACTGCCGGAATTGATTGGAGAAATTTTGCCGCCGGAGAGTTTTACCGCGCACAGCGTAATGGTAAAAGATCGCGAGACTGGCGCATTGTTGTATCGCAAAAATGAATATGACAAGTGGCCGTTGGCCAGTATCACCAAACTGATGAGCGCGCTGGTTATTTTAGAAAATAATCCTGACTGGGCTACCTCAACTATTGTGATAGGAGAGGACGCTTTAGACGCGCATATGTATGCCGGTGATGTGTATACGCTTGATGAATTGTGGCAGGCGGGTCTAATTGGTTCTTCAAACAAAGCCATCATATCATTAGTGAGCGCTTTGGGTTGGACAGAAACCGCGTTTGTAGAGCGCATGAATCAGAAAGCGCGCGAATTAGGTATGGCTGATTCAGTGTTTGTTGATCCCACCGGATTGGATGCCGGAGATATGGCAAGCGCGTCAGACACGGCGATTTTGTTGAATGAAGTAATGAAAAAAGAAAAAATTACTAAGGCGCTGTTGACAACCGAATATAATTTATATTCAAAAGAGAGAGAAAAAAATCATCACATGTGGAATACGGACTGGCTGCTTTTAGGCTGGATTCCGCATCAATTTAAGGAATTTTATGGCGGAAAAACCGGTTATATTGCCGCTTCCGGTTATAATTTCACCATGCGGGTTGGCGACGGTGTCGGACATGTGGTTGATGTTGTTATTTTAGGCGCGGAGAGCCACGAGGCCAGATTTAATGAAGCAAAAAAAATCTCCGAATGGGCGTTCAATAATTATAAATGGCTAGAGTAAATGTTAGTAAGTGTTAAAGTGCCCGGGGAGAGAATCGAACTCTCATGACCTTACGGCCACACGATTTTGAGTCGTGCGCGTCTACCAATTCCGCCACTCGGGCATTTTTGCTGATAATATCATATAGGATATTCTTTTTTTTGTCAATTTGGTGTATAATGTGAGCATGGCGAAAATAATTTCCATTGTCAATCAAAAGGGCGGGGTGGGAAAGACCACGACAGCGATGAATTTGGCGGCTTATTTGTCAGAGCTGGGTCGTTTTGTATTGTTAGTTGATATGGACCCGCAAGGCAACGCTTCCAGTGGTTTGGGTTTTGGTAAAGATAAAGTTGAGCAGGGAATTTACGAAGCGCTGGCAAAGCAAAGACGCTTGCATGATATTGTGAGGAATACCGCTCACGAAGGACTGCGGCTGGCTCCCAGCACGCCGAATCTAGCTGGCGCGAATATCGAATTGATTGATGTTGAGCGTCGAGAGCATCAACTGGCGGATTTATTGGCAGAAGCGAATCACGCTTATGATTATATTATCGTTGATTGTCCGCCATCGTTAGGGCTTTTGACAGTTAATAGTTTGGTGGCGGCGGATGAATTATTAATTCCCGTGCAAGCGGAATATTACGCGCTTGAGGGATTGGGCCAGCTTTTGGAAACAATCAATTTAGTGCAAACGCATATCAAGCCGGAGTTGAAAGTTTTGGGCGCGGTGTTAACTATGTTTGACCAGCGCACCAGATTATCGGAAGATGTGATGAATGAATTATATAAATATTTTCCTGACGCGATTTTCCGCACGGTTATTCCGCGCACTGTGCGTTTGGCGGAAGCGCCGAGTTTTGGAAAGTCAATTTTGCACTATGACCCGTATGGCAAGGGCGGACGAGCGTACGAGCGACTGGCGAAAGAAGTTTTGGAAAAACATCAGCGAGTGGATTGATGAGTTATGGTTAAATTATAAAATTGTTAAATTGGAAATTAAAATTGATTACTATGCCATTAGGGAAGGGACTTAGTTCGCTGATTCCGCAGATTAAGCCGCGGAAAGTTATCCACAAGGAAAACGGCCAAGGCGACGGGGCGCGGGTTTGGAATATTCCGCTATCGGAAATCGCGCCGAATCCGGAACAGCCGCGGCGCAATTTTTCTCATCAGGATTTGGAAGATTTGGTCGCTTCAATTAAAAAGCACGGCATTTTACAGCCGATTACCGCAACGGAAAAAGCTGACGGCGGTTATGAATTGATAAGCGGCGAAAGGAGATTGCGCGCGTCGCAGATCGCCGGCCTGGTTACGATTCCGGCGATTGTCCGTTCCGCGACCCAGCAGGAAAAACTTGAATTGGCCTTGATAGAGAATATCCAGCGCCAGGATTTGAATCCGATTGAAGAAGCGTTTGCTTACAAACGTCTGATTGAGGAGTTTGGCCTGTCGCACCAGGAGGTCGCGGAACAGGTCGGCAAAGAGCGTCCGACCGTGAGCAACATGCTACGTTTGCTTAATTTGCCGGAAGAGGCGCAGAAAGCGCTGATTGACGGCCGGATCAGCACGGGGAAAGCGCGTGCGCTGTTGAGTTTGAAAGATGAAAAAGAAATGATGAAGTTATTCCACAGCATGATCGGGCAGAATATTACCGTGCGCGAAGTTGAGCGTACTGTCGCGGATTACGGGCAAAAATCCCGCAAAGGTTCTGTCCGCCGCGATCCGAATGTCTTGGCGCAGGAAAAAATGTTGGAAGAAAGATTGGGAACCAAAGTCCAGATTACAAAAGTTGGGGAGAGAGGGAGGATTATTATTGATTATTATTCGTCCAGTGATTTGAAGAGGATTTTAGAGGAGTTGGCGTAGAGCCCACTAATACGCGACCACTAATCGACATTAATACAATAAAGCCAATTAGGAAAACAAAAGATGGTAATTTCTGTTTACCATCTTTATTTATTAGTGTAATTGGTGGTCGTCGTATTAGTGGACTATTTCTTCCCTACCACCTGCTTGATCCATCCGGTGATAAAGCTCTTTTCCTGCAAGCGAAGGGCATTTTTTATATTCATTCTGGCGGTATGGGTTTTGGTGAATTTTAACCAATCGCGGTTCGGACCTTTGCGATTTTTGTCAGTAATAATTTCCACCACATCGCCATTTTTTAAAGCGGTATCCAAACTTGTCATTTGTTCGTTAACTATAGAGCCGTTGCACTTGTTGCCGATCGCGGTGTGGATGTGATAGGCGAAATCAATCGGTGTGGCGCCTTCCGGCAGATCAATCACGTCGCCTTTAGGAGTGAAAACGAAGATGCGAGATTTCAAAAAATCAACCTTTATTTCATCTAAATCAGAAAGTCGGCTCAATACGTCTTTTTGTATTTCCGCCAGTTCTTTCACCCAGCTGATTTCTTTCGCCGGCCGTTTGTGCCCGCGTTCATCATAATGCCAATGCGCCGCGACGCCGAACTCCGCCTCCTCGTGCATTTCCAGAGTTCTAATTTGAAACTCAACCATTTCCCCCGTTTCCGTAAATACAGTGGTATGGAGAGATTGGTAGCCGTTTGGTTTTGGCTGAGCGATATAATCTTTAATTCGGCCAGGCATTGGCCGCCAGATTTTATGCAAAATCCCCAAAGCCGCGTAACAATCCGCTAAAGTCGGGACAATAATGCGCAGAGCGACGATGTCATGGACTTTGGCGATTTCATTGCCTTTACGCTGTAGTTTTTGGTATAAACTATAGAGCCGTTTGTTACGTCCGTAGAGGTCTATGGTTTTGATGCCGGCGGTTTTTAATTCATCCCAGGCGCGGTCCTGCGCGTCTTGCAAAAATTTTTCTTTTCCGCGCATCCGTTCATCGCGGATTTGTTTGATGTGCGCGTATTCTTTCGGATAAACATATTTAAAAGACAAATCTTCCAGCCAGCCTTTGATTTCATCCATACCCAGCCGTCCGGCGATCGGCGCGTAGATTTCCAAACTTTCCAAAGCGATGCGATATTGTTTCGGCGCTGGAAGGGCGTCAAGCGTGGTGAGATTGTGGATTCTGTCCGCGAATTTGATAATCATCACGCGCACGTCTTCAGCCATGGAAATAAACATTTTGCGCAGGTTTTCAATATATCGTTCAACGCCGCGGTATTTTAATTTTCCCAATTTCGTAATGCCTCTGACCATTGAAGCGACTTCGCTGCCGAAATTTTTTTCCAGTTCTTCCAAGGTTACTTTGGTGTCTTCGGGCACATCGTGCAGGAGCGCCGCGATAACAATCACCGGGTCTATTCTCATGTTGGCCAAAATGTGAGCGGTTGCCAAAGGATGAATAATGTATGGTTCGCCTGATTTTCTGGTTTGGCCGCTATGCGCTTTTTCCGCGAAATCATAAGCAAGCCGAATAAGATCAGTATCAGCTTTGGCATCGTATGTTTTAACTTTTTTCAGCAAAGACCCAATGGTGGGGTTTTTACCGATGATTTCCTCTTGCTCCAGCATATAATCATATTTTACATTATTTCAGCTGTTTGGCAAGCGATCAGCTTGACTTTTCAGGTCAATTTGTTATAATTTCATCAACTAAATTTAATCTAAGAATATGTCCTACACAGGCAAAAAAGAAAAAAGTTTGGTGATAATCAAACCGGACGGAATCCAACGTTCGCTTATCGGCGAGGTGATTAAACGTTTTGAATCAATCGGCTTGAAACTGATCGCGTTAAAGATGATAGTGCCGACGCCGGAGCAGGTGGAACAGCATTATACTTTAGATTCGAATTGGCGCAAAGTGACGGGTGAGAAGACGATCAAGGGCTACAAAGATAAAGGCTTAACTCCGCCGACCGAAAATCCGTTTGAAATTACCGATAAACTTTTAATTAATTTAAAAAAATATCTTTCTTGCGGACCGGTCGTGGCGATGGTTTGGGAGGGCGCGCACGCGGTGAAAATTATCCGCAAACTGGTCGGCGGGACAGAACCGCTGACGTCTGACGTCGGGTCAATTCGCGGCGATTATGTTTTGGATTCTTACGAAATGAGCGATGTAGACGACCGCGCCATTCGCAATTTGATTCACGCCTCCGGTTCGGTTCCTGAAGCGGAAATGGAAATCAAACACTGGTTCGCGCCGGAAGAGTTGATTAGCTATCGTTTGGTGCAAGAGGAGATTTTGTATGATGTGAATTTGGATGGGATACTTGAGTAGGTGTGGATAAGTGGATTTGCGTAAAAACTAGTTTTTGATATACTAAAAATAGTATGAAAAACTTACAAAGAACAATTTGTCCGACAACCGTAAAGCGTATTGACTGGATTCGTTTGTTTTACGTTGTATCCGGCGGGGCGAATTGTTCAAGGAATATCCGTGCGTAAGCGCGAATAATACCAAGAATAATACCCCGCTGAAAAAGCGGGGTTTTTAATTCTGTCATTGCGAGGAGTCGCCGATGAGGCGTTGACTAAGCAATCCAGTCGTTCGTTCTTTACAATGCCCGCTTTTGTCCCGCCATGGCGGGACTACGGCGTGGCGAGGCAACGCAGTATATGTTAATTACAAAAAAGGAGGGGTAATGGGAAAGAAGAGGCCGAGGAGATGCGCTAAGTGCGGGGCTGCTGTGCAGCCAAACGGTCGGTTCTGCGAGGAAGGCCATTTGGATGGCAAAGGCACGGAATACGTGCCGGAAGCGCAGAAAAAAATTCTCGCGGGACTGAACGGGTTCGGACAGAAGGTGGAGAGACTGACGCTCGGAAAGTCGATGCAGCAGGTCAGATGATGGTCATCTGGCAGAGAGAGATGAAAAAGGAGGGAAGTGAAATGACGCAGGAAGAACAGGTTCGTCAGAGCGGGGACGGTTCGCAGGAGCCGGCCCGGGAGGATCTTTTCCAGCAGGAGGGCAAGTCCGGTCATCAAACACCAACTGAAGGCAATTGGTTCTGGGGGGCCGTTGGATTGTCGCCGGTGTGGCCCTCGTAGGGTGAAGTGGTGGGTGGTGAAGAAAGGAGGAAAAAATACTGCGTTGCCACCCACAATTATCTTAAATTTTTTTTGAGATGATTGCGGGTTTAATTCTTTGGGGGTTCAACAATTTAACAACTCTTCACTTTTACGTCTGTCTTATCAGCTCCTGTATGTTCTTCACATCTGTCACTTTGATGTTTAAGTGTTTAAGTGCTTGCGTATTTAGGTGTGTAATCACCCTCTTCACTCCTAACTTCTCGCACTCTCTCACTCTTTTTTCAATTTGCGTAACGCCGCGCACTTCGCCGCCGAGTCCGACCTCGCCGAAGACAGCTAAATCCGCGCCGAGTTTTTTATCTTTGTAAGCGCTGGCGATGGCGAGACAAACAGCCAAGTCAGCCGCGGGTTCGTCGGCAGTGATGCCGCCGACAACATTGAGATGAATATCATATTGCGCCAGATTCAAGCCGGCGCGTTTTTGCAAAACCGCGGTTAAAACATGCAGACGATTCAAATCAAACCCGCTGGCTTTGCGCACCGGATAGCCGAATGATGTTTTATTTACCAGCGCTTGAATTTCCACCAACAGCGGACGCGTTCCTTCCAACAAACAAGTAACAACGCTTCCCGGCATATTTTCTCCGCGTTCGGAAAGAAAACTGGCGGAAGGATTCTTTACTTCCTGCAAGCCATTTTCTTTCATTTCAAAAATACCCACTTCATCAGTCGGGCCAAATCGGTTTTTTACCGTTCTTAAAATTCTATATTGATGATAGCGCTCGCCTTCAAGATAAAGAACAACATCAACCAAATGTTCCAAGGTTTTTGGTCCGGCGACCTCGCCGTCTTTGGTCACGTGGCCGACAATGACTATCGCGGTGTTGGTTGATTTCGCGGTTTCCAAAAGTTTTACCGCGCAGGCTTTAATTTGATTGATGTTGCCTTGTTCACCGGGAACTTCGTCGGAATAAATTGTTTGGATGGAATCAATTATCGCCAACGGCGATTTTGTTTCTTTAATCGTGGCGCAGATTTTTTCCACCAATGTTTCATTGGCCAGCCGTAAGCTAGAAGCCGTAAGCCGTAGACGTTCAGCGCGTAATTTTATTTGTTCCACGGATTCTTCGCCGGAAATATATAACGTGTTTGGTATTATTGCGGCCAATTGAATTGCCAAGGTTGATTTGCCGATTCCCGGTTCTCCGCCCAGCAAAATTAAACTCCCCGGCACAATCCCGCCTTGCCCCGAGCTTGTCGAAGGGCCGCCCAACACCCGATCAAATTCAGCCAAATTCGTCTGCTGTCTTTTTACATTTTCTCCTTTAATTTCTGATAATTTAATTGTTTTAGTCGGTGCATAATTCTTTTCGTTTGCTTTCTGTTCGCTGTATTCTGCATTCTGTTCAACGACGGTTCCCCATTTTCCACACTCTAAACATCTACCCGTCCATTTTTGGTATTGGGCGCCGCAGTTGGAGCAGATGAAGATTGTATTATTACCGCTTTTCATATCGCTTATTTGGTAATGCACGGCACTTTATTGTTGCCAACGCGGCATGGGGCCGGATCGTATTTATTTTTTACGCGGCAATAATTGTTTTTCGGCGGTAGTTCAAAATGCCAATTTTCAATCCCCAAGCGGTAAAACCCCGCGGTATACATAATTTCTGAAAGTTTTCTTACATACGCGGGATTTATTTTACACTGGGATTCTGAACCACCAGATGGCACCAATACTACGCCATCTTTTTTTAATTGAATATCAACAGCAATGCCAAACCCGTGCGGAGAATTACCCGGATGCGCGATGGTGCCTGCAGCAACACTACTCGGGCTTTCCGCGGCTTTTTTAGCTTGGGTGGCTGTCGTGCGGCAGGCGGAAGTGACTTGCAACAGGTATCCTTCATTGGCGGCGATCGCCCCTGCTTTTTTTAACGCTTCAGCCGCTTGGGGGTTAAGAAAAGCGGTTGATTTAGCAGGTAGTTTTAGTCCCACGGACGGCTCCAGCGGCACTAATCCGGTACCTGCGGCAGTTGGATTATCGCAAACAACTGTAGTGGGAATCGGAATGTTCCCGGAAGGCGTTGAAATTGTTCCACCAGCCTGTTCCGCGGCCTCTTCGGTAGTGATAGAATCTTCCGCTAAAGGTATTGTCTCTACGTACCTCACCCGCAGATTTTTAAATTCCACCAGATTCGGGTTGATGGTGTATAAAATAAAATACGAAGACACGGCGATGAAAAGCCCCATGAGCGATTGGCCGATGCGGGTTTTGGCATGAGTGATTTTTTCCGCTTCGCCGCCGGACATCAGCCAATCAAATCCGGCTTTTATTATCATCGCGGTCGCGATAATACTCGCGACAATGATTAGATATTTATAAAGGGATGATATATAGTCGCCGAGAAAGGGGATATATAAGAATTTTCCGCCAGATTCTTCAACGGTTTTTGGTTCGGAAAATTTTAGGCCGGGAATGGAAATTTTTACTGTCGGTTTTGCCACGATGTTATCAATCTCCTTAAACATATTCGCGGTTACCGCCGATGGATCAAGCAACATGTCAACAATTGTTTCAGTGCTGGCGCCGGTTTCTTTCACGGGAATGGCAAATTTGGTTTTGCTGTAATCTTTATTTAAACAGTAATTTAAGTCCCAGGTCATATTGGCGCCGTCTTTGCATGTCCAGTCATCTTCAGAACCGCCGTAAGCTTCTTTGCAGTTCGGACTGCCGGCAGGGTTTATTATTGATGTGTCAAATTCTCCGCAAACGCAAAAAGCCAGCTTTTTGTCCTCGGGATCGGTTTTAGAGCTGTTTTCGCATTGGTTGCTCGCGCATTCGCCGTTACCTTCACATGGAGAGCCAATGGAGAGTGTCCCGGCAGAAGCGCTGTTTGATGGGAGCAGGAAAAACATTGCTAAAAAAATACCGAGGAAGATTTTTTTCATAAGATTCTTGGCATTGTCATCCCGAGCGATCCCGCCATGGCGGGAGAGCCGAGGGATCCCTTTCTAACATACCGAAAGAGGCATTAAAATAAGTAATGACACCATGGCGACGGGCGTTACAGCCTCATCATCGCCTCCCACCCCTCCACTGTCGCCGGCGGGTTGACTTGTTTGTTGTCTAAAAATATCGCGGGGATGGCTTGAATATTCAACAATCGCGCGATTTCTTTAACCCGCTCAATTTGTTGTTTCGCGGTTCCGGATTGGACGCAGGCGCTAAGTTTTTTTTCATTGGCGTTAATCTCTTTAACAATCGCGTCTAAGATATCCTGCTTTAATTGATAGCTATTAGTAAACGCCAGCCGCGCGAAGTCCATGAATTTATTTTGCTCGTTCAAACAGTAAGCATATTCGTTCGCCGTGTCGCTGGCATAGGGGAATTTAGTAACCGGCAAACTCTTCCAAATTATTTTAACCGTGCCCGGGTGTTTGGCCATGAATTCTTCAATCACCGCAAACTGCGCTTGGCAGTGTTCACAGCCGAAATCTTCAAAAGCAATGACCGTTCGCGGCGCTTTTTTCTCGCCGATAATCGGATCAGTTGGATAAATGGGGATAGTAATCAGACTGTCTTTTTTAACTTCGGCCTCTTTATTTTTATCTATTTCCGGGTAGAGCGGTTCATATTGAATAACGCGGACAAACAGCGCCAAGCCGGCAACCAAAATTGCCGGAATAAAAACGACCGCGAGGAGTTTGGTTTTTATCATATTGGCACGCTAAATAGTCCGGAGCTGTTTTTATCCGTGAAATAAATCGTTTTGTTATTATCGCCGAGGAACATGCTGTCAACCGTGTGGTAACCGTCAGTGGTCAGCTCGGTTTTAATGCCGGTTTCCGTGTCTATTTTATAAATTTTATCATTGGTGGCATCTGCCAGTCCGGGCGCGAAGCCGGCGCCGGTTTGCATTTGCGTTGGTACGGCGCAGTAAATAAAGCGATCATCGCTGAACGCGCACTTTTCCGACCAAGTATTTAAATTTAACATTTTTCTGCCAGTGCCGATACTGTCGCCTTCGGCGTTAACGATCCAGAGTTCCGGTTTGAAGTTGCTTCTGGCGCTATAGACGCTGTAAAGCAGTTTTTTCCCGCTGGTTGACCACTGGCTTTCAAATCCGCGGCCTTCCACGACAATGGAGCGGAAATTTTCTCCCTGCAAGCCGACGAACAAAATTTCTTGTTTGTCCGCTCCCTGCGGGTCTCCGGTGGCGGAGGTGGCTACGATTTGTTTATTCGGCGACCAGTTGACGGTTACTTTATCAGCGTTTTCCCCAAGCGGCGCGATTAATTTAACGCTTTTTCCTTCCGGATCAGCGGTAACGAGCCAGCGATTTTCCGTTGCCAGCCCCATGCTTTTACTGGCGATTTTATCCCCCAAAGGCGAGAAAGAAAAATCCTGCCAATGTTTTGGCAAAGTGACTTGTTTTTTTGTGTCAAAATTATAATAAATGTTTGAACCGTCAGGATATTCAATAATAGATTCGTTTTTTGTCGGCGACCAGGTCGCTTTTTGAACATTAAAAAATACTTCGTCGCTTAAAGACGCAATTGAACCGTCTTTGTTTAAGCGATAAAATCTGCCGTCAGTGGTATTATAAAATTTTGCCGAACCAACCGTGTCTTTGCTACTACCAAGAATTGAGCTGTCAACTTTGTTTGTGATTGGGAAAGATGGTTTGACTGTTGGAGTAACGGTTTTCGGCGTAATCGGTTTGCTTACCGCGGTCGGCAGTTTGCCCGGCTTGGTAGTCGGCAAAGTCGGCTGGCCGACGCCGGCAGTAGGGAATTGGCCGGCAACCGGGACTTCCGTTCCCGGCTGACCCGTAGTTGTTGACGGTATTTTCTTAGCGAAAAATACCCAATAAAGCAGAAAACCGACTGCCACGCAGATAACTAGAAATATGCCCGCGAAAATTATTTTTCTTTTATCCATATTATTTTTATTGATTAGGCTGGTGGAGTTGTTGAATTCGTGCGGCGATTTTTCCCTGCAAAGCGGCGAATTTTATATTGGCCGCGCGCTGAATGTTCATCATTTGCTTTTCCAAAATTTTAATTCTCGCTGTCTTTTCTCTTATCTGCGCGTTTAGTTTTTGCAGTTCGTTATTATATTCTAACATATTTTTGCTGAAAGTCGCAGATTCGCTGATTGCTTGTTTGGCGGCCCAGCCCATAAGCACTTCGCCGATGCCGAACAGACTCAAAATAACCCCGATGATAAATACGATAGCGGCAATGACAAGCATCGCGAAATAACGCGCGGCGGCAATTGTCATTTTAACATACACGGCGGCTTTTTTCGCTTCCAGCAATTTAATTTCGTTTTTTAAAACCGCGATTTCTTTTTGAAACGGTTTAATCGCTTTATCAACTTTTTTTCCCGTGTCTTTTTGCGCCAATTGCAGTTTTTCTGTCAGATCTTTAATCTGCTCTTGCTGCTGCGGAGGCGGTTGTTGATCCTGTTCTTGCTGTTGAGGCGCGGTTTCCTGTTCGGCCGGCGTTGTTTCCGGCTGTTGTTCGTCCGGCTGTTTATTTTGTTGTTTGTCAGTCGGCTGTTCAGGCGATTGCTCCGGCGGTTTTTTCCCCTCCCCATCTTTTGGCTCCACCTCTTCTTGCGACTGCTCTTGTTTAGCGGGCGTTTTTGTTAGTTTTTCGGCCGGTTTTTCTTCCTGCTCTTCTGGTCGCGCTTCTTCTGATTTTTTTTCTTGCGGCCCGCTTGGTTCTTTCGGTTGAGCGGCTGAATCAGTCTGCAGTGGTGTTTCCGTCGGTTCTTGCGGTTCTGTTGACGGCGAGGGAACATAGGCAGGCGATGGTTCGGTAGATTCTTCTTTTGCCAACGACGGTTGTCCGGCTGACTCGACTGGTTCAGTCGGAGTTTGCTCCGGTGTTCTCCTCCCAATGTGTTTTTTGGTCGGTTGAGGCGGCGATTTTTGACTATTCTCCGGTTCCGCTGTGTTTTCTATTCCTAATTCGGCGTAATCTTGTTCCAGTTCATCGCCAAAATCAAGGGCTTGATTAACGGGCTCTTCCTCTTCTTCAAATTCATCAAGCGCGTCTTCTAAATTTTGTTCGGGCGGATTTTCCGCAAGACTGTCCCGCAATTTTTCTAATTCTCCCTGAACAGTTTTTTTTATAATATCATTAATTTGCCGAAGCGCGTCAGGCGGCAAGTCCGGCAAGGTTTTTTCCAAAGCATTTTCAATTTGCGTCATCCATTCCGATGCCGGCGGTGCTTTTACGTCAGGTGCGTTTTTTTCTCCTTCCTCCGGCATATTATTTATAACCTAATGATTGGACTAATCTTAAGCAATCCAGAGTATATTTAGCGACTATTTTTTTAATTGTCGCTTCGCTTAAAAATCCGGACTCGGCGCGGGTTTTTTGGATTTTAATCGCCGCTGATTTTGCGCGCAATTTAATCAGAGCGGCCGCGGTTTTTTTAGTTTCTTCTTTATCGCCGCGTTGGAATGATTTTAAAATTTTTTGTTTAAAATAATCCATTTCTTCTTTATTTTGCTTCTCCTGCGTTGCCAAAGGCGCGCCGGTTTTTTGTTTCACCTGCTGTTGTCTTGCCTTCTGCATCGCCAACTGCCATTTTTGCTCAAAATCGGGCATAAAATACTAATGCTTTATGAATTGTCATTCCCGTGGAAACGGGAATCCATCGTGTGTGATTTTTGGATCCCCTTTTTCAAGGGGATGACAAGCCTCTATCTCAAACTATACCCCGTCTTTTCTCTCTTGAGAGTGTAATTTTTTTTCTTTTTTTCTTTTTCCATAATCTTAACCACCAGCTCCTGCATTACGTCTCTGATGAATTTGTCCACCTGCCGCGCGCCGAATTCTTCGCTGAAAGATTCAGAAGCCAAAGAGGCGATCGCGGTTTGGTCGGACTTGATATTAAGCTGTTGATTTTTACCCAGCTGTTCATTGACCTGCTTCAAGTTTGCTTCCACGATTTTGGCGACCGCGGCTTGGGTGAGGGGCGAGAAAATTTCCACCGAATCCAAGCGGTTGATCAACGCCGGCGAAAATTCGTCTTTTAATTTGCCAATGACAGTCTGATCGCGATTTTTTGTGTCTTTCGCGTCCCGGCCAAAGCCGATGCCGGCGGATTTGAAGAATTCCGAGCCGAGATTGGTGGTTAAGATAATTATCGCGTGATTAAAATAGGTTTTTTTGCCATTGCTGTCAGTCAACTGCCCTTCGTCAAGAATCTGCAAAAGCAACTTAACCACGTCGCGGTGGGCTTTATCAATTTCATCAAACAATACCACGCAATACGGCTTTTGTTTGATATCATCCAAAAATCGATTGCGGTCTTTGTGGCCGATGTATCCGGCCGGGGAGCCGAGGAGCTTCGCGGTGCTGTGCGGTTCGGAAAATTCGCTCATATCAAGTTTGACCAGCGATTTTTCATCATTATAAAGTTCGCGCGCCAGCAATTTTGCCAATTCGGTTTTGCCAACCCCGCTCGGTCCGGCAAAAAGAAAAGATGCTAAAGGTTTTTTGCGATCGCGCAAACCCAAATAAGATTGGCGCAGGTGTTTGATGATTGATCCTATTACTTCATCTTGGCCAATGATTTGTTTTTCCAATCTGTCTGACAGGTCTGCCAGTTTTTTCCATTCATCCGCCAATATTGTTTCCAGACCAATATTCAGCCGCCGCTCCAGCACGCGGGCGATGTCTTGGCGCGTGATTTTACTGCCGACGGTTTTTTTCGCGTTAGCCGTTTTTTGATTTAAAAGACTGATCTGGTCTTCTATTTCTTTCAATTCGTTTTTTAATTCCAACGCCGCGTCCAGTTGTTCTTTTTTGATCGCGGTTATTTTTAAATTTATGCACCGCTCTTTTAACGCCAAAAATCTTTGTCTTTGCGCCTCAATCGGCGTGTGTTTTTGTTTGGTTCGCGCCGCGGCGCAGGCTTCGTCAAGCAGATCTATCGCTTTGTCCGGCAGAAAATTATCGTGGATATAGCGGACGCTTAATTCCACGGCCGCGTCCGTGGCGTCATCGCTGATTTTCACGTTATGATAATCTTCGTAATATTTTTTAATTCCGCGCGTTATCATTTTAGCTTCGGCTTCAGTCGGCTCATCAATGATGACCGATTGAAAACGCCGTTCCAGCGCCGGGTCGGAAGCGATATATTTTTTGTGTTCATCAATCGTGGTGGCGCCGATACAGCGCAGGTTGCCGCGCGCTAAGGCCGGTTTCAAAATATTCGCCGCGTCCATCGCGCCTTGGCTGGAGCCGGCGCCGATAATATTGTGCAGTTCGTCAATAAATAGAATATAATCCGGCGATTTGGCGATTTCGTCCACGATTTGTTTCAGGCGCGCTTCAAATTCACCGCGATATATCGTTCCGGCCAAAAGCAGAGTAACGTCAAGCGCGAAGATTTTTTTATTTTTTAAAATGTCAGGCACATTACCCTCGCTGATTCTTTTTGCCAATCCCTCAACAATCGCGGTTTTGCCTACGCCCGGTTCGCCGACCAAGACCGGATTGTTTTTTGTTCGGCGTGAGAGAATGTGGATTACCCGCTCAATTTCATTTTCCCGGCCAATGACCGGATCAATATTTTTTTGCGCGTCTTTGTCAGTTAAATTATTGGTAAAAATATCCAAAGCCGTGATTTGCGGTTTTTTATTTTTACTGTTGGCGGCAAGCGGTTGCGGGCGGGGGAGCGCGCCGATATTTTCTTTTCCCACCATTTCTTCCAAATGTTCCATCACACTAGACACGTCTTCAATTTCCGGAAAGCGGCTGGTGCTTTGGAAAATATCATCAAGCTGATTATTAACATCCTCAAGAGATATTTTATTTTGTTTCAGCGCGGTTTCAATTTCTTGGCTATGTCCGACGACCAAAGCAAACAGCAAATGTTCAGTGCCGATATGATGGTGGTTGCGCTCGTAAGCGATTAAAATCGCGCGTTCAACCGCTTGTTTGGCTTTAGCGTCAAGTTCCGGCAGATTAGCGATGGCGATGTCGCCCTTATTTCGGCGCAACTGAGGTTTTTCCGAAAGCAGGTTTAAGGCGTATTTTTGATTAAAGTTAAACCGTATTAGTACTTCCGCGCCGACCGAGCCTTTTTCCTCGCTTAAAGATAACAAAAGATGCAGAGGCGACACCTCGTCATGTTCAAGAGAATTTGCCAGCGTCATGGCTTTGGCGATTACATTGCGCAAATGCGTGGAAAAACGATCCAGAAGCTGGGTTGGGTTGGTAGACATAGGTATAGCCATACACCGCAAACGGTATTGCAGTTTGTGTATTTTTCGTCTATATTATATACTGTTTTTATCTTTTACGCAACATAATCAAGCAATATATGAAAATCAACCCATTCGTCTTTAGAAACTATGATATCCGTGGGATAGTTGACGTAGACTTGGATCCGGAAAAAGTAGAAGCAATCGGCCGGGCTTACGCTACGTTTTTGCGTCGGCGCAAGATTCGCCATGCGGTCGTGGGTAGTGATTGTCGTTTAACGGGGGAGGATTATAAAAAGGCCATGATTAAAGGCATGACGGAAACCGGGGTTAACATTTTTGATTTGGGTATGGTAATGACACAGATGATGTATTATTCGCAGTATCGTTATCAGACAAATGGCGGGGTAATGATTACAGCTTCCCATAATCCTTGGAATTTTAATGGTTTTAAGTTGGGGGTAGGTTATTCGCAAACTACCGGCCCTGACGAAGTTCAAGAGATTAGAAAGATTATTGAAGAAGAAAACTATTATAAATCTTTAGAAAAAGGCGCGGTAACCAAAAAGGACGTGACCGAAGATTATTTTGAGGATGTTTTAAAACGAGTGCAATTAAATAAAAAATTTAAGATCGTGATTGATTCCGGTTGCGGCACAACCGGCAAGTACGTGGAAGAATTATTTACTCGCGCCGGTTGTAAAGTAATCGGAAAAAACATGAAAGTGGACGGCCATTTTCCGATGGGCACTCCGGACCCGACCGCTAAAGAAGTTATGGATAGGGTGAGCAGGGCGGTTTTGGCGGAACAGGCAGACATGGGTGTGGCATTTGATGGCGATGGCGATCGTATCGGCACGGTGGATGAGAAGGGGAGGATCCTGTGGAATGATGTTTTGATTGCGATTTTTGCCAAAGAAATTTTGACTCGTTTTCCAAAATCTAAAATTATCTATAATACTTTATGTTCGCAGATAGTCAGGGAGGTTGTTAAACAGAACGGCGGTGTGCCGGTAATTTGGAAAACCGGACATTCATTTATCAAGGCAAAAATCGCGGAAGAGCGAGCGGCGTTTGGCGGCGAATTATCCGGGCATTTCTTTTTTGCCGACAATGCTTACGGGCATGACGATGGCTGTTATGCCGAACTGCGGGTTTTGGAATATTTATCTGAGACTGGTAAAAATTTGGGTGAACTTTATGAAACCTTCCCGAAATTTATTTCTTCTCCGGAAATTAAAATCGGCTGTCCTGACGATAAAAAAGTCGCCGTGATTCGAGATTTGGCGATAAGGTTTAGGAAAGATTTTCCTAACGGCGAAGTGACGGATGAATCAGTTATTCCCGGTGATGACGGCACCAGGATTGATTTTGCTGATGGCATGATGGTGTTTCGATATTCGCAGAATGGTCCGTATATCACCGTAAAATTTGAAGCTAAAAATCAGACAACGTATGATGAAAGGAAGGCGTACGTTAGAAAAATGTTAAAATATTATCCGGAAATGATTTGGAAAGATCAATTGTGCGTGAATTTGGAATCGTTGGAATAAATGAAATCACAAATTATTTCTATCCCGCCACCAAATGACGGGATTTTGTTTTATATAATTGGTGATGGCAAAATATGATTTTTCGTCAAGGATAATATGGTCGTAAAATGATCGTTGCCATTGGAATTGTGGGAAACCATTCCGATGGATTGATTTTGATGATGTGGTTTTGAACGCGCCGACGATTTCGGACAATGGTTTTATTTTCGTTTTTTTATTTGTTATATGGTTGATTGTGGTGTCGGCATTCGGTGTAGGGACAGGTCGCGACCTGTCCCTACACGATAACAATGATGAATCAATTTGCACAATACCGTGTACGTGATTTGGCATGACGACGAATTCGTGCAATATAATATACGGATATTGTTCGGCCAACCAATTCCATTGTTGCAAAACGATTGAACCGAATCGATTGACGCACATTTTTGCGTTCCAAACACCGCCGAGGTGTTTTAATCGGTGTTTGACGCAAATTGTTATGAAATACAAACCGTTCGATGAATAATCGTAGCCACGCAGGCGATTATTTTTTCGGTGGTGTAATTTTTGTTTTATAATTATCATATTGACACCGTTTAGCGTTCATTATACCATATCAATCATCGTGCCGAAGTTCGGCCGGGTTGTTCTTTTTTAATAAGGAGGAGAGAGATGAATAAGTTGCGGGATCTGGTTCGCGCTGTGTGGCTGTTAGCTATATTCGTCCTGGGAACGATTGCGGCGCTGGCGCTTGACATCATTGATTGGATCTGCGTGCCGGCGAAGAGGGGCGGCGATGACATCATCACGCCGCTGGAGGACAGTCAGGTGCCGGAACACCTCCAGCCGATCGTCACCATCAGGCGTGAAGCTGCCTTGGTGAAAAACTACCACGGACCGATAGCGTGGTACTTTCGAGGCAATGTGACGTTCGCGGAGCTCGTCGCTGAATTCGGCCACGCGATGGTACTGCGGAAGATCTTCGGTCAGCAGACCGACGGCATCTGGCCCAGTCAACCCACGATCGTTTTCTGGTCCCCTTTGGAGATTTTCAGCGAGCGGACTGATTGTGGCCCATCTGTCCTGAAAGAAGAATGGGGTCTGCCGGACAGTCATTCGGTGTCTCGCGGACGCGTTCTGGTCCTGTATTTGCTTTTGCTGCGCTACCACCGTCTCACGGGCCGGTCTGCCCTTCCTTATGACCGCTGGGTGTCAACCGAATTTTTTCCCAACAGCAAGAGAGCGTTGATCAGTTATGACCGGTGGTTCGGTTATAAAATTTATCTATTATCCTGGGATGAAATCGCAAGGGGCGAATTGGTGAGTTTTTTTCTGCTCGGAACCGAACCAGCCAACAACTTCACTCTCAAACAGGCAGCATAGCCCTCCTCATCCTGCCTCGTCGGCAGGCAGGCGGCGGGCAAGCCCTGTCCTACCAAAAGTCCCGCCTCTCTCAAGAGGCGGGACAAATCAATCCTTTTTGAAGGATTTTTTTTAACAATTTAGCTGTAAGAATTAGTCGCGTTGTTTATACTTTTACGAGCTTTATGTGGCAAAACAGTCATTGCGAGGAGCTCGCGCGACGAAGCAATCCAGCAATCGCACGGGAACGCGATAACGGTGTGGATTGCTTCGCCTGCGAAGGCTCGCAATGACTTTAAGAAGTATAAATAACGCTGTCGATTCTTACAATTTAACAATTCAATCTTTATGTTTCTCTCAACCTCTTAACCCGCTCTTCTATCGGCGGATGGGTGGAAAATAAATTAGAAAAAGTTCCGGATTTAAGCGGGTTGGAAATAAAAAGATGCGCGGTGGCCGAGGAAGCGGTCGCGAGCGGAATTTTTGACTGCGATATTTTTTCCAGCGCGCGCGCAAGACCTTCCGGATAACGGGTTAATAGCGCGCCAGAAGCGTCGGCCAAATATTCGCGTTTGCGGGAAATGGCGAGTTTTATCAACTCGGCGATTATCGGCGACAAGATTAATAAGACTAAACCGATTATCATAATTATTCCACCCAGCTGTCCACCTCCGCCGCGATTGTCAGAATCGCGTTTGCCGCCAAACAATCTGGCGCGGAAGAAAAAATTGGAAATCAACGCGATCATTCCGACCAGCACCACGACGATTGTCATTAGACGAATATCGTAATTTTTAATATGCGATAATTCGTGCGCGATAACGCCTTCCAGTTCTTCATTTTCCAAAGCGCTGATAATTCCAGTGGTCAGCGCGATGGAAGCGTGTTGCGGGTCTCGGCCTGTCGCAAAGGCGTTTAAAGCGGGGGAGTCAATAATATATACTTTCGGCGTCGGCGCGCCGGCGGTGATACAAAGATTTTCCACCATCCGGTAAACATATGGATTATCTTCTTTTTTTATTGCTTGCGCTTTGGTTGAAGACAGCGCGATACTGTCGCCTTTGTAATAGCTCGTCAACGATGTCAAGACAGAAAATACAACCGCGAACACTAAAATACCATAGCCATAATTCAAATACACGCCGATAAACCAGCCAAGGGCGATGATGAAGACCAGAAAAATGGCGACTAACAAAACAGTCTTGCGTTTGTTAGAGTCAATCTGGCTATACATATTACAACTTCACTTCCACATTCTCCCTCTCTTTCGCGTCTTCTATCTCAAAGAATTCGTACTTGGTGAATTTTAACATATTGGCAAAGAAGCTGTTTGGAAAGACTTCAATTTTGGTGTTAAAGTCGCGCACCATGCCATTGTAGAATCTGCGGGCGGCTTGAATTTTGTTTTCCGTGTCGGAAAGTTCGTCCATCAGCTGGCCGACATTCTGGTTGGCTTTCAAATCCGGATAAGCTTCCACCGCAATTTGCAGTTTGCCCAACATGCCGCCGAGCATGCTTTCGGCTTTGGCTAATTCGACCGTATTGCCAGCGGTTTGCGCTGACATAGCTTGCGAACGGGCTTTTGTGATATCCTCCAGCAATCCTCGTTCGTGTTGCATGTATCCCTTGACGCTGTTGATTAAATTCGGGATTAAATCATGGCGGCGTTTTAATTGCACGTCAATGTCGCTCCACGCTTCCTTGACACGGTTGCGCAGGCGGATGAGACCGTTGTAGAGGGTGATTACCCAAATCACCAGCACGGCTACGACGATGAGGATGATGTATCCGAGTGCCATATTTTAGAGGCTTAAAAGGCTCAAAAGGCTTGAAAAGCTTAAAAGGCTTTGCGAGCTTTGTTTGGCCTATTGAATAAGATGTGTTATTGTGAGATAATTATACCAACTATTCTATCTGGACGCAATATACTATGGTAACTATCATTATCTTCATATTAATTCTCGGCCTCCTTGTTTTAGCACATGAGTTTGGCCATTTCATCACTGCCCGCAAGTCGGGAATGAGGGTTTTTGAGTTTGGTTTTGGTTTTCCGCCGCGAGTGTTGGGTGTCTATCGCGATCAAGCGACAAAAAAGTTGGTTTGGAAATTTAGAAAGAAAAAAGATGAGGAAGAAATTCCGGCTACTATATATTCTTTAAACTTATTGCCACTGGGCGGGTTTGTTCGTATCAAAGGCGAAGACGGCGGGCAAGCGAATGAGCCTGACAGTTTTGGTTTTCAAAAAGCTTGGAAACGGGCCGTGGTTTTAGCCGCCGGCGTGACCATGAATGTGATTTTGGCCGGCGCGCTTTTGTCTGTTGGTTTTATGATCGGTTTGCCGACTGACCTGTCGGTTGATCCGGGGAAATACGCGATAATAGTTGAACCGGCGCAGGTAATGGTGCAGGCAGTGGATAAAGCCTCGCCCGCGGAAGAGGCTGGCATTAAATTCGGCGATCGGATTTTAAAAATAGACGGGCAGGAAATTAAAAGTTCGGAAAGCATGGTTGGTTATGTGCAGGCGAATTTTGCCAAAGAAATGTTGTTGTTGGTTGAAAGAAGCGGGCAAAAGATGGAATTAAAAATGACGCCGCGCTTGATAAAACCCGGAGATGGCAGTCCGCGTTTTGGGGTAATGCTCGCTGATGCTGGCATTGTGCGCTACCCATGGTATATCGCCATGTATAAAGGTTTTTTTGCGGCGGGTATCGGGTTAATAAATATTTTTATCGCTTTTTATTTGTTGATTAAAAATTTAATTTTGGGTCAGGGTTTGATGTTTGATGTTTCCGGTCCGGTGGGAATCGCGGTAATGGTCGGCCAAAGCGCGCGGTTGGGTATTAGCTATTTAATCAATGTGACGGCGATGATTTCGCTATCTCTTGCCGCCATCAATATTCTGCCGATTCCGGCTCTGGACGGCGGCCGCATTTTGTTTATTTTAATTGAAAAAATAATCCGCCGGCCTTTGCCGATGAAATATGAACAACTCGCCCACACCATTGGTTTTGTCTTACTTATGATTTTGATTGTCGTGGTGACGGGGAGAGATGTATGGGGATTGATAAAATAATAATACTAAATATACTGTAGTAAGCGGCTTGTCATCCCCTTGAAAAAGGGGATCCAAAAATCGAAAAAAATCGCACAATCGTATGTTCAAGGAGCGGCATTACTGCGTATATATCATGGCCAGCCAAAGAAACGGCACATTATACATCGGCGTCACCAACGACTTACAACGCAGAGTGTATGAACACAAAAACAATATAGTACGCGGTTTTACTCAAAAATACAAAGTTCACAATCTGGTTTATTATGAAGTTTTTGATGATATAAAAGAAGCGATCAAAAGAGAAAAACAATTAAAAAAATGGAACCGTGCTTGGAAAATAAAATTAATAGAAAATTTTAACTTGAATTGGCATGATTTGTGGGAGGAGATGATTTGACGAGAGCGATTTTTACGATTTCTGGGTTCCCGCTTTCGCGGGAATGACAACGCGATTTCTGGGTTCCCGCTTTCGCGGGAATGACAAATAAAAAAGCATTAGTATCTTTATTTATGAAGGAACAATTAGAAAAAATTAAAAAGGATTTTTTGAAGAGTTTGGTGGAGATTAAGAATGTCTTGCAGTTGGAAGAATTGGAACAAAGATTTTTTTCCCGCCGTTCCGGCGAGCTGACGCAGGCGATGAAAAATTTGAAAGACCTTTCTGTTGAAGCGCGGCAGGAGTTTGGCAAATTAGCAAATGAAGTTAAACATGAACTGGAAGAAGTGTTCGCGAAGAAAAAAGAGGAAATTAAAATGTCGGAAATGGGAGATATTTTAGAAAAAGAAACTATTGACGTTACTCAGCCAAAGTTACCGGCAAAAGAGGCCGGACATTTGCATCCCAACACTTTAGTTCAGAATAATTTGGAAGATTTATTTACTTCCATGGGTTTTATGGTGCTGGATGGGCCGGAGTTGGAGAGCGAGTATTATAATTTTACCACGCTTAATATGCCATCTGACGATCCGGCTCGCGATACCCAAGACACTTTTTATATCAAAAGCCATTCTGATTGGGTAATGCGCACCCAAACATCGTCTATGCAGGTGCGCGCTTTGGAGAAGTATGGCGCGCCAATTCGGATGGTGGTGCCTGGGCGTTGTTTCCGCAACGAAGCGACTGACGCGGCGCATGAGCACACTTTTTGTCAATTGGAAGGTTTGGTTGTGGATAAAAATATTTCTGTCTCTCACCTAATCGGCGTGATGAAGGAATTATTGCGAGGAGTGTTTAAGCGCGATGTTGAGACGCGTTTGCGTCCCGGGCATTTTCAATTTGTTGAACCCGGTTTTGAATTGGATATAAAATGTTTGATCTGCGGCGGTGTTGGCTGTGGGGCGTGCAAACATTCAGGCTGGATTGAGACAATGCCGTGCGGTCTGGTGCATCCGAAAGTTTTGGCATACGGCGGTTTGGATCCGAAAGAATGGACGGGTTTCGCTTTTGGCTTAGGCATGACTCGTTTGGTGATGCAAAGGTATTGTATTGATGATATTAGACATTTACAGGGCGGGGATCTGCGTTTTTTAAAACAATTCTGATATGTTAATAAGTTTTAACTGGCTCAAACAATACATTGATCTGCCAAACTCTCTCACTCCGGAAGAGTTGGCGTTGAAATTGACAATGAGCACGGTGGAGGTGGAAAAAATTGTTAAGCAAGGAAAAGATTTGGATAACATTGTTGTTGGTTTGGTAAAAAAAGTTGTTAAACATCCTGACGCGGATAAGTTAAAAGTTTGTATAGTTAATGACGGCGCGCAAGATTGGCAAGTGGTTTGCGGCGGCTCAAATGTGAAAGAGGGGATGAAAGTCGCGTTTGGCAGAATTGGCGCGAAAGTGCGCTGGCACGGCGAAGGCGAATTGGTTGAATTGGCAAAAGCGAAAATCCGCGGCGTGGAATCATTCGGCATGATTTGCGCGTCAACCGAGATTGGATTGGGAGACAGGTTTCCCTTAAAAGACGAGAAAGAGATTCTAGACCTCTCATTTGTCGTCCCCGCGGAGGCGGGGATCCAGAAATCGAACGCGATGGATTCCCGTTTACACGGGAATGACAAAATCGTCGGTAGTCCCCACCTCATCGGCGGGCAGGCGTTGTCCGCAGTCCTCGGATTGGATGACATTATTTTTGAAATTGACAACAAAAGTTTGTCCAATCGGCCGGATTTGTGGGGACATTATGGAATGGCGAGAGAAGTGGGAGCGTTGTTTAATAAAAAATTAGTGAATTATAAAATTAAAGATTGCAAGATAGGGACAGGTCGCGACCTGTCCGTACGAGTTGAGGATAAAAAATTATGTCCTCGCTATATGGCGGTGGCGATTGAGGGGATTAAAGTCGCGCCGTCGCCGGATTGGCTGCAAAAAAAATTGCTGGCAGTCGGTCTGCGGCCGATAAATAATATTGTGGATATCACCAATTATGTAATGTTGGATTTGGGACAGCCGATGCACGCATTTGATAAATCAAAAATCAAAAATCAAAAATCAAAAATCACGATTGTTGTACGAAGGGCGGAAGGGGGAGAGAGGTTTGTTAGTTTGGACGGGAAAGAGTTTGAGTTGACACCGGAGAATTTGGTGATTAGTTCAAATGATAAGGCGATAGCGTTGGCCGGGGTGATGGGCGGGCGGGAAAGCGGAGTTGAAGATGAGACGACTGCTGTAATTTATGAATCAGCGAATTTTAATGCCGCGAATGTGCGCCGGACTTCCGTCAAACTTGGTTTGCGCACTGACAGCTCGGCGCGGTTTGAAAAGAGTTTGGACCCGAACAATTGCGAACTGGCTTTGCGAAAAGCGCTGGAATTGACATTGGAATTGTGCCCGGGCGCGAAAATCGCCAGTAAAATTATTGACGTGAAAGATTTTCATTTACAGCAAGGCCCGATTGAATTGCCGCTGGAGTTTTTATCTAAAAAAATCGGTTTGGAAATAGAAAAGAAACAGGCGGTTAAAATTTTATCCGATCTTGATTTTGAAGTTAAAGAAAAAAAAGATGTTTTGTTGGTTAAAATTCCAACCTGGCGCGCGACAAAAGATATTTCCATTGCCGAAGATTTGGTGGAAGAAGTGGCGCGGATTTACGGTTATGGCAATATTCCAACATCATTGCCAAAGTTTCCAATTGTTCCTCCGCCTAAAAACGAGTTGAGAAGTTTAGAAAGAAGAATAAAAGAAATTTTGGCGCTGGAATTTAGTTTCAGCGAAGTGTATAACTATTCTTTCGTATCGCCACAATTATTGGAGAGATTGGGAATTGACCCCGCTGATTTAATAGAGTTGGACAATCCGGTGGCTAAAGATCGTCCGTTTTTGCGCCGCAGTTTGTGGCCCGGCCTGTTGGAAAACGCGGAAGTGAATTTGCATCGTTTTGACGCGGTAAGAATGTTTGAGATCGGCAGAGTGTTTAATTCCGAGGTCGCCGGTTTGCGGGTTTCCGGAAACAGCGATGAATTATTGCCCGGCCAGCCGCTGTATTTGGGTCTGGTTTTTGCCGGTAAAGGCGTTTTAACGCCATTTTATGAGCTTTCCGCGGCTTTGACAGGTGTGTTGGATCGTCTTGGTTGTGTCGTGGTTTTAAAGCCGGCAATCCATGAACTCGGAAAAGTTATCCACAGGGGCAGGCAGGCGCAAATTTTAGTAAATGGCGAAGGCGTGGGTGCGATTACCGAGATCAGCCCGTCATTTTCCGAGCGTTTGGGAATTAACGAGCGAGTGGTAGTGGCGGAAGTGGATTTAGAAAAATTATTGTTGGTTTTAAAAAATTCTTTGCGCTATCAACCATTGCCGGTTTATCCGGAAGTAATTCGCGACATTGCTTTTGTGGTTGATAAAAAAGTTGAACACGCGCGAATTATTTTTGAGCTTAAAAAAGTTGACCGGCTGATTGCTAGCGTGGAAATATTTGACGTTTACGAGGGCAAGAATTTACCGGCCGGTAAAAAGAGTCTGGCGTATCACATTACTTATCGTTCAGACAGCAAGACACTCGAATCCGCGGAAGTTGACGCGGCGCATGTGAGAGTTGGAGAAGTGTTGAAGAAGAAGTTTGGGGCGGAGACGCGTACCACTATTGTGAAAAGTGTGGTATAATACACTTACTTATTTTTAAGGAGGAAAAATATGTTAGAAACAAGTTCGGATCTTTTATATATTGTCTCCGCGTTTAGTATTTTGTGGTTCACGGTTTTTTTGTGCTGGCTCCTGTATCAAGCGGCGCGGGTTTTGCGAAATGCCAATCGGATTATAGAAAATCTGACGCAAAAATTAGAATTGATCACCGACGCGGTGGAATTTATCCGCAAGAAAGTTGACGGCCTATCCAGTAGCATGGGTGTGGTGAGCACAATGGTGGCGAATTTGGTGGAAAAGTTTGTGGTCAACAAGCTGGCGAGTAAGTTGGATGAGAGGGGAGAGAAAAAAAGAAGAAATAAAACAATGGGAATATAACGAAAATATTAAAGGATATTAATAAAATATTACAGCGGCGATAAGGCCGCTGTTTTTTATTCTCCTTCAAACTCAACCAGATGAAAAGTTTTGAATCCCGCGTCTTCAATTTTTTTGCTGCCGCCCAATTCCGGTAAATCAACCACAAAACCGCACTCAATGATATTAGCTCCAGTTTTTTTAATCAGTTTGCACGCGGCAAGGGCGGTGCCGCCGGTTGCTATCAGATCATCAATCAGCAGGATTTTTTCGCCAGAGCAAATCGCGTCTTTGTGGATTTCAATAATATCCGGGCCGTATTCTTTTTCATATTCTTCCCGAATCGTTTCCGCCGGCAGTTTGCCTTTTTTGCGCACCGGAACAAAACCAACGCCGAGCCGATCAGCCAAAGCGGCGCCGATGATAAAACCGCGCGCTTCAATTCCCGCCACCTTGCCGATGGAAAAATTTTTGTATCTTTCATACAGCAGATCAAGCAAATGTTTAAATCCTTCGCTGTCTTGAAGCAGGGTAGTAATATCGCGGAACATAATGCCCTGTTTTGGCCAGTTGGGAATGGTGCGGATTTTTTCTTTTAATGAGTTTGACATATTATTTAATGTTGGGGATAGCGCGCAAAATGAGGTTAGTAACTTTTTCGGCATTCTGTTTAAAGATTTCCAAAATTGCTTGCCAAGAAACAGGCTCCTCGTCTTCTTTCCAGCAGTCATAATCTGTTGACATGGCAATCGCGGCGTATGGTATGCCGGCTTCTTTTGCCAGTGTCGCTTCCGGCGCGATGCTCATATTTATCACATCCGCGCCCCAGGCGCGGAACATTTTGCTTTCCGCTTTGGTGGAAAATCGCGGCCCCTCAATCGTCACCACGGTGCCTCGCTCATGAAAAGTTAAATTTAAATCTTTACAGCCATCAATAAGCAGTTGGCGTAGCTCCGCGGAAAACGGCTCTGCCATGGGCGTGTGTTGGGGTTGGTGCGGAGCGAATTCTTCGTAAAAAGTAGAGAAGCGATGTTTGGTAAAATCAATAAATTGGTCTAGAATCACCAAATGCCCGCGGCCGATTTCCTCACGCAATGATCCAACCGCGGTGGTAGCTAAAATGTGGGTACATCCTTCGTTTTTTAGCGCCAAGATATTAGCGCGAAAATTCACCTGTGTCGGCGGTATGGTGTGCTCGCGTCCGTGTCTGGCAAGCAAAATCACGTCAACGCCGTTGATTTTGCCTTCAATCAACGAGGAAGATAGTTTGCCATATTTATTTTCCGCATTTTTTTCTTGGCTTTTTTCCAATATATCGGGGCTGTCCAATCCAGATCCGCCGATAATACCTATTTTTGGCATAGCAGGTTTGTTAAGTATAAATTGATTTTAACATTACAGTTGGTTTTTGACAATAATCAGGTTGTTTTTGTGTTTTGTTATCTGTATTTTGTGTTATGATAAGCGGCATTGTCAAAAAAGGCCGGATATTATAATATAGCACTGTTATGGATAAATTCATTCACTTGCATGTTCACTCCCACTATTCTCTTTTAGACGGTTTGACGCAAATCAAGCCGTTAGTTAAGGCCGCGAAAGAGCGGGGTTTTTTAATGCTGGCTTTGACTGACAGCGGTTCGTTGTATGGCGCGATTGAGTTTTATGAGGCTTGCCGCGCGGAAGGCATTAAACCGATTATTGGATTTGAGGCGTATTTGGGGCCGCGGAAATTGACTGATAAAGATCCGCAGACTGACAAAGAACTTTATCATTTGATTTTGTTAGCGGAAAATTACGAGGGTTATAAAAATTTAATGAGTTTATCGTCCATCGGGCATTTGGAAGGATTTTTTAACGGCAAATCAAGAATTGATAAAGAAGTTTTAAAAAAACATTTCAGAGGCATCATTGCTTTAACAGGTTGTATTGAGGGCGAAGTGCCGGCATTGCTCAAAAAAGGGGAGCATGAGAAAGCGAAAAAAATAGCTTTGGAATATAATGAGATTTTTGGTCAAGACAATTTTTATTTGGAACTCCAAGATCATCCGGCGATTGAGGGGCAGTTGGATGTGAACACAAAAATTATTCAATTGTCAAAAGATACCGGAATTTCGATGGTGGTAACGCGCGATGTTCATTATTTGGATACTGATGACGCGGAAGCGCAGGATATTTTAACCTGTATTCGCGAAGGCTGGAAAGTCGGCCAGATGAATCGGAAAGATTTTCGCCAAGTGGACCGCTCGTTAAATAAAGCCAAAGATATTATTTCCCGTTTTCGCCATGTTCCGGAGGCGATTGAAAACACCGTTAAAATAGCGGAGCGGGTAAACTTAGAAATTGATTTAAACGCTTGGCATTTTGCGCCGGTTGAATTGCCTGCGGGGAAAACCGCGGCGGAAGTGATGCAAAAAATCGTCAGCGCGCGTGTCGGCGATTATTATCAGCCAATAACTGATGAAGTCAGGGCGCGGATGGAATACGAATTAAAAATTATCAGCGAAAAAGGATATTCGCCGTATTTTCTTTGCGTGGCTGATTACGTAAATTACGCGAAAGCGCATGGAATAGTTGAAACCACCAGAGGTTCGGCGGCCGGATCCCTCGTTTCTTATGTGATGGGTATCACAACCGTTGATCCGATTAGATTTAAATTGCCGTTTGAACGATTTTTGAATCCATTCCGACCCAGTCCGCCGGATATTGACACTGATTTTGCCGATGACCGCCGCGATGAGATGATTGATTATGTTACCAATAAATACGGAAAAGAAAAAGTGGCGCAGATTATCACTTTCGGAACTATGGCGGCGCGGGCGAGCGTACGGGATGTTGGCCGTGCGTTGGGCTATTCTTACAGTTTTTGTGATCAAGTCGCGAAATTGATTCCCATGGGTTCGCAGGGTTTTCACATGACGATTGACCGCGCTTTGGCTGAAGAACCTGATTTAAAAAAACTTTACGGATCCAACCCGGAAGTGAAACGTCTGCTGGATTTAGCTCGAAAAGTTGAGGGCTGCGCGCGTCATACCTCCATTCACGCCGCGGGCGTGGTCATCGCGCCGACGGCGCTGACTGACTTTACTCCGATACAAAAAGAAACCGGCGGCGAGAAGACCATCACTCAATATGAAATGCACGCGGTGGAATCAGCCGGTTTGTTGAAGATGGATTTTTTAGGTATCCGCAACCTGTCAATTTTAGGGAAAGCGGTTGAATTTGTGGAAAAAACTACCGGTGAAAAAATAGATATTTATAAACTGCCTTTTGATGACCGGGAGACATTTGAAATGCTCGCGCGCGGAGAAACTATGGGCACGTTTCAGCTTGGCGGTTCGGGAATGACGCGCTGGCTTAAAGAACTTAAACCCACCACGATTGACGATATCATGGCCATGGTCGCTCTGTATCGTCCCGGGCCCATGGAATCAATCCCAGAATATATCCGCCGCAAACATAATCCGGAATCAGTGGATTATCTTGATCCGCGAATGGAAAAATATTTGGGCGCTTCATTCGGCCTGCTGGTTTATCAGGACGATGTTATTTTAACCGCCATTGAGTTGGCCGGATACAGTTGGACGGAAGCGGATAAATTCAGAAAAGCGATTGGCAAGAAAATTCCCGCGGAAATGGAAAAACAAAAGATTAAATTTTTTCAAGGGTGCCGCGACAACGGTAAATTATCAGAGGAAAAAATTAATCGGTTGTGGGAAACAATAGAGCCGTTTGCCGCTTACGGTTTTAATAAATCCCATGCCGCAAGTTACGGCACCGTGGCCTATCAGACCGCTTATCTGAAAGCGCACTATCCGGTGCAATATATGACCGCGATTTTGCAGGCGGAATCCGGCGATACTGATAAAGTATCGGAAATTGTGCCGGAATGTCGGCGGATGAATATTGAGGTTCTACCGCCGGATGTCAATGAAAGTTACCGCAACTTCGCCATGGTATCAAAACCAGGGGAGCCTGGCCGCATCCGTTTTGGTTTGAACGCTGTCAAAAATTTAGGCGAACATATCAGCGGCGTGATTTACCGCGAACGGAAAGAACGCGGGCCGTATCAGTCGTTGGAAAATTTTTTAGAGCGCGTCGATGACAAAGATTTGAATAAAAAATCCGTTGAAAGTTTGGCCAAGTCAGGCGCGCTGGATTGTTTTGGTTTTGACCGCGGTCTTTTGCTTTTTAACGTGGAAAATATTTTAGCTTTTGTCAGAGAACGGCGCGAGCACAAAAATACTTCGCAGAATTCTTTGTTCGCCGGTTCAGCGATTATGTTGGACAATAAAGTTAAACTAAAAGAAGCGTCGCCGGCAAGTTTGGACGAAAAATTAAAGTGGGAAAAAGAATTGCTGGGCTTGTATGTTTCCGCGCATCCGTTTGAGCATTTTCAAAAAATAATGGCGCGCTCGCTCGTGCCGTTGAATCAGATTGAAGATTCTTCGCGCGACGGCTGGGTGATAATCGGCGGGATTGTTGATTCCATCAAGAAAAAAATCACCAAAAAAGGCGGCGTGATGATATTCGCCGTGATTCAAGATACTACCGGGCTGATGGAGCTGTTGGTGTTTCCGAAGGTATATGAACAAACACAAGGCTTGTGGCAAGAGGGGAATATCGTCTGCGTGGTCGGCAAAACCCCGAAAGAAAAGGGCGATAACAAAGTATTTGTGGAAAAAGTTTTGTTGCTGACCAAAGAAAACGCTTTGCGCGTATGCCGTGAATTATCTCTGGGCGCGACTTCAGGCAACAATGTCCGACAACATCAGGCAGATAAGGCGGTGGTAATAAATTTAAGCAAAGAAGAACTGAAAACTAAGGCGCAGGAATTAAAAAATATTTTTCTTAAACATCCGGGAGATTATCAAGTTTTCGTCAAAGTCGCTGACAACACCATCCGCGCGCAGGCGATGATTGATTGGAATAGTAATGTTGAAGATGAGTTGAAGAAAGTGGTGGGAGAGGGGAGGGTGGAAGTGGACGAGTAACATTATCGCGTTATCTCCCACTCCGGATCGGCTTTGAGTTTTTGCCACGGCGTGAAGTCTTTTTTTATAGCGTGATAATATCCGGCGACAGCGATCATGGCGGCGTTGTCCATGGCGTAGGCGAATTGAGGAATTAGGAATAATGAATTAGGAATAAGTGTGTTGGTTTGTTCTTTCAAGGTTTCTCGTAATTTTTTATTGGCGGCTACTCCTCCACCCATGATAATAGTTTTTGGTTGGTATTTTCCCGCTGCCTTGAGAGTTTTGCCTACGAGGACATCTATGATTGCTTGTTCAAAACTGGCGCAGAAGTCTGTTAAGGTTTTAGGTTTTAGGTGATAGGTTTTAGGAGAATTGTCGCTAAGCCAATAAAGCGCGGATGTTTTTAATCCTGCAAAGCTGAAATCAAAATTATTTTTGTCTAACATCGGACGCGGAAATTTAATTGCCTGCGGATTGCCGGTTTCAGCAAATTTAGAAATTTTTGGTCCGCCCGGATAATCAAACCCCAACAACTTTGCCACTTTGTCAAAACATTCTCCGGCCGCATCATCCAACGTCGTGCCGATTTTTTTATAATGGTTTTCTTTTTTTATATAAATTAACTCCGTATGCCCGCCGCTCGCAATCAACGCAAGTGCGGGATATTGGATATTTGATATTGCCTGCCTGCCGGCGAGGCAGGGATATTTGATATTGTTTGTTTTTTGTTTCTTTGAATTTTGAATCTCCACACTGTGAATATGGCCATCAATATGATTGACAGCAACAACAGGAATATTCCACAAATAAGACAATGTCTTCGCCGCTTCCACTCCCACCATTAAGCCGGTGATTAAACCAGGTCCTGATGTCACAGCGATTATATCCGGTTTACCCTGAGCGGAGTCGAAGGGTTTCATTACTTTCTCAATCAAGGGTAAAATTTGCTCCGCATGGCACCGCCCCGCGATTTCCGGCACCACCCCGCCGTATTTTTTGTGCACCTCAATTTGGCTCGCGGTTTTTTCCGCCAGTATTTTAAAACCGCGCGCTGACGCGTCAATCAGTGCGATTGAAGTGTCGTCGCAGGAAGATTCAATGCCGAGGATGAGCATAAGGTTGTACCGCCAAGGGGAATCGAACCCCTGTTACAAGGTTGAAAACCTCGTGTCCTAACCACTAGACGATGGCGGCTTGTTTCGGCTCGCGAAGCGAGACGAATGCGTGTCATTGTTTTATTGCGGAAATTATAAAATAATTTGGTCAATAAGTCAAGTATAAATAAAACCCCGTCCTTCGGCAAGCTCAGGGCGGGGTTCTCTTCTGTTTACTTTTAAAATAAACAAAAGGGATTGGAGCCGAAGCGGGAAGGATTGCTTCGGCTATGAAAGAGCTGGTTGGTTTTAGTCGGGGATGCCATCTCCATTTTTGTCCGGGTCGCAGGCGTCGCCAAGACCATCGTTGTCGGTATCGGTTTGGGCGGGATTTGTTTTTAGCCAGCAATTATCCGACCCGACGCAAGGTTGTCCGGTGGTTTGCGACTCGCCAGGATCGCAGACCCCGTCGTTATCGGAGTCCACGTCAGCGCCGTTGTCCTGTTTGCCGTCGCCGTCTGTGTCCCATTTACCGCAGTCATCATTGGGGTTAACACCCCAGACAGGATTGAAACATCCCAGCTTGACATCGCACATGTCAAGGGTGCAATTCTTCCCGTCGCCACAGTTTTTGAGAGCACCGGATTCACATGCGCCCTGCGAACAGCTGTCGTCAATCGTGCAGGCGTTGCCATCGTCGCAGGGGTTGGAGTTGTTGGCGTGCTGGCAGCCGACTGCCATGTCGCATGAGTCGTCGGTGCACAGATTTCCGTCGTCGCAGACAAGCGGCGTGCCAGATTCGCATTGTCCGCTTTGGCACGTTTCCGCGCCATTGCAGACTGTGCTGTCCGCGCACGACGTGTTGTCGCTGACAGCTGAATGCTGACAGCCGATGGCCGAATCGCACGAGTCCGCGGTGCAGACATTGTTGTCATTGCAGCTAGGAGCTGGCCCGCCGACGCACTTGCTGTCCTTGCACGCGTCGTTAGTGGTGCATTCGTTGGTATCATCACAGTTGCCCATGATGCCGAAGTGTACACACTCACCGCTGGACTTGACGCACGCGTCGCCGGTGCACTCGTTGAGGTCGTTGCAGTCAACGTCTGCCTTACAGCAGCCGCTGACCGGTTCGTACACGCAACCCTTGTCCGGGTCGCATGTGTCGGTGGTGCAGACGTTGAAGTCGTTGCAAATGAGTTTTTGTCCCGCGACACATTTGTTGTCGTCACAGGTTTCCACTCCACTGCAAATGTCTTCGTCATCGCACTGAAGGTTCGTGATGCACTCGCAAGTGTTAGTGTGGACGCACTGGCCATCGACGCAGGAATCCGCAGTGCAAGCATTCTTGTCATCGCAGTCCTTGATGATGTGCGCCACGCCCGTGTCCGAATTACAACTGTCGTCCGTGCAGGCATCGTTGTCGTCAACGACGATCTGTGCGAACACACAGCCGATTTCCGGAGCGCAGGTGTCTGTGGTGCAAGCGTCGGAATCGTTGCATCCCACGTTATCGTACTTGCATTTGTTGCTAACGCACGATTCAGTGGTGCACTTGTTTCCATCTCCGCATTCGGCATTTGTGATGCACTCACACGTTTCCGTGTATGCACACTCGCCCTGTTCGCAGACATCGCCAATCGTGCAGGCATTGCCATCGTCACAGGGGTTTGAGTTTGGCTCGTAGACGCAGCCGTCCATCGAGTCGCAGTAGTCGTCGGTGCAGACATTGAAGTCGTCGCAGACGAGAGGTTCACCACCGACGCACTTGTTCGCGTCGCAGGTTTCCACTCCATTGCAGACATCGCTATCGTCGCATTCAACGTTCTTGACGCAACAGTCCACGATTGATTCGTGAACGCACTGGTTCGCGTCGTTGCAGAAGTCGTCGGTGCATGGATTGTTGTCGTCAGCGCAGATGCACGGCGATTGAGATATCTCTTCCGTCGTTTCCGTGTTCTGACCAACCTCTGATTCACTGTCAACTCCGATTTCTACAAGTCCTGCCGTGCCATCGTCGTTTTGACCGACACTGCTGTCGTTAGTCATCACAACATCTGGAGTTGGAGTATCAGTCCCGACGACAGTATCTTGAAGTGGCAGAACGATTTTTCCGCCATCTCCGTCCCCGTCCGTCCCATCGTTCCCCGTTCCGCTGTCCGTAGTGTCCGGACTTGAATCGGGATTAGCGATTGACGCCTCAGCTCCATTGCCGGCAGTATCACTACCAGCATCTGACGCTTCAACGTCATTGTCACAAGTGATACACGGCAGTTGAGTTGTCTCCGCTTCCGCCGTTTCCGCATCCTGTCCGGCAACTTCTTCGTCAGCACTCTCAACTTCCGCATCTCCATTAGTCGCGTCCGTATCCGCCGTATCGTGGTTGGCGGTGTCGGTCGTCTCCGTCGTCCCGCCTTCCTCGTTCTCCGTTCCACTGTCAATAGTGTCCGTTGTGTCCGGACTGGGTTCAGGTGTGGTAGTGTCCGGCGGTGGATTGTACGGATTGTCTGGAGGCGGGGACGAGTCAACCTTGGACTCGCCGTCGTTAGTCTTGTCGCAAGTGTCGTCTTCGCACACCTGCTGGTTGTCGCACCCTTTGACTTTCGCGAAGTGGCAGATGCCAGCACTGCAAGAATCCTTGGTGCAGAGATTGTCGTCGTCGCAGTCCAAGTCCTTCTTGCACTGCCATTTGACTCCAGTAGAACAGCCCGCAGAAACGAACAGAATCGCGAACAGGAACAGCATTGCGACCGCCACGACCTTTTCCAGAGTCTCCATCGCGCACCTCGCTTTTCTTGAAATTACGAAAATCGCAAGACTCGCCAACATGGCGAATCCAATCTATTGTAAAGAGCGTCGGTCCTTCCTCTTGCCAATATACCCGATTTGGGCATAAATTGACAGATAATTATACCACAAAAAAGCCCTCTTGTCAAGGGCTGAATGCTGTTTTTCAGCTTAGATTACTGCTTATCTGTTTCTTTTATCTCTATATTATCTCACACTATCTCTTATTTTATTTTCACCCCTTTCTCTCTCCCAATCAAATCATGTGTCAAAGAAGTATCTAAATCCTGCAGAGTATGCGAGGTTTTCTCTTTAATAAAGTCGTCGGTTGCTTCCAGTTTAATATTTTGTAAAATAATCGGCGCGGTTCCAACCTGTTCGGCGGTTGGCGTTAAAGCTAATTCAAAATAGATGCCAACAGTTTGTTGCGGCGCGAGCGAGTTAAGCGACCAGGAAATTATTTTAGTTTTTTCATTGAAATTTACGCTACTGCCGTGGCTCACACTGCTTTTGTTAGTCCACGCGACATATTCGGGAAGTTTACCAGTTAGAATCAAATTAGTAACTTTGCTGGTGGTGTTTGTGATTTTTAACAGCGCCCAATATTTGGTTTCCTTGCCAGCTTCTGGCGGGAGCGGACCGCGGCCCAGCTGGTCGCCGTCAGCGGTGAAATAACGCACCTCGCCGGTTAAGTCCAATTGCGTGCCGATTTTTATTTCCGGAGCCGAAATTTTGGTTTGATAAGCAGCGCCAGTTAGTTCATTAAGATTGGCTTTTAATTCCGGATTGAGTTTCAAAATTAAGTCAGCGCCGTCAGCCGGCGATTCAAGAATTGGAATTTTTATTGTTAAATCTTTTGTCTGATTTTTAGCCAGCATCAATAGTCCGGCGTTATGTCTGGAATTGATGGTAAAGATTTTGTCTTTATAATTACCGGTGTTTAACTTTGTCAATTTAGCGGTGTTTATAATTTCGCTTTGGATTGGCACGGTTATTTCCAAATTATTTAAATCAATATCGCCATTGTTGGCGAGGGATAAATTGAGCTCAACCGTTTGTCCGGGTTGCGTTTTTTCAGATTCATTTGTCCAATAAGACTGGACGGAAATTCGCGGATGCAAAACCAAAAAGTTTTTTTCAACAGTGTTTTGGGCGATTTTTGCGCCGTTTACTTCTATTGACGGTGTCAGCTTTAATGCCGCGGCTTTAGTTTGTTCCGACAAATTCGTTTTTAACTCGGCCGAAAGATTAACTATTTCGTTTGGTTTTAATTCGTCTATCTGCCACCGCTTGTTTTCTATTTTCTCTTTGTCGGTTTTTAGTCCAACCAGAGATAGCCCGGCAGGGAGTGCGAGCGGCAGAGTAATATTATTTAACGTCCGTTTGCCATTATTAGTTAAAGTTATTTTGATCGGAGTTGATCCGGTGGCGATAAGTTTTTCCGGCGCGTTGATTTCAGTTTTTAAAACCGATCCGCGTTGGAATTGAAACAAGGGAGTTGATTTTATCTCTTTGTTTGTCCGACCTTCTTGCGTATATTCTAAAATCGCGGTAATTTTGTTTTCAACACCCGGCGTGCCGTAAAACCAGCCGCTGATCACCGCTTGGCCATGTTGTTCGGGTGATAAATCGACAAGAGTAAATTTGCGCTCCATTGGATTAAAAGATTCTTTCGGTTCTGTCGTCTCAATAACAAAGCCCGACGGCAAATTAGTTGTCAAAGACGGAGAAACAATTTTAATATCGCTTTTATTTTGGTAGGTGATAGTGTAGGTGAGGTAGTCGCCGCTGATAATTTTGGTGTCAGGAGAAGATGTGTTAATTGATAAAAAAATTAAATTTGTAATAGTTGGGTTGTAAGTGAACCAAAAAATAGTGGCGGCCAAAAGCATAACGACTGACAGAAGCAGTCCCATGTCAAATACAAAAAGTTTTTTGGCATGTTGAAAATTGAGATGGTATTTATTTTTATAATGCAGTTCAAGAAAATGAATTGGCGATAACAAAAAAGCCAAGAACCACTTGTGGGGTTTGTGGAATAAACGATCTTTTGTTAGGTGTGTTTCAACAAAACGCATAGGCAGTTAGTATTATATCTCGTTAAGACAAAACATACAAAATCCGCCTATTGAGCGGATTTATTTTGTATTGCCTCGCCATCAATATCATCAATCTTTGGTATAACTTTCGGGCTAGGGGAGTAAAGAGTGTTTTTTATTTTCCACTTATCCACATACTGCCCAATACCTTGTTTGTCCAGCTTATTTTTTAATGCTGTTTTTGCCTGAGACCAGCGCACCAAACTTTCAAAGTTCACTTTATAGCGTCCGCCAACGACAATATAGGTTAATTCTTGGTTAGCAATGGCGCGGCGGATTGTCTGCTGATTTAAGCCAAATAACTTCGCGGCTTCTGAAATAGACACCCTAACCATCTGTTTTTGGCTGTTTTTTGTCCGTATTTCAGTCATAGAAGTATAGACTAGTGTATACTATTGTAAATTATTTACAGAAAAATGTCAATGTTTAGGTGTGGATATTCAAAATAGGCGATTAAAAGAGGATTATAAAAAATAGTATAGAGTGTTGTATACTATTTTTGTGTTTTAGGTTAGCCTAAAAATTAGCCTTGTTTTATGAAAGTATAGAGTGTTGTATACAATTTTTAGAATTCAGAATACACCTGCCTGCCGGCAGGCAGGGATAGCAAAATACAGTTGTGATTTTCTTCTTAACTTTACTGACAAGCGCTCCGCTCGTTGCATTCTGTTATCTGTGTTTTGCATTCTGTTTCAAAATTTTTTTGCCTTTTACACTAACTTATGCTATACTATTTTGACTACAGTGTCTGGCTCCCCCGCGGGGGTTAGTTTTTGTTATATATTTAGCTGTGGATAAGTAGAAAATCAGTCAAACATCGCAGTGGTGCGGTGGTGTAGTGATTAAGGTGGTGCAGTGAAAAAGGGGTGTAACATTTCTGTCTTATCTCCGTCTTATATTATGAAGGACGTGATAAACGAGAAGTTGCTATTATATAAAGTAAGAATTAAGAGAGATCCGGAAGCGTACGGATTACTTTATGATTTATACGTGAAAAAGATTTATCGTTTTATTTTCTTTAAAATCAGCAGTCGTGAGGAAGCGGAGGATTTGACCAGCGAAGTATTTTTAAAAGCTTGGAATTATCTGGTGGAAAACAGCGAACAAGAGATCAGAAGTTTCGCGAGTTTTATTTATCGGATAGCAAGAAATTTAGTGGTTGATTTTTATCGTGAACGGGCGAAACGATTGCCGGAGTCGTCATTAGACGCAGTGGTGGAAACTTTGGCAGTTGAAGAAGCCGGCGGTGAACATCGGCTGATGATTAGCGGAGAAGTGGAAAAAATAATGAAGACTTTAAAAAAAATGAAATTGGAATATCAAGAAGCGGTGTTATTGCATTATATAGAAGAATTATCAGCCGGGGAGGTGGCGCGGATTTTGGGGAAAAGCCAAATAAATGTCAGAGTAACTTTACACCGCGCGCTGAAAAAATTAAAGGAGCTTTTAGAAAAAAATAGAATTGAATAATTCACTGGCTATGCCGCGAATTCTCAAGGCACAATTAAAAACAGTCAAAGAAAAAAATGATCGGTTAAATCCAGATTCGGCTTGGGTTACGCAAAATCGGAAGAAATTAATGTCGCAAATTAATAATACGGTTTCCGAAGACAAACCGCGTTTTAGGTTTGACTATGTCTGGCAGGCGATTAATATATTTGTGCCGGGTCGGTTAGCTTATTCCGTGGTGCGTCCAACGGCGATTTTTATCTTAGTCGGCGCGATAGCGACCAGCGGTTGGATTGCCAGCGTGGGCGCGACGCAAAATTGTTTGCCGGGCGAGGTTTGTTATGGGGTGAAGTTGGCTGCGGAAAAAACTCAAGAATTGGTAACATCAGTCGCCGGCGCGAAAGACCAACAAGCGCAGATGCATTTGGAATTTGCCACTCGCCGAGCCAAAGAAGTAAAAAAAGTGGTTGAAAACAAAGAGGATGATGCTCCGCAAAGAGCGGCGGAAGCAATGGTAAAATTGGAAAAGTCAATTCAAACTGCCAATGAAGTAATTAAAGAAGTGGTGGAAACCGAGCCGGAAAAAATTGTTGAAGTTGTAAAAGGCATGCAAGAAACCGCGAAAGATATCAATCAGACATTAACTGCGGCGGCGGAACAGGGCGGAAAAGATGTTGATGTCGCCGGGACAAAGCAAATCGTCAAAGATAGCAGTTTGGATATTGTGCAAACGGTTGTGCAAAAAAATAAAGATGACAGCGGAGTTGTTTCTGATGAAGATGCTAAAACAATTGTTAAAACGCAGATTGATGTAGCCATGCAAGACACCGGTGATATGAAAAGCAAGGCGGAGGATACGGTGAAAGTGCTTGAAACAGCCCCGGTCACTTCCAACAACTTGCCTTCTGATGTTGTGGTCAGTGTTTCTTCAACGATTTTGATTTCAACTTCTTCAATTCAAGTTGTTGTAAGTTCCACTACTCCGATTGTTTTGCCGACTTCCACGATTAAAGATGTATTGGGCGATGTAAGCAAACAAGCAATCGCGCAAGGACAGGAAAGCCAGAAAACATTAGAGGAGGCAAAAGTTTTGGTTGAAGGCAATCATTTGTTGGAGGCTATAAGTAAAGTGAAAGATGCCACTCAAGCAGCGGAACAGGCGGAGAGAACAGTGGTTGAAGTTAAAAAAGCCGTGGACGCGGTAAACAGCGGGGTTTTAAATAATACTCCTATTCCTGCCACAACAACAACGATTAAAACCGAAATTAAATAAATCCAGCACCTTCTTGCGAGGTATTCCGGGAAGGTGCTGGATAAATTATTAACAATGCTCTTTAAAAATTGTATGGTCAGTCCCGCCATGGCGGGGGATCAGCGGTTCTGATAAATTTAGATAAATCAAAGCCGGTGATTCCCCGCTAGGGGGAAATTATTTAGCCATACAGTTGGCTCCGCCCACAGCCCAAGGCTGGCAAAGCAAGGCGGAGAAAAGGGCAGTGTCTATCAAATAGGTCGAGGCTCGCGAGAGTCGATAGATACATTTAACCAAATTGCTTATTTCGTTGATCCCGACGTAACGTCGGGGCGCTACGGAATAAGTGAATAAATTCATTATGACAGACTTATTAAAAATAGGTAAAAAAGTCTTTACCGTGTCCGTCGTTGTCATGACAATTCTGTGGAGCGTGGGCGTGTCCGCTTTGGTACCGCTCGTCGCTGTCGCGGCTGATTGCCCGGAATTGGAAGCCGGAGATCTGTTTAAGGTTCCCGACAATTCCGCCGTTTATTATGTCAATGCTGACATGGAAAGAATGTATTTCTTCAACTCCGAAGTTTATCATACTTGGTATGAGGACTTTTCAGGAGTTGTGACGATTGATAACACATGCGTGGCGGCTTATCCATCAGGCGGCGGCGTCAGTTATCTGCCTGGTTCATTGCTCGTCAAGACCGTTATTTCCCCGAATGTTTATGCCGTATTACCGAATAGCGATGTAAAGAAAATTTCCAGCGAGGCCGCGGCCAAAGCTTTATACGGAAATAATTGGGCAAAAATGGTCCGTGATCTTCCGGATATCTATTTTGATACCTACGATGAAGTAAGCGGAGAAGTTGACGGCACCAAACCGCACGAAGGCATGTTGGTGAAGAAAGGCACAGTTACTTACAAAGTAGAAGGCGGTGCTTTGCATGAGGTTGACGGCTCTTTGCCAGCTTTTGTGGCAAAGTATGTCCAGATGCCGGCAGCGAGCGTTGTTGACGCTTTAGAAGTATCTGATACTACCGTTACTGCCGCGAGCGTGACTGAAGATGCTGGTCAAGTAGAAGCCAGCGAAACGACGGGTGACACCGGAACAACTGGCGGCGGTACAACCGTAGCTGGCAGTTTGACCGTGAGTTTGGCCGCGGATACCCCAGCAAGTGGTTATGCGATGGCCGGCGCTTCACGCGTGCCGTTTACCAAAGTTGTATTTAAGGCAGGCGATGCGGATGTTACCATTGATTCATTCAAGGTAAAACGCACTAATTCACCAGCAACCGATGGTGATTTCTCAACACTTAATGTTTTGACACCAGAGGGTAATTTCTTAAATGATTCTGGTAAAACATTGAACTCTGACCATGAGGTGACTTTCACTGAGAATATCACTATTCCTGCCGGCACCAGCAAGACCTATACTTTGGTAGGCAACATGGACGCCGCTGATGGTTCAAGCACTTCATTCGTTGCCGGTAATGTTCCGAAATTGTCTCTTACTTCTGTTACTCTGGTTGGCGCTGGTACAGTTTCTGGTTTGCCGGTTGAAGGTAATGCTTTGACTACCAATGAGAGTTTAACTTTATCTAGCGCGACATTTGCCGAGGGTTCAGCAGTTGGTTCAGTTACCAAGCAGGTTGGCGCTACCAACGTCTTGGTAGCCAGCGTTAAGTTGACCAACGGTACCACTGGTTCGGATGCTAAGAAGATTCAGATGGAAAAATTGACTCTTTATAATTCTGGTACTGTGGCTGATGCCGACATTGCAAGTTTCAAGTTGAAATACAACAATGTCACGCTTGCGAGCGCGTCAATGGTTGGCAAATATGTTAACTTTGACCTTTCCGCGTGCGGAGACGATTGTATTCTTGACAAGGGTTATGATCGCACATATGACGTTTATGCTGATTTAACCGCTGGTTCCGGCCGCACGATCAATCTTGATTTGCAGTATGCCACTCATGCCGCTGTCAAAGATGTTACCAACGGAGTGTATATTACTCCGACTGATAGCGCGACTGCGATGACAAACACTATCACAGTTTCACAAGGTAAATTGAATGTTACTAAAGTGAACAATGTTCCAGCCGGTAATGTTCCAAAGAACGCGACTGGTGTTGAATTGGCTTCCTGGAATTTCAACGTCGTTGGCGAGCCGATTGACGTAAGGACTTTGGTTTTCAGGATTGCTACCACCGGCACAGTCGTACCAACCGGTTTGGATAGTTTGGTCTTGTATGATGCCGCTGGTAAGGCGGTGATTGGTGGAGTTGACGGCGTTGGCGCGGCATCTCCCGGCTATGCCACTTCCACCGATACCTTTACTTTGCAGCCAGGTGATAATGTCTTGACTTTGAAAGGTACGATTGATACTACTCCGGCGGCTGGCGATACTATCTCGGTGTCTATTGATATGCGTAACACTGCAAACTTTATAGCGAGAGGTGTCAACAGCTCATTGGATATCACTTTAGGCACCGGCACTCCTTATGCTACTCCTAATGCCTTGGTAACTGCTAATACCAAGACAGTGCAGACCGCTTCTTTGACAGTGACCACTCTGTCAACTCCGGCAGCCAAAACGTACGCTCCGGGAACTACTGATGTCTTGTTTAGCAAAGTGATGTTGGATGCTTCCGCTTCCACCGAAGATATCAAGATTTCTCAGTTTATTGCCACTAACGTGGTGACAACCGCGAAATCAATTGATTTGCAGAATATTCGTCTGTGGGTGGATAAGGATGGGGATAGCAACAACGGTTCAGGTACTATGGTCGCTTTAAGCGAAGTTGTCGCTGGTTCTGACAGTGATGCCGGTGACGACGAGGATTATACTTGGAATTTGAGCGGCGATGACCAATTTGTTGTCAAAGCCGGCAAAAAATTGCTCGTGGAAATCCACGCTAACATTGCTGGCGGCGCGACAGCTGGCACGCACCAAATTGACGTAAACACTGCTAATGATGTGACTGGTACTGGTCAAACAACCAAGAATCAGGTCACCGAAGTAATCAGCGGCGCGAGCGCCAATCCTCTCACAGTCGGCACAGCCGGCGGTCAGGTAGAAGTTGCTTTGTCTTCCAGCAATCCGTCTGCTAGAATATTTGCTGGTGGCACAACAGTCACATTGGCTGTCTTCAACTTTTTGGCGACCACGACAGAAGATGTGGAATTGGATTATCTATATTTGACCCAAGTTAACACCGGAACCGCATCATCTTCTTATAAGGATTATGATGAAATCTGGTTTGAGGATTCTGCTGGTAATGAAATTGGTGGCACCAGAATGTCGCCGACAAGTACCGATGGAAGCGTGGCAGGTAAACCATATATTGACTTTACCGAAAACGCTTTTGTCGTGAAGACCGCAAATTCCAGCGGACAGAATCTGTTCCTTAAAGCAAAATTAGCTGCTATTGGCAGCGGCTATAATGGCACATCAGGCCATTTCGTAGGCTACAAGGTAGGTGCCTCAGGCGATGTAGTGGCAAAGGGCGATCTAAGCGGGAATAGTTCTAATGCGTATATTTCCCCTACCAGCGCCCCGACCGGCAACACTCATTATGTCTACAAGGCATACCCGGTGTTTTCAAAGGAAGCAGTAAGCACAAATAAGCTTACCAACGGCACCAGAGATCTATTCAAATTCAAGATCAGCGCAGTGAATGGAGATATTGGTCTCGCCGGATTTACCTTTGATATCAGCACGACTACTGCGACAGTTGCGGCCAGCTCATTATATTTGTACGACGTAACGGAATCAACGGAAGTACAGATTAATGATACTGGCAGCGGCGGCGGTACGAACGCTTACCTAGGTTATGTGTGGAACACCACTAGCACGGATTGGAGTACCAATTACTCATCCGGTGAAATCACGGTAGCCACAGGAATACCGAGGACATTCCTCTTGAGAGGTAATATCTCCGGTGTAACCACTGGTTCTTCCATATCAGTGGGCTTGGCAGGTGACAGCGCGTTATTGAAAGATGGCGCGACCCTGCTGTTGTCTCAGTTCAACGCTCACGCGGCGGTTTCGAGCGGAGCCTCCCATCAGAACGATTTCATTTGGTCTGATAAGAGCGCTACCGGACACTCAAACGCGACTCTTGACTGGACAAATGGTTTCTTAGTGTCTGGATTGTCTTCAACAACCAGCACCCTGGAAACTGTTGCTTACTAAACAATTTGATTTAGTAAAGCAGAAGCGAACCCGCCGAAGAGGCGGGTTTTGCTATTGTTAAAAAATCGTGATCGTGTTATATTGTTAGCATCGTATTTTTAATTTTTTTTATTATGTTGTCAAAGAAAAATATTTTGATTTTTGTCGGTATTTTATTGTTAGTGGTAGCTGTCATGTCGGCCGTTTGGTATAAACGCGCCGGCAGATCAGATAACATGAATGTAAGTTTGGAAAATCAGGAGCAACTTTTTAATGTGGTTGCTCCGGCTGATTTTGATGATGCTAAAAAAGAACGGCTAGCCGGGAAATTAGCGGAAGCCAAAGACTTGTATGGAAAGGATAAAAACAATAATTGGACTTGGGTGGTTATAGGGAATATGTATGAGTTTATCAGAGATTATGATCGCGCTATACCCGCGTACGAGAAAGCAATAGAATTTAATAAAAGCACGATTAGCGCTGTCTTGAGTTTAGCGGATATTTATGAAAGACAAAAGAAAAATTATTCTTTGGCGGCGGAGTATTACCAAAAAGCCATAACGATAGATTACACGAAGCCGGATGTTTACATTAGTTTGGCTAAATTGTATGAATTTCGACTTAATCAATTGGATAAGTCCGAAGGAGTTTATTTACAAGGGTTGCAAAATTTAGAAGATGATCCCGATCTTTTGGTTGGGCTGATTACGTTCTATCAAAGGATAAATGATACAACCAAGGCTGGGGAATACACAAAAAAATTATTGGCCAGGTATCCTGATAACACCAGTTTTCAGAAAGATTTTGGCGGTTTGATTAAATAATATTTATGAGAAAAAAGCTGGAGCAATTCATAAAATTGTGCGTTGTCGCGACTTTTTTTGTGCCTCTGGTACTGGTTTCTTCTAAATTTATTTTTCCGTTTATCGTGCCAAAGATCATTATTTTTCGCAGTCTGACTCTATTAATGTTAGGCGCCTATGTTGTGCTGTTGGTTAGCGATTATACGAGGTATAGACCGAGAGTGACATTAATTAATATTGCTGTTATTGCTTTCTTTTTCAGTTTTCTTATTTCTACGTTTGCCGGAGCTGATTGGTATCGAAGTTTCTGGGATAACCACGAACGGATGCTTGGTTTGTTCACGATTTTTCATTATGCAGTTTATTATTTCATCGCCACATCGGTGATCAAGGAAAAGAATGATTGGAGATGGCTTTTGCGTTTTTTCTTATTTGCTGGCAGTGTGGTTATGTTGATTGGCGTGTTGCAAAAAATCAATCCGGAGTTGCTGTTAAACCGTGGTAGTAGCCGCGTATCAGCGACTCTTGGCAATCCAATTTATTACAGCGGTTATGGTCTATTTTTGTTTTATGTGGGTCTGATTCTTTTTTGGAAAGAGTCAGTCAAGGGATGGAAGTATTTCGCGGTTGTCGGCGGAGTCCTCGGTTTTCTCGGAATATTTTTGGGCGGCACGCGCGGCACGCTTTTGGGTTTAATTGCCAGCGTCGGTGTTCTAATGACAAGTTATTTTTTCACGCTGAAAGAACATAAAAAAATAAGACAGACGATTGGCGCGGTGATTGTGGGCGGTGTAATAATTTTTGGTGTGTTGTTCGCGTTCAGACAAACTAATTTTGTCCAACGAATTCCCGCTATCGGTAGGCTGTTTAGCGTTTCATTCACTTCCAGCACCGGCGCGACCCGTGTTATGGCATGGAAAATAGCGACGCAAGCATGGAAAGATAAGCCGGTTTTTGGCTGGGGTCCGAACAATTTTTATTACGCGTTTAATAAATATTATCGGTCGGAATTTTTAGAACGGGGGTGGGGTGAGACATGGTTTGACAACGCTCATAGCGCGATTTTTAACACTTTGGCGGTGCAAGGGATTATCGGTTTATTGGCATACGCCGCGTTGTTTGTTGTTTCAATATTCTGTCTTTGGCGCGCGTGGAAAGAAGGCAGAATAGACAAACATATTTTTGCGATCGGTTCGGCTTTTTTGGTCGGTCACTTTGTACACAATTCAACTGTGTTTGAAAATCCAACTTCTTATCTTTACTTTTTTTTCTTTCTGGCTTTTATCAATTCAGTATCCAGATGCCCAAATGATGCGGATTTACGGATAAAAGAAAAAAAAGAAAAAACGATTTCACCGGCTTTGACAGTGACAGTGTCGGTCGCGGTATTATTTTTGATTTACTCAACGAACATTAATGTCGCCCGCGCGAACATGACCAGTCTGCGAGTTTTGGGGGCGATGCAGAACGGACAGATGGTGGCGGAGACGTATCAAAAAGCAGTGGAGGCCGGCTCTCCGCATATTGATGATATTCGCAGTGATTTTGTGCGGAGTTTGATTATGATTATTCCGCAATACGTTAATGCGGGTTTTGTTGATAAGGCGAAAAAGCTGTATCAGATTGGTTATGATGAGTCAAAAAAGAATTTAGTTTTGCATCCGCTGGATATCCGCACGCATCTTCAGTTGGCGCAGTTAATTCAACAGGGGATGATGGTGTTGAAAAATCCGCCGCAATCACTGGCTGAAGCCGAGGCGGTTTTAAAAGATGCGTTTGTTAAATCACCGAAACGTCAACAAATTATTTACCAATTATCAATGCTTGAGCTATTAATGGACAAATCAGATGAAGCCATTTCTTTGCTGCAAACAGCGATAGATGATGACGCGGCGATAGGGGAGAGTTGGTGGCGGTTGGCCTTGGTGTATTATGAAGCAGGGGAGATTGATAAAGCCAAAGAGACTATTAAAGAAGCGGAAAAGCGGGATATTATTTTTACTGACGCCGGCAAAAGTGTCAGAGATATGGTGACAACGGCCGTTATTAAGGTAAATAAAGCAAAGTAGTTTGATTTAACATCTTTGGCAAATCTTGTTTTTCCTCTTTTTCATTGCGTTTAGCCATTAGTTTCATTTCTTCAAGATGATTGAGTGCGTAAAGCACGGCATCAGATAAATCTTGTGGATTTTCAGGCGGGATTAATAGTCCATTTTTTTTGTTTTCAATCAGCGATGGTATTCCACCTACGTTAGTGGTGATGATTGGAACCTTGCTTGCTATAGCTTCCAACAACGTGTATGGGAAACCTTCTTTGCGCGATGGCAGAACAAAAATATCAAATGCCGGCAAATATTGCGCGGCGTTATCAAGCGCGCCGATTAAAAACACGGTATTTTCCAGATTATATTTTTTAATCAAACTTTCCAGTTTTTTCCTCTCCGGCCCTTCGCCAATGACGATGACTCGCGTACTGTCATCCTGAGCGAATCCGCCCGCAGGCGGATGAGCCGAAGGATTCCTTTTTAACAGATTTATAGCTTCAATTAGAATATCTATCCCCTTGGTTTTATAAAGATTGGCAATAGTCCCAATTATAATGTCATCCCCGCGAATGCGGGGATTTAGAAATCGTCTCGCTTCCTCTCTATATAAAAACTCCGGCGTCTCAATTCCCAACGGAATCTCAATTAGTTTTTTTTCCGGAATGCCAAGCCGTTTGCCACTCGTGAAATCTTGCGGCGATAGCACAATTATTTTATCTTTCCATCGCGCCGTAAATTTTTCCAAAAATCGGTAAAACCATTGGTCGATTTTTCGGTTTGGCTCGTTGAATACCCAGCCGTGGACGGTGTAGATAGTCAATAGACTATAGTCTATAGTCAATAGTCTGGCCAATGAGCCGATGATGCCGGCTTTGGAGCTGTTAAGGTGGACAGCATCAGGTTTGAGAGTTTTGCACAGTTTAACTATCTCAAACACAGCCAGAATGTCGTGGAATGGAGAAATCTGTCTGATAAGGTATTTTAGTGGTATGATCGAAATGTTCAATGCTCCATGTTTCGTGTTCCATGATCGTAGTTTGTTCTGCAAATCTACCCGTCCAGCCGATTCCCCAACCGCTACAGTAATTTCAAAATCATATTTTAAGTTGGTTACAAGATCAAAAACATATCTCTGCGCGCCGCCCCATTCGCCTTGAGTAATTACGTATAATATTTTAGGCATAGATTTTATTAGCAGTGTGTTCAGTATAGTAATAAAAATGTATTTTGGCAAGGGAAGGAAAGAGAAAAAAGTTATCCACACCTTCTTACTTTGGATTACTTGCGCGATTTATGCTATACTATTAACGGAATTTATTTTTAATAAAGGCGAAAATTTTTTAATTTATTTATTAAACTTCATTTTTAATATGTACAACTCTATGTACAGCAGAAAAAGATTATTCTACCTTTTGGTAGCAATAATCGGGTTAGTGTTGATGCCAGCGGTAGTGTTTGGCGCGACAAGTGTTGGCAACAACGTTTCAGTCGGCGGAACTTTGGGTGTTACAGGTGTTACCACTCTTACAGGGAACACTTTTGTAACTGGTACTTTACAGACAACAGGAGCGTTTACTGCTTATGGCGCCGTCACCCTCGGTGACGCGGTGAATGACGACATAACTGTAAGTGGTAGGTTGGGTACTTTGACCATCTCTAATGGCGTAAACTCAACGACAACTTTATCCAGGACCGCTTTTAATCTTAATCAGGTTTTAAACACCTACGATTCAGGTTATTTCAGTGTTGATTCTTCTGGTAATGTTAGTGCCTCCGGCACCTTACACGCTGTTGGCGCCGCCACTCTAGACGGCGCGGTCACTCTCGGC
>JACQQA010000011.1 GCA_016207245.1 Candidatus Magasanikiibacteriota bacterium | reverse complement strand
GCCCCACCCTCCCCACGCTGTTTTTCTTTTCTTCACCTTCTTCTTCTTTTTCTTCACCGCCTTAAAATACGTCGCCCGCGCGCCGGCTTCTTTTCCGCCGCTGGAAGAAATAAAGTCTTTATGTTTTTGTTCCATTTCAGCCGGCGAGATTTTAGCAAACATCGTTTCCGCTTCTTGCGAAGCCAGACGAAATGATTCGTCTTTCGCCAAAACTTCCGGATGCACTTGAAACGCGCGGTCATTCCAGCCCAACAAATGCAGGCCGGCCAGCCGCCGCACCCGCGACAACGCGACATAGCCCTGCCCGAATTCAAAAACTTGCGAAAGATCCATCACCGCTTCGTCCAAACTCATCCCCTGACTTTTGTGCACGGTAATCGCCCAGGCCAAACGCAAAGGCAGTTGGGTGATTTGCGCACGGACTTCGCCGTTTTCTTCTATGATCCAGTTCATTTTCTCAACTTCAATCTTTGTGCCGCCACGCGTTCGCACGATCGGCAAACCGCTTTCTTTGTCAAACCCCAAAACCTCGCCCAGCGTGCCATTCACAAAACCTTCCCGTTGATTATTTTTTGTGAACATCACCGCCGCGCCGATTTTAAGGCAAAGCGTTTCCGGCGACAGACAGCCTCTTTGCAAAACCGCAACCAAAGCGTGATGACCGTCTGAGGTTGATTTAAAAGTATGTCTCTGGCTTGGGAGTTCATCTAACATCGCCTCATTAACACTATCAACATTAACATTATGCGAAAAAAGTTTAGGCGCGTCAACCGGCGCAGATTGTTGTTCCACTTTTCGCGCGATAAGATGGCGCAAATGATTATCGTCAAAAACATTATGCCGAATCGCTGATAATATATTCAAAAAAACATTGTCATCCTGCCGATATTGCTCGGTAAGATAACAAACCACCGGCTTGGCTCGTTCCCATGCTGGTGAATCAAAAGCAAAACGTGAAACCTGCTCTTCAAAAAACTCTTGCTGTTCACTTTCATTATAATCTTTATAATCTTTTTTAATAATCGGCGGAAGCTGAAAAAAATCGCCGACAAAAATCACCTGCAGGCCGCCAAACGGTTCGGCATTTTGTTTAATCATGCGGCAAACCGCATCAACCATTGCCAATGTCCCGGGAGAAAGCATGGAAACCTCGTCAATAATCAAAACTTTCGCGGGTTGGACGCGTTTGATAATATATTTATTATTGGCGATATCATGGAGAGTGCGCTTGTCCAGTTCAGATTTAATTCCTATTCCGCTCCAAGAATGAATCGTCATTCCCCCCAAATGCGTGGCGGCAATGCCGGTGGAAGCGGTGACCGCCGGCTCAATATCACGCGCGCGCAAATACGCCGCGTACTCATTGATAGTATGCGTTTTGCCTGCCCCGGGCTCGCCGGTCAAAAAAACATTCGCGCCGGTTTTAAGTATCGCCAGCGCTTGCGCTTGAGTCATAAAATTATTTTAAATAATCATCATACACCCACATCACACATCATACGCCCTCGCCCTCCCCGCCTTCACTCGCGAACGAATTTTCTTAGATTCTAAGCGGCGTAATTTAGACGCCTTCGTGGGCATGGTTGGCCGGCGTTTTTTTGGCGCGCGTAACGCTTGATTTACCAATGCTTGCAAATTAGAAATTGCCAGCGCGCGATTTTGCGGCTGTGAACGTTCTTCTTCCGACATTATCACCACTTCATCATTATTGTTTATTTTATTCGCTAATTTTATCCGCGCGCGAGTTTTTTCTTCATACGACAAAACCAGCGAATGCCCGACTGGCCAGCGCAAAATCGCTTTGGTTGAAGTCTTGTTAACATTCTGCCCGCCCGCGCCGGACGATCGCGCGAAAGTTAAACTGATTTCGTTTGGTGGAATGTGAATGGGCATATTTTAGTAATTAAATCAGCTTGATTATATCACACACCATAACCACACCACCACACCACGCTACCACATCGCCACTTGAACGTTAATTGCGTTCGTGCTATAATATCACCGTCTTTTATATAAAAAACTATGCCAATCAAACGAGTAATGAAGGGAAGAATTGAATCAAAGTCCAAAGTTCATAAAGTCCTTAAAGTCAATAAAGCCCGAACCGAAACCAAACCAAAACAAGCCGTAGTCCCCAAGTCTCTGCCTCATCGGCAGACAGGCTCCGCCCCACGCTCCAAGTCTGACACCGGTTACAGCGCCAAAAACATCACGGTACTGGAAGGTTTGGAAGCGGTGAGGCGGCGACCGGGCATGTATATCGGCTCCACCGGAACGGCCGGATTGCACCATTTGATCTGGGAAGTGGTTGATAATGCTTTTGACGAAGCCATGGCCGGTTATTGCAAAAATGTTGAAATCAAACTTTTGCCGGAAAACTGGGTTTCGGTAACTGATGACGGCCGCGGCATTCCGGTGGACATTCACCCGACCGAAAAAACAAGCGCTTTGGAAGTGGTGCTGACAAAACTCCACGCCGGCGGAAAATTCGGCGACGGCGGATACAAAGTTTCCGGCGGCCTGCACGGCGTCGGCGTGTCGGTCGTAAACGCGCTGTCAACCGAAATGCGCGCGTATGTGCACCGCGATGGAAAAATCTGGACGCAAACTTATCATTGCGGCAAGCCGGTGAAAAAAGTCGCGCCGGTCGGTAAAACAAAAATCACCGGCACCACGATTATTTTTCACGCTGACAAAAGTATTTTTGAAACACTGGATTATGAATGGAAAACAATTATTGACCACTTGCGCCAGCAGGCATATTTAACCAAAGGCGTGCATCTCACGATTATTGACGAACGCACTCTTGACGAAAAAACCAAAGACAAAACCGCGGCGCAATTGCCGATCAGCAAATATCAATTTTATTTTGAAGGCGGCATCGCGAGCTATGTAAAACACTTAAACAAAAACAACGAAGTCAAGCACGATAATATTTTTTACGTGGAGAAACAAGTTGATAAAATTAACGTTGAAATCGCTTTGCAATATACTGACAGCTACTCCGAATACTTGTACGCTTTCGCCAACAACATCACCAATCCGGACGGAGGCATGCATGTCGCCGGTTTCCGCGCCGCTTTAACCCGCACACTGAATAATTACGCGCGCAACAAGGGCGTGCTGAAAGAAAAAGACGCCAATCTTTCCGGCGATGATGTGCGCGAGGGTTTGACTGCGATTATTTCTGTAAAAATTCCGGAACCGCAGTTTGAAGGACAAACAAAATCAAAACTCGGCAATCCTGACGTAAAACCGGCGGTGGAAACCGTGCTGTCCGACGCGCTCGCCATTTTCTTGGAAGAAAATCCGCGCGACGCGGAAGGAATTCTCGCCAAATGCATCCTGGCGGCCAAAGCCAGAAACGCGGCCCGCATCGCGCGCGAAACGGTTTTGCGCAAAGGCGCGCTGGAAGGCTTTACTCTGCCCGGCAAACTGGCGGATTGTTCCAGCAAAGACGCGAGCGAATCCGAACTATATATAGTGGAAGGCGATTCCGCGGGGGGGTCGGCCAAACAAGGCCGCGACCGACACACCCAAGCGATTCTCCCGTTACGCGGAAAGGTGTTGAATGTTGAACGCGCGCGCTTGGATAAAATTTTAACAAACAACGAATTAAAATCCTTGATTATCGCCATGGGAACGAATATTGGCGAACAATTTGACGTGACGAAACTCCGCTACCACAAGGTTATCATCATGTCTGATGCCGATGTAGACGGCGCGCATATCCGCACTTTACTTCTAACTCTTTTCTTCCGCTATTTTCCGGATCTAATTTATCAGGGCCACATCTTTATCGCTCAGCCGCCGCTATTCAGCATCAAAGACGGCAAAAGCGTTACTTGGATATATAATGAAGAAGCGCTGGAAAAATATAAAACCGATCACGGGGTTAAAGACGAAGATTTAATTGTTCATGATGAAGAAACCGAAACCAACGAGAACGAAACGGAAAAGACCAAAACCACGAAAGCCAATCAAGCGACTAAAAAACTAAATATTCAACGCTACAAAGGTTTGGGCGAAATGAACCCGGAACAGCTTTGGGAAACAACCATGAATCCGGAAAATCGTTTGATGAAAAAGGTCGTGATTGAAGACGCCGAAGCCGCGAGTGAAATTTTTGATGTGTTGATGGGCTCCGAAGTCGCGCCGAGAAAGAAGTTTATCCAGACGCACGCGAAGAGTGTGAAGAACCTTGATATATAATACAGAACACAAAACACAATTAACAAAACACAAAAAAACCGTCTCGGTTTTGCACAGAGACGGTTTTTTGTTTGGTTTATTAACTAAAATAAGCCAAAAAATTATGCACAGCTGAACCCATTGACAAAACCTCGCCATTATTATACTATATTAACAATCAAGCGGCCAAAGGCCGTTTTTAGATAGTTGGAATTCTCGAGAATTCCAACTATCCTGAGCGATCCGCCGATGAGGCGGAGAAGCGAAGGATCCCTTAATAAATCAATATGAATCCAATCTACAAACTAAAAAACTATTTCAAAGAATCAGTCGCGGAAATGAAGAAAGTCGTCTGGCCGACAAAAAAGCAGACCACAACCTATACTTTAATTGTGATCGGCTTAAGCCTCGGCATTGCGATATTTTTTGGCATTCTAGATTACGCGTTTAATTTGGGACTGGAAAAAATTATCAAATAAAACTATGGCTAAACAAAACCTCCAATTGGGCCGACGCTGGTATGTATTGCATACCTACAGCGGCTATGAAGAAAACGTCAAGCGCAATTTGGAACAAAGAATTGAATCTTTTGACATGCGCGACAAAATCTTCGGCGTCTTGGTGGCGAAAGAAAAAAAGATTAAAATCAAAAACGGCAAACGGAATGTGATTGAAGAAAAAATCTTCCCGGGCTATGTTTTGGTAGAGATGATTGTTACCGATGATTCATGGTATGTGGTCAGAAATACTCCGAATGTTACAGGCTTCATCGGCTCCGGCACCACGCCAACCCCGATTGACCAGAAAGAGATAGATGTTTTGCAAAAAAGAATGGGTGTGGACGAACCAACACACCAAATTGACGTGTCGCTCAACGAAGCTGTCCGCATCACTGACGGCCCGTTCAAAAATTTTGAAGGCAAAATTTCCAATGTGGATGAAGAACGCGGAAAAGTCAAAGTTCTGGTCAACATGTTCGGCCGGGAAACGCCGGTGGAACTGGATGCGTTGCAGGTGAAAAAAATATAAGTGGACTATGGACGATAGACTATGGTCTATAGATTTGAAAACTTGGAGATTTGGAAACTGGCTAGAGAATATGCAAATCTAATCTACTCAGTTACAAAACAATTCCCAAAAGAGGAGTTATTTGCATTATCAAATCAGTTAAGACGCGCCGGGTTGTCTGTAATGCTGAATATTACGGAAGGTTCGGATAGAAAATCAGAATTATTGAGTAAAAAAATCCATTCATTGATAAATTATTTACAAAGACAATAGATAGTTGCTTGGGTGTTGCTCTCAAAAGAGGCTTCTCAACATACCATAGTCAATAGTCTATCGTCCATAGTCTACTAAATATGGCAAAGAAATTGGTAACCCAAATCAAACTGCAAATTACCGGCGGAGCGGCTAATCCGGCGCCACCGGTCGGACCGGCTCTGGGCCAGCATGGCGTGAATATCCAGGGCTTTTGCAAAGAATTCAACGAAAAAACTCAAGACCGCAAAGGCGAAACCGTGCCGGTGATTATTAATGTTTATGAAGACAGATCTTTCAGCTTCATAACCAAAGTAGCGCCGGCCAGCGAACTGATCAAAAAAGCGATTGGCCTGCAAAAAGGCGCCGCGAACCCATTGAAAGACAAGGTCGGTAAAATCACCAAAGCCCAGCTTAAAAAAATCGCGGAAGTGAAAATGAAAGACATGAATACGGAAGATCTTGACTCGGCCGTGCGATCTCTTGCGGGAACCGCCAGACAGATGGGCGTTACCGTTGAGGATTAAACATGGAACATTAAACATAGAACACGAAACAAACCCGCCACGAAGCGGGTTGTTTTATTAGCCAAAGATGGTATAATATAGCCATCAATTCATACTATAATTCATCGCTTTATGATTCCACAATCAAAAATCGCCATCATCGGCGCGGGAGCGGTTGGCGCGACCACCGCTTACACGGCCACCTTAAAAAATCTGGCCGCGGAAATATTATTAATTGATGTCAACGAAACCAAAGAAGAAGGCGAGGTGATGGATATCGCCGATGGTTTGTGTTTGGTGGAAACCGGATGCGTCAAAGGCGCGGATTTCAAGGACGCGCGCGACGCGGATATTATTGTCATCACCGCGGGCGCGCCGCAGAAGCCGGGAGAAACTCGTTTGGACTTGGTGAAAAAAAACACGGAAATTCAAAAATCCATTTTCAAACAAATCGGCAAACTAAAATCCACCGCGATTATTATTATGGTTGCCAACCCGGTTGATGTTCTGGCTCTTGCGGCGCAAAAACTTAGCGGTCTGCCGCGCCAACAAGTTTTCGGTAGCGGCACGACACTGGACACGATGCGACTTAAAGCAACATTGGCGAAAAAATTAAAAGTCAGTCCGCAGAGCGTGCACGGTTATATTTTGGGAGAACACGGCGACAGCGAGTTCGTCGCCTGGAGCACAGTGACAGTCGGCGGCGTTCCGATTGATAAAATAAAAGAAATAACCGCCAAAGACAAAATAGAAATTGAAAAGAAAGTCAAAAAAGAAGCGTATGAAATTATCAACCGCAAAGGCGCGACTTTCTACGGCATCGCTCTGGTGCTGTCTGATATTATTGAAGCGATTTTATATAATCAACACAAAATAATGCCGATTTCCAGCCGGCTGTTAGAGTGCCAAGGCGTAAACAATGTTTGTCTCGGCATGCCGGCGGTGCTGGGAAGAAACGGTGTAGAAAAAATCTGGCCACTGCCGTTAAATGCAAAAGAAAAAAAGAAGCTGCAAAATTCAGCGAAAATTTTAAAACAATTTTTGAATTAAGTCCCTCCCCCTTGTAGGGGGAGGCAGGAGGGGGTCTCAACGAGAGTAAAGGGGCTAAGTTACATAAAGAGGAAACCGTTAGAAAATCAGCAAATCAATTATGCGCCGATCAGTTTTCGCCATTGCCATCTTAACCTCCGCCCTCGTCCTTCTCGGTGCAGGCTGTTTTACCAAATCTCCAAAAACAGCTGTAAACAACACAGTAACAAGTACGGCCGAAGTGGTAAAAAAGAAACCGCAAATTGACACCTCGGCAAATCCGGCTTACGCTTATTGCAAAAAAACCGGCAATGAACTAATCATTCGCTTCAACGAAACCACATCCAGCTCTATCGCCTACTGCCGTTTCGCCGACACCACCGAATGCGAAGCGGAAAAATATTTCAAGCAAGCCTGCGCACCGGGACAAGGAGCGGAAACTTACACTGTGACGGAAAAAAACAATGATTTTACCGCGTGTACCAATGAATACGAGCCTGTCTGCGGCGCGAACGGCATAAATTTTACCAACTCCTGCTTGGCGCAAGTTCAGGGCATAATTATCTCCCATACAGGCGTTTGCGCTCCAGCCGAACAAAAACAAATAGCGCAAGATAACCCAAGCGGCCAAACTGAAAAAATAGTTACTGTTGATAGCCAAAACACCACTGATCCGTCGGGGTGGCTCGGAATAATCAAAGACTTCGCGCTTTCCGCGCCAAAATCAAATCCTCCAGCGTTTATTGAAAAATGCGCCTATTCCGGAAACACCGCTTATTACTTTTCACCCGGCTGTGATGGCTGCGCCACGACTTTATATAACCAAAACGGCAATATTATCTGTTATCCAAGCAATGACCTTGATAACACTTGCCCGGCCTATTTTACCGGCGCCTATCGCGCCAATTATTGTACTAAAACCTGGCAGGATAACAGGCCTTGACAACCGCCAACCAATCTAGTATAAATAGGGTGCGTTTATTAACTGGTGGGACCCGCCGACGAGGCGGGGCTTGAACCACTAAATAACATTGGTATGAATAAAAGAATGAAAGCGTTAAACGAACTCGTGGACAAAAATAAAATTTACGGCGTTGACGAGGCAATTGCGCTGGCAAAAAAAACCAGCAACACGAAATTTGACGCTTCAATTGAAGCGCACGTCCGTTTGGGAGTTGACCCGAAAAAAAGCGAACAGCAAATTCGCGCGACAGTCGCTTTGCCGCATGGCACAGGCAAAACAAAAAAACTCGCCGCTTTTGTCGGACCGAATGATGAGAAGGCGGCTAAAGAAGCCGGCGCGGATTTAGTCCTGACCGAAGAAGACATCAAAAAAATAAAAGACACCGGCAAGTTTGATTTTGAAATCGCGGTCGCCACGCCGGAAATGATGCCGAAATTGGCGAGCGCGGCCAAAGTCTTGGGTCCAAAAGGTTTGATGCCGAGCCCGAAAACCGAAACGGTCGGCACGGATTTGAAGAAAATGATTGGCGAATTAAAAAAAGGCAAATTCACTTTCAAAAACGACGACACCGGCAATGTACATCAAACCATCGGTAAGGCGAGTTTTGCCGAAGCGCAATTGAAAGAAAATTTTATCGCTTTCATGGAAGCGCTGAAAAAAGCGAAACCATCCTCGGCCAAAGGAACTTATATTCAAGCGATTTATCTGTCCAGCACGATGGGGCCGGGAATAAAAGTGGAGATTATAAACTAATTATTAAACGCCACCTTTTGGGTGGCGTTTAATAATACCATATGGAATGCCCATTTTGTAACGCTCCAAAATTACGAGAGGAAATTCTTGAAAAAACCAAAAATTTTTTTGTTATGCCTGCCTTAGGCGCCTTTGTTCCTTATTATATATTAATAATTTCGCAAGAACATCACAATGCCTTACACGCGGTTCTGACTGATAAAAAAATAAATCTTGAATTTGAACTTTTAAAGAAAAAAATCCAGTCTTTCATTAAAAACCGCACGAACTGCAAATCTATAATCAGCTTTGAACACGGCGGCGGCAACAACAACAAGGCTGGCTGCTGCGTTGGACATACCCACCTACATATCTTGCCACACGACCAACCATTAAGACCGGCCATTGAAAAACAGCTGGGAAAAGCCGAAAAAATTAAAAACTACTCGGCTTTGAACAAACTGTACAAAAAAAACTTAGACAACTACTTGCTTTTGGAGGAAAATGATAAAATTTACCTCTGGCGCAACCCACCAATTCTCAGCCAATACATGCGGAGATTGATAGCAAAACAAATCAAACAAGAGCCATTATACGATTGGCAAAAACACCCTTTTTACGAAAACATGGAACAGACTATTCGCGACTGGAAATCTTTTTTTCGTTCTGCATAATGGCCTATGTTTATCATCTCAACTGTATCCCGACTATCTTCAAACCCAGCGGTGATAAAAAAGATGCTCCTAGCCGGAACAGATATATTGCGATTCAATCTATCTTATGGTACACTCGCGGAAAAAATAGAAGCAATTGATACTGCCAAAACAGCAATCCAAGAATTAAACGCTCATATTAAAATTCTAATTGATCTGCCTAATCCAAAAATCAGATTAGGCGGATTTTCCATAAACGAAGTTTATGTGCGGGCCGGACAACAAATTACTCTTTCATCGGGCAGTTTTTCCAACACACCAGACACCAACCTGCCGGTACAACTTGACAATATAGGCGACGTCTTCTACCCGGAACAAACAATAATAATTGATGAAGGGGAGATAAGTCTCAAGGTAATTGATATTTCCTCTCGCCAAAGCGCTGAATGCATATTTTTAAATTCAGGCACAATATACCCGTATAAGGGATTAAACTGGAAAAATCCTGATAATCAGCACATTGAAACCCACATCAATAGTATAATTCAAAATTTTCTGCCGCAAATCATTGACCTTGAACCAAACTACTTGGGTTGTCCGTTTGTGGACACGCCGGAAATCGCGCAAAAATATAACAAAGCAATTAAAAATACCGCGTGGAAAACCAAACCAAAAATAATATTAAAAATTGAAACAGAAAATGCCATCAATCATTTGGAGGAAATTGTCCCTTTCGGAGACTTGATACTGCTTGAACGGGGTAATCTAGGTCTAGAAGGCTCATATGAAAAACTCGGAGTCTACCAAAAAACGCTGATTAAAATTTGCCGCACGCTCAAAAAGCCGATTATTATTTCCACTCAAATTTTAGAAAGCACAATTCACAATTTTATTCCTCAACGTTCTGAAATTGTTGATCTGACCAACATGGTAACAGACAGAGTGGATGGAATAATGCTGTGTCATGAGACTGGAGTAAGCTCGCGTCCGGCCTATCCAGTATCGGTGGCAAGAAAAATCATCGTCGAAGCAGAAAAATATATACAAAATTATGGTGTCTAGTCTGACCGAAATAGTTGATCAAAAACAACCATCAATCACCGAATGGTTGGAACAGGCCGGTATTACAAACGTCGCGGAATTGCGGGAAGAAGATAATAATAAACGCGACCGCTTGGAAATTTTATATCAAACGCTCGGCATACAGTATGACCGCCCGACAAAATTGTCAGCGCGCGATATTGCTGACAGATCAAAAAATTTTTTAGATGTCCTACGCACTCAGGGAAAAGAAAAATGCGCGCTAAGACTGGTGCCGATCAAAGCCGGATTGCCAAAATTGCGCGTTCGCGGTAAAACTCTTATTGAAAACCTAAAATGGTTTGCTGGACTAGGCATCAATCCAGATGATTATAAAGCCGAGATAATTCCTCACTGCGACAACACTGCATACTCGGCAATATTTGTTATAAACGATTCTGGAATATGGGGAGAAATCGCGCCCGGAGCGCATTGGCAGCTAACCCAGGGCTTATATAATCAACCGCCGATTGTTTTCAGATACGATTTTTTAGATTGGTTTTTTTCTTCTACCAATACGACGGTAATTAACATAATTAAAAAAGCGATCAATTTATTACGGGTAGCAAAAGAAAAACAAGGTACACTGAAGGACAGCCTAAGCTCGGAGTTTACTAAGCAGGATTATCTCAAAGGATATTTTGAATTTGTTGTTTGGCCAGAAATAGGAATCTCTTTTATCGACTACAACCGGATATTATACAAAATGGTGGGTGAATTCCCCCCTCTTACACAAGTCGCGAAAGAAGATGTATTGTCGGGGATAAATGCCTCGCCAGGCAAAACAAATGGTAAAATAAAAATCGTGATTGACCCAACTCAAATCGCATTTGAAAATGGCGAAATTCTGGTTTGCCTCATGACCACTATTGATTACCTCCCGCTGATGCGGAAAGCCGCCGGTATTATCACCGAACAGGGCAATATCTTGTCCCACGCGGCAATCATCAGCCGCGAATTAAAAAAACCCTGTTTAGTCGGAGTAAAAAACGCGATGAAATTATTAAAAAACGGCCAAGAAGTTGAACTCGACGCCAATGCGGGTGTCATAAGGGTCATTGAAAATTGTAAATTGTAAATTGAAAATTATCGTATGTCCCTCTTGCCCTTCAAGGGACTTTTTGTTAGAATAACTCCGAACTTTAACTAAAAATATATGCCGGAAATTCATAAAATCGCGGCCATCCCTATCCTTAACGACAAGATTCTTTTGGTAAGGAAAGAGGGAAGGGACATTTGGACAAACTTAGGTGGCAAACCGGAAGGCGACGAAACCGAAGAACAAGCGCTTTTGCGGGAGATCAAAGAGGAGCTAAATTGTGACGCGACAATAACCGGCAAACTTGGCGACTTTTGCGCGCTGGCATCATTTGACCCGGGAATGACTGTTAGATTATCCGCCTACTTGGTGGAATTGGTCGGAGAAATTAAAATCTCTGATCCGGAATTAAGAGAGTGCAAATACATTGGCAAAGATTATGAACAACAGGGAATCAAACTGCCGCCATCTCTCAAAGAACATATTATCCCATTTTGCATTAAAAACAGTTTGTTAAATTGGGGGCCGAAAGAAAAAGAAAAATACATCCGTCCGAGCTGGGATGAATACTTTATGGAGGTCTGCAAAGCGGTAGCCAAACGCGCGACCTGCGACCGCGGACGCTCCGGTTGCGTAATCGCCAAAAACAGACAAATATTAGTTACCGGCTATGTCGGCTCGCCAAAGGGGCTCCCCCACTGCGATGAAATCGGACATCAGATGAAAACCGTAACGCACGAGGACGGCCATCAGAGCCAGCACTGCGTGCGCACGGCCCACGCCGAACAAAACGCGATTGTTCAAGCGGCAAAATTGGGAGTGGCGATAGATGGAGCCACGCTTTATTGCAAAATGACACCATGCTCCACTTGCGCCAAAATGATTGTTAACGCTGGAATCAAACAAGTCGTGTGCGAGAAAAAATATCATGCCGGCGATGAAGAAACTCTCCGCGTTGCCGGCGTCGGATTAAAATTTTTTGAAGACGAAGTTGAAAAATATGACAGAATGTAAAATCATTGCCATCGTCGGCATGTGCGGGTCGGGAAAAAGCGTCTTGGCTGACGAGCTGGTTAAACGCGGGTGGGGTTATGTCCGTTTCGGCCAGCTGACGATTGATATTATCAAAGAACGCGGGTTGGAAGTGAACGAAGCGAATGAAAAATCCGTGCGGGAAAACTTACGCAAAGAACATGGCATGACGGCTTACGCAAAATTGAACATTCCAAAATTTGATACTGTGTTGGAAAAACAAAATCTTATCGCTGACGGACTTTACAGCTGGGATGAATACAAAGTTCTAAAAGATTATTACAACGACAGATTAACTGTTGTTTGCGTTTACGCTCCGCCGAAATTAAGATACGAACGATTGGAAAAAAGGAAAATTGAAGCAAACGACAAAGATGTTAAAAACCGTCCGCTAACTAAAGAACAGGCAAAGGCGCGCGATTACGCGGAAATAGAAAATCTGGACAAAGGCGGACCAATTGCGATGGCAGATTATATGATTCTTAACACCAGCACCCTTGAAGATTACAAAAAACAAATTGAAGAATTTTTAACAACATGCGAGTAAAAATAAAACGGATTGATAAATCATTCCCCCTCCCCGAATACCACACTGCCGGCGCGGTGGCATTTGATTTGTACAGCAGAGTTGACGCTGTCGTTCCGCCAAAATCATTGGAACGCTTGCCCACCAATATTATTATAGAAATTCCGAAAAGTTACATGCTGGAAATTAAAGATCGCTCAAGCACTCTTAAGCGCAAAGGACTCTTTGTCAGCACCGGCTACATTGATAATGATTACTGCGGCGAAAAAGATGAAATTTTATTGCAAGTATATAATTTAACTGATCAAGAAGTAAAAGTCGAAAAAGGCGAGCGTCTCGGCCAGGCCGCTTTTGTCCGCGTGGATGTGCCGGAGTGGGAAGAAGTTGATAAAATGGCGGATAAAAATAGAGGGGGGTTTGGGACGACGGGATAAAAACTATGCAGACTTATCTCAACATCATCCAAAAAGTCCTTAACGAAGGCGTGAAAAAAGCCGATCGCACCGGCACCGGCGTCTTGGCCATCGCCGGCGCGATGTTTGAGCATGATATGACTGACGGCTATCCGCTGTTAACGACTAAAAAAATGCCGTTTAAAATCATGGCCGCGGAACTGGAATTTTTTATCAGAGGTATTACTGACAAACAATGGCTTCTGGACCGCAACTGCCATATCTGGGACGAATGGTGCAATCCAAAAAAAGTGCCGTACGCCCATGATGAAAAAACAAAATTAAAAATGAAAAACGAACGCGATTTAGGCGCTATCTACGGTTTTCAATGGCGGCATTTTAACGCGGATTATGAAAACTATGACACTAATTACACCAGCAAGGGCGTTGACCAATTAAAAAATTTAATTTCCGCGATCAAAGCCGACCCATCCAGCCGCCGTCTGATTGTTTCCGCGTGGAATCCGTGTATGTTAGACCAGATGGCCCTGCCGCCTTGCCACTATCTTTTTCAAATAACCGTGATTGACAGCCGATTGAATCTGCTCTGGAACCAGCGCTCGGTTGACACCATGCTCGGCCTGCCGTTTAATATATCCAGCTATGCGCTTCTCTTGCACTTATTAGCCAAAGAAACCGGATTAAAAGAAGGCAAACTTGTTGGCTTTTTGGCTGACACGCATATTTACTTAAATCACCTTGATGGCGCGAAAGAACAACTCACCCGCGATCCAAATAAATATCCACTGCCGCATATCCAAACCCTTCGGCATGGCTCAGGGCAAGCCGAAAATTTTTCAATTTTTGACTGGCAGTATACGGATACGGAATTGGTTGGCTATGAAAGTTATCCAAGAATACCATTACCGATTGCAGTATGATTACACTAGTTGCCGCCATTTCTAAAAACAATTGCATTGGCAAAGATAATGCCATTCCTTGGGATATTCCGGAAGATATGAAACGGATGCGGGAAATTACCAAAGGCAAAGTTTTGATTATGGGCCGCAAAACTTGGGAATCAATCCCGGAAAACCGCCGGCCATTGCCGCAGAGAACAAACGTCGTAATTACTCGCGATAAAAATTATCCATTGCCAACCGGCGCGGAACGTTTTGATTCAGTAAACGAAGCCATTGCCGCGCATAAAAATGAAGAAATCATCGGCTTTGGCGGACAAAGAATTTTTGAAGAGATGATCGGCATGGCGGATGTTCTGGATTTAACTTTGGTGGATCAAGATATTGAAAACTGCCACGCGTTTTTTCCGGTGATTGATCCGAAAGTGTGGAAAATTTGCGCGGAAAAAAAACATAATGGCTTTGCGTTCGTCAAATATGTAAGACAAGGGAGATAAAAGATATGAAATAGGAGATAATTATGAGATTGATAGCCGCCTATCACTTATCTCTTATCTTCTATTGTTCAGCTACTTAAAAGTCAACTTTACTACTTTTATGGCCAATCGCCGCGGACTATTCATTCTTCTCGAAGGCACTGACGGCTCGGGCAAAACCCTGCAGACCGGTCTTTTAATTAAACGACTAAAAAAACTTAACAAAAAAGTAGAGCATATAAGTTTTCCGCAATATGGCAAGCCGAGCGCTTTTTTGGTGGAAAAATATCTGAACGGCGAGTTTGGCAGCGCGTCAGAAGTCGGGCCTTATCGCGCTTCAATCCTCTATGCTGTGGACAGATTCGCGGCCGCTAATCAGATTAAAAAATGGCTGAAACAAGGCAAAATTGTTATTGCCAATCGCTATGTCGCGTCCAACATGGGGCATCAGGGCGGCAAGATAAAAAATACCAAAAAACGCCGGCAATATTTGGACTGGGTGTATAATTTAGAGTATAATATACTCGGCATTCCCAAACCGGACATCAATTTGATTTTACATGTTACACCGAAAATCTCTCAACAACTGGTGGACAAAAAAGGCGAACGAAACTATCTCAAAGGGAAAAAACGCGACATCCACGAGGACGATCTCAATCATCTCCGCGACGCGGAACAAGCTTATTTGGAAATAAACAAACGGTATCCGGAATTTAAAATTATTGAATGCGTCAGGAATAACAAAATCCTCCCGCCAAAAATCATTCACGAAAAAATCTGGCAATCACTCAAAAAACAATTTAACAACCTGTCTGCCGATGAGGCAGATTTAACAATTTAACCATCAAACGTATGCTTATCTCCGCCGTAGAACTTCTTAAACAGAGTGTTAATTTATACCGAAACAACTTTGTTACTATCATAAAATTTCTTGCGTTGCTCCTCATCCTGACAGCGATAGATTTGGCAGTTGAATTCACAGGTATACCAATCATAAAATTCGCTGTATCAATCATCGCAAAAATAATTTATTTCTGGATTGTTTTCAGTATTTTCCGAACAATTAACCTTATTTACAACAAAGAAAAAGTGGCTGATATTAAAACCGCCCTAAAAGACGCCTACAAAATACTCTGGAAAGGAATTGGCACATCTCTCTTGGTTGCTCTATTAGCATCTGCTTTACTCTTACTACTTTTTATTCCTCTTTCTTTCACTAACGGCTCTTCAGACCCTCGTTTCTTTGTAGCAATTATATTTGCCCCCCTGTTTATTTCTAATATTTATAATCCGATGTCAATGTTAATGCTGGGAATGTTTGTTGTGTTCATGCTTGGTATGATAAATGCGACATTTTTCGGGATCAAATTGTCTTTCGCGGTTTACGAAACAGTGCTAGCCGATCGCTCGATCAAAGATTCTATCAAATTCAGTATGGCAATCACAAAGGGCCGTTGGTGGGCAATTTTGTGGCGTTTTTTGCTGACAGCTTTTGTTGTCTCTCTCGTTTACGCGCTATTCGTCGCGCCATTGTCACAAATTTTTGGGGATGGCTTGCTTTATAACGTTTTTATACATACTGTCTCCCTCCTCCTAACGCCAGTCGCTTTCGCCACCGCCATCATCCTCTACGAAGAATTAAAGAAACTCGGTCCGGCGCAAACTGAACAAAAAATATAAACATGTCAAAATACACTGCCATCATCGGCATGGAGGTTCATGTTGAGCTTAAAACAAAAAGCAAGATGTTTTGCGGTTGTAAAAATGATCCGGATTTTAAAGAGCCAAATACAAACATCTGCCCGATTTGCACCGCGCAACCCGGCACTCTTCCGGTTCCCAACAGACAAGCAATCGCTTGGACGGTTTTAGTTGGCAAAGCGTTAGGATGCCAAATTAAAAAATTATCAAAATTTGACCGCAAGCACTATTTTTATCCGGACCTGCCAAAGGGCTACCAAATTTCGCAATATGATGAACCGATTGCCGAACGCGGCGCGATAACTCTTGATTTCCCTCTCAATGATAACGTCCGAGAAACCGCGAAAATAAATATCACTCGCGCGCATTTGGAAGAAGACACAGCAAAACTGACTCACGACACCAAAGGCAACACGCTGGTTGATTTCAATCGGGCGGGAACTCCACTTGTAGAAATAGTAACCGACCCTGATTTCAAAACAGCGCTGGAAGCGAAAGTTTATTGCCAAGAATTGCGCAGTATTTTTAGATACTTGGGAGTGAGCGACGCTGACATGGAAAAAGGCCATCTGCGCTGTGAAGCGAATATTTCCGTTCAAGAGGCCGGCAAATTTGAAATTGTTGATGGCAAAGTAAAATCATTGGGCGATTACAAACTGAATAATAAAGTGGAAGTAAAAAATATCAATTCTTTCCGCGCCGTGGAAAAAGCGCTGGAGTTTGAAATCAAACGGCAGACGGAATTATTGGGAAAAAACGAGACTTGGCCGCAACAAACCCGCGGCTGGGATGAAAATAAAGGCGAGACCGTGTTACAGCGCGTTAAAGAAAACGCGGCTGACTATCGTTACTTTCCCGAGCCGGACATTCCGCCGTTTCATCCGGAAAAAATCGCGGGAAAAATTTCTTTGCCGGAATTGCCCTTGAAAAAACGAAGCCGCTTTCATGGAGAATACGGTCTATCTTACGCTGACGCGAAAATTTTAAGCGAGGATAAAGATTGGGCGGATTTTACGGAAAAAGTAATGAGTGAGGTTGTTGAGTGGTTGGATTCTTTACCTGAATCAAAAAACAAAGCCGAAAAAGTGCCGCAGAAAATTGCGCGGCTGGCCGGCGGATGGATCACTTCCAAACTGATGGGAATTTTGGCGGAGAAAAAAATGACTATTACCGATGTAAAATTTTCCGCCGAAAATTTCGCGGAGCTCGTCGCTTTAATTTACGATAATCGCGTAAACTCCACCAACGCGCAAAAAATTCTTTTAATCATGGCTGGATCAAAAACTGATAAAGACCCGACCCATATTATGGAAGAAAAAGGCTGGGGGCAAGTTGACGACGAAAACAAAATCAGCGAAGTAGTCGCTGAGGTAATTAAAAGTTATCCCAAACAAGCCGCTGATTTTAAGGCCGGCAAAGAACCGATTATTAAATTTTTAATCGGCATGGCAATGAAAGCCACCGAGGGTTCGGCTGATCCGAAAGTGGTGGAACAATTGTTGAGGGAAAAATTAAAATAATCCCGCTATTCCAGCTGATCAATCATCGTGTTAAAATCTTTCCGGTCATCGCGGCTGATTTTCCCCGCGTGCCAAGCGCGCGCCACTTCGTTTTTCATGTGTTTTTTATCAATCCAATTATATCCGACCCCGGTTTTTTTGCTCAAAGCGTATCTTTTAACCATATCGCCAAAAAACCTGATATCCGTATCTGACAAATGTCTCAAGGCTTTCAAATTTCTATACCGCATCTCTTTCAATTTCCAATCAAGTCCTTTTTTTCTGGTATGATGAAAAGCCGCGCCAGTGCCAAATTTTAATTTAAACCTAGACGGAGCACCTGATGCGCCGGCTGTTTCCGCTTCTTTTTCCTGCCGCTGTTTTATCAGTCCCCTGACATAGCCGTATCTTCTATCATCCATCGCCGCCTGCTCATCTTTACTATTCAAACCGCCCGCGCCGACAGGTTCGGTCGGCTTATCAAAAACCGAAGTTCTTACATTTGAAGAAGAATTCAGTCGGCTGATGGAAGTCGTTGATATTGGTTTATTCAACGCGGGAAAATTCGCGCTCTTGCCAACCGACGGCCTCATCAATTTATTTAATGTGTTTGATATTGACATATGATCATGTCATTGCGAGGAAGCGCCGATGAGGCGCTGACGAAGCAATCCAGCAATCGCGAGAGAACTCAATAACGGTGTGGATTGCTTCGCCTGCGATGGCTCGCAATGACTTTAATTAGTATACATTAACTTGCGTTTAAAAACCCACTAACCAACCCCTCCGCCTCTTCATAATCTTTACACCACTTTATCCGCGAATCGCGCCTGAACCAGGTTGCCTGCCGTTTGGCATAACGGCGGGTGTCGCGCTTCAAAAATTCAATCGCTTGATCCAAACTGTATTGTTTTTCAAAATAGCCCTTAAACTGGCTGTAACCAATGCCGCTCAAGCTCGGCAAATCCCAGTTGTATTTTTGTTTTAGCAAATTCTCCACTTCTTTCAAAAGTCCCAGCTTCATCATATCATCAATTCGTTTGTCAATGCGCGCGTAAAGTTCTTCGCGCGGCACTTCAATGCCAATCTGCAAGAACTCATACAATGGCTCGCCTTTTTTCTGCTGTTCGGAAAATGGCGTTCCGCTCAAAAGGCAAACTTCCAGCGCGCGGACAATCCTACGTTTGTTATTGAAATCAACTGTTTCCGCGCCTTTCGGATCAAACTGTTTTAATAATTGCATTAATTCATAATTATCTTTTTCTTCCAGACTGCGCCGCAGTTTTTTATTCGGCGCGATTTGCGGGATCAACAAATTATCAACCAAAGCGTGGACATACAAACCGGTGCCGCCGGTCACAAACGGCTGGTGACCGCGCTCAAAAATCAGATTAACGCATTTATTCGCCCGATCTTTAAATTCCGAAACTGTGAAAGATTTTCCTGGGTCAAGAAAATCAACCAAGCAGTGCGGAACGTCTTGAACATAATACAACTTGTGCAATCCGACGCGCCGCCACTCGCCCGACTCCTTGGCCGTGCCAATATCCATTTTTTTATAAATCTGCCGCGAATCCGCGGAAATAATCTCGCCGTTGAATTTTTTCGCCAATCGCAAACTCCAGCCGGTTTTCCCGCTGGCCGTGGCGCCGACAATGACGACGACTTTGGGGAGTTTTTTTGGTTCGTTGGGCATACTACTATTATACCACTTTCCCGCGTAAAACCCACGTATCCGCCCAGTCAATTTTGACTGGCACAATTTGACCAATTAAATCCGAGGCGCCGGGAAACTGCACCAATTTCATCTCTGAAGAATTGCCGGAACAAATATTTTTTTCGCATTTATCAACCAACACGCTAACGATCTGTCCGGAATACTTTTGATTTTTACGATAAGTTATTTCTTCCATCAAATCTTGCACCGCCTGCCAGCGCTGTTTTTTTATCGCGCGCGGCACATCATCTTTGAACGCCTTGGCCGCGGCCGTGCCAACGCGCTCGCTATATTTGGCCTGATAAGCGATATCAAAATCGCACTGGCGATATAAATCCAAAGTATTATTAAACTGCTCATCGGTCTCACCGCAAAATCCCACGATCAAATCCGTGCCAATGGCGATGTTCGATCTGGCAATGCGAATTTTTTTAATTAAATCAATATAGTACTCGCGTGTGTACTTGCGATTCATCTTGCGCAAGACTTCGTTGTCGCCGCTCTGAACCGGCAAATGCAAATAATTAATTTGTTTTGGCAGTTTCAACGCCTCAACCTGCTCATCATCAAAATACTGCGGATCAGCCGCTGTCCAATGTATCCGTTCCAAACCATCAATCTGATTCACTTCCCACAGCAACGCCGCAAAATCATCTTTCCGTTTATAAGGATTATTTTTATGCAACAATCTTAAATCTGAAATCTTAAATCTGAAATTATTCACCACCTGTCCCAACAAAACAACTTCTTTAATCCCGCTGGCAACCGCCAGTTTAATTTCCGCCAAAATGTCCCGAACCGGCCGGTTGCGCTCCCGGCCGCGCGCGTATGGCACGGCGCAATAAGTGCAAAAATTATCACAACCGGTCTGAATCGTGATAGACGCGGAAATATTATTTGAACGCAAGGGGTTAACGCGCAAATAATCGCCCGGGTCGTCAAAATTGTTAGAAAACAAATCCGAGTTAAGAGATAACAATCTTTTTGGCAATAAATTTAATTCATCAATCGGAAAAAATAAATCCACGCCCGGAAACTTTTTCCGCAACTTTCCATCTTTATCCCGCCCGGGCATACAACCGGTAACGCAAATAATCAATTCCGGTTTATGTTCACACAACTCTTGCCAATTCTTAACAAAACCAAACACCCTGTCCTCGGCAGATTGCCTCACACTGCAAGTATTGATTAACAAAACATCGGCCTCATCCGCCTTATCAGCCGCGTCCATTCCAACATTAGACAACAAACCACCGATTCTTTCCGAGTCATTTTTATTCATCTGGCACCCCAATGTTGTAATAAAATATTTACTCATACTGCCAACCTCACAATAGCATAATTGCGTCCAAAAATGAAGGAGCGCCGGTCGTAGAAGACGATCCGGCGCTAACAGCCCTCCCTTTCCGCCGACGGCACAACGGCCTGCCGACGTCCGACCACGATTTCCATTCCTTCGCCCAAAGTCAACCCGACTCCGGACGGATTCGGCCAGATTCGCGCCTCGTTGCGGTCATCACACATGACCGCGCGAAACTCGAAACGAGCGCCCCACGTCACCCCCTTGTCATTGCGGTCAAAAGAACCGCTTTGCGATGTGATGACCCTCCACGTCCACTTGCGATTAAAGCCATCCACGAGGATAATCCACCTCACCCGCTTCGCAAGAGCAGACAGCTCTTCGTCACTACAACAATCAATAGCCTCCCATGTTTGCGGTCCCCCAACCAAAGACACGAGAAGTTTTTCCTCATCGACCCCTCTCCACTCAACCTGGCGCACCACCAGGCGAGCGAGCAGACCGGAGAGAGCCGGACGCCGATTTTTTGTTTGCGGATAATTCATAACTCCCTCCTTTCCGCAGAACAATGCATAATACCATAACTAAAAAAATAGTCAAGCATTGACATCCACAGCTTAAAGTGCTATACTACCCTCAGTTTAATTATATTTTAACTCTCTTTAATATGGGAGAAGTCTTACGCAAACCGCTAATTGAAGAACACAGTGGTCGTGATGAACACAAAAAAAAATACAGAGCCGAAACCCCTGCGCCAACCGCCGATCAGCCGGTGGTGATTCCTGAAATACAAAAAGATATTGAGGAAACGAACAAAGATATAGAGCATAAAGGACATTTGTTGCACATAACAGACGAAAGAAGGAGATTACAAAAAGCCAAGCGCCACAATCGAGATTTAGAATTACTGGAAGAAGGCAGAAAACGCCTTGGCGGGTTTACCGGCGAGGACCAATTGAAAAAACTTCAAACGCAACTGCAGACAGAAATCGCTGTGGATAAACAAAAACGACACAACAAACCGGAACCGGAAACGGTGGTACTAGGACCGGAAACTTTTGAGGAAGTTAATATAGAGAATGAAGAAAAAAAACGCGGCAATGTCTTGGAAAGTGACGCCGTACCGCCGCCGCTTCCGCACGAAGAATTAAAAAATCTGCAGAGAGAATATAATGAAATAACCGAAGAGTTAAAAATCACAAGCTTTAAAGTACTTAAACACGAACTCGCGCCGGATGCGACTTTGCCGCTAATGAAAGAGCAATCGCAACTAAAAACGCGCATCAAAACACTGGAAGCGCTGATAAAAGGCGAGCCGACCATGGCTGAAAAGATTGCCTTGGCGCGAACTAAAGCAATAAAAGATTCGGAAGCCAAACAAAAACCTACAGCCGTCGAAAAGCCGACAGAAATGAAAGAGTTGTCAAAATCAAGGCCGCCCCACGTGGTATATGACAGAGAAGCATACCGAGGGCCAATCGGCGGCATCGGTCTTGGAAACGTGGCCGGCGCCATGGAGCGCGGAAGCGGGGTATTGCGGCACTACGCCGGCCCGCGGGCAGGCGAACAGGAAATTATTCCCGAACGCACTAACGAAGAAGCTTTGTTTGACCTTGATCAGGATTTGGCGAAAAAAAATACGCCGGAAAAACTTCTGCAAAAATTATTTAATTCCGAAATTTATCTTGACAAAGAAGAACATAAAACAACAATACTGTCTGACAAAACTTTTATCCAGGCTCTTGATATTGAAAAATGGAATGGGGACTTGTCGATTTTAAAGGAAGCGGTGGGTAAATTATCGCTGAAAAAATCCGATGAGCTTGTTGCCATAAAACATAACAAGGGATGGTTTAAACGTCTTTTCAAATCACCGGAAGAAAAACTTTTGGAAACGCAAATAGAGGCGCTGGATGATTTTGCCGGCAAGTTAGTAGAGGGTGGGAAGGAAAAACCAACTCCTCTCGCAACCAAACAAATCTTGCGCGCAATGACAAAACGATAATTAATTAAAAATCCCCCGCCATGGCGGGGGATTTTGTTTTGCGCGATTTCTGGATCCCCGTTTCCACGGGGATGACAATTTAACAATCTTTTAATCCCGTTCAACTCTTTCGCTCTCTTATCTCTCCCAAAACTTTCTCCACAAAATCTTCTTTACTCATCTTCACCTGATCTTTTTCACCTCGCACGCGAATCATCCACTCTTGCCCTGAGCCGGCCGAAGGGTCGCCGGACAATTCTTTGTCGCCGACAATAATAATATACGGAATCTTGCGGCCAGCGGCTTTGCGGACTTTGTTGCCGACTGTCTCGTCCGCGTCATCAACTTCCACTCTAATCCCCTTGTCAGCTAACTCTTTGGCCAACTCGCCAGCGCCATCGTGATGCTTGGCGGCAACCGGAACGAACAAAACTTGAACCGGGGATAGCCAAACCGGAAACACGCCGGCGTAATGTTCTATTAAAATAGCCATAAAACGCTCCGGGGAACCGATAATCGCGCGGTGAATCATTACCGGAGTTTTTTCCGCGCCATCCTTATCAATATATTTTAATCCAAACCGCACCGGCATATTAAAATCCAGTTGAATCGTGGAAATTTGCCATTCGCGACCGAGCGCGTCTTGCACGATAATATCCATCTTCGGCCCGTAAAAAGCCGCCTCACCTTCGGCTTTTTTATATTCAATTTTTTGTTTTTTCAAAATTCCTTCCAGCAACGCCTCGGCTTTATTCCACACTTCATCACCGCCCAAATACTTTTCCGGCTGTTTCGGATCGCGCAAAGAAAGACGCACCCAATACTTCATATTAAAAGTACGCAAGGCCTTTTCAATAATACCAAGCACCGGAGAAAATTCCTGCTCAATTTGATCGTCGCGGCAAAAACAATGCGCGTCATCTTGGCAAAAACAACGCAAACGAGACAGGCCATTTAGTTCACCCGGGCGTTCATCACGATACAAATTGGCAAAATCTGCAATTCTAATTGGCAGGTCGCGGTAACTGCGCATCTTGGACGCGTAGATCTGCGTGTGTTGCGGGCAATTCATCGGTTTGAGAAAATATTCTTCATCCGAATAGTGCGATTTCACCATAAACATGTCATCCTTGTATTTATCATAGTGGCCGGAAATCTTAAACAGCTCCGCCTTGTTCATATTCGGAGTATGCACAGTTCGATAACCAATCCCCTTCTGTAATTCATTGATATAATCAATTATCCCTTGGCGGACAATTGCCCCTTGAAAAGTAAACAAGGGCATGCCGGAACCAACCAGATCGGAAAACACGAATAATTCCAGTTCTTTCCCCAACTTGCGATGATCGCGTTTTTCCGCTTCTTCCAGCAGGTGCAAATATTTATCAAGCTCTTCTTTTGTCTCAAACGCCGTGCCATAAATTCTGGTCAGCATCTTATTTTTCTCATCTCCATGCCAATACGCGCCGGCAATTTTTAATAATTTGAAAGCGCCAATTTCTCCGGTGGATTTTACGTGAGGACCGGCGCAAATATCAACAAAAGTTTCCGGCAGGTCTTCCCCTTTCTTCCCCAGCCAATAAACACTGACACCCTCGCCGCGTTTTTCTATTTCATCAATCCATTCGTGCTTATACTCGTTGCCTTTGTAAGTGCCACTGTTAAAAAACTTCCTCGCTTCTTTTACGCTCATCTCATCTTTAATAACCAGCAAATCTTCTTTAATAATTTTTGCCATCTCTTTCTCAATCTTAACAAAATCAGCCTCGGATATTTTGATATCCGAATCAAAATCAAAATAAAAACCGTCATCCGTGGCCGGCCCCATAGCCGCTTTAATTTTTCCCGGCCACAGGCGTAACATAGCCATAGTCAGCACATGCTCGCAAGAATGTCGCAAAGCTAAAAGTTTTTCTGCTTTTTCCATAAAATTTATTTCATATAAGCTCAATTAACTATTATATGTTAAGCTATTGCAAGAGCACTGTCAACCCCTCGGTTACTCTCGGGGTAAAGCCATAAAATCCCAGCGCCCTATTCCCTATCGGTTAAATTCTTGATATAATAACTCCACTAAATCTAAACTTTTTCTATGTTGCCAGAGAAGCTACTAAATGTCCTGCTGAAAGAACATTTTAAAATCAGCGGCGCTGACTTGAAGTCATATTCCGCCAAAGCGCAAAAAGTGAAAAAAACGCTGGAGCAATACATCTTGGACGAGAACATTGTTGACGAAACCGGACTCTATACCGAAGTTGCCAAAGGCATGGACGCGCCATTTATTGAATTGGGCGGGAAGGAGATCAAAAAAGAAGTGCTCAATCTGGTGCCGCCGCCGTTCGCGCAAACGCACGAAATTGTCGCCTTTGACAAGAGTTCCAGCGAACTTAAACTTGCCACGCTGGATCCTGATGATATCCAAAGCATTGAATTCCTGCACCGCAAGACAGGGCTCAATCCTAAGGTCTATATGACGACTCCTTCCAGCATCAGGGAGGCGTTAAGGCGCTATCACGCTGATTTGGAAAGCGATATCGCCATCACCCAGCTCACGGAAGGCGAGCAAGACACCGGGGATTTGAAAAAAGCGGCGCAAGAATTGCCGATTATCAATATTGTCAACAGCATTCTGGAACACGCGGTATTTGAAGGAGCGAGCGACATCCATATTGAACCGACGGAAAAAGAAATGGTGGTGCGCTATCGGGTGGACGGCCTCCTGCACACGGTGATGAATCTGCCCAAAGCGGTCAAGAGCGGCATCGTGGCGAGAATTAAAATTTTGGCGAATTTAAAAATTGACGAGCACATGAAGCCGCAGGACGGCCGCATCAAAATTCAAATTCAAGACGAAAAATTAGCCATGCGTGTTTCTATCATCCCGGTTTATGATGGCGAAAAAATCGTCATGCGTATTTTACACGAAGGGCAAAAGCCTTTGCCGCTTGACGCACTGGGGTTCTTGCCCGGCCCAAGAAAATTGGTGGAGGAAGCGATTAAAAAACCACACGGCATAATCTTGGTCACCGGACCGACCGGTTCAGGAAAAACCACCACACTCTACTCTTTGCTGGGTATTTTAAACCAGCCGAATGTTAATATTTCCACGATTGAAGACCCGATTGAATATCATGTCCAAGGCGTGAACCAAAGCCAGATAAATCCGCAGGTTGGCTTCACTTTTGCCGCCGGCTTGCGCGCCTTTTTGCGCCAGGATCCGAACATTATCATGGTCGGCGAAATCCGCGATGAAGAAACCGCGGAAATCGCCATCCACGCGGCCATGACCGGGCATCTTGTATTATCCACTCTCCATACCAACGATGCCCCAACCACCTTGCCGCGTCTTTTGGATATGGGCGTGCCGCCGTTTTTAGTCGCCTTTACCGCCAATATCATTGTCGCCCAACGACTAATCCGCAAAAACTGCGAGTTTTGCAAAAAAGAATACAAGCTTGAAAAGGCGGCAGTCAACGAGTTAGGGAAACTGTTTGATGTTAAAAAGCTGACAGCTCTTTTCACTGACCAAGGCATAAAGCTGGACACGAAAGAAAAAACCCTGGAAAGCATGACTTTTTACCAGGGCGAAGGCTGCCGGCGCTGCGGCAATAGCGGACACAAAGGCCGGGTTGGTATTTATGAAGTGCTGGAAGTTGATTCGGAGCTGGCGCAAAAAATCAATCTGCGCGCCACCGCGGATGTTATCAAAGAATACGCGCGCAAAAAAGGCATGTTAACCATGATGGAAGACGGACTGGTCAAAGCCAAACAAGGCATAACCACGATTGGAGAAGTTTTACGAGCGACCAGAGAATAGAAAAAATATTAAACAGAAAATAATAATATTTTCTGTGAATTTATTATGAAAAAAGACAAAAAAATATCCCCCTTTGAACAAAAATTGAATGATTTTGTCACCAAATACCTGACCAGTATTCCTTTTGTGCAAAAAATGTTTTTTGTTGAGCATCTTCATACCATGATACACGCGGGGCTATCGGTGGTTGAATCATTGGATGTTTTGAGCAAAGAAATTGAAAATCAAAAATTGAAACTGGTAATCGCGGCGATAAAATCGGACGTGGAAAAAGGACAGTCCTTGAGCGAAGCGCTGACAAAACACCCAAAGGCCTTCCCGCCGATTTACGTGCAGATGATCGCGGCGGGAGAAGTGGCGGGAAAACTTGAAGAATCCCTGCGCCAAGTGATGATCCAGATGCGCAAAACGCACGAGCTGATGTCCAGCATCCGCGGAGCGATGATTTATCCGTCAGTGATTATCGCGGCAATGGGCGGCATCGGCGTCATGATGGTAACAGTGGTTCTGCCGAAACTGATAACTCTGTTTAACGAATTTGACGCGGAACTGCCTTTAGCCACTAAGATCCTTATCATTATAACGAATTTCGCCAGCAGTCCAATCAACATGGTTCTCATTGTCATTATCATCGTTGGCGCAGTCGCATTGTTCATTTCTTCACTGCGTAAATTTCCCGATTTTAAACGTTTTATACACAAATTAAATCTGCATCTGCCGATCTTTGGAAAAATAATGAAAAAAATAAATCTGGCCAGATTTTCGCTCACGCTATCTTCGCTGTTGAAAAGCACGATCCCGATAATTGACGCGGTGCAAATTACCGCCGATACCTGCGGCAACGTAATTTACCGCGACATTCTGAAGCAAGCCGCGGAAAAAATCAAAACCGGCGCGCCGTTATCTGAAATTTTAAGCCAAAACCACTCTCTCTTCCCGCCAATGGTCACGGAAATGATCATGGTCGGCGAACGCACCGGAGAAGTCCAGCAATTGCTGGATGAATTAGCTGAATTCTACGGCAGCGAGGTTGACAAAACTATGAAAAACTTTACGGCGATTATTGAGCCGGTCATTATCATTCTCTTGGGTATCGCCGTCGCTTTCATGGCCATCGCCGTGATTATGCCGATGTACTCGTTAGTGCAAAATTTTTAGTCTATGTTCACCAACCCGTTTCCCAATGCTTTTGGCTTAGATATCGGCGATCTGTCGGTCAAACTGATCCAGCTTCGCAATCGTTCGCTGTTATACCGAGAGCCGCATTATGAATTGATGAACGTAAGGAGTATTTCCCTGCCCCCGGGATTGATTGTCAACGGCGAACTCCAACAGCCGGAAGAAGTGCGGCAGAGAATCGCCAAAATGTCGCGCGGGATGGCGGTCAAACAAAAATCAATCCGCAGTCCTTGGGTCGTGACCGCCCTGCCGGAAACGCAAAGTTTTATTAAAATGATCCAAATAAAAAAACCTTTGGCGGAATTGATTGATGCCGACATTCTCGTTGCCGCCAAAAAACACATACCGTTTGATGAGGATAATTATTACTTGCAATGGCAAATTATACCAAATGGCGGCGGACTGTCAACCACCAATGTTTTAATCGGCGCCACGCCAAAACTGATTGCTGACAGCTACACCTATTTGCTGGAAAGTCTGGGGCTGGGAGTTATCGCGCTGGAAATAGAAGCATTGGCCATCACCCGCAGTATGATTACCGCGAAAAAAGAGTATATTGACGAAGCGCGGGTGATTCTGGACATCGGCGCCTCCCGATCGTGTCTGATTGTGCACGATCATGATATAATTCAATTCAGCACCTCTCTGCCTTTTTCCGGAGAAATCGTAACCACCGCCATCGCCCAAGCACTTCACTTAACCAATGAGGAAGCGGAGGCGATAAAACTGGAACAGGGCTTAGATTTTAAGCAAAGTCGGCGCAACAGCTGGACGGCGCTGGTAAAATTAACGGATGATTTTGTCGATTCAATAAAAAACGCCATTGACTTCTACTATTCCCATTTTCCGGAAGCCAATCGCATCACCCGCATTGTCATGTGCGGCGGCGGATCAAACTTAAAACGGCTGGATCGCATAATATCGGCTAAATTGAAAATAACAGCCCGGCCCGGCAATCCGTGGAAAAACCTCTCCACCACAAAAGACACCGGATTGTCGCCGGAGAAAGCTATCGGCTACGCAACGGCCATTGGTTTGGGTTTGCGGGCGGCCGACAATCCATTTTTCACCAAATATCTGATATGATACCCTGCCGAATAAACTTAATTTCACCAATCAAACGCGATCGCCTCCAAACCATGGTCCGCTTTCAATTTATTAAAAATATATTAGAGATTATTTTAATTGTCACTTGCGTTATCGGCATCGCGATGCTGGGCGGCGAATGGGTCTTGGGCGGTTATTTTAATGATTTGAATGTAACAATTTCTTCTTTGCAAAATCGCTACGCCGAAACCAATAAAACCGTCAAAACTCTCAACGAAAAGCTTAAACGAATTGATTTTATTCAGAATTTATACCAGCCGGTGTCTCCGCTGTTGCCGGATATCGCTACCGCCATGCCTGACGACGCGAATTTAACAGCGTTAAACCTAAATTTAAAAAATAAAAACCTAAGCTTAACCGGGTTCGCCGCCAACCGCGACGACTTGCTAATCCTTCAATCGCGGCTGGAAAAAATCGCGTGGATTCAAACCGTGGATATCCCGGTTGACCAGCTTACCAAAAAAGACAATATCAATTTTTCTTTTTCAGCGGCGATTAAATAGATAGTATGCAGCGCTTGACCCTTACTCAAAAAATTCTACTGACACTCGGCCTCATTGTGGCGGTTTTGCTGGCCATTTTGGGAGGCATTATTTATCCGGTGGCGCGGAAAATCTATCGTCTGCAAAAAGAAATCAACCAAGTAGAAGCGGAGCTGGAAAAACGCTATGAAAACTCGCAAAAACTCAAACGCACGATCAAAGAAATGGATGGGATAACGAAAAATACGAACCAACTATCGCAGGCAATGATCGCGGCCGGCGGCGAACTAAGCATGATCACTGAACTGGAAAACCTCGCGGAAAAAAATCATATAACGCAAAATCTGGAAGTGGCTTTCAAAGAAATAAAAGCTGAAGCGCCGCGCGCCGCCGAAGCCTCTGGCGAAGGAGCGCCGCGCGCCGGTCTCACGCATTTTTATCTGCTGAATTTTTCCAATCAAGGTGAATTTGCCGACCATGTCCGTTATTTGGCCGCGTTAGAAAAAATGCCTTTTTATCTTATTACTGACAGTATAAAATGGGAAAAAAGCAAAGAAGATAAAACCGGAAAATCCACCATCAGCTTAAATTTTAGCGGCATTATTTATGTTGACCCGACATCCATCAAAAAATAAACGTGTGATTTTGCTGGCGGAATATAAAGAATATGAACGCTTGCATCTAATCAGTATTGCCGCGGCGATATTGATCGCCATCGGCGTTGGTGTTACCTTGTTTTTCCTCTACACCAACATCTACCAATCCATCAGCAAAACCCGCGAAGTTCTTCTCACCGACCCCGCCCTGAACGTGGAAACCATTGATTTCAACGAATACGACAAGGTGATGGCGGCCTGGGAGAAAAAAATCAATACGGAAACGCCGGCAACAACGCGCGACCCGTTTGTGTTTGTCGCCAAACCAAACGCGACTTCCACCAAGCAATGAGGTTATGAAGTATTTGTTCCAGCTCGGGCATCAACCGCAAATTTCCGCCGCTGAAATAACGGCGGTTTTTTCGCATCATCGCACCATCGTGTTATCGTGTTATCACCGAGAAAATTTTTTGATTTTAGAAACAAGTCAACAATTAAATTGCGAAGATCTGATAAGAACTTTGGGCGGGACGATAAAAATCGCGCGACAAATTGGAGCAGACATCCCAACGTATCTTAATCAAACCCAACCAACCGGAAAAATCATTTTTTCCCTGCCAGACAAAAAACTTGCAATTAATATAAAAAAACAACTAAAACAGGCCGGACGTTCAGTCCGCTATATTGAACCAAAAAATACCGCCACGATTTTGCATAACAATTTGGTTGAACTTGGCGGCGACCTGACAATCATCAATAACGAAATTTTCGCGACAGAAGCTATCCAACCGTTTGAAGAATTCAGCCAACGCGATTACGGCCGACCCGGCAGTGATGATAAAAGCGGAATGCTGCCACCTAAACTGGCGCGTATTTTGATCAACTTGTCGCAAACGCCGAAAGACGCGACCATTCTTGACCCATTCTGCGGTTCCGGCACTATTCTTACCGAAGCGGCAACGATGGGCCATGCGAACCTAATCGGCTCCGATATCAGCGAAAAAGCGATAAAAAATACTAAAGAAAATTTAAACTGGCTCGCCAAACAATTTAACAATTTAACAATTAAACAATCATCAACTACTAAACTATTCCAAAGCGATGCCGCCAAATTATCAAATAAACTCCAACCACACTCTATTGACGCCATTATCACCGAACCCCTCCTCGGCAAGCCGCTGACTGGCAGAGAGAACAAAGAACAAATAGACTCCCAAGCCGATGAATTGGTAAAATTATATATAGACTCTTTTAAGGCTTTCGTTAAAATTTTAAAACCTGATGGCGTGGTATTGTTTATCATTCCAAAATTTTTATGCAAAAACGAATGGGTGGAAATTGATTGCGTGGATGAGATAAAAAAAATCGGCTTTGCGGCCGTTCCATTTGAAATATTTGGCAGCTCACCCATTGAACACCTCACTTACCACCGTCCAAACCAGCATCTGGCGCGGACGATTTGGCGGTTTAAAAAAATAAACAATTAGCAATGAACAATTAACAACGCGATTGTTAATTATAAATACACTCTCTCTACCTTCACTCCTGTATAATAATACTTCAACAATTCTTCAAAGCTCAACCCCTCTTTATCCGCGCGGATCGCCGCGTCGCGCTGGCTCATGCCCACGCCGTGGCCTTTTTTTGATCTGCCGCTATCATACCCGGCTTTAACCGGCTGCAACCATGGTTTATCAGCCCCACCCCACACGCTTTTCCAACTTTTGGTCCAGCCGTTGCTGTTGCCAAAATACGGCGTAGTAACAATTTCATTATTATAAGTTACCATAACACCGCGGGTGTCTCTGGCCGCCTGCGCCACACTGCTCATCGCCATTTCTGAATCATAGCCCAGATAAAGCTGATCATAGGTGTTTGCTATCACATCAAAAAACGGATACTTGCCTTTATTAAAATAGGCGTAATTGCGCACTGCTACCATATTGGCTTTAATAAACTCAATTGGAGCCTTGTCACTTGTTTCCGCCATGCCAGCGACATAATCTTCAAGAAGCAAATCATTTACCACATAGAATTTGCCGTCCACTTCACCACGGCGAAACTCAACCGCGCCGCGATAATGATTATGATCTCCGGCTGTCACCCATTTGGCGGCACGCTTCAAATTAAAAACTGTGAATACCGCGTGCTGATCAGACTGCGGCGATAATCGGACATACTGCGGCGAAGAAAATTCCAAGCCTCCTCCATCAAAACTATACTCGCCGTCTTTATAGCGTAAAATCGCGATTTTGTTCTTTGGCAACACCCCTTTTGTCTCTCCGTCAACGGAAACAATATAATCATCATTAGCAGACATGAATTGCATGTGCGCGTCATCGCCCAAATTGATGCCGACTCTTAATCGCGGCTCCTCGGTCAAACGCGGAACAAATGCCTCAACCGCTTCGGAAAAAGTCGGCGCTTGATAATTCTCCGGCGCGTCTTCCGTCACTTCTACTGGCACTGCCACTTCAATTTCCTCCAGCTCATTACCGTCAACTTCAACCAAAAACTTCGCGACATAATTCCCCCTTTTTGCCGGCGTGCGAAAATTAAATGTCAAACGCAAAAAACCATCCGGCGCCACGCTTTCTTCTCCGCTCAAAGCCACTTGCGCGTTCTCCCAATCCGCGTCAGCAAAATTCGGTCCTCCCAAGCTTGCCACGGTCGCCGGTTCAACAAATTTAACCCTATACTTTTGCCAAACCGCCGTACCCTTATTCATTAAAGTCAAAACCTGCTTAATTTTTTCACCGCCGACAGCCGCCACTTGCTTCTTGCCTAATCCGACTCGTTTTGCCTGATATTCATCATTGCTAATCTTTTCTTCGGCAACGGAATCGTTGGTGGCCGACTCTGACACCGCTGGTTTTGGCCTTTCAGCCACTTTAATTTTCAAGAAAAAGTATCCGCCTTTCACCCAAGAATAATTTTCCGCGGCTAAATAAAATTTTTCCAAATACTCGCCGGTTTTTTCCGGCGCTTTTAATGTAATCGCTAATTCTCCGATTTCATTCGGCGAGACTTTGCCGGAAATTTTTGCTGTCTGTTTGCCGCTCAACCAATCAGAGCCCTTAAAAACTGAAACGCGGTCTCGCGGATCCATTGTATAAGCAGAAATAAAACGGCTACCGGATGAATTCCAAGCGGCCGTGCCGATATTCTTAAATTTTAATTTAATCGCTGTGGTTTCTCCAGCGGTAATTGTAATTGGGTCATTGATTGATTGTGAAACAAATTTTGCCGCGTATGCTTCATCTTTTATTTTTACTTCCGGTTCGACGGCTTTAGCTGTGTTGAGCCAAAAAAACGAATAAAGCGCGGTTATAACAACCAAAAACAAGAATTTTTGTGAATTACTTTTCATAGCAGGATAATTATACCAAAAAAATTGAATATCAACAATCCGTCGCGATTGATTTTTAGGACCGGAGATGATAAACTGACAAATAGAAACCAACTTTTACTAATTGCTAAATAAAAATTGTTTAGAAACTGAAATGTAAGAATCGACAGCGTTGTTTATACTTCTTAAAGTC
>JACQQA010000010.1 GCA_016207245.1 Candidatus Magasanikiibacteriota bacterium | reverse complement strand
GCGTTGTCGCGAGCCTGCCTGCCGGCCGGCAGGCGTGAGCGAGCGACCGCCGAACTGGAGGGAACCGCCGCCCATTCGGTGCAAGAGCGAGCGGTTCCGCCGCAGGCGGAACGCGCGAGCGATTGCGCCGAACGTCCGCGCATAAACGAAGTTGTGCAGATGTATAATATGCCGAAGGCCACATCTGCACAACTTGGGCGAGGCCTCAGCCGAGCCGTTTATGCGCTGTTATGTGATGTCAAAAATCTGTTATACCTTATTCAAAAAATTGGAAATCACGTTGTAGAATTCTTGCGGATTGTCCAGCATAGGCCAATGATTACTGCCCGTTATTTCTGCCACCTGAATTCCATTATCGCGCAACTGCTCCAGATAAGACAAATGTTCATTTTCTGAACCGTAGATAAATAATTTTGGCATCTTCAACTCGATAAACTTGTTTATTAAATTTCCATGCGTTGAATATTCTGTCATGGAAGGGCAGTAATCATAGTAGGCCTGCGGATTCATTTTTTGCAGATGGTTTACATATGTCTGAAAGCCAGTATTTTTCTTCGCCGCGACTACCTGCTTAATTTTATCGAAGCCATGATTTAAAAAATCTTCGTAACTATGCTTAATGACTTCTCGCGAAAAGAAACAGTCGTCAGCATTTAAGTTGCCTTCAATGTTGATAAACGCTTTTACTTTCTCGGCATATTTTTCAGCATAGAGCAGAGCGACAAGCCCACCCATGCTATGCCCGATGAGAGTAAAGTGGCCTAAGTTAAATTTTTCAGCAAACAGATTGGTGATCTCAACAAGATCATCCATGCCGAGATTTTCCGAGTAGCTGGATTCTCCGTGTCCTGGGAAATCGAGTCCTATTAGAGTGTGGGCTTGGAGCGATTCAACTTGAAGAGCGTTTAAAAAATCAGTTTTTGTACAACCAAGACCGTGTAGGTAAACGACTGTTTCTTTTCGCCCGCGGCGAAGAAAATACGAAATTTGAAGTGGCTTTCCTCGATAAGTGATTTCCAATTTTTTCATATCAAAAGAATAACAGATTTTTGATTTCACATAATGGGCGGCGGATATGCGATCGTGGCGGGATGGCGACCGCAGTCGCCGGACCGACATGTCGCATATCCGACAGTTCGGCGTTGTCGCGAGCCTGCCTGCCGGCCGGCAGGCGTGAGCGAGCGACCGCCGAACTGGAGGGAACCGCCGCCCATTCGGTGCAAGAGCGAGCGGTTCCGCCGCAGGCGGAACGCGCGAGCGATTGCGCCGAACGTGTCGGCATCATCTGAAGTTTCGACACCTCCTTATTAAAATTATTATAAGTGTCGAAATTTGGGCCGAGGAAAATTGACATTCATTTAAATATAATTGAGTCAATTTTACGAGCCAGATATGCCGTGTTGGACGATGTATTTTTTAGCCCCTACATTCTTTCGCCTAAAGTCTTACTAGGAATATACACCAATACATCAACACCTTTAATCTCAATCATTTCATAATCTTTTCTGGTCATCAATGTAAAATTACCACTACTTTGTAAATATTTTTCCTTAAACTGCTGGTAATTTTGAATTTTAAAATCTGGAGCGCCCCTCTGTGGTCTGGTTGCGTCTGGTATTCTAATTTTTACCAATTTTAATTCGCCCGCTGAAGTTTCAATAGGATTATTCAATAAATATGTTTTGCCTGTTTTAATATTTTCTTTGTCTACTTGCACGCTGATTGTTTCAATGAAGCGCTCCAGATTTTTAAATTCATTCTCATCTTTTGAAAAAATTGCAACATAATCGATGACAGCATTATTTTCATCTGTACTTTTTAAAGTTGACAAACCTTGCTCAATTAAATAGTTTGCAATTTTTTCAAACTCATTATTGTCCATATTGATGACCAGAAAAGATTTATTAAGAGAGGGGCTAAAAAATATTTCGTCCAATGGGCGGCGGATATGCGACGTCCCGTCTGGACGAAAACGAAGTTTTCGGACAGGCGGGATGTAGCGAAGCGGCGCATATCCGACAGTTCGGCGTTGTCGCGAGCGCCTGCCCGCCTT
>JACQQA010000009.1 GCA_016207245.1 Candidatus Magasanikiibacteriota bacterium | reverse complement strand
TCTGGGCCCAAGGCCCATCCGCCTTGGGCGGAAACTCCCTCTGGCCACCCCATTGCGCTTTTTGTTTTTTACCCCCTTATATCCTTATACCCTTTGGTAAATGGCCGCTTGAAAACCAAAATCCAAAAAAAATTGAGGGCGTAGCGATAGCCGGTGGTGAAGGCGCCTTCTTTGGCTAAACGCCGGCCGGAACTTAAAATCGGCAACCTGAAAGTAAATTTGACCGGACCGATGCGGCGGATTCGGCGGGCGATGTCCGTGTCTTCGCCGTAAAAACTTATGCTGGTGTCAAAACCATTTATTTTTTCTAATGCCGTTCGCCTCACAATAAAATTTCCGCCCTGCAACATCGCGCCTTTTTTAAAAACTATTTCACTAAAAATATAAATCAAATAACCCAGGCCGTAAAAAAATTTTGTCTGAATTTTAATCCACCATGGCAAATCATAAAATACGCATGGGCCTGACAGAGCCGCCAAGTTTGGATTATTAGCAAATTCCGTAAAAACTTTTTCCAGCCAGCCGTTCGGCATTATATTATCCGCGTCTATGTTGGCGATTAAATCTCCCTTAGACGCCAAAAAGCCCGCTTGGCGGGCAAACACGATTCCTTTTTTTGTTTCATCAACGACTCTAACTCGCGGAAATGACAACGAAACTTCTTTGGTTTTATCCGTGCTCGCATTGTTGACCACGATAATTTCCGCTTCGTAAGAATTATTTTTAATCTCTTTCAAAACCGATTCCAAACACCGGCCAATATTGGCTTCTTCATTATAAGCGGGAATGGTGATGGAAATAGAAGTTGTTCGTTGCATTCTGTTATCTGCATTCTGATTTCTGACGGCCTACCAAATCGTCTTGTCGTTAATCGTCTCATTCAACGGGTCTTTGTTGTAATACTTGCTCGTGTCCTCGTTTACTTCAAAAGTTGAACCGGAATAAAGCGGCGTGGTTGGCTTGTTATATTGCTGGGCTTTGAGCAGATATTTATTTACAAACAAAGTTATACTGAACGCGCCGAAAGTTATTATCAAACCAATAACGCAATAACGTATCACTTTTTTCCCTTTTTCAACTTTTTCTTCCTCGCCGGCGGATAAGGTAATCAGAAATCCGGCATAGACCATATAAAGGGTAAACAAAACTCCGACGGTTCCCAGCATCACCTGCACCACCAGCGCCGCCACCTCTCTCGGGTCGCGCGCCGTTCCGTAATTCGCGCCCTTTGTCCCGGCGGCGGATTGGAGTTGGGTTTGGAGATCCGTTGTATAATCAGCAAAGACTGGCGCCATCGGTGCTATTAGAGCAAGCAGAGTTGTTATTGTAAGCAATATTTTACGCATAGATTTTCAGAATGCAGAATACAGATAACAAAATACAGTTACAGTTGATTTTAATTTTCTTTGGTGGCAGTTTGTTCGTTGCGTTCTGTTATCTGCATTCTGTATCCTGCTAACCAATCACTTCGCCACCTCTCCGCCCTCTGTCACCAGCGCCGGCAATCGCGAGCCGATAAACAGGGTAATGCTGTAGGAAAATAATATTATTATCAATCCGATTATCGCCATCCTCATAATCTTTGACCCTTTCTCGGCTTTTTCTTCCTCGCCTTGAGAAGTGAAATAATTATACCCGCCGTAAACTATCAAAACCGTAAAAACAATTCCGGTTACCGCGAGGATTATCCTCACCACCCCCATAATCGCCAACCGCGGGTCAATCGCTTCGGAAAACTGCGCCGCATCTCCTCCTGCTTTTACCTGTTTCATTACGTCTCCACTAAGATCAACGGAGTGGACTGTTACTCCACCAAAAATCAAATTCAAACCCAGCGCGAACAGCGCGATGAAAATTAACTTGTGTTTTAGAAAAAAATACATAAAGTTTAAGTCATTGCGAGGAACGAAGCCGTAGCGTAGTGACGAAGCAATCCAGAATGATCCCGATGGATTGCTTCGTCGGCCGATGAATATCGGCCTCCTCGCAATGACGGGACACCCGCAAACGTTAAAACTATTTAGGAGACCAATTGGCGGCAGAACAAACCACTCCGCTGGTACCTAGCAACTCCGCAGTGTCGCACTTGTTGCCTTCCGGACCCAGCTGCCCGCTGGCGCATTCGTTAACACAAAGCTCTTGGCTAGTCGCTTTGTAACTGCAATTTTTCAGAGTTCCGGCTTTCAAATCCGCCTTTGAGCAGATTCGGCAACAAATCGTTTCCTCTCCTTCGTCTTTTCCCGTCACATCCGTTAACCGCGGCACGACAAAAGTCGTAATGCTGTATGCTCCGACTAAAATTATGAAACCAATGATTGAGGAAATAATAATCTTCTGCGCTTTTTCCACTGGCTCTTCCTCGCCGCGCGCGGTCATCCACAGCCAGCCGGCGTAAACCATCAAGACCAAAAAAATCACGCCGGTAAAAGACAGTATTATGGCGATAATAGAGCCGGTGGTTTCCGCGAATGTGGTTTCCGTCGTGTTTGGATTATATCCGGCATCTTTTGCCGCTTTCTGGGTCGCCCCGCTGCCGAAATCTAAAGCGGAGACGCTGGTTGCTGCGCTCATCGCCAGTAAAATGACTACTATGATGATAATTGTCTTATGTTTTGATCGCATAGATTTTCAGAATACAGAATACAGATAACAGAATGTAACGAATTGGTGTTGATGATTAAAACCAGTCGCGGATGTATTCTGTTATCTGTATTCTGGTAACTGTTCGCTGTAATTGCATTCTGTTATCTGCATTCTGAATTCTGCTTGCTACTTGCATTCACTCGCCGGCACCAATCCCATAAATTTTCCGTCCAAATCCGTGCACTCGCTTTCTGAAATCTGCTGCTTCGGACAAGCCCAAGACCAGATTGACGCGCACAATTTACAGCACTCCACTTTCGTTCCGCCAACCTGTTCGCTGGCGCCGTTGCCGGTGGTCTTGTTCAATATTTTCGGCACTACAAAAGTCGTAATGCTGTACGCGGCAACGACGATTACCATGCCGATGACCGCGGCGATAATAATTTCATGCGCTTTGTTTATTTGTTCGTCTTCTCCGCGCGCTGTCATCCATAAATAACCGGCATAAACCATTAAAATCAAAAACACCACGCCGAGCATTGATAAAACCGCTTGAATCAAGAAACCGACGTTGCCTGAAAAGGTTGTGTCATTTGTGCCAGAATCATACCCCGCCTTTGCCGCCGCGCTATCAGTTTTATCCCAGCCGAGATTTTGGGCTTGAACATCAACGGCTGAAAACAAACCAACAAAAAAGAATAAAATTAAACAAGAGATAATAAAATTGGTTTTTTTTGTTTTTGTCATAATAAACTCCCTTTTATTTTACCCATTTACACCCTGTTACAATTTGTTCACAATCCTCTTTTTTAACCTTACCACAATAATTAGCAACCACATCTTCTTTGGGGATACAGCCGCTAGGTAAAATCGTACTCCACTCACACCCTTTAACAATCCCTGTTTCAGCCTGGTTACACATATTTTCTTGATCTCCTGTGGTGTATTGGTCGCAATATTGAGTCAGTTCAACAAAATCTATCACACACCCCTTTGCGGCTACCTGACCACCGCCTTCATTACTAGTACTACCCCCCCCACCCAGCTTCCCGCTGACAAATGTCGTGATCGCGTACGCGCTGGCGACGATGAAAAAACCGATTAACGCCGCGGTGATTATTTTTTGCGCCTTGTCAACCTGTTCTTGCTCGCCTCGCGCGGTCATCCAGAGATAGCCGGCATAGACCATCAAAATCAAAAATATCATGCCGACCAAAGTTATCGCCGCGCCAATGCCGATGCCGATTACATCCTCGGGGTTTTTATAATTGTCCGCGCCCGCTTTTTTGCCGACATCCTCAAACACTCCGGACGCGCCTTTCAATCCCTGCGCGCTTACCGCGGCTGTCGTTAAAACCAAACCGGCGGAGATGATGAGAATTGTGGCGAGAATGTATTTTTTCATAAAAAATAAATTTGATAATTTGCTTCAGCGGGCCGCCTGTCATTGCGAGGAGCGAGGAACGAGCGACGCGGCAATCCAGTCGCCAATTGTCAACGAGTGTGGATTGCTTTCCCTCGGCACGGCTCGGGATAAACTCCGCGCGAGCTCCTCGCAATGACGGAACATTTGTCATTGCGAACCGCAGTGAAGCAGTCCAGTAGCCACAGTCCAATCGCTCAAAAATCAGCTGACAGGTCTTTCCATTGTGGATTCATTTTTTCTATTAATGCGATTTTCTTTTTTCTGGAACCGGCTTTTATTTGTTTTTCCCTCATAATAGCATTCTCTGGGTCTGTGTATCCCTCATAATAAACCAGCATATCAATATCATATTTATCAGTAAATGTCCCCTTTTTAATCTTTTCTTTATGTTCCCACACCCTACGAAACAAGCTGTTCGTTACTCCAGTATAGAGCGTGCCATTTCTATCGTTTGTCATTATATAAACGTAATAATCTTTAATCATACCTCGTACCTAATGAACGTGCGACTGGATTGCTTCGCTTCGTCGCTCGCAATGACAGATCGAACGCTCATAACGTCATTGCGAGGAGCCCTCGCGGGGCGACGCGGCAATCCATGTTCGTCAATCGTTGGCGACTGGATTGCTTCGCTTCGTCGCTCGCAATGACAGAAACCACGGCTCGCAACAGTAAAACTAATTTGTCGGCGTTTTCTGGGCTACGGCCCAGCATTCGTCCGCGTCAGTTATGTTCGGAATAAACGAACCATTCTGCGACTCGCACAACTCGTCTTCTTTGGTGCAGGTCTTGATATGTGTAACGCAAGTTTCTTCGTCGGTTATCTCGCTGTTCCAATGGTGTGTACTGCCAATATCCCAAATACTGCTCGGCGCTTGGACTTCATTCAAACAACAACCCAATGGTCCGGTCGGTTCGGCGGGTGGGCCGCTCGTCGCCGGAGAACCGCTACCACCGCCAATCATCCGGCTCAAAACAAAATTCGTAATCGCGTAGGAGCCAACCATAATAAACAAACCGATAATCGCGCCGATGATTATGTTTTGCGCTTTGGTGATTTCTTCTTCCTCGCCGCGCGCCATCAGCCAGGTGTAGCCGCCGTAAAATATTAACAGAAAAAATATAATGCCGCCGATGCTGAAAGCGGCTTTGGCAATCCGCGCCGCGACTTCGGTGTACTCAATTTCGTCCGCGCCAACTTCTGTGTTAGCTTGTTTGGCGAATCCAGCGGCGCTACTGGCATCAAATTTTGCGGCATAAACAGGGGTGGCGAAAAATAAAAAAGATAGGGAGACAAAAATAAATAGAGAGGTAAGAGATAACGGAGATAAAAATTTTATTTTAGACAAAGACATAGGGTTCCCATCCTCTTTTTTATTTCCATTCACAAAAAACGTCTTCTTTTGCCTTACACTCCTTCTCCCCATTTGCGGAATCACAATTTTCTTTCACATCTGCTGTATTATTTGTACATTTGCTGCCGACCAACACACATGGTTGTGTTGAGCCAGAACCACCTGTTGCGCCCAACGTGCCTGACGGACAAACTGCTAAAATACTACAATTAGCCGTCAAAGTAGCCTCATTCACTATGCACCCAGCCACTTCTATGTTGCCACTACCACCAGTACTACTACCCGTCCCAATGCTCTTAAACACAAAATTCGTAATCGCGTAAGAGGCGAGGACGATGACGATGCCGATAATTGCGGCGGTGATGGTGTCCAAGGCCTTGGTTTCCTGCTCGGAATTTCCGCGCGCCAGCATCCAGGTTAAACCGCCATACAGCATTAACGCGAAAAACAAAACGCCGACCAAAGACAGGCCGGTGCCCAAAACACTGCCGATGAGAACCGGAAGTTCCGTTGGGCCGGTCTTTTTCAATCCTGCCGCGCCGGCGGTTTCTTCAAGACCATAAGCCGCCAAGGCAATAGTTGGGGCGAGAACGAAAAGACAGATGAGAAGAGAGAATAAAAATTTTCTGAAGGACATAAATTTAATTTTCAATTTACAAATTTACAATTTTTAATTTAATTACATGCGAAATGCGAAAGATTGCGAAAATGCGAACAATTGTCTCAATTCACTTTTCGCAATTTCGCACTTTTTCGCATTTCGCATGTTCAATATATATCCCCAGTGGTATAATAATCATACCCCGTCGTGGCTTTGAACAACTGCGACATCACAAAGCGAGTAATAGAATAGGCGGCCAAGATAATAATCAGGCCGATGACCGCGGCGTAGAGAATTTTTTTCGCGCTGGCGACTTTTTCATCATCGCCTCCGGCTGTCATCCACATAAATCCGGCGTATAAAATCAAAACCAACGCGACAGTGCCAAGCAAACCCAAGGCCGCGCTGATAATCCGCGCGGTCGTGAACCGCACGTCAGCCTCGCCAAGCCCGGTGGCTTTGCCATATTCCATGCCGAGATAGGGGCCGGTTTCTTCAACTTGAGCGAGGGTGATAGAACCAAAGAATGAGCTGATGAAGATGGCTGTGGTGATAAAAAAAAGTATTTTTTTCATAAGATAAATATTACATGCGAAATGCGAAAGATTGCGAAAATGCGAAAAAGATATTGAAACAAATGAAATGCGAAAGATTGCGAAAAGTGAATTAACTTGTGTACCGTGTTGGTTTTAACGTTTTTAGCACTCTTTTTTCGTTGATAACTCTCTTTATTATTACACCATCATTTGCAAAACAGGCGACTATTGCTAAATCCAAATTTAAACTCTCCAAATACTTTTTCACCTGTTCTAGCACCGCCACCGGTAGCCAGTGTCCACGCTTTAATTCTAAAACAATTTTATCTTCTATCAAAAAATCTAAATAGTATTTCCCAACCTTTTCATCCTGAAATTTTAAAGGAACATACCGCTGACTGACAAATTTAATTCCAGCGTTTTTTAGTCCTATAGCAACCGCCTTTTGATAATAACTCTCATTGTGTCCTCCGCCAAGCTGTTTATAAACCTCAAATAAAACACCGTTTGCTTTAAAACTCAATTCCGGATACAAAAGATCATTTCTTCTTAGTGTATATTTTCCCCCTCCCTTATTGTCCATAATAAATTTTGTCTATCAAAATCGCTTTCGCAATTTCGCAATCTTTCGCATTTCGCATGTTCAGTATTGTTACCGAGAAGCAGCCATCTAAACTGCTGATGGCCGCTTTAACGCTAACAACATTCCCTCGAGGGGGTGTTGATTTTGTCATTACAAAGTTTCTTGATTTGAATAATCTCCGCCAGTCGTGGCAGTGTATAACTGCTCAAGCACGAATCTGGCAATCGCGTAAGCGCTCAAGATAATTGCCAGGCCCAAAATGCCGGCAAAAATTCGCTTCTTCGCTGTGCCAACTTTCTCATCATCGCCTCCGGCCGTCATCCATTCAAAACCGCCGATCAGCATTATCACAACCGCAACAATACCCAACAAACCCAACGCGACATTAATAATGTTTGATATGGTGGTTCTCACGTCCTGCTTTCCAAGACCGGTATCCTTGCCGTATCCTAAACCAAAATTGATATCTCCCTCTTCTTTACCAACATACACACATGCCGAATTCGTACAGCTGTATCCGTCACCGCAATCAGCGTCCGCGTTGCAAGATTTTGCCAAGACCGGAGCCGGCCCTGCCGGCAACAGCATCAAACCTAACACAACAGAAGCGAGAATGCCGAGCACCATCTTATGTTTCGTAATTTTTGTTAACCAATACATATTCTCACCCCCTTTCTTTTTTTACACATAATCGTTGTCATTTCAATTTTTCTTCCCATTTGCAGTTTGTGCCGCCGGACTGATTATCTTGTTCACAGCTTTGCTGACCGGTGGCTTCTTTAACGCTTGACTGATTATTTGTTTCGCACAAACACTGATACTCTTTCTCTTTTTCCGGCACCTCCGACGTGATTGGCGCGACAGGCGATGACTGACTCTTCGCCCCAATCGCTTTCAAGACTAAACCAAGTATAGCATACGCGCCAAAAATTAAAAAGAGTCCGATCGCCGCCCAGATCATGGTGTCCAAGCCCTTCTTCACTTTTTCGGTGTTGCCGGCCGAAGTAAGCCACAAAAACCCGCCGTAAACAAACGCCATTAAAACCAGCGAGCCGATTATCTCCATCGCGCCCGCGATAATGTTGCCGATAAGCACCCGCATATCAGTAAGGCCTTGCGGATTCTTTGTTGACCCGCCCAAAGGATTTATCAAAGTGACGGTGGTGACAGGAGGGTCTCCGGGAGCGGCCAGCGCGGGGAGGGCGGGGATGAGGGTCGCAAGCAAGAATACGGAAATAAAAATGATTTTAAATTTTACAAACATAGTTTTGCAGAATACAGAATGCAGATAACAGAATGCACACGACAGAAAACAGCTACCAGATAACAGAATGCAACGAGTTGGCATTGGTGAGTAAAATCGGTCGCGGATGTATTCTGCTATCTGTATTTTGGTAATTGCTCGTTTTGTTATCTGCATTCTGTGTTCTGTTATTTGATTCCTCTAAACTCCATACTCACATCTAAAATCTTCAGCATCAAACCAATCGCCATATAGGCCGAGAAAGAAACAGCGAGTCCGATCGCGGCCGCGATCATGGTCTTTTTCCCGGTCTCCACCATTTCCGCGTTGCCCATTGACGCAATCATCTTAAATCCGCCATAAACAAAAAACGCAAACGCGAATGTGCCCAAAATCGCGAACATTCCGCTGGCGAAATTTATTATTAACTGCAGTAAATCATTCACGCTCCGGCAGGTTCCGGAAAACGCGCAAGGGGGTAATGCTCCGCCTCTTTCTACATAACCTGGCGGCACGCCATACTGGCTTTTTATCCAAGCGTCAACCGTGGAAGTGGTTTGGACCGGAGAGACGCCGGTGACGGAGAAGTAGATGCTCCCATCAAGAATTTGCGACTCTGCCCCCGCGGCAGGAACAGACGCCTTTACTTTTAATTCATAAACTTTTGTTATTAGTTGTTCTGTTGACGTGTCCCAGACAATCTTGGCTTTTCCGTTTCCTTTTTCATTCTTTAGATCTGCACTCAATTCCTCGCAGTTGACGCAATCTATTTTAATTTCTTCTTTAGTGCCAACCGCCTCAATCTCTGCTGTGGCAATTTGTCCTTCTGTAACCGGAATCGGATTACTCTTACCGCCAACGTTTGTCGCCCATTTCAAATTATACCATTTCACCCAATCATACATCGTCGCCCCGTTGGTATCTGTGTATGTTACGGCATGATACAGCTGGCATTTGGGCGTGGTGGCGGTAACGCAAACTTTCTTTTGATCAACCGCAAACTGCAACAAATCTTCACAGTCTTCAGCTTTTGAAAATTTAATGCTCTCATCATTTCCTTGAAATGTTATATCCTGAGTTTCCCCCAAACCAATCTCCAATTCCTCCTCGCTATAATAACACCCGCCACCTGAAGTTTGTTGAGAATATTTACAAGAACACTTGTTATAATAGGTTAAAAACGCCGCATTTTCCGATGCTTGCACACTTTGCGCGTATGCCAATATACCAGCAAAACCAGCGCTGATGCTGATAATGACAAAATATTTTATACTATTCCCCATATCAATATACCTACATCGTCTGTTGAATTAACTTCGCCGCGTTGGTTAATAATTGAACGTCTTTTTGATTCTCGCTCTTAGCGGAGCCGGATGGCTGTAAACTATTGTGCAGCATTTCCGCAAACACTTTCGCGGCCGCTTCTTTGTTTCTACCTCTATACCAATTCTCCGCCTGCAAAATCGTGCTGACAAACGACTTCAGCATCTCATCCGCTTCCTGGTCTTTAATTTGCGAACGCAAAGGGGTCGGCCGTTTGGTCGCGTCAGTGTATTTCTTTATATTATCCGGCGTGGTCATAAAACGGACAAAGTCCCAGGCCTCATCCGGATGTTTAGATTTTTTAATAACTGTTTCCAACCAATAATTCGCCACATTCACCGGCGCGGCCTCGTTCAACTGCGGCATCGGCATAATTTCCAAATCCATTTGCGGAGCGCGAGCTTTGATGAGCGGATAGTCATAAGCAAAGCCGAAATAAAATACGCTTTTGCCGGATGCGAAATTTTCCAATGCGTCTTTCATGGTTTCATTCCAGCTGTAAACTTCTTTGGTGGGCCGAGCAAAATCAGTGTAAAAACGGAGAGCGACTAATGCGGGGTGGTTCGGCTTGCCCGGGGTCAAACCGTTGGCAAAACTAACTGAATTGCCTTGCGCCATCTTGGCTCCGCTTTGCAGCATAAACAAAGAAAGAACATCAAACGCGCGATCAATATTATTTCCGGTGCCCAAAGCAACGCCGGATTGAACAATATCGCCCTTTTCATTAAATCGCGTACCGAGCTTAACCGCGGCCATAAATTCATCCCAGGTTTTCGGCGTTTCCGCGACTCCGGACTTGTCCAACAGTTCTTTGTTATAGTATATGGCCATGGTATCAAACGCCAAAGGAAGGCCGTAAATTTTTCCGTCAATCACCGCGTCATCATAAACCGCGCTGACAAAATTTGATTTCACCGCGCTCACCGACGGCATTTTGTTCTCTTCAATAGTAACGACCTGTTCTTTGGTGTATTGGCTCTTGATGTAAACATTCGCGACTTTCACGCTCGCCGGCATTGGCGCGAGCCAGGAGGCATAGCGCCGCAAGTCGCGCGGACTCACGGAAATAATATCCGGCGGAACATCGTCGGCCAGCGCGCGCAATAATAATTGCTCAAGCTCTTCCCCGCGCACTTTGCGGATATTTATTTTCACATACGGCCGCTTTGCCTCGTATTCTTTTTTGAACGCTTCAAGCTGATCCAAGTCGTTATAAACCGTCCAATAATTCAACTTGACCGGCTTGACCGCGGCGGCTTGCTCGGCGGAAAGACCCTTGCAGCCGAAACCGAGAGTTAGCAGAGCTAAAGATAGTATTGCAACGGAAATAATTTTTTTGTGCTTCATAGTTTTGCAGAATACAGAATGCAGATAACAGAACACAGTGGATTGGCGATTGGGTTTGTTGTGTTATGTTTATTGGGTTATGTGTTTTGAATCGTGTGTGTTTTGTTAATTGTGTTATGTGTTCTGTATTATCACTCTACCGCGCTAAATATAAAACTCACTATAGTATAACTCGCGAAAATAACAAACAGACCCAGCGTCGCCCAGACCACAATATTTTTTGCTTGCGTTGACCTTTCGGCGTTGCCGCCGGCCAGCATCCAGAGCACGCCGGCGTAGGCGAACAATGCCAAAGCGATACTTCCCAGCAATCCCATGGCGACAGAAATAATATTGCCAAACACGGCTTTTACGTCGGTATTTTTTAGTTTGTTTAAACCCGCGACCGAAGGCAGATCAATAGCTGATTCGGATCCTTCGGTAGTAATTGGTTGTGGCGCCGCCCCCCCCACCCACTCACAGCTTTCATTTACTAAAACATCTGTTTCTCCACCAGATGTCTCCGTTACTAAATTCTTGCATTTCTCTTCTGTCCCAATACCGTCAATCTTTTCAAAAGTTATTTCTTGGTTCAGTGTGTTTTTAACTTTGCATTGGCAGGTTCCGCCGGTATCCTGCCAAAGGCAGTTTTTATAAAGCTGATTCTCAAAAGGCGCTGTCCCCTCCAGCGCATAGCACACTGCTTGCGACTTATCGCTCACGTCGTCTGTTTCTTTTTCCCCGGTGTCCGTATGGACAATGTCGCAGGTGCACATACCGTCCGCCCCAAACGCGAAATCCGCCTTAAAAAACAAAAAACCAAATGCTGAAAATATGAATGGTAATGAAAGTAAAATGTTCTTGTGTTTCATACTTCTCGTGTTCACCCGAACACCTCCCTCGCCTTCCTCTGAGGAGGGAACTCGCAACCTCCCCTCTCGGAGAGGGGCAGGGGGTGTGTTCGAACAATCGCCTATAACTTGTTCTTGAAAAACGACGCGGCGTCTAATAGAGCGTCCTGATTGCCGGTGTCTAAATATTTTCCCTCATACTCGTAAGCAAAAAAATCTTTTTGGCGCGCCAATGTGTTGGCCGCTTCCGCCAGCCAGATTTCCCCGCTCCGCCCCTTTTTTTGTTTTAATAAAATCGGCCAGATGTCCGCGGTAAAAACATACCGCATTCCGCCGACAATCAGTCCCAGCGGCGTTACCGCGTCCAGCGTCGGCTTTTCAACAAATTCTTTTACTTTATAAATCCGCTTGTCCGCAGTTCGCTCTCCATACACATTGCCATATTTTGTCATCATGTTTTTGTCAGTAATTTTTTGCACGCCGATCACCGATGCCGAAGTTTGATTATGCACTTCCAATAATTGTTTAACCGCCGGTATCTTGCCGCTGATAATACTGTCGGCATCGGAACAGACAAATGGATCTTTTCCAATTAACCCGCGCGCCATCAGCAATGCGTGACCGTTTCCCAACGGTCTTTCCTGATACACGAAACTGAATTTAACTTTTTTAAACAAATCTACCAGCCCCTCTATTCTATCATACTTCCCGCATTTTTTTAATTCTTTTTCAAATCTCAAATCGCGAGTGAAATAATGTTTGATCGCCTGCTTCTCGCGGCTGATGACGATGGTAATATTTTTAATCCCGCTGTCCGCCATTTCTTCCACGATATACTGCAAAACCGGCTTATTCAAAACCGGCAGCATTTCCTTGGGAACGGACTTGGTGATTGGCAAAAAACGTGTTCCCAAACCCGCGGCGAGGATGACACCTTTTTTCACTATTGAAGATTTTTTCATACGCCGTTATTATAACAAAACTTGGGTGGGTTGACCAGCTTTTCAGAATGCAGAATGCAGATAACAAAACGAGCAATTACCAAAATACAGATAGCAGAATACATCCGCGACCGATTTTACTCACCAATGCCAACTCGTTGCATTCTGTTATCTGGTAGCTGTTTTTGTCGTGTGCATTCTGTTATCTGCACTCTGTATTCTGTCTACAACTCTTCCCAACTAATCAAATCGTACACCGTTCCCACCGGAAAGCCCGGGGGCGGGTAGTATTTCAGGTTGCCATCGTAAACATGGTGAGTGTCCACGAAACCGGAAACTACATTGCCCCAACCATTGACATACTTCCAACCGCCGCCCTGATAAGAAATCTGCGAACCGAATATCGTCAAATCGTCTTTTAAATCATCGTAATAATACGGACGGTAAAGCTGGCCAAACTGCGACAGCATGGCGGCGTTAATTTCCATATCATCAGGCACATCATACGGAACAACAACATTGCCTTGCGCCAAGATGCCAATAACATCATCGCTGGATTTTTCCGTATAAAGCAGGTTGTTGCTGATATACGCGGTTTTATACGGCTCCTGCACGGGAAATTTACCGACGCCAACACTCACTCTACCATCAACCGTGCCCTCTATCCACACATCATCCTCAACAAAAATCGCGCCCGTGGTTGGTATTGAATATGTGCCGACTAATTGTTCCGCGCCAATATCATAACAATAGGTGCTCCCAACCCAATACCAACCTGTTTTCTTTTTATATTTCCAACTCCCTTCGCCATAATGGCACTCGCGGCTGGTAACTTTGTAAAGTTTGTAAGTCGTCCCGGTGAAAACAATGTGCCACCCTTCTTTGCCGGAAGATGTGTAGTGGGTGTTTGATTCATCAGCCATATCGCTGATATTCGATAAATCAGAGGTTACGGCAAAAAAATCTATCCATGGCACAGGATATTGCCAAAAAGATTTCGGCCCGCCGGCGCCCCAAACGCCTTTGTGGGTTTGATTTAAATAGGTATATGTTTCCTTAGCGCTTTTAACCCAAGAGTCGGTCGTGCCGTCAAACCTGATTCCACCATTGGAATGAACCGTGCCGTGAACATCCGTGGTAAAACTGAAATTCATGTTGGCGTTGGAAAGAAAGGTGTAATCAGTCAAAGCCGCGAAGCCCAGTCTGACTTGAAGTGTTCGTTTGGTTTCCGGCTCGGCGACAGTCCAGCCTGTTGAACGCATTACCACTACGCTGCTGCCGGCTAACGGTTCGTCAATTTCCAAAGAATAATATCCTATTATTGTCCCATTTTTATCTTCATAATCATGCTGATACGGTCCGGGTTGACCGCCGGTGCCGTCCCAATAGTCGGTGGGCGAATGCGCCAAATGCCACTTATAATAATTTACTCCGGCTTCGGCGATTTGAAACGCTAAATCGCGATTATGTTTGCGGTTTGACGCTTTATTCTCAAAAATCGCGTAGCTCGCCACGCCGGAAATTATCATCATGCTCGCCACCGCGCCGAAAACCAAAACAAACATCAAGATGCTGCCCTTTCGTTTGCAATGATTATCTGCGATGAGTTGTTTGGTTTTTTTGAATAACATATTTTTTAGAATGCAGAATACAAATAACAGAATGCAATTACAACGAACAGTTACCAGAATACAGATAACAGAATACATTTACGATTGGTGTCTGTTCTACTCGCCAATCACCCGTTCGTTGCATTCTGTTATCTGGTGGCTGCATTCTGTTCGTCAATTCGCTTTCAGGTTGCGTATCATCGCCGCGCTTTCCACTTCCAGCGGCACCGGACTCTTGTCAGGATCTTCTTCCAACTCCAGCCGCACGCGCACCATTCGCACACCAACTTCTTCCACCGGCTGAACCAGCGCCTCTTCAGTGCCGGTGTAATTTTCATCATAATATAAAAACAACGGCTTGTTTTCAGAAAAATTAACAACATCATGGGCTATTTCAACCGTTTGTTCCGCGCCGGAATAGCTCAACGGACTGCCGCTGGGTTTTATTACGCCTTTTTTTAGCGTGGTTCCATCCAGCCAAAATCTGACCCGCTCGCGCAAACTGTCGCTGTCAACATTGGCGTAAACTATCAGCTCATATTCTCCGGCAGAAACCAGCGGATAGCCGCCGATGCTGGATTCTTCCGTCTTTCTCACCACATCAACCACCTGTTGTAAAACCCGACGGCCGTCGTTTTGCGTTTGCAGTTGATCAAAAATAATATTGCTGTAACGCAAGCCGTCAATAATAAGCCAAACCACGGTTACGGCAATCATGGCGGAAATACCGAGAGCGACGGAGAGCTCCACGATGGTAAAGCCGTAATGTTTTGTTGGCAGTTGTAATTTAAACATAATAGTATACATGCGAAATGCGAAAGATTGCGAAATTGCGAAAAGCGAATTGTAGCGGTTGTTCGCATTTTCGCAATCTTTCGCATTTCGCATGTTTATTCACTCGCCATCTCCGCTCCAAATACCATATCTCCGGAAACGCTGACAGTCTGAGTGTTGATCTGATAGCCGGTTTTTGTAATTTCAACCGTGTAATCTGTCTCTGATAAACCGCCAAAATATGATTGGCCGGGCGGGGTGCAGGCATTGGTGTAAGTTACCATCAAATCGGAAACTGTCGGCGTAACCTCGTCTGACGCGGTGCTTAAAAATAATTTATAACGAAAATATCTATCGCCATTATGCGCGCTGTTTATCGCGATATCGTCCGCGTCATAATACGTCGCTGTCGTGCCGTCCGGCCCCAGATAATCCCAAGAAGCAGGATTAGCGAGATTGCTCGTAGCAATCTGCCAGCGAACCGGATCAGCGCCCGCCTCGGCGGGCTGACCCAGCGGTTCCCAAATTAAATTAACAAAATTAACCGCGGAACCTAAATCAAAAGTGGAAGATTCCAATTCTCCGCTTGATAAATAATCTTGCCCAACTTTTTTTAAAGTAATACTGCCGGCGCTTCCGGTCACATTAACTTTGCCGTCGTCATCCCAATATTTTGTTTCATTGACGAAACTTTCCTGGCCGGAACCTCCCGACCAGTCGGTCTGCCGGGTAAAACCGATTCCGGTTGTCTTGGTCTGGTCGTAGCTTCCGGCATAAACGCGCACGCTCGCGTTGGAAATCGGCTGGTTTGTCATGTTGTCGGAAACATTAACTAATAAAGAATTGTTGGTGTTGGCGCCAACCAAAAGCTGAACCGGCTGAGTAACTCCGGGCGGCAAACTAATCGGCAAAATCGGAATTGACCCAATCAAATCATAGCTGGACAAAATCGGCAAAGCATAAGCATCCCATTCCAAATCAGCTAAACTGTAATTGCCGCCGCTGTCAGTAGAAACATTCTCATCCACTTTTAATACATCCGGGTCTGTGCCAAGCAATTTTGTTCCCATCACGCGGACACCAACATTGCCGACCGCGTTGCAAGCGCTATTTATGGTTGACAAATCAAGCTGTGAAACATGATCAATGGAAAAACTGATTTCGGTAACATTTTGCGCTTCAACCGATGCCGAACCTTTTGTTGGGTTCGGGTTTGCTTCGGTTGGAATAACTGTCTGATCAGTCGTGTATCCATCTTTAGAGACGGTAATATTATAAACACCGATGCCCGCGCCCAAATCAACCAATTTTAACATGCCGTCATTGTCCGTGGTGTCGGTCAAATCAATACTCGGATCGGTTTCAGTCGCGACCACATGAACATCGGCGCCGGAAACCGGATCTCCGTTAGCGTCAAACACTTCAATAAACAGCGCGCCGTGAGTCGGGTCGCCTTCCAAAAGTTTTGGCGAGACATAAGTAACCTCGCTGACTTTTTTTGTCTGATTACAATTTGTACAGATTATTTCCACTTCAGCCATTTTATAGTCCGCCGGCGCGAGATCGTTCGGCGCGCCGCCGATAGTGCCGTCAAACGGGTCGTCAATATTTCTGATTGTGCGCGTAATTTCAAAATCAATGTTGTTGCGGGTTGTTGTGGCTGTTCTTTCTAAAACACCAGACGGACTGCCGTTGATAATGCCGACGTCTTCAAACGGCAGATTGCGGATGATTTCCAATTGTTCATTCAAAATTCCGGTCTCCAAAATTTTCAGGCGAGAATAATAAACCGATTTGAAAACAAATTGAATGCCGGAATAAATCCCGCTCACGAATAATAAAAACACGCCGAGCGCGACGACGATCTCGACCAGAGTGAAACCTTTGTGTTTTGTTTTGCTAATCATCTGCGGTGGTTTGGAGGTATTATATCACAAACGGACACAGAATGCAGAATACGGATAACAAAATGCAACGAGCGGATGATTGGCGAGCAGAACAAACACAAATCATAAGTGCATTCTGTTATCTGCCTTCTGTATTCTGACAGCGGACTTGACTTGCTCTACTTTTTCTGCCATAATATAGCAACTTTATTTATCACCCATCTTATGTCCCACACTACAAAAAAACTGGAAAAATCGCAAATTGAACTAACCATTACCGTCCCGCCGGCTGAATACCAAAAACATTTGGAAAAGGCGGCGCAGAGAATATCGGAGCGAGCCGCGATCAAGGGCTTCCGCCCGGGCAAGGCGCCGTATGAAATAATAAAAAAAGAAATCGGCGAGATGAAAATAATGCAGGAAGCGCTGGAAACAATCATGCAGAGCGGTTTTTTTGAAGCGATAAAATCCGAAGGCGTGGAAACTGTCGGCATGCCGCAAATCAGCGTGGAAAAAATGGCTCCGGGCAATGATGTTGTTTTCAAAGCAACTGTGGCGCTGATGCCAAAAGTTGGTTTGGCTGATATTAAAAAAGTAAAAATTAAAAAAGAGACCAAACCGGTTGAAGACAAAGATATAGAAAAAACTTTGGACAGTCTGCGCGAAATGCGGGCAAAAGAAGCAATAAAAACCGGCGCGGCCATTGGCAACGACATGCTATTGATTGACTTGGAAATGTTTTTAGACAAAATACCGGTTGAAGGCGGGCAAGCAAAAGATTATCGCGTGTATTTGGGCGAAGATCACTACGTGCCAGGATTTAATCAGCAGGTTGCCGGATTGCAAAAAGGCGATGAAAAAGAATTCGCGCTGGATTTTCCGCCAACGCATTATCAAAAAAATCTCGCCGGCAAAAAAGTTAATTTTAAAGTAAAAGTTAAAGATGTTTTTGAAAGACAATTGCCGCCGGCCGATGATGAATTCGCTAAAAATCTTGGACAGGAAAATTTTGTCAAGCTTCAAGAACTGCTCCGCAAAAATTTGACCGAAGAAGCGGAAAAACACGCCGAGCAAAAATATGAGATTGAATTGTTAGACACCGTGGTCGCTCAATCAGAGTTTGGCGAAATTCCGGAAGTTTTGCTTAACGCCGAACGGCAAAAAATGTTTTATGAATTAAAAACTGATCTTGAACACCATGGCATTACAATTGAGCAATATTTGGAAGATATCAAAAAAACCGAGCAAGAAATGTTTGAGGGCTTCCGCGCGCAGGCGGAAAAACGCGCCAAAGCCGCGCTGGTCTCCCGCCAAATCGCGAAGGAAAATAATATTAAAGTTGAAAATGAAGAAATTGACGAAGAAATAAAAACAATGGAGAGAATGTATAAAGATAATAAAGAGTATCTGGAACGGTTGAAGCTTCCGGAAGTACGCGGGGCCATCGCTGTCTCCTTGCAAAATAAAAAAGCTATACAGTGGATGAAGGGTGCGGCGGCTTGACTTTTCTTCTGCGCTATAATATACTCTACCCACACTTAATTTCCTCTTAAAACACTATGCCAAATCTAAAAAACGCCAAAAAAGCCTTGCGCCGAGCGAAAAAAAGAGCAATCGGCAATGTTGTTGCCGCCAAGACATACAAAACCGCGGTGAAAACAGTAAAAAAAGCGGTGGTTGCCGGAGAAACGGAATTAAAAGAAAAACTCCGTCTCGCCCAAAAGGCGCTGGACAAAGCGGCCAAACGCGGGGTCATCAAAAAAAATACCGCCGGCCGGCGGCTCTCCCGCATTATGGCGCAGATCAACAAGGTTGCAAAAAAGTAAAAATAGTATACAATAAATCCCGGTTAAGGCTGGGATTTTATATTATATGTCAAAATTAAAAGAAAGTTTTCTCACTGACATAACCCGCGGAGATTACTTGCCGAACGGAGTTGGCGTCCCCATTTCTTTTTTGCGAGACTGCTTAAATGATGATGATACCGAATCGCTGCAGCCAAAAGATTGGCAGCTCCCAAAATTTGACGAGTCGTATGGAACCTGTGGCGCTAAAAATTGGCTGTTAAAAAGCTGGGTTGAAAAAAACCTGCCGGAACAGTTTGGGAAGACGGCGGAAACACTCCCGGAAGGTTCGGAAGTGGATTGCCTAAAAATTGTTGAAAATATCCCCGAGCTGAAAGAATGCCTTGAATACGCCGATTATTTGCGAGAATTTTTTCAACGCCAACTGGATGATATTCATGACCGGCTATCATCGGAAAAAAACGAATCATTAGCTTTAGCTAAAGAAGCTGGTGAATTAATAAAAGACTTCAATGAGCTGCGCCAAACCACTCGTTTTGACCCGGAAAAAGATCCTGAATATCAAAAACAAAAAGAGGCCGCTGAAGCAGCCGCCGAACTATCCAATGACAGAAGGTTGTCCTAAACGGTTCCCACAAAAACATCCAACAATAACGACTGGTCTCCTTGGCCGGTCTTTGTTTTTACATCTAAATCCAACAACCGCTGATAAACTGTTTTTAATTTAGCCAAAGAATATTTTTTGACGAATACCAAAGATTTTTTTACCACAAATGGATGCAGGTTTAATTTTTTCGCCAACTGTTCGCTCGATAAATTATCCTCACGGTCGTACAAATCCCGCAATTCCAGCAAAATTCTGAATTGCCTCAATAGCATGGCAAAAACAAACTGCGCGTCCTCGCCGATTCTGTATTGTTCGCGAATCATTTCAAAGGCTTTTTTCGCTTGCCCGCCGACAACCGCATCAACGAGGTTGAAAATGCTGTCATCTGCTTTTTCGTCAAGAAAGAGTTGGACATCGGACAGCGCGATTTCTGGATCCCCGTTTTCACGGGGATGACAAGACGATTGTTTGAAGGCAATCAACTGTTTCACCAATGAACTCAACCTCCACATGTCTCCACCAACATTTTGCGCCAGATATTGTGCCGCCGGCTGATTAATCTTGCCGCCATGATCTTTTACTTCTTGTAAAATCCAGCTGATTAACTTCACCCCGATCAATAAATCAAATTGCTGGCTAAATTTTTCTTTACTTAATATATCAAACAATTCTTTAGCAACTTTTGTTTTGGGCTTGCCCTGAGCGACTCGTCCTGAGCTTGTCGAAGGAGCCGAAGGGCTTTCATAAAAAACAAGCACTGTTGATTCCGGCAATGTCTTGTTTGTTATTCTTTTTAAAATCTCTTCTTGTAAATCACCGCGGCCTGTGGCAGACAAAAAATTTTCCAAAACCACCATTCTTTTTTCTGCCAAAAATGGCGCGGACAAAATCTGTTCCATTATTTTCCCGCCTTCTTCTTTTTGACAATCCAAAACCGCCACGTTGTATCCGCCAGGATCGCGGTCTTGCCTGAATTTGGCAATCATTTTTTTTAATTGTTGCCGGCTACGGAACGTATCCGTGCCATAGAGAAAAATAAGCATACTATTTCAACTCTCCCCACCTTTTCCCAACACTTACATGCGCCTCCACCGGCACGTTTAATTTCACCACATTCTCCATCGCGTCTTTCACTAATTTTGACACTTCTTTTTCCAAACCCTTTTTAACTTCTAATACCAACTCATCATGCACCTGCAAAATCATTTTTGTATCGTCGTGATTTAGGATTTCGGATTTAGGATTTCGGATTTGGTCATGAACGGCAATCATCGCCATTTTCATCAAATCCGCGGCTGTGCCTTGAATCGGCATATTGATCGCCATCCGCTCGCCGGCCGAACGCAGTTGAAAATTGTCGGATTTTAATTCCGGAATATAACGCCGACGGCCAAACAAAGTTTCCACATAGCCCTCTTTTTTGGCGAATTCCAAAGTCTGATCAATATATTTTTTCACGCTGGAAAATTTTTCAAAATATTTTTTTATAAAATCTTTCGCCTGCCATTGCGGCATTTTTGTCCGCCACGCCAATCCATAAGAACCCATGCCATATAGCACGCCGAAATTTACCGCTTTGGCCGCGTAGCGCATTTCTTTCGTTACTTTTTCCAACGGCACATCATTTATAACCGCGGCCGTGGCTTGATGAATATCCTCACCACGCTTAAATACGTCAATCATTGTCTGGTCTTTGGCCAGCGAAGCGACAATGCGCAGTTCAATTTGAGAATAATCCGCGGCGATTAAATTATTTCCGGCCTCGGCGATAAACGCGTTGCGAATTTCTTTGCCCAAGTCTGTTCTGATTGGAATATTTTGCAGATTCGGCTCCGAACTGGAAAGCCGGCCGGTTGTTGTTACCGCCTGATTAAAAGTTGTGTGGATGCGTCCGGTTTTTTTATTTACCAGCGTTGGCAAAACATCCACATAAGTGTTTTGCAACTTCGCCAGCTCGCGATAGTCGCGAATCAGACTGATAATCGGATGCGCGTCAATCAACTTTTCCAATTCCGCGTCGGCCGTGGAATATCCGGTCTTGCCCTTTTTAACTCCCTCGCTCGGCAATTTTAATTTATCAAATAAAATATCGCGCAGCTGCGTGGGCGAAGCGACATTAAATTCCTCGCCCGCCTCTTTTTGAATTTGTTTGTCAATTTTATTTATTTCTTCGCCAACATCTTTGGATAATTTTTTTAGCACACCAGAATCAATTGCCACACCGTTTAATTCCATCTCGGCTAAAACCGGTATCAATTTCATCTCAACTTTTTCAAACAAACCGAAGTCTTCCAAATCCGCCAATTTTTTCTTTTGTGTTTCATGCGCTTGCAAAATCAATTTTAATTCTTCGGCAACCTGTCTTGGATTAGCGCCGAACAAGCTGCTTTGATCTGAGCTACCATGGATCTCTTGCCCCAATTCGCGCAAAATCACGCTTTTCGCGTCATGGGCGCGAGTGCTGGAGTTGAGGAGATAGGAAGCGATCATGGTGTCGAATAAGTGTGTAAGTGTGTAAGTGTGTAAGTGTGTAAGTATCTTGACTAATTGTTTCAAATTATGACCAACCAATGTCTTGTCTTTTTGGTGAAACACAGACCCCACAAATTGTTGCGGATTTTTAAAGTAAAACGATTTATCTCCAACGACGAAAACCAGACCCAGCAAATCGCTGTTCAAAATATCCGTTCCGCTCAAAATTTCCTTACAAGCAAAAACGTTTGTTGTTGATAATGCCTTTTCAAATTCTTTAACATTATTCTCATCAGTTTCAACCAACTCAAAATCCACGTGTTTCCGGTGATGGTGTGGTGGTGTGGTGGTGTGATGAAGTGAATCGTCGCCTCCGGGGAGGCGTTTAATCAGCGAAAAAAAATCAAACTTCCTCAACAACTCCACCACGCTCTGCCGGTCAAAATCTTTCATCGCGCAGTCTTCCAATTTAAAATTCAATCCCGGCACATCGTTCACTACCGTTGCCAGCTTCTGGCTCATCCTCGCGCTCTCCTCCCCGTCAGTAAGTTTTCTTATAATATTTTCGCTCAGTAGATTTTTGATTTCGGATTTCGGATTTGTTTGTAAATCTCATAAATCCCTCCAACTTTCTGTATCAACTCCGTCGCCGTCTTCTCCCCAATCCCCGGCACGCCCGGAATATTATCCGACGGATCCCCGCGCAAAGACTTGTAATCAACAATATGCTCCGGCCCAAAACCATATTTCTTTTGGACTTCTTCCGCGTCATACATCACAATATCGCTCATGCCCTTTCTTAACGCGTAAACGCTCGTGTCATCGTCAACGAGTTGTAGTAAGTCCATATCGCCACTCACTACAACATTTTTCATTTTGATTTTTTCATTTTTAATTTTAGCCACAACAGTGGCAATGACGTCGTCAGCTTCAAAACCTTCTTTTTTCAAAATCGGCAAACCAAATGCCTCAACAACTTTATGCACGAGCGGAATTTGATCATATAATTCTTGGTCCGCTTTCACGCGCTTGGCTTTATAACCGTCAAAAACTTTATCGCGAAAAGTTCCGCCCGCCACATCAAAACTAACGGCCAAATAATCCGGTTTTAAATCTTTAATCACTTTCAACAGCATTGATGTGAAGCCATACACCGCGTTCACCATCGTGCCCTTGACCGTCATCGGCGGCAAGGCGTGGTAAGCGCGATGGATGATGGCGTTGCCGTCAATAATGACAAATTTTTTTTGATTCATACGGTCGGACACAGTCCCTCCCCCTATGAGGGGGAGGTTCGGGAGGGGGTTAATGGCCCACATCTCTGTTTACACTCTTCAATTATGTGATACCAGACACCTCTTAAATTTTTATAAACTTGCTTATTGGTGTAACGTAAAACTTTAAAACCCAATCTTTCAAGCTCACCTTGTCTAATTTTGTCTTTTTCAAACACACCGTCATCTTCATGCACAAAACCGTCTATCTCAATTATTACTTTTGAGCGGTGGCAATAAAAATCAACAATATAATTACCAATCCCGTGCTGTCTGCGAAATTTAAAGCCTGCTCTCTTGTTCCTCAAGTATGCCCATAATAATTCTTCAGCATCCGTCTGTGTTTTTCTCAGAGCGACTCGCAAACTTTTGTATTCTTTCTGGTTTGAGTAAGGAACAAATTTCATAATTAAAAATTGTGCTTTGAAAACCCCACCCTCACCCTCCCCTCATAGGGGAGGGGACACGAATTATTACCATACAGCCTGCTTGTTAACTAAAACAATTTTACATCTTAACAATACAATTAGCAATGAGCAACTAACAATTAACAACGAATGGTTGGAAGTCGGCGAAATAAAAAACGCCCTTCGGCAAGCTTGGGGCGGGTTTGATTTTATGGGAGTTTGGGAGGGCGAAGTCAGAGCATGTCTGTTCAGCCCTCCCGTGGTGTGTGAAAGAACAGCGGAGGCGACCGCCCCCGAGGATACGCAGCAGTTCAGCCGACGCTGGTGATGCCACGGAATCCGGTGTTGGGGTCGGGTGGCGGAGAGTGAATGACAGCCGTGGACACAGGCTGCGCCTCATCCTCGCTCATGAAGAAGGCCGCGTCAATCTTCCCGGCGCCCAGGAGGTCCACCCCCGTTGCCGAGCCAGAGTTGGCCTCGAGCTGTGTCGCCGCGATGTGTATGACGTGCAGGTACTCTTGTAAGCCGCCGTCAGTCGCGCCCATGAAGATCGCGGTGTCGTTGAAGATCACGCCGATGTCGGCTGCCTGGTCGCCATTGACCTGCACGCCGATCGCCATGTCGCCGAAGCATATACTGATACAGTCCCGCGCGTTGGAAGGCGGACCGACACCGGTCGCCTTGGCAGAGGCGGTCGCCCCACAAAGGAGCAGAACCGCTGCAATTCCGAGAATCTTCTTCATCTTGTCCTTTCTGTTGGTTGAGAACCAGTGTTGTCACTGTCCGACTCGCCAAACCAGACGCTCTTGTCTCATTCCTTGGATTCACCAAATTCGTCTGCCGTCCTCCTTAATACGACAGCCAAGGTAGAGAAAAGACCGCGAAATGCGGCAACCCGTCGCATACGAGCTGTGTCTGCCTCGGTTCGCCGAGACGATGGGGTTAATTATATTTGTTGGCGAAAAAAAAGTCAAGACAGATGTCAGAATTCAGAATACAGATAACAAAATGCAGCGAATTGACGACAGTGATAAAAATCGTTCACAAAAATGTATCCTGTTATCTGTCTTCTGATTTCTGCGGCTGCCGGTTGACTAATTTGAAAAAAATGTTAGAATATCCACATTCGCGGTACCGTAGCCAAGCAGTAAGGCAGAGGTCTGCAAAACCTCTATGCGCGAGTGCAATTCTCGCCGGTACCTCAAACTAAAACCCGCCTCATCGGCGGGTTTCGTATGTATTCTGTTATCTGAATTTTGCATTCTGATTAATAAATCTCCATCTTCACCCTCTTCACCCCAAACTCTTTCGCCATTTCCCGCGTCGGCATCCAGACATCAATCCGGCCGTTGCCGTAGCGTTCGTTCATGCGGTCGCGAACCACGAAAGTTTTGTCGCCGAACAGTTCCGGCAGTTTAATTTGTTTGTTTATCGGCAAAAAGTTGGCGGCGATCGTGTTGCCCTCGCCGAATTCCGCATGCGCTTTGCACAAATCAAAACCTTTGGCGGCAATGCAAGGTGTGTTGTCAGTTTGGTCAGAAGTGCTGGAATAGGCCGTTACTACCACCCAAACCATCCTTACCGGCTCGCGGTCAGAAGAGGTTGGCAATTCAGATGGCTCAACCGCGTTTACAAAATCCAAACTAAACAAGTCGGCCAAAGACACGGCTTCGGCCATCTGCGGCCTGCCGGCAGACACAATAAAACTGATTATGGCCAATATGGCGACAGTTCTTTTTACCCAAATTTTTTGACTTTTGTTAAGTAAACTCATAACCGCGACATTATATCATAAAAATGCGCTTTTGTCAATAGTGTGATATAATATTTACATTGGTCAAACTAACAAAAAACCAGCTTAAATAAGCCAAATATGAGCAATGGGGATAACTATCGCCGGACTTACGGTTATACCGGCAAAACCAATCCGATTGAGCCCAAAACTCGCGTATACGCGCAAAACCGCGGTGGCTGGACAAGACGGCAAAAATTTATTATCAAGCTCCTTTTGTCGCCCATGATTATTGCCTTTTTTGTCTTAAAAACCTTGTTTTGGGTTTGGAAAAAACTGCCCAAACCAAACCCGCAAACAAAAAAATATCTCTGGAAAAAAGCCTGTTGGCTGACACTGGTTGGGCTTATATTTATCTTTCTGGCTGGTACCATTATGGTTGCCTGGGCCAGCCGAGACCTGCCGGATCCTGATAAACTGACGGACCGCAAGGTGGCGCAAAGCACAAAAATTTTTGACCGCACCGGCGAGCATTTGCTTTATGAGGTTTACTCGCAGGAAAAAAGAACTCTGGTTGAGCTTGATCAGGTTCCGCAATATCTAGTCAACGGTGTAATCGCGACAGAAGACACGGAATTTTTCCAACACAAGGGCATCCGGCCCCTAAGCATGTTGCGCGCGATTTTCTATGGCGTGTTCACCAGCAAGCGCATTGGCGGCACATCAACTTTGACGCAACAGTTGGTGAAAAACGCGGTGCTGACCAATGAAAGAAAAATTACCCGCAAAATCAAAGAAATTATTTTATCCGTCCGTTTGGAACAAAAATATACCAAAGAGCAGATTCTGAAAATTTATTTTAACGAAATTCCTTACGGATCAACCAATTATGGTGTTGAGTCCGCCGCGCAAAGTTATTTTGGCAAACATGTTTCTGACGTAACGCTCGCCGAGGCCGCGACGCTCGCCGGTCTGCCGAAAGCGCCATCGCTCTATTTAAACGACCCGGATAAATTAAAAAATCGGCGCGATTTTGTTTTGGAAAGAATGGTCGCCGAAGGCTATCTTTCGCGCGCCGAAGCTGACACGGCGCAGGCCGAGCCGCTGAAAATCAAGCAGAAAATTGAAAATATACAGGCTCCGCATTTTGTGCTTTATGTTAAAGGACAGCTGGTGGGTTTGTTCGGCGAACAGTTGGTTGACACCGGCGGTTTGAAAGTAATTACCACATTAGATTGGGAAAAACAACAGGCCGCTGAACTGGCGATAAAAGAAAATGAAAAAAGTTTGCTGGAAGCCGGCGCGAACAATGCCGCGCTGGTGGCAATGGATCCAAAAAATGGGCAAATTTTATCAATGATCGGCTCGCGAGATTTTTTTGATGAAACCATTGATGGCCAATTTAATGTCGCGACCTTGGGCAAGCGCCAGCCGGGTTCGTCTTTCAAACCGATTATTTACGCCGCGGCATTTGAAAAAGGCTACACTCCGGATACGGTGCTTTTTGATGTGTTGACTAATTTCGCGGTTTCCGGAAAACCTTACCAGCCGGTTGATTATGATTCCAAAGAGCGCGGACCGGTGAGTATGCGGCAGGCATTGCAGGGCTCGCTGAATATTCCGGCGGTGCAGACTATGTATTTGGTCGGGCAGGATAAGTCTGTGGAGTTTGCCAAAAGAATGGGTTATACGACTTTAAGCGACGGCGAGTTTGGTTTAACTCTCGTGCTGGGCGGCGGAGAAATAAAATTACTTGATCATGTTCGCGCTTATTCTGTTTTTGCTGATAACGGAAATAAGTTTGAGTCGGTTAGCATTTTGCGCGTGGAAGACAGCGCCGGCGACACTTTGTTTGAATGGAAAAAAACCAAAGGCGAAAAAGTTTTGGATGAAAAAATCACCGCGACGATTTCCAATGTTTTAAGCGATGACGCGGCGCGGGCTTATATGTTCGGCGCCGGCGGAACTTTAACTTTGCCTGATCGGCCGGTGGCGGCAAAAACCGGCACCACGAATAATTATGTTGACGCGTGGACAATCGGATATACCCCAAGCTTTGTCGCCGGCGTGTGGGCCGGTAATACGGATAATACCCAAATGAAGCAGGGGTATGGCGGCAGCAAAGTAGCCGGCGTTATTTGGAACAAATTTATGCGCGAGGCGTTAAAAAATTCGCCGGTGGAGGTTTTTCCGGAACCGCCGCCAAACGACGCGCAGAAGCCGATTTTACGCGGCTCAACCAACGGCGCGATCACCTTGTCAATTGATAAACTGACCGGCAAAATCGCTTCCAGCTCAACACCGGAAAAATATATTGTTCAGCGTTCTTACTTGCCGGCGCATTCCATTTTGCATTACGTGAATAAAGACGACCCGCGCGGACCGGCGCCGGAAAACCCCGCCGATGACCCGCAATATCAAATCTGGGAAAACGCGATTCAAGACTGGATAAAAAGGACCAAAGAAAAAAATCCGGACTGGCAGATAAGTTTTGCCGACCCGCCAACAGAATATGACAGCGAACATTCCGCGGAACTGGCGCCGACAATAGAATTTGTTTTTCCAACCGACGGAGCAATATTATACTCTCGCCAAATTGACACCAATTTTATTTTCCGCGCTCCACGCGGAGTGAGTCGGGTAACTTACAAAATTGAGGATCGCTATGTTGGTGTGATAAAAACCAGCCCATTTAATTTAAATTACTATGCTAAGTGGTTAGAGCCGGGCGCGCACACACTGTTGGTTTTAGTTGAAGATGATATTGGCAACAAAACCGAACAGACAATAAATTTTACTTTGCAGGCCGGAGAGGAGCCGCCGAGTGTTTCGTGGGTGGAAAAAAATAAAACTGTTTCGCAAAACAATTTTCCGATTCAGTTCGCGCTGGAGCCGTTTAAATTAGAACAAATTAAAGAGGTAATAATTTATCAACAAAAACCCGGCGGAGAAAAAACTATTCTCGCAACAATATCAGACTTTTCAAATCTTTTTAATAATCAAATTATTTTTACCTGGAATTCCGCGCCGGAAACAGGCGCTTGGAGTCTAATCGCGGAACCGGAGACAAAGACTGGGGATAAAACCAAAAGCGATGTTGTGGAAATAAATGTTATCTGATAAAATTCATTTGGTTCTTTTTATCAATAACGGAGAGGTTCTCAACACACACAGAGAGGAGGCTGTGATGCAGAGGTATCTGGCGCTGTTCTCCCCCCACACTATCCGCACCACGCTTCATCTTCTGCGCCGCTACGAAATTCTGAAGCTCCGCACCACGAACGGCTATCGTCCGTTCCGTCCGGCCGCTTTCATTCTTGGAATCATGCTTAGTCCAAGAGAAGTCTGCTGTTTCCTGCGCAAACTCTTGTCGGCTGAACACTACTTGTCCACTCGTATTGGTGACAACGGCACTCTTGGCTGGACGTACCAAAAAAACATCCTGCTCGGTAAGTGGCGCGCAAAACACCTTCCTTCAAACACGATCAATCCTGCCGCCGACAAAATGCCGTCGACCCATTGGGGACCAACCGAGCACATGGTCTTTTGGGTGTGGGTGATTGTGGCGCTTAGCAAAAGAGGCGCGACACTCTACCACTTCAAGGAAGATCTCCCTGGATCTACCGGCTGCGCGAAAGAATTGGCTATGGCGGAAGACCTTCGCATGTCAATTGTCTCTCTGCCCTAATCCCACCTCTCCTCCCTCCCCCAATTACTGCCTAATCGGCATCACCACATAAACATAATCGTCTTTGCTTTTTGCTTTAAACACACAGGGTGTGTCGCTGCTGTTCACCCCAAGCTCGCCGTCTTCGTTGTTAAGATTTTGTAAGCCATCCAAAACATAGCGGTGGTTTAATAAAATTGAGTTTTCCTCGCCAACCACTTCGGATTCTATTTCCGATGAGTGTTCGCCGGTTTGTGTGCTGGTGGAAGACAGTCCGATTGTTCCTTGCCCCGCGTTTAAATCAAACGAAACCGCGTTTACGCCCGTGGCGGTAAACAAACTCGCGGCTTTTATTTTGTTTACCATAACGCCCACAGGAAAACTCGCGGTGGTTTTTGTTTTTGTCGGAATAATCTGCGCGTAATCTGGATACTTCCCCTCAACCAAACGAGAACTAACCTCAAAATCATCGTAGCGCATGGCAATCTGCCCGTCGCTCAGCCACAACCTAATCTGCGCTTCTCCCTGTTTGTTCTTTGCCAAAGAAACCAGCCGCGACATTTCATAAGCGGTTCTGGCTGGAACAATCGCCCGCGCCTCATCGCTTCCTTGTTCAACTTCAAGCTTCTTTTCCGCCAAACGAAAAGAGTCTGTCGCCGCCAGTATCATTCCTGCGTGTCTCTCCGTAAACAAACCAAAATAAACACCGGAAAGCTCCGGCCTGATCTCGTTTTTCGCGCTGGCAAAAACCACGCGAGACAGCGCGTCCTTAAACTTGTCCGCGTTTATCGCGTACGCGTGTTGTTCTTCAATTTCCGGCACTACCGGATATTCATCCGCTGGCGCGCCTTTTATTTTTGTGGAAGAGTTTCCGCATTTTATAGACAGCTCGTTCTCTTGTAGAGAAATCTCCACTTGTTCGTCCGGCAAAAGATGCACAAAGTCGGTTAATGTTTTTGCCGGCACAGTGAAAGACCCTGTTTCATCAACTTTGGCGCGCAGGTTCGCTTTTGTGGCCATCTCAAGGTTTGTGGACACCAACCTGACGCCGGACGTCTCGGCCTGCACAAGGATGTTCGATAGGATGGGCAGGCTTGCATGCCTTCCCGCCACCCCGCTAACCAAATCCAACGAATAAGACAAGTTTTCTTTGGTGCAAATAAACTTCATATTATTATCGTGTTACTAATCGAATTATATAAATATATAGTAATAGATAGTAGGGGCTGTGTTTTTGGTGTAAAAACGATATTTATCGCTTAGTTTTAATGAATTTTGTGTTAAAGCTTTTGTTGTTTGTCTGTTAAGAAATTGTTGTTATTTTTCGTAAAAAATTTTTGTCGGTGGAAAAACTGTGATTAATGTTCGTTGATATCAACCATATTTAAACAGGATTCGCGCACGTTCTCCACATGTTGTTAGCTGGCGCCAATATATAATTTTTGTTTGATTGCCTCAATATCCTGTTTTAGTTTAAGGTCGTTTTCCATTTCTGTGCCGACCTTGGTGTGCGCGTGCATGGCCGTGGTGTGGTCTCTGCCGCCCAACTCATCGCCAATTGCGGGATAAGACATCTTTAGCTCGTTGCGCAACAAAAACATGACAACCTGCCGCGGTCCGGCCAAGCGTTTTTCCCTGCTTTTGCCAACAATATCGTCAAGTCCGACACCATAAAACTCGGAAACAACACCAACAACATCTTTTGGTGTTGCCGAACGCCTCAGGTTTTGCGCTTCCAATGTGGACAAGACTGACCGGACCGACTCTTCGTTTGGTGACATGTTTTTTAGTTGGTGGACCGCGATTATTTTATTTAGAACCCCCTCAAGTTCACGGATATTGCTTTGGATGGCAACCGCGACCATTTGAACGAGTTTTTGGTCTAAAATAAAAGATTTTTCTTGGCACTTTGTTTGTAAAATAGCTACGCGAGTCTCAAGATCTGGCGCCGCCACATCAACAATCATTCCCCACTCAAAACGGCTGCGCAAACGGTCTTCCAGCGACGGAATAGCTTTTGGCGGACGATCAGACGTCATTACCACCTGTTTGTGTTGTTGGTGTAGTTCGTTAAAGGTGTGAAAAAACTCTTCTTGTGTCTGTTCTTTGCCGCCAATGAACTGAATATCATCAATTAATAATAAATCAACATTGCGGTACCGATCTTTAAACTCTTTGGCTCGGCCCTCTTTAACCGAAGATACAAAATCATTGGTAAAACGCTCGGAACTCACATAAAGAATCTTGGTTTGCGGGTTTTTTTCCAAAAGACCATGTCCAATCGCTTGCAAAAGATGGGTTTTTCCCAAACCCACTCCGCCATATATAAAGAGAGGATTGTAAGCTTCTCCCGGCCTATTTACAACCGCTTGAGCCGCGGCGTGCGCCAACTCATTACCTTTGCCAACAACAAAAGTATCAAAGAGGTAGTTTTGGTTAAGGCCAAACCTAACGCCGTTTTGGCCGCTTGTTTTGGGTGTTGGAATGTTTTGGGGCGCCACCAAAGCACTAGTCGGAGCAGGTGTTGTTTTTGTTGTGGCAACAACACACTCATGCTCCGCGATGTTTTTTATGTTTTCCACTCGATATTCCACCCTTTTTAAAGGCTTCCCAGTCACTTTTTCCAGTATTTTTACCACTTCAGAGTGGTGTTTTTTTTCTAGCCAGTTTTTGGCAAAAGCGCTGGGAACACAAATCACCACCTGATTGTTTTCATATTCAGATATGCCGGTGTGGTGGAACCATGTGGTAAAATTGGCTTTAGTTAGCTTTAATTCAAACTCTGCTAACACTGCTTGCCATATTTCGTGATTAGTCATAATTTTCTCTTTTGTCCTATTCTACCACACTTTTTATAAAGCAAAAATGGCTTAAACCAGCCAAAAAGTGGGTAAATTGGGGATAAACTGTGGATAGTGGGGATAAAGAGGCGAAAATGCCAAATTTGACAATAAAACACGGCAATGATATAGTTATTCCACACTAAATTTAATTTTATGTCTAAACGAACTTACCAACCAAATAAGCGCAAGAGAGCGAAAAAACATGGTTTCCGCGCCAGGATGAAGACCCAGGACGGCCGCGGGGTATTAAAAAGACGCCGAGTTAAAGGCAGAAAGAAATTAACTGTAAGCGATGAGCGCAAGGGTAAGAGAACCAAGAGAACGCACTAAAAACAAACAATCATTTTAACATTGAAACACGAGCGGCAACAGCCGCTTTTGTTTTTGTGCCAATATGTTAGAATGTTAATATGTTTGGATGTTTTTATGCTTCCGCAAGAAAATCGCCTAAAACACATGAAAGATTTTGATATTCTCTTTAAAGAGAGTGGATTTTTTGTCGGCAAATTCATTACCGCGAAGATTTGGAAAATAAATCTGGAAAAATATCCGCGGCGGAAATATATGACAGACGACTTAAAGATTGCTTTTGTTGTTAGCGTCAAAGTTAGCAAGAGCGCGGTTAAACGCAACCGGATTAAACGGCAAATGCGCGAGGTTGTTCGTTTATTATTGAAGGATGGGAAACTGAAAACCGGTTTTCATGTTTCTGTTATGGCCAAGCCGGGAGTGGTGGGGGCGGAGTATGGGGAGATTGAAAAAGATATAAATTTTGTTTTGGGAAAAGCAGGAGTGATGAAAATAGATTGAGATAGATGGAGATAGGAGATAAGAGTGGTGGGCAGTAATTTCTAATAAAATTTCCAATTAGAAATTTATGAAGAGGATTTTTAAAATAATTTTAGTTTTACCTCGCCGTTTTTTTCTTTGTTTAATTTACTTTTATCAGAAGACCCTCTCACCCGACCACGGTTGGTTTAAATTTCGGCACCCGCGCGGATACTGCCGCTTTTATCCCACCTGTTCCGAATATGCCTATCAGGTAATAAAAAAAAGAGGAATCATTGTGGGGATTCCGAAAGCGATGTGGAGAATAGCAAAATGTAATCCATGGGGAAAGGGCGGGGTAGATTTGCCGTAATTTTAATTGGCAATTTGGACAAGCTTGGTTCTGGTTTTTTGTCCGCTTACTATACAGACTTCTGACTTGGCAACACCCCACTCTTTACTCAAAAATTTCACCAACTCTTCATTCGCCTTGCCATCCACCGGCGGGGCTTTTAGTTTTATTTTAAATGTTCCGTCCGCCAGCTTGCCGACAATTTCATTTTTGCCAGCGCGGGGAATGACCTTGATTTTTATTATTTGGAACATAATTTTTTCAAAATGCAGGACACAAATAACAGAATACAACGATTTGACGACAGTGACAAAAATCGTTCACAAAAGTATTCTGTTATTTGCATTCTGTGTTCTGTTACTCATCAATCGCCGGCTTCTCCAATTGCAGCGGCTCAACTCGCCGTTCGCCTTCGGTGATTTTCACCACATCTTTTTCAATTTTAGCAAACTCTTTGTAAGAAGTATTATAGTGGTTTACGACTGTGCCGAGGCTTACACCGAGTTTTTTCATATATTCCTCGTAAGACAGCAGATGTTTGCCGAGCTGTTCCACTTGTTTGCGGATTTCTTTGGCTGATTCTTCAATCTGCAGGGCGCGCAAACCCTGCATTACGGTTTGCAGGTAAGCGAAAAACGAGGTGGGAGAAACAATAATCACATGCTTGTCTTTGAACGCGTACTCAATTAAATCCTGGGTGTTGATTTTAATCGCCCCGACTTTGTTAATCAATAAATCATAATAAATCCCCTCGGCCGGAATAAACATAAACGCGAAATCCATGGTGTTTTCTTTCGGCTTAATGTATTTTGCTGTCTCGTCAATCCGATTTTTTAAATCTTGTTTAAACAATTTTTCCAACTCGGCGCGGTGGGTTTCATCCTTTTCCTCAACAACGCGGTTGTAGTTTTCCAAACTGAATTTGGAATCAATCGGGACGATTTTGTCTTTGATAAAAATCGCCGCATCAACGATATCACCGTCGGAGAATTTATATTGCATCTCATACGCGCCCGGCGGCATCACGTTTTTCAGCACGTTCTCCAAATAATACTCGCCCAAAACCCCGCGGTGTTTGGGGTTTTTCAAAACATTTTCCAACCCCTGCAATTGTTCCGCGACCCCGACCACCTGCCGGTTGGTTTCATCCAGTTTGGCAAGTTTTTCCGTGACATCAGTAATGATTCTCATGCTTTGGCCGAATTGCGTTTGGATGGTTTTGTGCAGATTTGCCTGCGTGTCATTGACAACCCGATGCGTGTCAGCCATTTTCTGGTCCATCACGCGCGAGAGGTCTTGAATTTGGTTTTGCAGCATGACAAACAGATTCTGCTCGCCTTCTTTTGGTTTTTGCAGAGTTGAGAGTTTTTTGTATAGCAAAACAAAACCGATCAGCAGGGCGATTGAAAGGGCGGACAGGAAAATGATTAAGAATGTTTGCATAGATTAGGTGTCAGTTAGGTAAGTATCAATGAATTTTTTTATCGCCGCCGCAGTTTCGTTTTTTAGTTTAGGGTTGCTTTCCGCCACCCACCGGGCGAAATTGTAGAATTCTACACTATCAACTCTAATCCATTTTTTGTTTTTTAACAAGAAAAACAACAGGGCGACCACAGCGATTCTTTTGTTGCCGTTTTGGAAAGGGTGGTTTTTTATCAACAAATAAAAAAGCATGGCGGCTTTGCCGGTAAGGCCGGGATAAAACGGATGTCTGCTGAAGGCGCCAAAAGGCGTGGCGAGACATCCTTCCAAAACACCAGGGAAACGGGTATCAAAAGGCGGGATTGGTTCATTCCAAGCCACGGTTTCTTTCGCCAAGGTATGCGCGACGAATTCTACCTCTTGAATATAAATTTTGCGCATAAAAATTATTCTCGTCCCAGCAATTCCAGGGTTTTGCGGTATTGTTTGACTGTTCGTCTTACCGCGCCGACAACCTCGCGCTTATTATCCGCATTTAATTCATGACCAAATAAATACGGCAAATCAAAAGTGTTGATAACATAATTTCGTCCAACCTTAATCGCCGGTATTTCTCCGCGTTTGATTTTATAAAAAATCGCCACCCGGCTGATTCTGAGCATTTTGGCCAGCTCGGCTGTAGAAATTTGATTTTTGTCCGCCATAGTGCTCTGTTAAGTACACTTAGTATATTAACATATGTTAAGTATCTTGTCAAGAGTTAACAACTAATTTGACAAAATTTATTTTTGTCAGTAAACTACCGGCCATCCGTATGCAAATGCGGTACCGCCCTGAATGTTCAAGGCGGAAAATCCAAAAGGAGGTAAGAGTGAATCTTTCCAATACACTTTCTCCACCGTCCTGTCGTGGTCAATCGGGCTGTTGCGCAGGAAAGCCAGACCATGGCAACGAACACACCTGCGAAGGGCATTGTTGTCCGCGCTGTTGTGGGGAGACTCCTGACAACGGCTCACAATCCCCGCCTTCGGCTTCCACAACATCCTTTGTCGCCCCACCTCTAGCAGTGGAGTAAAACGCCGGCGCGTTGAAACCATGGCCCACCCGTTCTTTTTCTTTGGGGCGACTATCATTCACACCGCCCCAACAATCTTTTGTCCATTATTTTTGGTGGTCAGAAGATTGTCATATCGCGAAATAAGCCCTCGTAGTTTCCGCCAGAGGCGGACCATGCGCCCCACGCGGTGCATGGCAACGGATACCTGCCCGCCACGGCTTTGGCCCTCGTAGTTCAACGGATAGAACAAGTCCGTCCTAAGGACGAAATGGGGGTTCAATTCCCTCCGAGGGCACTATTAAAAGGGCCCATAGTAAAACGGTATTACGCGGCATTCGCATTGCCGAGGTCCGGGTTCGATTCCCGGTGGGTCCACAAATTTTTGAATATAGTGAAGCAGGGGTTCTGCGCCCGAGGCGCATCCGCCTTGGGCGGAGATTCCCGGTGGGTCCACAAAACAGCACGAAAGTGTAGAGTGTTGTATACTTTCATGACAAAAGTGAGGCGAGAAGCATGAAATATAAAACACGTAACATGGAGCAGCGACTATGAGAATTGGGCGGGAAAGTGATCAGTTCCTTATGAAACTGGAAAGATGGACAAAAAAAGAAAATATTTACGGGATATTAATAAAGTATTAAAAATATATTTATACAAAGCACATAAACAGTGTCGTAGAATATTTAGTATAATAAAACAGGATGTCAGGGTGTTTTGTTGACAAGTTTTGAGGGAAATGATACTATTTTTAAATAAAAACGGGCCTGTAGCGTAACGGTTATCGCGCCTCCATGGCATGGAGGAGACTAAGGGTTCGATTCCCTTCAGGTCCACGTATGCTTTCCATCGGAATAGTCGGTCTTCCTAACGTCGGCAAATCAACGCTTTTTAACGCTCTGACGCGCAGTAAACAAGCGGACGCGCAGAATTATCCTTTTTGCACGATTGAGCCCAACGTGGGCATTGTAGAGGTCCCAGATGAGCGTTTGGCACAGCTTGCCGAAGTTTCAAAATCAAAAAAAACAATTCCGACCGCGATTCAGTTTGTTGATATTGCCGGCCTGGTTAAGGGCGCCTCTGAAGGCGCCGGTTTAGGCAATAAGTTTTTATCTCACATCAGAGAAGTTGACGCGATTGTTCAGGTCGTGCGCGCGTTTTCCGACAGCAATGTGGTTCACGTGCAAAACCGCGTTGATCCGAAAGAAGACGCGGAGATAATAAATTTAGAGCTTATTTTAGCGGACTTACAGACGGTTGAAAAAAAATTAAACACAACAAAAAAAGGCGCCAAAGGCAAAATTGATGATAAAATTAAAATAGAGATTGAAGTTTTGGAAAAAATTAAATTGTGTTTAGAAAGCGAAAAACCCGCGCGGGCGCTTGAATTTACAGAGGATGAAGTGGTGGTTGTGAAAGACTTGCATTTGTTGACGATGAAACCAGTGCTTTACGTCATAAATGATGACGAAACTCTAAATCCTAAATCAGAAATCCTAAATCTTGGCGAACGAACGGACCAAACACATGTTTGCGCGAAGCTGGAAGCCGAGGTGGCGGAGTTGTCGCCGGAAGAGGCGAAGCAGTATTTGAAAGAGTTGGGGATTGAGCAAACCGGCTTAGATAAGCTAATTTTGGCCAGTTATAAGCTTTTAGATTTAATTACTTTTCTTACTTCCGGCGAGCCGGAAACTCGCGCCTGGACAGTAAAACGGGGGGCATCCGCCCCCCAAGCGGCAGGAGTGATTCATACCGATTTTATCAAGGGCTTTATCAAAGCCGATGTTTGTAGCTGGCAGGACTTCATCCTGTTTGGCGGCTGGAGCGGGATCAAAACTTCTGGCAAGTTGAGGTTGGAAGGGAAAGATTATGTGGTGAGAGATGGAGATGTGGTCTATTTTCATGTCGCGACATAGCCGAAAGTATACAACACTCTATACTATTGTGGATAACTCTGGGGAAAACTTGGCTAAATTGTGGATAACTTTCTATTTTTTAGCCCAATAGTATACACTAGTGTATACTATTCCGCCTCTTCGGCGGACAAGTTTTATTATTTTTTATCTAAAATTAGCAAAAAATTAAAAAAGCATCATAATGCCCTTGACAAGAGTTAAAAAATGTGCTATACTATTAATATACTTTAAAATTGTTCTTTAAAAGTCAGGATTTGTTCCTTCTGAATTTATTCAGGTGGAGCACTTCCCTTTTTACTACCTCAAATTTCGAGCTTACCATTCGTTAGCTCCCGACTCAATCGGGTGTCCGCCTTCGTCCGCCTCGGGCGGACTACGGCGTGACGAAGAAACAAAAATAAAAGCCAAAAATTAATGGCTAGCTCGAAACGGTGACTTCCCATTATGCGTTTTGTGCCTTCGGGCCGAATCGCCGGGAATGTCCACCTTATGGCGGTAGAAAGGAGACTACTGTCCCCAAGGACAGTCGCGTTTCAGGTATTCTAAGTGTATTTTTGCCTGCCTTCGTCCGCCTCGGGCGGACTACGGCGTGGCGAGGAAAACACCTTTAGATTACCTGAAAGGCGTATCCTGGGGATACTGAGGCGGCACGCCGTTAAGTTATTTACCTAGGGCGCTTGACCGCCTTTTTTATTTTGTTGTTATGCTTGACAGCGCGAGTTTTGTGTTTTATACTATCTCCCCTTGCATTGATTAGTGATTTTATTTATAATAATGGAGTAATGTTAATTATATGGCTAAAAAGATTAATGCGTTCAGCCCAGAGTTTTTAGACAAAATAAAGAAATTATTATTGTCGGAAAAAACCAGACTGGAAAGCGAGCTGGCAAAATTTACCACAAAAAACAAACATATCAAAGATGATTATGACGCTGAGTTTCCTGAATATGGCGACAAAGAAGATGAGAACGCCCAAGAGATCGCGCAATACACCGCGGACAAGCCGATGGAGATCGCGTTGGAAAAAGAATTACGCGATGTAAATAAATCTTTGGAGCGCTTGAAAAAGGGCGGTTATGGAATTTGCAAGTATTGCGATAAGCCGATTGACGAGAAACGTTTGTTGGCTCGGCCGACATCCGGCGCGTGCGTGAGTTGCAAGAAGGCGTTGACGGATGAGATATAGTGAGTGATTGTTGTTGAATTGTTCTATTTTTAAAATTGTTATTGAGGGATTTGAGATGGGAGATGGTTGAGATAACGGAGATAAATAGAGATATAGAGATAGAGAAATATGTTTATTAAAGAATTCCGTCCGAGGGTCTGCGTATTAGTGGGCATGGGCGGAATTTTTTTGTTGGTGGACCAGTTATTAAAATTTTTCGCGCGGAGCAATCAGGATTTTGAGTATCATATTATTGGCAAGTGGCTGGGATGGGAGTATATGGCCAATCCCGGCATCGCGTTTTCTTTACCGTTTCCGAATTGGCTGTTGGTTTTAATCACGCCGTTGATTATTTTTGGACTGGTTGTTTGGTTAATTAAATTATTTGCTGACAAAGCGGCCGATTGTTATTTGTTAATTGCTAATTGTTTAATTATCTCTGGTGCGTTATCTAATTTTATAGACAGAGTTCTCTTCAGCGCCACGATTGATTACTTGCGGATTTTGACTGGGGTGATAAATTTGGCGGATGTGATGATTGTGGTGGGAGCGACAACGATTGTTTTTGGAGAACTGACAAGGACAAAAAAGAAAAAGATTGGGCAAGCATTATAAAACTATCTTCATATGAGAATAATGATGAGGGGTTGGGGGTTATAATATAACAAAATTGAAACCAGGAAAGAGCAGCGGCTGTTTCCATTTGTGGAGCATTTATTTTGTATTATTCCACAAAAAATTAAACAAGAATTGCTGTGCCTCAACAATATCCATGCTTTCAATTTCCACGGCCAGCAATTCTTTTTTTTCCGCGATGAAAATCACTTTGCGTGGCATGATATAGACTTCAGAAGTGTAAGCGTCCTGGTATTCGGGCGGCAAAAACCTCACCTCCCTGTTCAGTTGTTTGTTTTTTTCTTGATGCTCTAACCCCTTAGATTTACTGTCAAGAATCAGGCGAGTATGGATGCCGCGGTCAGCGCGACGCTGCAAAAAAGATGAGAAAAATTCTTTATCCAGATTCAGCCAGTCAGCTTCGGCAGTCAGAATATCATATTGTTTAAGTCCGCGTTCTTTCAGAATGTCATCGTGCAATTTTTTTATCGCTTCCAAACCTTTATAAAATCGCACTATCGGCCGATGTTCCGCGGCTTGATATAAAGACAAGAGCTCCCCTCGCGTTTCTTTTATTAACTTGTTTCTTTCTTCCATTTCAGTAATTATTTTTTGCGGGTTTTCTATTGAGTAGTGTTTTATCTTCCCTTTTTCGACTTCGGTTACCAAGCCTTTTCTTTTTAACTCTTCCAGCAAGCTGTAAGTTGTTGTTCTAATCATTCCGGATTTTTCCGCCACCTCGTGGCCATTGGCCACACCCAACTCCAATAAGGCAAGATACACACCGGTTTCTCTGTCGTTTAAGCCATACCCCCGTAGGGCGGATTTTAGTTTTTCTTTGACCACACTGTTGATAAGTAATATTTGACAAACTTTTCGTCATTTTTATATTTAATATTATAGTTAATTTGAACTATTGTGTCAAGTCATATATATTTTCGTCATAGGTCTTGACAAAATTGTAAAAATAGAATATACTTAATTGTTCGGGAATGAACTGTCATGGTGGCAGAGAGTACCCGAAAGTGTTCTTTAAATAGGAGGCGAGAAGTGAAAAGTGTATTTTTTGTGGTACTGTTTGTCGCGGCAGTGTTGTGGGCCGGCGCTGGCCCACTTTCTGTATTTTTGGTGCTTATCCAGAGCACCGGGGCGATAATAGCGGCCTTGGCGGCCGTCATTGTTGCCACGATCCACTGGACGTGGATCTTTTGGGCCACGGAGAAGTTCTTCGGGCCCGAAGGTCCCAAAAACGTGTTCCTTCCGCACGGGTAACGGAAGGCGAGCCTTGGACTTCCGGCACTCGGAAGTCGCAGGGCACATCTCTTTCGTTGCAAATTATTGTGGTGAGGGAGTTGTAAAAAATTAAATTGTCTAATTTGTTCCTAAGTTACGTGTTCTATACTCCATTTCACGTCATCTCATTCCACCTTCGCTCTATACTGCAAAGCTTCGGCCACATGTTCGGTGGCAATGTCGTCAGACCCGCCGAGGTCGGCGATGGTGCGGGCGAGTTTTAAGATGCGATGATAACCGCGGGCGGAGAGATGCATTTGGGTTACGGCCTGGCGGAGCAAATCAATTGATTGGTCGTTTAATTTGCAAAATTCTCTGATGTCTTTGTTTTTCATTTCGCTGTTCGCTTGATACGGCGAATCTTTCAATCTTTTTCTTTGCCGTTCGCGCGCGGCCTCAACCCGCTCGCGGATTTTTTCCGAAGATTCCGCCAACTCTTCTTTCGCGAGTTTTTCAAATTTCACTCGCGGCACTTCCACGTGCAAATCAATGCGGTCCAACAATGGGCCGCTGATTTTTTTTTGATAACGCGAGACCTGCATCGGCGAACACGAGCAGGTTCGATCCGGATCAGTGGCATAGCCGCAAGGACAGGGATTTTGACTCGCGACTAATGTGAAACTGGCGGGAAAGGTAATTGTTCCCTGGGCGCGGGAGATGGTGACGACGCCGTCTTCTAGGGGTTGGCGCAGACTTTCCAAAACCGTGCGCGGAAATTCCGGAAATTCATCTAAAAATAAAACGCCGCGGTGGGCGAGAGAAATTTCTCCGGGGCGCGGAAACTTGCCGCCGCCGACCAGAGCCACATCTGACGCGCTGTGATGCGGGGCGCGAAAAGGGCGTTCAGTGATTAACGGCATTTCTTCCGGCAACATGCCGGCAACCGAATAAATTTTTGTTACTTCAATCGCTTCATCCGCGGTCATTTGCGGCAAGATTGACGGCAAAGTTCTCGCCAGCAAAGTTTTGCCAGACCCGGGCGGGCCGGAGAGCAAGATGTTATGCGCGCCGGAAGCCGCGATTTCCATCGCCCGTTTAACATATTCCTGTCCTTTTATATATGCCATGTCCATTTCGTAAACAGAGCGGGAAAATAGTTTGCTGATTTCTTGCGGCGGAAGCTGTGGGATTTGTTCAAATTCAGACAAGTGATTTACTATCGCGCGAAAAGATTCCACCGGATAAATTTCAATGCCGGAAATCAGTCCGGCTTCTTTCGCGTTGCTCGCCGGCACAAAAATTTTTTGGTAGCCGGCTTGTTTCGCGTAAATCGCCAGCGGCAAAATTCCGGTAGTGCGCCGGAGTTTTCCATCCAGCGCCAATTCGCCGATAAAAATTGAATTATTCAAATCCAATTCCGGCAATTCCAGCGCGGTGTACATGCCGACAGCCATTGGCAAGTCAAAAGCCGACCCTTCTTTGCGCACATCTGCGGGCGCGAGGTTAATTAAAATCCGGTGGCCGTTGGGAAAATGCAATTCACTGTTTTTCCACGCCGCTCGGATTCTTTCTTTGGCTTCTTGTATCGCGGTATCAGGCAAGCCGACGATTTGAAAATTAGGAAAACCTTTGCCAAGATCAATTTCCACGGTAATCGGCGCGCAATCCAGACCGACAGTGGTGGACGAGTTTATTTTTGTAAACATATTTATTTTACGTATTGGAACGGATTGACACGGCGGCCGTTGACGCGGACTTCAAAGTGCGAGTGGGGGCCGGTTGAGCGTCCGGTAGAGCCCATGAGAGCGATGGTCTGGCCTTGCGAAACTGATTCGCCGACTTTCACATACAAGCGCGAGTTGTGGCCGTAAAGAGTGGTGATTCCGCCGCCGTGGTCGATTATTATATAACAGCCGTAACCGCCGTTCCAGCCGCATTGCGAGCGGATAACCGTTCCGTTGCGCGACGCGTAAATCGGCGTGCCAACCGGGCCGGCGATATCTATGCCGGTATGCCGCCAACTAAAGTACTGCGTGATTCTGCGTACGGTTGTCGGCCATAAATAACCGGAGCCGGCGGGCGCGTTAACCGAATACGGCGGCGCGGAAACACTGCCAAGCTGGGTGTAAACGCGGCTCGGAGCGTAAACCGGCTGCGGTTTCAAACCATCGGGAATTACCAATCCTTCGCCGATTACCACATCAGATCCGTCTTCTTTTAATTTATTAAATTTAATTATTTTTTCCGCGTCAGTTTTGTAGAGTTTGGCGATTTTCGCGATTGTGTCGCCTTTTTTAACGGTATGAAGAAGTCCGGACACCGGCAAGATTTTTAATTCGTTTCCCGGCCGGATGTAAGAACGCTCGGTTAGGTTATTAGCCCAAAGTATGGTGGCTATGCTGACGCGATATTTTTCCGCGATACTGCCGATGGTGTCGCCGGTTTGCACGGTATGTAAAACAATTTGCGTTCTTGTCGGGCCGGAAGTTGAGCCCGGAACAACTGCCCCGGGCAAGATGGTCGGCTTTGATAAAGCCATGCCGCCGGAACTTATGGACGCGATATCCTGCGGTTGAAACGGCTGGCTCGCGGCGCCGGCCGTCGCGCCGGGTTGCGCGCCAACCGCGCCCTCTTTCCAGTTCGGCGCGGTTTTTTCTTGAACTGTAGCGGAAACGGTTTCAAAAGTTATCGCGTCAAGACTAAAGTCTTGTTCGCCCGGGCCGACGATTTTGTAAAGCAAGGTTTTTTGGCCCGCGATTTCAGTCGTGTCGCGCGTGTAAAGCCGGCTATGCGGGACCATTAAAAAAGTTATGACAAGGAAAATAATTATTTGCAGTGTCCACCTTGCCCCCAGCAATTCAGTTAGGCGATTGTTGCCGCCTAAATTAAGTTTGCCGAACAATTTTTTAAAACGAAAGCCGATTTTTAAAACCCTAAAGCCGAAAATATTTTTTCCGAGCAGGCCGAGCTTGATAAATAAAAAAGAAATCCGCGTCAACGACCAAATCAAGCCTCGTTTTAGATAAACCAGGCTTTTTAGGCCAACCAGCAGAATTTTATGTCGGTTAATTGGCATAAAACAGAAGGTAGATATTATCTACCCATTTTGTCTTTGTGTCAATTTAAAGTATAGCACAGATTGAGCCGTTGATTAAGAGGTTTGGTTTTAAAACAAAACCGCCCATAAAATATGGGTGGTTTGTGGGTAACTGCTATGTATAATATAATAAGATCCTATTTTGTATATCACAGTATGCCAAATAGTATATGATATGTTTTTGTTAATGTTAAAGCTCAATCCAATAAAACCGCATTAATTTTTTTTCCCATTTCTTTTTTCTTCGCAATTTGCCGCCGTTTTTTTCAATAATTTTTTGCGAGGCGATGTTGGTATCATCACAAGTGACCAGAGCTTTTTTGAGTCCCAATTGTTTGGCCTTTTGCAGGGCGAGCCTCAAAATTTTACTGCCATAGCCTCGATTGCGTTTTGATGGCCGGATGGCGTAGCCGATATGACCACCGAAGCCGCGCAGTTTTTTGTTTAATTTGTGCCTTATGCCCACTCGCCCAATAAAAATACCTTTATCTATCAGCCAAAAGGTGGAGGCCGGGACAATGCCTTTGGGTAAATTTACGCCTCTTTCGTAGCACCGGCTTTTTTTAATGTATTCTTCAATTTTCGCCGGATCTCCTTCGTTGCCATGGCCTTCTTGATTTCTTTTATCAATTTTAAGAAACTCTTTCAATCCTCTTTGAAAGCTTGTTTTGTATTTTAGTGTGGGTTTTATTAAGCGCATAAAATGTTGTTAGCGGGCGGTTGGGATTATTTTTGTTTTGCTCATACGGTTTGGGTTCTGACCTAAAATAAGTTTAGCACCGATTATTGCAAAACACAATCTAGCCACCCGCATGGATTGTTAAATCAAAAACCGCCTCTTTAGAGACGATTTTTGTGGACCCGACGGGAATTGCACCCGTATAGTCAGAGTATCAATCTGATGTGTTACTGTTACACCACGGGCCCTCCGGGTCCGCGCCAAATTATACAACAAAAAGAGTCCTTTTACAAAGACTCTTATTGTGATACTCTGTTTTCGGGTGCGGCTTGTGGTGTCCAAGCAACACATCAGATTACTATCACTATACTACAAAATTTTGTATTTGTCAAGGACATTATCCACATGTCAGTTTATTTTTAAAAAGGCGGCATATCTTGACTTTTCCCTTCAGTTTTCCTATAATTAACCGCATCTAAATCAATTAACTCTTAATCACACATTATGTTAGGAACATGGCTTTTAGTCCTCATACCGGCAGTGGCGGCGATTATTTACGGAATCACGCTTATTTTTTTAATCAATAAGTTGCCGGCTGGCACGGACAGGATGCAAGCGATCGCGCGGGCGATTGAAGATGGCGCGAAAGCGTATTTAAAACGTCAGTTTAGCACAATCGCGCTGGTCGCGGTGGTATTTTTTGCGGTATTATGGTGGTTTTTGGGCTGGAAGACCGGTTTAGGGTTCTTGATCGGCGCCGCGTTTTCCGGTTTGGCCGGTTATTTGGGCATGCGCGTTTCCGTTAAAGCCAATGTCAGGACAACCGAAGCCGCTAAAAAAGGCCTGAAGCAGGCGCTTGATGTGGCGGTTAAAGGCGGGTCAATTACCGGTTTGTTGGTGGTTGGTTTGGGGCTTTTGGGTGTCGGCGGTTTTTATTTAATTTTTAAAGACATCAATTCTTTGATCGGTTTAGCCTTCGGTGGAAGTTTAATCTCTATTTTTGCCAGAATTGGCGGCGGGATTTTTACCAAAGCCGCTGATGTGGGCGCTGATTTGGTTGGTAAGGTTGAAAAAGGCATTCCTGAAGACGATCCGAGAAATCCGGCAGTGATTGCCGATAATGTCGGCGATAATGTGGGTGATTGCGCCGGCATGGCCGCGGATTTGTTTGAAACTTACGCCGTGACAGCGGTCGCGGCAATGGTGCTGGGCGCGCTGACTTTCAAAGGCAATGAATCAGCGATTATGTTTCCATTGATTTTGGGCGGGATTTCAATTATCGCTTCTATCATCGGCACATTTTTTATCAAGCTTGGCAAAAAGAAAAAAATTATGGCCGCATTGTACAAAGGACTGGCGGCCGCGGGGGTATTGGCCTTAATCGGTTTTTATTTCGCCTCCCGCGCTTATGCTGGAGATTTGGGATTATCAGTTAAACAATTATTGGGAAGCGCGTTAGCCGGTTTAATTTTAACCGGACTAATGGTTTGGATAACCGAATATTACACCTCAACAAAATACGGGCCGGTTAAATCAATTGCCAAAGCGTCGGAAACCGGACATGGGACGAATGTTATTACCGGCCTTGCAGTATCAATGAAAGCGACGGCGCTGCCGGTAATTTTTATTGTGGCGGCAGTACTGGCCGCGTTTAACTTGGCCGGACTTTATGGTGTGGCGATCGCGGCGATGGCAATGCTTTCACTTGCTGGAATAATCGTAACGATTGACGCGTATGGCCCGATTACGGATAACGCCGGCGGCATCGCCGAAATGGCGGAGTTGGGCGAAGAAGTTCGTTCAGTCACCGATCCATTGGACGCGGTTGGCAATACGACCAAAGCGGTAACAAAAGGCTACGCGATTGCTTCCGCCGGTTTAGCCGCGCTGGTTTTATTCGCGGACTTTACTCATAAATTGGTTGAGCGCGGGATTTCTTCAGTGTTTAAAATTGATGACCCGTTGGTTTTGGCCGGATTATTTATCGGCGGGTTATTACCGTATTTATTCGGTTCGCTTTTAATGCAGTCGGTCGGTAAAGTCGCCGGCAAAGTGGTGGAAGAAGTGCGGACGCAGTTTAAAGAAATTGCCGGAATTATGGATGGACATGGCAAACCGGATTACGCGAAATGCGTTGATATTGTTACCAAAGGCGCGATCGGACAAATGGTTTTGCCGGCGCTGATTCCGGTTCTCGCGCCGATTTTGGTCGGATTATTTTTGGGCGCCGCGGCCTTGGGCGGTTTGTTGGTGGGTACGATTATTACCGGTTTATTTGTCGCGATTTCCATGACCGCCGGCGGCGGAGCGTGGGACAACGCGAAGAAATATATTGAAAGCGGAAATTACGGCGGCAAAGGTTCGTTCGCGCATCAAGCCGCGGTTACCGGCGACACAGTCGGCGACCCGTACAAAGACACTGCCGGTCCGGCGGTAAATCCGATGATAAAAGTGGCGAACATAGTGGCGCTGTTGATTGTTGGATTGTTGAAATAAACCACAGATATTGGCGACACAGATAACACAGATCGCAGATTGTGGTAATTGAAATTGAAACACCTCCGAACGCGGGGGTGTTTTGTTGACACATATTTTAATATGGTGTACACTTAAGATACACCCTTCGGCCATTCGACAAGCTTATGGCTCAGGGCAGGCTCTAACATAATTATAAAAATTTATGGTTACCAAACTTATCGGCGTGAGGGAGTTCCGCCAAAACATCGCTTCTTATTACCGTAAATCTATCAGAAATGATTGGCGATTTTTGATCATGAATCGCAATCAACCGATTTTTGAAGTCAGGCCGATTAGAGGCAAAAATGCCACCCTGGAAAAGTTATATGCTGACATTGCCAAAGCGCGCGAGGATTATAAACAAGGGAGATATTATACGGCGGAAGAAATGAGAAAACAGCTGGGGATTGATTAAAATATGAACTTTTTTCCGCATTACACGACACAAGCCGCCGAAGATTTACAAAGAATAGAAAAAATGACAGCGCAAAGAATTTTGGATAAAGTTGATTTTTATTGCCGACAAAATAATCCCTTGTATTACGCCAAAAAACTTACAAATTTCTCCGGCGGGCAGTATCGTTTTCGTATTGGCGACTATCGAGTCATTTTTGATCTTGCTGAAAAAGGACGAATAATAATTTTGGTGATTTTGGTGGTTCGCCATCGGCGGGAAGCGTATAATTAATTCAGTGGATGATAAATTTAGCCGGTACTAGATTTTGTTTTTATCATAATTAGTCAATTGATCGATTGGGTTTGCCAGAAAATGTCATCTTCCCGCGCGTTGATTTTAAAATCCAACAGTACCAGGTCTTCGTTGCTTGTGTTGCTGAACGCGTGATGGTCGCCCGGCTCGCACAGTAATATATCGCCAGGCGTCAGATCTATGTTTTCCGCATTAATAACAGCCGTGCCGCGTCCTGATTCCACAAAAAATAATTCACGGGTTTTTTTGTGCCAGTGTTCGCCGATGGAAGAGTGAGACGGGAAGCACACGATTTGAAATTGCGTTCCCGGCTGATTAAAATCTTTTTCCATGAATGGTACCGCCTTGCGGTAGGTGAAGCGGTCAAACCAAGCTAAATTTTCTTTTTTAATCAGTTTCATATTATTCCCCAATAATTTGGATCATAATTTCTCTTTGCGGGCGCGGGCCGTCTAACTCCACAAAAATGATATTTTGCCATTTGCCCAACGCTAACTCCCCGTCTTTTATCGGTACAGTTTGGTTGGTTGATAAAATTATTGATTGAAGATGGGCGCGGCCATTTTCTCTTTCTCCCACCATGGTGTGGCCAGCCGCGGTTTTATCATGCCGGTATTGGCCGGCGGAAACAAGCTGTTCCAGTATTTTTGGTATATCATGCTGACTAAGTCCGGGTTCGCACTCGTTGATTATCACCGCGGCGGTAGTATGGCGGCAGAAAACCGAAGCCAAGCCGTTTTTAACTCCACTGTGGTACACGACCGAAGTTACTTGTTGGGTAATATCTATCGTCTGGATTTTTTGCGCGGTCGCGATGACTGTGGTCGTATTGGCTGTTTTCATATGGTCATTTAAGGATTATTCCGTAGTATAGCACACCATTTAAATTTTGTCAACAATTTTTGATGATAGTTATTGACAGGGTAATTTTGGGGCGGTATAATAGTTTTGGGCTTTAAAATTTAATCTATGACTAAAATTTCATCCACTTTGTTGTCACAATTACAGGTCGTTGGTTTATCGGCCAACGAGGCGGTGGTGTATGGCGCGCTGCTGGGTTTGGGACTGACCACCACCGGTCCAATTATCAAAAAAACCGGTTTGCATGGCCAGCTAGTTTATCAAGCGTTAGAAAGTTTGTTGGCCCGCAATTTAACTAGCTTTATTTTCAAGCGAGGACGCAAGCATTTTCAAGCTTCCGCGCCCTCCGGTTTGTTAGACAGTGTGCGCAAGATGGAAAATGTCGCGCAAGCGCTGATACCTCGGTTGAAAGAATTGCAGAAGACAGGAAGTGACCGTTTGCAGGTCAAAATTTTGTATGGACATGAGGGATTTATTGACAACTTGCAGGATGTGGTTGAATCAGCCGCCCGTTATGACCACGTGATGCGAGTGATCGGCGGCGCGGCGGCGAAAGATTTTTATCGGGTTATCGGCGATTGGTATCCCAACTATGTTGAGTTGCTGACGCGCAAGAAAGTGAGTAAATGGCAGATTTCTCCGGAAAATACCGCCACCGAGTTTAAAGATAATTTCGCGCGGGAAAAAAATACTATTTTAAAAATCATGCCGCCGGATTTTTCCAGTTTGACCCAGACGCGTATTACTCCGGAACTGGCTACGATTGAAATTTACGACGCGGAAACAGTCATTATCCAGATTTGGAACAAAGCTATCGCCACCAGCTACCGCACTCATTTTGAGTATCTTTGGAAGCAAGGAAAGAAGTACGTTTCAAAGCATTGACAAGCTGAAAAAATTATTGCGCAAGTCAGACTAATCCGGTATACTATAAAAAGAAAGGCTAAAAGGCCGTAGTTCAAATTTATTAATTAATCCATAAAACTATGTTCGCGCAATTAACACAATACAACGACATCGGGTTTTTCATTCTCCGTTTAGTGGTGGCGATAATTTTTATTTATCACGCTCTGCCGAAATTTAAGAACGCGAAAGGCATGGCGCAGGGAATGGGGATGCCGGCAGGGGCGGTGCTTGTCCTCGGCGCGGCGGAGTTTTTATCGTCAGTCGGATTGATATTCGGTGTCTACATTCAGCTCGCCGCGTTTCTTCTGGCAATTGTGATGATCGGCGCAATTTGGATGAAGACCGTGAAGTGGCATATTCCATTTAGCGCGATGGATAAGAACGGCTGGGAGTTTGATTTGATTTTGTTGGCCGCGAGCATAGTCATTCTGTTTGGCGGCGGAGGGACAATCGGGCTTCAATAATATGACGGTTTACGCTTTGCTTTTCACTTTGGCTGCCATTGGCGCCAGCGAAACGGTTTATCTTATTCGCAAAAGAGTGTCCGCGGAAAAACCGGTTTGTTTGATTGGCGGCAGTTGTAATTTGGTTTTAGAGAGCAAATACAGCAAAATTTTCGGCATTCATAATGATATTTTGGGTTTGCTATTCTACTTCACGGCTTTGTTTATCTCCGGATTTTTGGTAATCGGCGTTGCGCCGCTCGCGTTCTGGGATTTTATTTTTAAATTTGCAATCGCGGTTGGGTCGCTTTTGTCGCTAGTCTTTACTTATCTGCAATGGAAAGTAATTAAAGCATGGTGCTTTTGGTGTTTGATGTCAGCTTTTACCGTGTGGTTGATGGGAGTAATAATTTTAATTTCTATATGAAAAAAATCAGCTTTCATATTTTACGAGTCGGATTGGCGATTACGTTTTTGTGGATTGGGGTTTTGATTTTGAAAAATCCGGAGACCTGGGGCGGGTATATTCAGCCATGGGCGGATAGGCTTTTGCTGGTTCCAATTGAGCAGGCCATGATCGGCACGGCAATTTTGGACATTGTCATCGGCGTATTTTTGTTAGTGGATATTTTTACCTGGCTCGCGGCGTTTATTGGCGCTGTTCATCTGATTATTGTGCTCACGGTGAGCGGTATTAGCGATATAACCGTGCGGGATATCGGGCTTTTGGCCGGTACATTGGCGCTGTTTCTTGATTCTCTGCCGCAATCAATCATTAATCGGATTGGTTTTTTTAAAAAATAATTCTTTTATTTTTAATTTATAGTCATATGAACAAAATAGCCATTACCGCCGCTGTTATCGTCGTTGTGGCGCTGGGCGGATATTTTATTTTTCGGGAAAAGAGCCAGCCGGCATCATCGGCTGTCCCGGCTGTAAATCAACAGGCAACAGCTGAATCATCGCCGGTTTCTGAAGCGTCCGCCGTGGAAGTGTTGGCTCAACCATCAATCGCCCAACTGGCGGTGGAAGCGGAAGCGACAGTCATTCCAGTCGTTGAGAAAAAAACAATAACTTACACTGGTTCAGGTTTTTCGCCGGCGATGTTAAAAATTAAAAAAGGAGAAACGGTTATTTTCAAAAATCAAAGCGCGGAATCAATGTGGCCGGCATCGGCTATGCATCCGACCCATGCCGTCTATCCGACCACCGGCGGATGCATCGGTAGTACTTTTGATGCCTGTCAAAACATCCAGCCGGGCAGTAGCTGGTTATTTCAATTTAATATTGTCGGCAATTGGAAGTATCACAATCATCTGAACCCGAGCGAGTTTGGAGCGATAATTGTGGAATAATTAAAAATTAGCAACTAACAACCAACGATTTGCAAGCGGCAACAAAAAAATATCCCCGGCAGTTTGTCGGGGTATTTTTATACTATATTATTTTTATTCCGTATTTTAATATTTCGTGCGCTACGGGATTTATTTCAGGATCAAATTGTTTGGGATGGAATCCGTGCGATTCAATTAAACTAAAGTCCATTCGCATGGCTCGGCTTAATTTTTCTGTTTTTTTAGACCAGGTAGTAAACGCGGACGAAACAATCGCCAGATCAATATCGCTATCTTTGTGTTGCGCGCCTTTTGCCCACGAACCAAAAAGATAGGCGTTTTTGATCGGAACGCCCTGCTTCTCCAGCATCGTCAAGTATCCCCAGATGTAAGAGCTTACAGCAAGCGGGAGATTTTTTTTGCTTCGTCTTTTAGCCATAGATAACACTTTTTTATCTTTTTCAAATTTTCCTCGCTGAATTTTTTCGTGCATTTTTTGCGGAAGTCCATTTTTTCTTCATCGTATCTTCCGGCCATGTAGAAGCCGCTGAACAAGCGCAATTCCGCAACGAGTCTATTATCTAGGACGATATCGGTTTTTTTGCACAATTCTAATAAATTATGTATAGGCGGAGCGTGAGCATTGTGTTTGGCGACAACTATCGCTTTCAGTGTTTTTTCTAGCGCCAGATGTCCAAAAAATAACGCTTCAGGGTATTTATTTTTTTCCATTAAGGACTCCGCCACGCTCCAGCTTTCCTCTGCGTCTGACAGCCAGTAGTTAAATAATTTTTTAATGTTTATCGTCATATTATTGTTATTGTTTCTACGAGTAGAGTATATCGTGTTTTTTGGCGGGTGTCAATAATAATAGCGAAGCGTTTTTAACTCAGTTTTTTTACCACTCCAGCATCCGCGTCCACCTCAATCAAATCGCCATCATGGAAAACCTTGGTGGCGATTTTTGTGGCAATGAGGCAGGGTTTTTTCAGTTCGCGGGCGACGATCGCGGCATGGCAGAGGGTGCCGCCTTCGTCAGTAACAATCGCCGCGGCTTTTTTCATGGCCGGCAGCATTTGCGGGTCAGTCATGGAAGAAATTAAGATTTCTCCTTCTTGCAGTTTTTCCACCTGATGTTCAATTAATATTAATCTGGCTTTGCCAGCAGCTTTGCCAGGATGGGCTACGACCCCTTTTAACTCTTTAATATCTTGGTTGACAGATGAGAACCGCTGTTCAAAATACTTTTTTGCTTCATCGCCGTTTAGTTCATAAATTTTATTTTGATGCAATAGGCACAAATAATATTCCAGCCTTTTTTTAATTATTGTCTGATGTTTTGGGTTGATACTGCCAGCGCGGAGCGACGCGGTGATTTGTTTGACCGTGAGTTGGCGCAAGGAAACGATATCTGTGTTTAAACGTTCGGCGATTTCTTGAAACAATGGATAAGACCATAAAACCGCCTTGCTCATTCCGGCCTTTCGCGTTTCGCTATAATGATTGATTTGGCGCAAGAATTCAATGATTTTTAAATCTTTCGCGCCGAATTGATATTTTTTAATCAGTTGATTGTGCGCGGAAATTATTTTTTCATTTCGTTCCAATAAATTATCCAATTCAACCAGCGCCGCGCTGTCTCTCAAAGAATTTTTGATTGATAAAATTGTCCGATCAATATTCATTGGCTGTACATGGTGGCCGGTGGTGAGCCACGCGAAATTTTGTGTGTGTTTTTCCAATTGGTGGTAAAGTCCCGGGTGGAAACGTCCGGTCTTTTCTATTATTTCTTGAGAGGTTTCTTCAAATAGCGGCCGGAGATTCTCGTCGATAATTTTTTTAACTATTTTTAAGTGCGAAAGCCGCTCTTTTTGGTACTCGCTAAGCTCAAGATTCTCCACCAGCAATGCGTAGTCTTTTTTGGCAGGAACGACAGCGAGAATCTCTGTGAGCAGACCGGTAAAAGCCGCGTCAATAATTTTGGGAAAGCCATAGACTCCGAATTTTATCCGGAATAACAGGGAGAAGTAATTTAAAATATCAATTAGTTTTTGGTCGCTTGCCTTTTTGAAGTTGACGAAAAGCAACCGCTGGGAAAATACCAAAAGCCGATTTTCAATTTGATGGATAGCGCTTAGAAAGTTTTCCAAAAATTTGGCATCGTGGATATTATCTTTAAACCACTGGGCGGCCAACTCAATTTCATCAGGATTAAAATATATGGTTGATAATTGTTTTTCAACCTGTAGCAACCAAGGGCTGTGTTTCCACCCGCCGACCTTCGGAGCGTCGATCAATTTACCTAACATATACAAGTGCATATAGTAGGGTAAACGAATGCCGGCCCCGACGAATTTTTCCCATTTCATATAGCTATACAATACTTGTTGGAAAATTACAGAGAGATTTGAATTTGGCGCCGTTTTCTTTAGCGCCGACTATTTGGCCGTTAAATTCAAAATCGCCATAGTGGATGGGTATGGCAAGAGCGGGCTTGATAGTTCCAGCGGCTTCGGCCGCTTCTTCCGGTGTCATAACAAAGATCCCGGAAACAGGCAGAAGCGCGACATCAACATCTTTTAAATCACTCATTTCAGGAACAACATCAGTGTCGCCCGCGTGATAAATTTTTACACCGTCAATCCCCAAAACAAAACCAACTCCGCCGTGTTCTTTTGGATGAAAAGGAACGCCTGGGGAGCGGAATTTGTTGGTGTTATAGGCTGGAACAGCGGATATTTTTAGATTGCCAAAATCAAAAATTTTTCCAGGTTTAGTATGTAAAATTTGTTTATTTTCAATTCCAGATATTTTTTTCGCACAGAGCGGGGTTGTAATTATGACTGTATTTTTACCGGAAATTTTTTTGATATCGTTTGGACTGAGGTGGTCTAAATGTTCATGTGTGATTAAAACAAAATCAGCAGATTCAGAATCAGTCGGCAGATTGAGCGGGTCAACATAAATGACAGTAGAATTATTTTTGATTTTTATTCCGGCATGAAAAATTTTTTCCACACTGATATTTTTGTACAGCATAAATTTTTAGTTTAAAAGTTATTTCCTCCATCCTGATTACCAAATTGATAAGCAAAAGGGAATTGCGCGGTGGTCTCAGTCCTGATGTGCATCAGGAGAGGTCGCGCAAAAAAGAAAGGAGATCAGAGAGACTAGTCATCCAGAGGGCAGAAGTCATGTGAGGTGACTGTCACCATGCCGTTGCTGGCGATTTCAACCACAATGCCGGTGCAGAAGTCCGGCTTGGTTTCCAGCTCTTCGTCCGTGGCTGTGGCCGGATCGTAGCGCAGGCCGGCGATGAGCGGATAGGATCCGATGATGACGACCTTCTCGCCCTTGGCCACGGTGCCGAGGTTCAACAGCTTGAACACGAGAGTCAGCCCAGCTTCGCGGTACTTCGCGGCGATTTCGCGGATTGGGATCTGGCCCTTCATGTTCTTGAAGCTGATGCCGTCCACGCGTTTCACCCTGATCCCGACCGCCTCCATCTCGGCCGCGGCCTGACTGAACCTCGGCAGGTCTTCGGTGGGGAGAACGGCCAGGCCTACTCCCGCGTTCTTACACTTTCGGGCCAATTCCTTCGCCTGCTTCACCCCATTCTCGGTGAGCGGGGCGCTTTCGCCCAGAGGGTGTTTCTTGTCCACCTCGGCGTGGCGAACGATGACGAATACCGTGTGTTTCATTGTCTGTCTCCTTTGTTTTGAACGAGCGTCCACTTTCCACGGCACTGTACCGTGGTAGTGGAACAGGGCAGTATAAGAAATTTTTTTATGTTTGCCAATATTAACGACAGTTTGTTATCCACACCCTTGACAAATTAGCTTATCTATGCTAAAATATTGATATAAAAATATCGTCGCTTTTGCCGACAATAATATGAACCTACCCAAGATTCTCCAAACTTATGGTTTATCGGAAAAACAAGCCAAAGTATATTTAGCCTGCTTAGAGCTTGGCTCAGGGCCGGTAGTCAAAATAGCGCAAAAAGCAAGATTGTCGCGCTCCACAGTTTATGAAGTTTTAGAACACTTGGTTGATGAAGGGTTTGTTAGCACTTATAATAAAAAACAGATCCATTATTTTAGCGCCGAAGACCCGGGTCAGATTATTCGTTTGGCCGAAAGCCGCGCGGCGACTCTAAAAGACGCATTGCCGGAACTGAACGCGATTGCCGGACGCGCCAGAAAGCGTCCGACCGTCCGTTTTTATCAAGGCAAGGAAGAGATGGGGTTGATTTTGAATGAAATCGTGAGCGAAGCGGAAGCCATAACGTGTTTTGCCTCTGCCGGCGATTATTTGAGTGAGTTAGGCGAGCGCCATCGGAAATTTTTGATGAAAAGAATGGAAAAGAAAATTCCAGTCAGGGTAATTGCCCGAGATTCAGCCGCGGCCAGGGAGAGACAGGCTCTCGCTCCAAAAGAATTGCGGCAGATGAAGTTAGTCAAAGACGATTATCCTTTTCACGGATTAAAATATATATGGAAAAATAAAATCGCCATGTTTTCTTTTACCGGCGATTTTGTTGCCGTTGTTATTGAAAGCAAAGAATTAGCTGATATGGAGATGGCGATGTTTGAAAATTTGTGGGAGAGAGTGTAAAAAACAAAACCCGCTCGCGGATTCCTCCCATCTATTTTTCTAATTCAGTTAGAAAGATAGATGGTGGCGCGAGCGGGTTTTGGGTTTCCCTGCGTCACCGATTCGGCGGGTGAGCGGTGTGGCATTCAGCGGGGCGGGAGATCCGGCAGTTGTTGGCAGAGCTCGCCAACGAGAGCGACCAACTGGTCATCTGTCAGAACGAGCCTCTGGGCGAAGTCCTCAAGAAACATGATTCCCGCCTTTCTTGTACCCTCGCAACTTGTCCATGCTCGAAACTTGCCATCCTCAGTTATGGTAATGTTGAGCGGCATAGCGCTTCGTCTCATTTCTGCTGTCAATTTGAAACTCATGGGCACCTCCTTGCGGCGAATTAAATCACTTTTTTCTTTAATTGTCAAGACTTTGGCTTTTTATGGAATTGTGATAAAATATTGGGGTGTTGAATTGTTAAATTATTAAATTGCTAAATTGTTGTTTTTTATGCCCCGCCCATACCATCACCATTCCCAACGCTTTGACCCGGAATTATCCCGCGGGATTATCGGCATTGTTTTGGTGATTGCCGCCATTCTTTTTGTTTTGAGTTTTTTGGGAAAAGCGGGCGCGGTCGGCATTATGCTGGACGAGTATATTTTGAGTTTTTTGTTTGGTTCAATGCGTTATGCGGCGCCGGCGATTATTTTAATCCTCGCCTGGTTTTATTTTAAAGACATTGAATACAACTATCGCAAGACGCATGGCATTGGCGCGATTTTATTTTTTCTTTCGCTCTCCAGCTTGTTCCATATCGGTTTTAATCCAACGGAAATGTGGAGTATGGCGCTAGAAGGAAGCGGTGGCGGCGTGTTCGGAATGCTGGCTTGGCCGATGAAAACATATTTGGGTTCAATCGCGAGCGTGGTGGTTCTGGTCGGAATGGCGGCCGTATCCGTATTTTTAATTTTCAACACTGCGCTTGCCCATTTTGTTTTGTTGAATAAAAAATTATTCGCGGGCTTGGGCTTGGCCGGACAGACAGTAATTAATTTGTTTAAATTATTCGTTAAGACCGGGAGTGGTGGCGTTAAAGTTAACGGCGAGTTTGAAGGATATGAAAGCGAAGATGATGATAATGTTTCCGCCCAAGGCGGACCCGTCTATGGCGGGGAAGGTGATGAAGATGATGAAGTGGATGTGAATAAACAGCGGGCGTTTGTTAAAAAAGCCATGGCTGGGAACAACAACGGCGAGGAAGAAGGCGCGGAAACAGAAGAGGAGGAAGCCCTTCGGCAAGCTCAGGGTAAAGAAAAAAATTCTTCGCCGTGGACAAAGAGAGTGATTATAAAAAATTTGCCGCCGCTTTCTTTGTTAACCACGAAACGGGACAAGCCGACGAGCGGAGACATTGAGGCGAACGCACAGGCGATCCAGAGCATGTTGTCTGAGTTTGGCATCGAAGTGGAAATGGGGGAAATCAGAGTTGGTCCGGCGGTTACCCAATATTCTTTGAAACCGGCGAAGGGTGTCAAACTCTCCCGCATTACCTCGCTTTCAAATGATTTGGCTTTGGCTTTGGCCGCGCATCCGATTCGTATTGAAGCTCCGATTCCGGGGAAATCCTTGGTCGGAATTGAAGTGCCAAATTTCAAAGCCGCGCTGGTAACATTGAAAGAGCTTTTGGAAAGCCGGGAATTTGCCGAGCGCGAACACAATCTGATGATCGCGTTGGGGAAAGATGTCGCGGGCAAAGTGTGGTTCGCGGATTTGCCGAAAATGCCGCATTTATTGGTTGCCGGCGCGACCGGTTCGGGAAAAACCGTGTGCATCAACACAATTATCATGAGTTTGTTGTATCAGAACACCGCGGAAACTTTGCGGTTTATTATGGTTGACCCGAAACGAGTTGAGCTTACTTTATATAATGGCATCCCGCACTTGTTGGCGCCGGTGATTACCAATGTGCAGAAAACCGTGAACGCGCTGAAGTGGACAACCGGCGAAATGGATCGGCGGTTTGAAATTTTAGCGCAAGCCGGTTCGCGCGATATTCATTCATATAATGAAAAACATCCGGAAACCAAATTACCCCACATTGTGTTTATCATTGACGAACTGGCGGATTTAATGGCATCCGCGGCGAGCGAAGTTGAAGCCGGCATTATCCGTCTGGCGCAGATGGCGCGCGCGGTCGGCATTCATTTAATCGTCGCCACACAGAGGCCGAGCGTTGATATTATCACCGGCTTGATGAAGGCGAACATTCCGGCTCGCATCGCGTTTTCCGTGGCGTCGCTGATTGATTCGCGCACGATTCTTGACTGTCCCGGCGCGGAAAAACTGCTTGGCCGCGGCGATATGCTGTTTTTAACCGCGGAATTAAGCAAACCAAAACGGATTCAGGGCGCCTATATTTCCGAAGGGGAAGTTAATAATGTGGGTAATTATTTGAAAGGCGATGAAGAGCCGGAATATGATGAAGCAATCGTGGGGAAAGCTGTCGGCGGAACCGCGAATATGTTCGGCGGGCCGAGCGATGACCATGACGCGATGTTTGATGAAGCGAAAACAGCGGTTTTACAAGCCGGCAAAGCCAGCGCGTCATTATTACAGCGCCGTTTGAAAGTCGGCTACGCCCGCGCGGCGCGAATTTTGGATGAGATGGAGGCGGCGGGAATTATCGGCCCGGCTGATGGCGCGAAACCGCGCGAAATTTTAACGACCGAGGTAGAAGTTTCCGGCACTGATTCCGGCGGCGAGTTTAATGTGTTTGATGATGGAGAGAGCGGCGAGGAAAATGGAGATAGTGGAGATAACGGAGATAGTGATGAAGACGATGAAAATAGTGAAGAAGATGAGGAAGACGTTGGAGCCATTGAAGAAGAGGTTGAGGGAGCAGAGGAAGACAGGGCTGAGGATAGATAAAAATATCAGAAGAATATAAAACAGATACGAGACAAATATGAAACAGATATTGCGAAGTCGTATTTGTTTCATATTTTTTTCATTTTTATTTTGCGTTTGACCTAACGATTTTTATGTTATCAAAGAGTGTTTTTCAGCAGAAAAATCTAGAAACGCCTCGTCGGGTGTGTTTGCGTCTTAAGGAAGAAAGGGAGAAAAAGAAAGTAAGTTTGGATGATTTGGTGATTAAGACTAAAATAATAAAAAAATATTTGCTGGCGTTGGAAGAATGCAGGTTCTGCGATTTGCCGGCGGCGGAAATTTATCAAAAAAATTATTTGCGGCGCTATGTGGAAGCGCTGGGGATTGATCCGATTCCGTTTTTGGAACAATATTTGGTTGAAGAAAAAACCGGAGAAAACAAACCGCGCTACTCTTTTAAAAAATTCACCGGCCAGTATTGGCAGTGGGTGCCGACGATAGCGCGTTATGGCTTCATTGCGATTTTATTACTGGCAATAGTTTTTTATTTGGGATTGCAAGTTAAAAGAATCGTGGAAGTGCCGCGGCTGTTGATTTATTATCCGCCCGACGGCTTGGTGGTGGACAAACCAGCGGTGGTTATACAGGGCGAAACAAATCCGGAGGTTGAAGTGCTGATCAATGGCCAAAAAATAATGACCAATGAGAAAGGCATGTTTAAGGAAGAAATCAATTTATCATCCGGCGTTAACACCATTATTATTCTGGCGAAGAAGAAGCATGGCAAGACGACGAGCGAGACGAGATATGTGGTGTATAAGGAGGTTGACAGTTAAAACAAAAAATATTATTCTATGACTGGGTAGGGGAATTAAACCCCTCCTTTTTAACTCTTTATTATGTCTAAAAAAGACGAAGAAAAAGCAAAATTGGCGGTGGCGGAAACGGCAATCGCGCAGATAAAAGAACGTTTTGGCGATAACGCGATTATGCGATTTGGCGAATCAAAAGCCATGGAAGTTGACGCAGTATCAACCGGCTCAGTGTCATTGGATATGGCTTTGGGTGTTGGCGGAGTGCCGCGCGGGAGGATAATTGAAATTTTTGGGCCGGAAGCCAGCGGCAAAACCACTTTGGCCCAGCACATTATCGCGGAAGTGCAGAAATTGGGCGGCATCGCGGCTTTCATTGACGCGGAACACGCGCTGGATCCTGATTACGCGCGCAAAATCGGGGTTGATGTTGACAATCTATTAATTTCCCAGCCGGACACCGGCGAGCAGGCGCTGGAAATTCTTGAAACCCTGGTTCGTTCCAATGCGGTTGACGTGGTGGTGGTTGATTCTGTCGCCGCGTTAGTGCCGAAAGCGGAAATTGAAGGCGAAATGGGGGATTCGCACATGGGTTTGCAGGCGCGTTTGATGAGCCAAGCTTTACGCAAACTCACCGGCATTGTGAGCAAGACAAAAACCGTAACGATTTTTATCAACCAAATTCGCCACAAGATCGGCGTATTTTTCGGCAATCCGGAAACTACGCCCGGGGGTAATGCTTTGAAATTTTATTGCTCAGTAAGAATTGAGGTTAGGCGCGCGGCGCAAATCAAACAGGGCGAAAAAATTATTGGCAATCGCGTGAAAGCAAAAGTAGTAAAAAATAAAGTGGCGGCGCCATTTCGGACGACCGAGTTTGATATCATGTATAATGAGGGCATTTCTGTCAGCGGGGATTTGCTGGATACCGGCGTTATCCATAAAATTGTGACTAAACTCGGCAACAGCTACTCATTCGGCGAGGAAAAATTAGGCGTGGGGCGCGAGAAAGCCAAGCAGTATTTGCGCGAGAATCCAAAACTGATGAAAGAAATCAGAGAAAAAATCTGGGAAGCGGCGGAAAAAGGCGAGGCGCCGGACGAAGAGGCGGGAGTGGCGGGCGCGGACGCGGTGGCGGACGAAGGTTGACAAGCATCGCGGAATTTTTTATACTACTCTGTGTAGTATGCATATTATGAAACCACAGTCAAAACTTAATTATGCCATGGGCGAGCTGGAGGCAGAGGTAATGGAAGTCGTTTGGAAATTAAAAAACGCGTCAGTGCGGGAGGTTTTGGCTGTTATTAAACAAAAGAAGCAAATCGCCTATACCACGATAATGACAGTGATGTCGCGATTGTTTGATAAAGGAATTTTGAAGCGAAAAATGGATGAGGGCGGCGCTTATGTTTATCAGCCGACTCGTTGTCGCGAATCGTTTCTGGCCGCGGCATCCAAACTGGCGCTGCAATCATTTATTCGCGAATATGGCGACGTGGCGGTGGCGCAATTTGTTGACATCGTGGAAAGTTCCGATTCTAAACAGTCAAAAGAGTGGAAGAAGAAATTAAAAGAGCTGGTAAGATAATTCTCTTTTGTCATTCCCTTGGAAAAGGAAATCTAGTCGTTCAAATCTGTATGTCGAACAACTTTACGACAAAATCCCAGCAAGTATTAAGGAACATTGTCATATTAGCAACGGCGGTTTTGGTCGGTCTTTTGATTTTTGGTTTTTTTGTTTACCAGCGGCTGTTTTTTTTCAGCGGAATGCTTTTGGATAAAATTAAATCTGCTTGCGGCTGTACCGAACATTTGTCTTTTTCCATGCATCCGTTTATTATCTCCACTTTTGTTGTCTTGGGACTGGGATTGTTTGCGGGCGCGGGGCTCCTGATTTACAAAACAATAAAATTTAAAAAATTAAATCACAGATTCGTCAGAGCGCATTTGAAAAGAGCGAGGCCGACATTGCGCGCGAATTTGCGTAAAATTGCCGATGAACTGGGTTTGGCCGGGAAGGTGGTTGAAATTCGGGAACAGTCGCCGACAGTATTTTGTTACGGATTTTTTCAGACCAAAATTTGCGTTTCCGACGGTTTGATTTTGGCTTTGAGCGAGGAGGAACTGCGAGCGGTATTACGCCATGAGCGTCGTCATTTGTTAAATCGCGATCCATTGAAACTATTTTGTCTTAAATTGGGAGAAGGTTTTTTCTTTTTCGTTCCGGGTTTTAAAGCTTTGGTCAAACAGTATATTACTTATTCAGAAATGGCGGCGGACGAAGAGGTTGGTGCCGGCGATAATGAAAAAATCAGTTTGGCTGGCGCGTTGTTTAAAATCATCAATCAAGAGGAACAGACAATATTGAGGAATGGTTTGGCGTTGTCGTTTTTCAACTCAGTGATTGAAGAGCGGGTAAATCGTTTGTCAGACGCCTCTTATGCCCCGGTGTTTAAGATTTTTAATCGTCAGTTTTTTGCGGCCGCGGCGATTTTGGCAGTAATTTTGCTGTCAATCATGGTTTTATTCAAGGATAGTTCGGCCGCTTTAGCGACACATCAAGAATTAGGTTCTTGCCAGATGCAAGAAATGACAGCGGCGGATAATAAATGCGCGGCGGAAAGCAATAGCAAGCAAGTTTGCGAGGACAGCTATCTAAACCACGCGCAGGCGTGCGAGAAGTAGGTGTGGATAACTACTATTTACTATAATAAAAGAACCTACTATACTATGTAGTAGGTTTTTAAATTTTTAAATTATGCCAAAGGATTTAACGGGTTTTAATCCAAAATTAAAAGTTGTTAACTTCGCGCTACTTGGGGTGGTGGCGGTGTCCATGATTGCTAACGGCTGGATAATGGGAGAAACAAAAGATAAGCTCGGTTTGAACAGCAAGGGGTTGTTTGATCGTTTGTCTCCCTTATCGTTTTTCAGCGGCGCGGGCGGCGGCGCGATTAAATTAAGCGGCAATCTGGGCGAAGACGCGGTGAAATTGGCAATTGCCAGCGGAGTACCGGGTATTTATGGCCAGGAACTTAATGTAAGTTTTGATCAGGTCGTGCCGTCAATGACGGCCATGAAAGCCTATGATCCGACTTATGGCAATAAAAAAATTGTTTTGCAAGGCGCGGATTTAAAAAGATACGTGGATATCGGTTCAAGAATCGCGTGCGAGTATTGCTGCGGAGCGAAATCTTTGGTTTTTCCCAACGGCGAAGCCGCCTGCGGCTGCGCCCACTCCCAGGCGATGCGCGGGTTGGCGGCCTATTTAATTCAAAATCACGGCGCGGAATACACCGATGACCAGATTTTGCGCGAATTGGCGCGCTGGAAAGGGAGATATTTTCCGAAACAGATGACCAAGAAAATGACCGAACAATTGCAAAACGGACAATATACTCCGGATATGGCGGCGCTTTTATTGGAGTTAGAAGTTCCGAAATATAGCGGACAGTCCGGCGACGCCCCGCTGCCGAGCTCAATCAAAGACGCGCCGGGGATGGTGGGAGGTTGCTGACGAAATTTTCAATTTTCAAACTAATTTCTTAATAGTAAATATGACCCAAACACACAATGAAGAACATCACGACGAAAATAATAATTGTTGTGAAAATCACGAACATCAGTCGGCGGAGGCGAGAGAAACACCCAACGAAATTCAGCAGTTAAAGGCGGAGATTTTGAGCACCTTGGAAAATAAAGCGGAAAAACCAAAATTGCCGTGGGGCAGTTTGTCAGTGACGATTGTTCTGGCGCTCTTAACCTTATTATCGGTTGTTCAAACCGCGCAATCAGCAATCTTATTAAGCAAAATTAAGAGCGGAAATGTGAACTTGGGCGGCAGCGCTCCGGCAGCCAGCGTGCAAGACGCGCCGGATATGGTAGGAGGATGCTGATTGGTAAATTAACAATGAACAATTAACAACTAACAAACGAATAACCTCTATTTTATATGGATGAGGCGCCACAATCAAAAAACACAATTCATCTTGACTCCAAACTGTTTTACATTTTTGGCGGCGTATTAATTCTCGCCTTGGTGGTCGGTTTGGTGATCTCTTTTAAGACTAATGCTTTTGTCGGCAAGAAAGTGGCCGAAGCGGCGGAGGCGGTGCGGCCGGCGGAGTTTAAAGCCACCCTAGTGGACGCGCTTGATTGCACCGATTGTTTTAAATTAGACGGTTTTTTGGCGGCGGTGAAGAAAGAGAACGTTAAATTTGTTGAACAAAAAAATGTTGATTGGAAAAGCGATGAAGGAAAAGCGCTGGTGGAGAAATATAAAATTGAAAAAATTCCAACCGTAATTTTAAGCGGAGAGATAAATAAAAATGTTAAATTAAAAAATGCGTGGCCCGGAATTGGAGAGACAATTGACGGCAATTTTGTTTTACGCCAAACCGGCGCGCCGTATGTTGAAGTCGCCACTGGAAAGACAAAAGGCGAAGTGGAAGTGTTTTTTCTGACCGACGATTCTTGCGGCGAGTGCTATGATGTAATGGGGCATAAGCAGATTTTGGGCGGCGGTTTTGGCATTCCAACGGAGAATATCAAAGTATTATCAATCGCCAGCGGCGAAGGAATGATGATGAAAAATAAATATAACATCAAAATGATGCCAACATTTGTGTTAAAGGGCGAGGTAGATGTTTATGGCGGTCTGGTCAATATCTGGTCTAAAGTCGGCACGATAGAAAAAGACGGCGCCTATGTTTTCCGCGAAGGCGTGAAGCAGATGGGCGCGTATAAAAATATGATGACAGGAATGGTAGTGAAACCAGAGGCAACCACGTCTGCCTCGCAGTAATTGTGAGTGGCTGTTGATATTATGAATAATAAAAATACCGTTTTAATTTTTTTAGCCGTGATTTTGCTGGTGATAGCCGGCGCGGCAGTTTATAATTATCAGACTGCTTTGCCAGAGCCGTTGCCGGTCGCGCAAAATAATCAGCAACCATCCGCCGCGTCTTCATTGGTAGTTGAACCGCAAGATTATAATTTGGGTACCGTGATTTACGGCGAAATCGGTAAATATACTTTGCAAGTTAAAAATGTCAGCGACATATCAGTTAAAATTTTGAGGCTTTCCACCTCTTGCGGTTGCACCAAAGCGGTTATGGATGAAAAAGATAAAGAAGTCGCTCCCGGGCAGGTGGTGAAAATAGAAGTTACATTTGATCCGGCTGTTCACAAAGATGATACTGATGTGGGGGAAATTAAGCGGGTCGTTTATATTGGCACCGATGAGCCTGGCAATCCGGAAATTGAGGCGGAATTTAGCGCGACAGTGATTAAAAAATAATTCTATTTTTATGACAACAAACAATACCGACCCGAGAATTAAAATTTTTTTAGGTATTGCTGTCGCGGTGCTGGTTTTGGGCTTCGCGGGGATAATTTGGGCGATAAAAAGCGAGAGCGCGGGGAGCGAAAGCAAGGGGACGCCGAAATTGGCGCTGGAGATTAATAAGTTTGATTTTGGCGACGTGTCCATGGCCAATGGTTTGGCGAAAAAAAAAGTTAAAATAACCAACATCGGCGATGGTGATTTGAAAATCAGCCGAATGCAAACTTCGTGCATGTGCACTAAAGTAACTTTAGATGCCGGAGGAAAACAAAGCCCGGAGTTTGGCATGCCCGGGCATGGGGGCGGCGCATCGGGCTGGTCGCAAGTTATCAAACCGGGCGAGAGCGGGGAACTGGAGATAATTTTTGATCCAAACGCGCATGGGCCGAACGCGACGGGTTTGATTACTCGCACGATTGATATTTTTAGCAATGACGGCGGGCAAGACGGCACGCAGTCAACGATTAATTTTAGCGGCAATGTAACTAAATGAGGGATGAATCAGGAATTATGTTGATTACGATTCCTTTGATACTTAAGAGACGGCGGTATTTTGTTTCAGTTTTGCTGACGGCGACGGTAACGTTTATTTTGTCTTATATTTTGACAGTTTGGAATATTACCGGCAAAAGTCTAAGCGCTTACGCGGCGATGAGCGGCTGGCCATTCACTTTATTTTCTCTATTTTTGAGTTTAATTATTTCAGTTTTGGCAGGCGTCTACTCGTCTTTATTTTTAGCGAGGCGGCGGATAATTAAAAGCAAAGAAATATCCACCAAAGGAGGACTCGCCTCGGGCGGGAAAAACAAATTGTCCGGCGTCAGCGGAATGGCCGCCGGACTTTTCGCCGCCGGCTGTCCGACTTGCGGAGCGCCGCTGTTCGCTTTGTTCGGCGCGCCGTTAGCGCTTTTTTCTTTGCCGTTTCACGGTTTGGAATTGAAAGCATTAAGCGTGACTCTGCTGCTATTATCTGTTAATTTATTGGTGGAAAATATTAAAAAACAATTGGTTTGTCAACCCAAATCCATATGAAGAAAAATTTAGTTATTTTAGCGATAATAGTGACGATGTTTATAATTGGCGCGTTCGTTTATACGCGGGCTGGGACCAAGCCGCAGACCAATGGGTCGGTAGAATCGAGTTCGAATTCGCCTGAGCAGGGCAGCCAATCGCCGGATCAGTTGACGGTGGAAAAAGACGGGATTCAAGTCGCGGTTGAAGAAGTGAAGCGTGAAAATAATCGAACTATAATAAAACTGGCGATGGATAATCATGTTTATAATCTGGCGGATTTTGCCGTCAAAGATTTTTCCAGTTTAAACGGCGTTCAGCCGGATGGTTATAACATAGAAGGCGATCAAGTCGGCGGGCCTGCCTCGCCTGTAGCGCAGCAAGGCGGGCATCATTTGGAAGTCAGTCTAGTTTTTCCGGGAGAATTATACGGCAGGCTGTTGGTGGGATTAAAAAGCGATTTGCAGTTTGAATTTGATATAAAATGATATGAATCGCTCCGCGTACATTTGGGGATTGCTGGGGGCTGGCGGGATTATTTTAGTTTTTTATTCAGTTCAGGCGCTGGGGATGCAGAGTTTGTCCGGACCGTACTATTTTTTTCAAAAGAATTGGTATTTTATTTCGCCGTTGATAATTTTGTTCGCGATTCAGGTCGGTTTGTGGCAGAGGATGAGAGAAGTTGTTAAAATTAGCAGCAGCCCCGCCTTCGTTTCACTTCGGCGTGGCAAGCCCGTGGCCGCGTCGGGCGGGGTTTCCACCAGCGCGATGATAGCGTGTTGTATGCATAATTTTGTCGGCGTTATGTCAATCGCCGGCATCAGCGGTTTGGCGGTTTTCTTTGCCGCCTATCAAAATTATATTTTTTTAATCAGCATTTTGTTTTCTTTTGGCGGATTGGTTTATATGGTTTATAAGTATAAAAAAATTAAGGCCCACTGCGCGGACATGCCCAAAGTATGAAATTAAAGAAGTTTTTTATTTTTACTGTTATTATCACCGCGATTTTGTCGCCATTGCATTTGGCATTCGCGCACGGCGATGTGGCCGGAGCCAAGGCCGTTATTTATTATAACGAAGCCTGCGGCGCCTGCGCTGTTCACGTGAATACTGATTTGCCGGCGCTTTTGAATGAGCACGGCGTGGGTGAAATTATTAAAAAGGACTATATCAGTCAGCAGGGAGTGAGAGCGGAAATGAATCAACTTTTAACGCGATATAAAATTCCGATTGATTTGCAGAGCCATATTATGGCTTTTGTGGGCAATAAGTTTATTTTAGGCGGGCATGTGCCAAACAAAATAGTTGAAGATTTGTTCAGCGAAGAAATCAGTCACCAATTCAAACTAGTGGTGGTATCGCAGGATGAAATGCACACTGACGCGAAGGAATATAAAATTTTTGCCATTCCCGCTTACGCCGATAATTTTGTCGGCGAAATCAAAATTTATCCGATTAACACGCCGGTCAGCGAGTATTTCAAATATTTAAATGATAATAAAAGTCAGTTTAGCCTGGATGATAGGGTGGGCGGACAGGCGGAAAAATATAAATCGCTTCTGCCGGTGGTATTAGTTTCCGGTTTTTTGGACGGCATCAATCCTTGCGCTTTTGCCGTTCTGCTCTTGTTTATTGCTTTTCTTTTTTCTCTCAAAAGAACCAGAGCTAACATCGGGAAAATGGGCGTAATTTATATCGCGGCGATTTTTTTGGCTTATGTTCTAATCGGTTTTGGTCTGATGAAAGCGTTGGTCTTTACCAATTCGCCGCACCTGATGGCCAAGCTCGGAGCTTGGCTGGTGATTGTTTTGGGCGTGATAAATATTGTCGGTCTGGTTTTCCCCAAATTTCCGATAAAATTTCGCATTCCCATGTTTAGCAAGGAAACTTTGCGCCAGTGGATTACCAAGGCGACCATGCCGGCCGCGTTTGTGGCCGGATTTCTCGTTGGGCTCTGCACTTTTCCGTGTTCCGGCGGAATTTACGTGGCAATAATCGGCTTGCTCGCTGTTAAGACCACCTATTTTTCCGGCGTCGGTTATTTGTTCTTGTATAATTTAATGTTTGTCATGCCGCTCGTGATTATTTTGCTTTTGTCAGCGAATAAATACGCGGTGGAGAAAATAACGGCGTGGGAGCAGAATGAAAGCCGGAATATGAAGATTTTGTCAGCCGCGGTTATGCTTATTCTCGGTGTTATGATTTTAGTTTGGTTCACCTAATTTTTTATTATGTCTAAACCCAGCCTGGAGGAATTTTTGGCCAAAGTGGAAAAATTAAAAGCGAGCGGAACGATGGATTTGTCGTTGGAAGAAGATTTGAGCATCGCGGTGATGAATCTAATAAGTTTGGAAGAGCATTTTTTCTTTACCGCGGAAAAGACCGGTAAAAAAGAGTATTTTGATTTGTTAAATCAGGTTCGGACAATGAGAAAAGAACTTTTAGGCAAGATGATAGATCAGCATGAGGGCGAAACCTGGTGTGTGGCCAAACATTTGCTCGCGGCCAGCATGCGGATGATTGAGGTTGGGACTAAGCTTTTGGGCAGTAACAAAAAGAGCGAAGCGGAAGCAATGTTTAAAAAAGCTTATGAAGTTTATTTGTTATTTTGGAGTCTGCGGCTAAAGCTTGTCAGCTTGCCAAACAACCAATCATCGGATGCCGACATCCCAATGAGTCAAGAAGAAGTAATGAGCCGGCTGTTGGATTGTTGCAAAGAATAGTTGGCATTAATTAAAGCGCGTATGAATTTTATTTATCGTCCATTTTTATTGGCATTAATATTTTTGGCGATTTTAGCGCTTCCTAAATTTGTTTCTGCCGAAGAAAACTCCGCTCCAGCGGAAAAGCCGTTTTTTGCCAAAGTGACAGCGGTGGTGAGCGAGCAGAAAAAAACCGATGAAAACGGCAAGGAATACACCGCGCAAGTTTTGAGGTTGAAAGGATTGGAAGGAGAATGGAAAAATAAAGAAATAAACTATGACGGCATGAATTTGACAGCGGATATTATTGGTTTGCCGGCCTTTAAGGTCGGAGATAAAGTAGTGATGAATAGAAACGTGGATGCAGAGGGCGGGGAAACTTTCTACGTCACGGATTACGCGCGCACGAACCGGTTATATTTTTTACTGGCGCTTTTTTTCGGCTTAATTTTGCTTGTCGGTAAAAGACAGGGCGGCAAAGCGATTGTCGGCTTGGGATTTACTTTTTTGGTTTTAATGAAGTTTATTATACCGAGAATTCTTGCCGGATCGGATCCGATTGTTATTAGCATCATCGGTTCTTTTGTTATTCTTATCATATCATTGTATTTAGTGCATGGCTTTAACGCTAAAACCAGCGTAGCCTTGACCGGGACTTTTTTGAGCCTGGTGTTTACCGGCATTTTGTCGTCAGTGTTCGTTCAGTTCACTCGCTTGACCGGTTTTGGCGATGAGAGCGCGGTTTTTTTGGTCAGTTTGGGGCAGAATGTTTTTAACATGAAAGGCATTCTCTTGGCCGGCATGATAATTGGCGCTTTGGGCGTACTTGACGATATTACCATTAGCCAGGCATCGGTCGTGGAACAAATCTATTTGGCCAACACCAAGTTAAGTTCGTGGGAAATTTATCGGCGGGCGATGAAAGTCGGAGTTGATCATGTCAGTTCCATAGTAAATACTCTGGTTTTGGCTTACGCCGGCGCTTCGCTTCCACTCCTGCTTTTGTTTTCTCTGGATTCGCCGCCCGTTCTGTCAGCCGCGCAAATTATAAACAATGAAGCCATCGCCACCGAGATTGTCCGGACTGTGGTGGGGAGCATGGGGCTTGTGGTGGCCGTGCCCTTGACATCGCTCATTGCCGCGTATTTTTTGAAAAATAAAATTTTACGACCAGACGATGAGGTGTTTGGCCGTGTTCATTAATTTTTTATTTATTTATTCTAAATTCAAATCATATGATGAGTTATTTCTGGGGAAGTAATTTTGGTTACGGAACGATGTTTTTTGGCTGGATTTTTATGATTCTTTTCTGGGCGCTGGTGATCGCGGGCATTGTGTTGTTGGTAAAGTCTTTGACTGGCGGCAATAACAGCGTTAGCGCCGGCCGCGCTTTGGATGTTTTGAAGGAGCGCTATGCCAAAGGCGAGATTGACAAAAAAGAATTTGAGGAAAAAAAGAAAGATTTAGTTTAAACCTTGTGGATTTATTAGTCAGCACATCCATGGTGGCGGCGTTTATCGCCGGTTTGGCGGCTTTGTTTGCTCCATGTTGCATTACGGTTTTGCTGCCATCTTACTTGGCTTCGGTTTTCCGTGAAAAGAGAACGGTTTTTTTGATGACTTTTATTTTCTTTTTGGGGATTCTCTTGGTCTTTCTGCCGCTCGGCCTGGGAGCGGCGTTTTTCGGCCAGCTTTTGAGCAAGTATCATAACGCGATTTTTATTGTTGGCGGAGCATTTTTGTTATTTTCCGGTTTAGTTTTGCTTATGGGAAAACATTATTCTTTGCCTTTTCACGTTAATCCCGCCCTGAAAAATCATCATGCTATTTCAGTATTTATTCTCGGCATATTTTCCGGCATCGCGACCACCTGCTGCGCTCCGGTTTTGGCCGGTGTTTTGGCTTTGGCGGTCTTGCCCGGTTCAATTTTTTTGGGCGCGGCTTACACCTTGAGCTATGTTCTCGGTATGGTGGCGCCGCTTTTTTTCATTTCCATTTTTTTGGACAAAACGAACATTATGCGCAAACTAACGGGCGCGAAGAAGCAGGTGAAATATTCTATGTTCGGCCGCCGGATTTCCGCGACCATCGCCGAAATTATCGCCGGCGCGATGTTTGTGGTTATGGGTTTGTTGACAGTCATCTTGGCCTTCACCAATAAATTACAAATGCGTTCGTCTTTTCAAATTGATATTAATATTTTTTCCGCAAAACTGTTCAATGTCATCAAGTTCGCGGTAGTGGTTGTTCCCGAATGGGCATGGGCTTTGTTTTTTTTGGCGATTTTAATCGGACTGACTATCAAAGTGTTTTATTTATTTAAAAAAGAAAAACAACAATATGACGAAAAACAATAGGAACACAGCGGTGGCGGTAGTTACCACGGCGGTTATCATGCTGGTCATATTCGGTTTGGTGTCCGCGATTTCCCGCCGTTCCGCGTCGGGCGAACAGGCGACAACGGCCGCCGGCGACGACATGTCCGGCCACCACGGAGGAGGTTCTCAACCAACGCCGTCGGCGAGCGCCCTTGGTGATTTGGTGGGCAAACCCATGCCGGATTTTTCTTTGACTGACATCAGTGGCAAGGAGTATACAATGAAAGATTTACAGGGCAAGAAAGTGGCGATGTTTTTCAACGAAGGATTGATGTGCTATCCGGCTTGTTGGAATCAAATCGCGGCGTTGGCAAAAGATGAGCGTTTGAAAACCGATGATGAAATAATTTTTTCCGTGGTGGTGGATCCGGCCAAAGACTGGCAAAGGGCGATTGACAAAATGCCGGAATTGGGATTGGCGCTGGTCGGGTTTGATAAGAACGCCGCGCTAGCCAGCAGATTGGGTTTGTTGACCACACCGTCATCAATGCACTACGGTTCTTTGCCCGGACACACTTATATAGTGATTGATAAACAAGGGATAATCCAGCACGTTTTTGATGATCCGAACATGGCCATACACAACGATCAATTGGTTGGAGAGCTGGCTAAATTGTGAAAAAAATGTTAACTTATATTCATAGAAAGGGGGTGAAAAAGTATGGAAGGCGTAAAATGCAATTATTGGCGCTGTGCCAATCGCATCGGTCTATTTTTGGCGCTTTTGTTTATTCTTTGTTTTACGGTTCATTATTTTCGTCCGGTGGACGCGGAATTGCGCGTTAAATTGTTCCAGATGGCTTTCTTTGGTTTTTCCGGCATGAATTTTGTCAGTTTTGTTCTCGGTTTAATCCAAAGCTATATCTACGCTTATATCGGACTGGGTTTGTGGTTTTTGGTCGGCTGTTGCCTCAAAAGCGGAGTAGAGTGCGAACATAAGTAATTTTAATCGGACGGAGCAGGCGTCCCTCTGCTCCGTTTGTTTTTATGCCAGTTAAAGATAAAAATACAGACAGACAATTGAATAAAGTAAAAACAGTTTATTCGTTTTGGGGTCGGCTTCCCTGGCTTTACGCGTGGCAGGATTATTTTACTTTTATGGGCCGGCCGAAGTTTATCCGCGGGTTGGCGGTCAAGCGATTGAATTTGCGGCTGGGAGATAGGGTGCTGGAGGTGGCTTGCGGTTCAGGCCGGAATTTTTCTTTTATAATGCAAGCGATTGGCCCGGAAGGCAAATTGTTCGGTTTTGATTATAGCCAAAAGATGCTTGACGCGGCGAAAAAGTTATGCAGACAAAAAGAGTGGAACAGCGTGAAATTGCTGCAAGGCGACGCGGCCGAGTTGAAAATCGGCGAGAGCAATTTTGACGCAATCATCAGCGTGTTGGGAATTAGCGCCATTCCGGGCTGGGAAAGCGCTTTGCAAAGGTGTTATGAGGCATTAAAGCCGGGCGGAACATTGGTAGTGTGCGACGCGCGTTTGTTTGACGGCGGTTTGCGTTTTTTAAATCCTTTGGTAAAATTAATTTACTCGCGCTTGGCGGCCTGGGATCCGTCTAAAAATATTCCGGAAAAAATTAGAGCCATATTCGGCAATTTAGAAATTAAAAATTTAAATTTTGGCACATTTTTTATCGCCAAAGCTATTAAGTATTAATTAAATTGTATGCAAATCATCGGCAGCGTTCTAATTTTACTAATCATCGGCTTGTTCCTCGCTTGGCTTTATTGGACCAAGAAACAAACCGGCGCCAGCGCCAAAGAAACCGGCGGGACGCAGGAATTTGAGATTAAAGTAAAAGGCGTTTATTCACCGAGCGTGATTAAAGCCAAAGCCGGTCGGCCGGTGCGGATAAATTTTTTGCGTCAAGAAGATACTGAATGTTCGCGTTTCGTGGTGTTTGACGCCTTGAATATCCGCAAAGAATTGCCACGCGATCAAATTGTGCCGGTAGAATTCACTCCCAAAGCCGGAGAATATAAATTTACTTGCGACATGGGGATGTATCAGGGGAAGCTCGTCGTTCAATAATTCCGAACCCCCCAAATGGGTGAGGAATCCCTTTTTAATATTATTATTTATTCTTGAAAGAAAATTATTTTAATGCGTTTATTTTGTTTTAAAAGGGATCCCTCGGCTCCCTCTCGCGCGAGCTCGGTGTCGCTCGGGATGACAGTGTGCGACCTATGAAAAAAGAACAATTTAATATTACCGGCATGCATTGCGCTTCCTGCGCCTTGATGATTGAGAGCAAATTAAATAAATTACCGGGCGTAAAAAGCGCGCAGGTGAATTCAGCCACGGAAAAAGCGACAGTGGAATACGACTGTGATTCTTGCGATAGCGAAAAAATCATTAAAACAGTCAAGGGCGCCGGCTATGGCGCGCAGATAGCTGATGAGGAAACAGTGGACGAACACCAGAGCCAGCACGAGCAAGCGATTAAAAAAGAAAGAAATCAGTTTATTTTCAGTTTGGTTTTGACAATTCCAGTCGCGATTTTGAGCATGATTTTGCGCGACGAGTCTTATCAAAGCAAACTAATTCAAACAATACTTGCGGGTATTGTTCAGTTTTATATCGGTTCAAGATTCTACGTCGGCATGTATTACGCCGGCAAAAATAAGACCGCGAACATGGATACTTTAATCGCTATTGGCACCAGCGCCGCGTATTTTTATAGCTTGGCGACGACATTTTTAATTGAGGGGCAGGTATTTTACGAAACCGCGGCCTTGCTCATCACTTTTGTCGTGCTTGGCAAATGGCTTGAGGCCAGAGTAAAGGGCAAAGCCAGCGAAGCGATAAAAAAACTTTTGGGATTACAAGCAAAATCAGCGCGGATTATCAGAGCGGGTAAAGAAATGGAAGTACTGATTAAAGAAGTGGTGGTCGGCGATATTGTCGTGGTGCGTCCTGGAGAAAAAATTCCGGTTGACGGCGAAGTGGTTGACGGGTATTCCAGCGTAGATGAATCAATGGTAACCGGCGAAAGTATTCCGGTGGAGAAAAAAGTCGGGGATAAGGTTGTGGGCGCGACCATTAATAAAACCGGCAGTTTCAAATTCAAAGCAACAAAAGTCGGCAAAGATACTTTACTGGCGCAGATTGTAAAATTCGTGGAAAATGCTCAAGGCACCAAAGCCCCGATTCAAAAATACGCGGATACGATTTCCGGGTATTTTGTTCCGGCCGTAGTCGCTTTGGCTCTGATTACTTTTGTGGTTTGGTATTTTTTGGTTGGCGCGTCATTTGTCGCCGCGCTCCTCGCGTTTACCGCTGTTTTGGTTATCGCTTGCCCATGCGCTTTGGGGCTGGCCACGCCGACAGCGATTATCGTCGGCACCGGCAAAGGCGCGGAGAATGGGGTTTTAATCAAAGGCGGAGAAGCGCTGGAGATCGCCGGTAAGATTAAAACTGTGGTGTTTGACAAGACCGGGACGTTGACGAAGGGCGAGCCGGTGGTAACGGATATAATAAAACATGGAACACGGAACATGGAACAGGTGCTAGAGATTGCGGCGGCGATTGAGGCGAAGTCAGAGCATCCGTTGGCGGAGGCGATTGTGAAAAAGGCGAAAGAGGAAAAGATAGAGTTGTTGGAGGTAAAAGATTTTGAGGCAGTGCCCGGACATGGGGTCAAAGGGAACATTAAGATATTGGATATTGGATATTGGATATTGTTTGGAAATAGAAAATTGATGCAAGACAGTAAAGTTGATATAAGATTGGAAGATCAAAAGATTGGCGAAGAATTGGAGAGTGGCGGCAAAACAGTTATGTTTTTGGCAGTGAATAATGAATTGGCGGGTATGATTGCCGTCGCGGACACGGTCAAAGAGACGTCGGCCGAAGCGATTATTGAATTGAAAAAAATGGGAATTAAAACCCTGATGATTACCGGGGATAATAAAAGAACCGGTCAAGCGATTGGCAAACAAGTTGGCATTGACGAGGTTTTGGCCGAAGTATTGCCGGAAAATAAAGCGGACGAAATTAAAAAATTACAGACAGGCGGATTAAAAGTGGCGATGGTGGGCGATGGTATAAATGACGCGCCAGCATTGGCGCAGGCCGACCTCGGCATTGCCATGGGCTCCGGCACTGATGTGGCGATTGAGACGGGCGGGATTGTTTTGGTAAAAAATGACGCGCGCGATGTGGTGCGGGCGATTAAATTAAGCCGGCAGACAATGAGTAAAATCAAGCAGAACATGTTTTGGGCTTTGTTTTATAATTCGGTCGGCATCCCGATTGCCGCCTTCGGCTTATTGAGAGCGGAATTGGCCGGACTCGCCATGGCATTGAGTTCGGTTTCCGTGGTTTTGAATTCTCTGCTGTTGAAGCGAAGGAAGCTGTAGATTAAAAACTAAAAGTCACTATTTTTTTGCTGCGGAACTCCTCGCTTGATGCTCGTCAAACAGTCCTCGCTTCAAAAATAATGACTTTTAGTTTACATTTTTATGTCCCAAATCACTATTCCAATTAAAGGCATGCATTGCCGGTCGTGCGAAATTTTGCTGGAAGACAAGATTTCCGGAGTTTTGGGAGTAAAAAGAGTGAAGTGCAATTATAAAAAAAATTTAGCCCTGATTGGATTTGAGGGGGAAGAGCGGGTGGAAGAGATAATTAAAATTATTGAGGCGGCGGGATATTTGGTGGGAAAAAGCGAAAAGCCGGTTTGGATTTCGCGCCGCAAAGAAGATTATTTTAATTTATTTAAAGCCGGACTGACAGTCTTGATTTTGTATTTAATCATTAGACAGCTGGGATTGTCTGACGTGTCATTTGACGCCGGTGACAAGACCGGCCCCGCCGTGGCATTTGTGGTTGGACTCGTGGCCGGAGTTTCCACTTGCATGGCTTTAATCGGCGGTTTGGTGCTGGGTTTCGCCGCTCGGCACGCCGAATTGCATCCGTCAGCGACGGCGAAAGAAAAATTTAAGCCTCATTTATATTTTAATCTCGGCCGGATAATTGGCTTCGCGGTTTTGGGCGGATTGATTGGTTTTGTTGGTTCAGCTTTTAAATTATCAGCCGGTTTTTTAGGTTGGGTTACAGTTTTAGTTGGCGCGGTAATGATAATTTTGGGATTAAAATTAATTGAGATTTTTCCGATTCTGCACGACAAGACAATTACCTTGCCAAAATTTATTTACCGATTTTTGGGCGTCAAGCGCGAAGAAAAAGAATACAGCCATCGCGGGGCCATGCTGGAAGGCGCGTTAACATTCTTTTTGCCGTGCGGTTTTACTCAAGCCATGCAGTTATACGCGGTTTCCACCGGGAGTGTTTTTCAAGGCGCGTTAATAATGTCTTTGTTCGCTTTTGGCACTTCGGCCGGATTGTTGGGAATCGGCTGGTTATCATCCCTTTTTCGCGGCAAGCGAGCTAAAGTATTTTACGCTGTCGCCGGTTTGGCGGTCATCTTACTTGGTTTGTTTAATATAACGAATGCCCGGCATCTGATTTTTCAAGGCAGTTTTTCCAACAACAAGACCAATCAGAGCGATGAAGTTCAAGAAATTAGAATGACGCAATACGGCTCCGGCTATAGTCCGAATTTTTTTACGGTTAAGAAAGATGTTAAAGTGCGATGGGTTATCAATTCCACCAATCCTTACTCTTGCGCCAGCTCGTTGGTTGTTCCTAAATATCATATTAGCCAGTATTTAAAAAAGGGCGAGAATATTATTGAATTCACGCCGACCGAAACCGGCGAGATACACTTTTCCTGTTCAATGGGGATGTATCGGGGCATAATTAAGGTGGAGTAAGCCATTTTTTCATCCCCATCAGTGGATAAAGCCCTTGACAGTGGCTTGTTTTTGTAGTATAATATTTTATCTGCTCTTTACATCATTTTTAGCTTAAAATAGATAAAATACGAGAAGAGCTTTTGCTTTGTTTGTTAAAGCAGGGCGAAAGCTCTTCTCATTGAGATGAGACCTGAGCCACAGGTGGTGGCAACATACGATGCGGACAAATAGTCCGCGGGGAGCAAAGTCATGAGGCACGGAAAGATTACGATGAGGGAAGTGATTGGCGTGGCGGATCGACTCGGCGGAGAGGAAGGTGTCAAGAGGTTATTGGCATCGTGTCGTCCTATCGCGGACGATCTGGAAGAGCCGAAGTACGCCGGCGAGACTCTGGGTCGTTGGGAGGCGATTCTGAATCTCACCCAGAAGTTCGGTACGGACGTCTTGGACAGGTGGCTCGCCGGCGAGCTGGAACCGACGTTCGTGGGGGTGGTTCGGGCGTTCTTCGACCAGCACGGCCGCTTCATCCCGCGAAGCATCACCGCTTCGCACACTGATCCCAACCGCGACTTCAGTCTCGCACCTCCGAACGGCGGCTGGGAGAAGTACGACTTGGTTCAGTTGAATCTGTCGGCTCGCGTGGCACGTCTCGCGTCGTTCGTCCCGTCCGATGCCGGACTGATTCTGCCCACGGCAGAGGAAGTTTGCGGTTTCCTCGCGCGTTGCGAGGCCATCCGCGTTCGGGTTCGAGATGACAAGACGGTCGCCAACATTCTCAACGGTCCGAACCTGCCCACGTTCCTGCCCAAGTTCAGGGTGGGGGATTTGGGGACGTTCGTGGAACTCCTCGTCACGATCGTCAAACGGTCATACGAGGCGCAGTTCCCTGGCCGGACTTTCTACAACCACCGCGTTGGCGATCTCGTCGGCAAGGTCTCGGTCGTGGAAGCGTCACGGTTCCAACAGGTCATCTCCGAGATGGCCCACAACCACGTGTCCGGGTTGGATTTCTTGACCCCGTTTCAGGGGTTCTCCATCCCGGCCGACCACGAGGCCGTCGCTCTCCTGCCCGAGGAGTTCATTCTCTCGGGGCTGGACACGTTCATAAACTGGGCTTTGTACCCGGACATCCTTCTGCCCCACTCGAAAACGCCCGGTTACGACCTCGCCGCATTCTTCTGGGGCTCCAGCTTGAGCTCGCTCTGTGGCGAGGCCGGTGGTGGCGATGCCGGCTTCGGCGGCGGGGACCTGAGTGCTAACGACGACTGCTCGGCTGGTCTGTTCCTCTCTCGGTAGTGTTCTTTGGCCCTCGGCCAAGTGGATCTTTTGGCACCTTGCTATTTGGTCTTTGGTCGCCGGCCATTTCTTCCGCCCTTTTTGCGCTCCGATATCCATCGGAGCGCTTGTCTTTTTTAAAACACTTTGATAAGATGTTTGTGAAAGTAAGCGAATGGGTTTTGGTTGGCGCCAAACGGCGCGGATCAAGGCCGCTGAAATTTCTATTTTTTAGAGCCGGAGTCCGGTAGTTCAACGATTTTATTAGTCAAGGATTATCGGAGCGCGCAAAAAAATTTAGACACTACTTGCTTTTTTCTATGGTCCAACCCGGGACCGAATAAAATTCAGGAGAAAAACTAATGAAGAACAAAGCGGTTTTTCTTCGGTGCGTATTGGCGGGGAAAAGCAAAAATTCTGGGGCTCCAGCTTGAACTCGCTCTATGGCAAGGCCAATGATGACAATGCCGACTTCAACGGCAGAGACCTGAATGCTAACGACGACTACTCGGCTGGTCTGTTCCTCTCTCGGTAGCGTCTATTTTGAAAAGTCCTCCGATGTAACGTCGGAGGACTTTTCCTTTCTCGTTAGTTCAATGATCTCAACCAGCCGCCGATCATTTTGCCGATTTCTTGCAGATGCGTTTGCAGTTCCGCGTATTTTTTATCATCAAGAATTTTTAGTTCCCAAGTCAGGCGCATAAAAATTTTTAATGCGTCAAATTTTATGCTGGCTTGCGAAATCAAATTTTTTTTATTATTTTTTTCTGCCCGGCTCGCGGCGAGCAATAGCTCAAGTACGGCGATCATTGTCGTTTCGCATTTAGCGCCCAGCGCGTATTTATCTTTTTTTGGGAACAGCTCCAAATATCGGTAAAATATTTTGTACATCTGAATAAATTTCGCGAGGATCGGAATCTCTTTACTATTCGCTTGATTATCCATATATGTTTAATGAATTAATTAAATTAGAAAACATCTTCTCCGCTTGGCGCGAATTTCGCGCCGGCAAGAATAAAAGACCGGATGTAATGTTGTTTGAACGTAATTTAGAAGATAATTTGTTTATCTTGCGAGAAGAATTAGCAAACCACACTTACAAACATGGCCCGTACCACACATTTCACATCTATGATCCAAAACATAGGATTATTTCCAAAGCTACAGTGCGGGACAGAGTAGTCCACCATCTTATTTTCAGAGAATTGTACAGAGTATTTAATCCAACTTTCATTTTTCACTCTTATTCCTCTCGTCTCGGCAAGGGCGCCCATCTTGCGGTCAAGAATTTGTCAGAAATACTTCGTTCCGCAAGTCATAATTACACCAAGCCAACCTTCGCGCTCAAATGCGACATTAAACAGTTCTTCGCATCAGTTCCTCACCAAAAACTATTAGCGATAATACAGAGGAAAATTAAAGACAGCCAGCTTTTTTGGCTGGTGGAAGAGATTATCACCGGTTTTTCATCACGACCTTTATTAAATGACCAAATACCGTCGGGGGGGGGGGGCTTAAAAGTGGCCTGCCAATTGGCAATGTAACTTCACAGATTTTCGCTAACATATATTTGAATGAATTAGACCAGTTTATCAAACATACCCTTAAAGTCAAACATTATTTTAGATACGCGGATGATTTTGTTTTGCTCGGTGATAATAAAAATGTATTACAACGACAATTAAACATTATTGACAATTTTATCAAACAAGAACTTTCACTTGTGATTCACCCAAATAAAGTATCAATTAAAAAATACACCCAAGGCATTGATTTTCTTGGTTATGTTGTCTTGCCTTATCATATTGTCTTACGAACAAAAACGAGACGTAGAATGTTTAGAAAATTAACCGAGAAAAAACGGCTGTGGCAGATGGGCGAAATAACAGACGAGAGGTTTAACCAGAGTTTGCAGTCGTATTTGGGGATGTTAAAGCATTGCAGGGGATTTGGTCTGGCGGAGAAATTGAGGAATGAAACAGGAATGAATAAAAGTTTGTTTTATGGCCATTTTTTCATCCCCACCATATCCACAGGCAAGCTCTTGACATCCTTCTCGCGTTAAAGTATCATATTGAGGCGTTAAATCCACCTAATCGGCGGACCACGTCCAAACACTGTTCGGACCTCTGGGTGAGCATTAGAAAAACATAATTTTTTACAGCGATGTTTACTTCTAATCACTACACTTTTCTAGAGTAACCGAGCAGTTAAGGGCTTCTTAAAGTAAACCCGACCGCTTGGAAGCGGTCTTTTTTATACCACAGATTATTTTTCACAGATAACGCAGATAGATAACTATCCGTGATATCTGTGGAAAGAAATCTTTGTTGCGGCAAAGAGAATGACTGATCATTACAATTGAGAATTGTAAAGCAAATTATAGGCAAATTAAAAAGTTGAAAGCACAATTTTGTGTTTTCGTAGTACGCAAATAAGGGCGTATGGTGGATGCCTTGACACTAAGAGACGATGAAGGACGTTGCAGGGTGCGATAAGCCTCGGTTAGGTCCCAAGCAACCTTTGACCCGGGGATTTCCGAATGGGGGAACCCTTCCGACTTTACGTCGGAAACTACATGCTGAATTCATAGGTATGTAGAGAAGACCTGGTGAAGTGAAACATCTCAGTAACCAGAGGAAAAGAAAACGAGTGCACTAATTTTTACACGAATCAATCACGAATTTATTTGTGGAGATTCGTGCTAAAGATTAGTGTTGTGATTCCCTAAGTAGTGGCGAGCGAAAGGGGAACAGCCCAAACCCACACTGTGTTGGGTTGCGGAAGAATTGGTCTTAGGACTTTTTTAGACGCAATCTTTAAAGGACAGGCCGTTGCGGTGTGGGGGTTATAGGACAGAATGTCTGATCACCTGTTTTGGTCAGGCGTATTATAGTTTTTATAATCAAAGACCCCTGGAACGGGGCGCTATAAAAGGTGATAGCCCTGTAGATGAAATAAAAATTATATATGTATTTTTGTTCCTGAGTACGGCGGAACACGAGAAACTCCGTCGGAATTTCGGCCGACTATGGCCTAAGGCTAAATACTCTTAGTGATCGATAGTGAACAAGTACCATGAGGGAAAGGTGAAAAGCAGCCCGGTGAGGGCGATGAAATAGTATCTGAAACCATATGCCTACAATGAGCTAAAACGGGCTTGGCGCAAGCTAAGTCCGCGATAGTATTCCTATTGAAGAATGAGCCTGCGAGTGTGCTGTCGGTTGCAAGGTTAATCCCGATTAAAACGGGAGGAGCCGTAGGGAAACCGAGTCTTAACGGGCGATTTAGTAGCCGGCACATAACCCGAAACCGGGTGGTCAATCCATGGCCAGGACGAAGGTTGATGAAAATCAGCTGGAGGTCCGAACCCACGCGCTGTGCAAAACGCGGGGAGGAGCTGTGGATAGGAGAGAAATTCTAATCGAACTCGGTAATAGCTGGTTCTCCTCGAAATATATTTAGGTATAGCTGTATATGTTCCCTTTGGGGGTAGAGCACTGGATGAGACTGGGGTCCGCAAGGATACTCATCTTAATCAAACTCCGAATACCAAAGGTTAAAAATATGCAAGTCAGACAGTGGGGGCTAAGCTTCATTGTCAAAAGGGAAACAACCCAGATCACCAACTAAGGTCCCTAAGTTACTACTAAGTGTAAAAGGTGGTGTTGATTCACATACAACCAGGAGGTTGGCTTAGAAGCAGCCATCCTTTAAAGAAAGCGTAATAGCTCACTGGTCAAGAGTCTTCGCGCCGAAAATGTACCGGGGCTAAGTAGTACACCGAAGTTGTGACTTTGCCACGCCATAGCGTTAGCGAAGGCGGGTTCGTTGATTTATGACGAACCCCGCCTACGCTCAAGCTACGGCGTGGCAAAGGGTAGAGGAGCATTTAGAGCAGCTGTGAAGTCTAACCTGTGAGGGAAGATGGAGCGCTCTGAAGAGAGAATGCAGGCACAAGTAGCAATAACCCTGATGAAAGTTCAGGGCGCCGAAAAACCAAGGTTTCCAGGGCAACGAGAATCGTCCCTGGGTTAGTCGGTCCTAAGGCCAGCCCGCCGTAGAGGCGGGGTAACTGATGGATGAGCAGGTTAATATTCCTGCACTTGATATAGTTTGTTCTGTGTGCGTGCTTTGCTGATGAAAGCGTTGTATGGCTACACGTCCTGAAAGGGGTAGGCTGAATCTTCGGAAGAGGCCAACTTTCATTTAACAAGCACCGAGAAAAGCACAATAACGTTAGGCTGTATCAATCCGTACCTCAAACCGACTCAGGTGGTTAAGTCGAGAAGACTAAGGCGTACGAGAGAAATATAGTTAAGGAACTCTGCAATTTAGCGGCCGTAACTTCGGGATAAGGCCTGCCCTTCGATTCGACGCTTTGCGTCTCACTCAGGGTAAACCAAACTTTGAAAAAGGCTGGTTTACCCCGAGCGAGGTGCGCAGCACCGAGTCGAGGGGCCGCAGCTAAAGACCTCATGCGACTGTTTACCAAAAACACAGCTCCCTGCAAAAGCGTAAGCTGAAGTATAGGGAGTGATGCCTGGCCAGTGTCAGAACGTTAAGGGGAGAGGTGATCTCCGACGCAAGTCGGAGCGTAGCCTTGAGCCGAAGCGCTGATGAACGCCGGCGATAACTATAATCGTCCTAAGGTAGCGAAAACCCTTGTCGGGTAAGATCCGACCCGCACCTAAGGCATAACAATATTACGACTGTCTCAACGCAGTA
>JACQQA010000008.1 GCA_016207245.1 Candidatus Magasanikiibacteriota bacterium | reverse complement strand
GTTTATACTTTTATGAGCTTTATGTGGCAAATCAGTCATTGCGAGGAGCTCGCGCGACGAAGCAATCCAGCAATCGCATGGGAACGCGATAACGGTGTGGATTGCTTCGCCTGCGAAGGCTCGCAATGACTTTAAGAAGTATAAACAACGCTGTCGATTCTTACAGCTTATTTTAATAATTCGCGGTAGTGGTAAAAGTAACCGTGTGGCCGTAAGAACCGGCGGCTGTGCTGCCGCTAATGGCGGCTTTGTAACTAATTGTTGTTTGTTCGCTAATAGCGATAGTGGAAGTGGTGGCGATAGTTTTAGCAACGCCGGTGATTGAAGTGTCGGTACTGTTAAACTGCCCGGCCGCGCCTGAGGTGCTGATTCCATATTCTTCACTGCCCAAAGTGACGGCGCCGTCGGAAACATCATTGATATCATCACTGCCGGAACGCAAATTGCCGTCTTCGGTAATCGTGGTTGTATATCCTGTCGGCGAATTGGTGGTAACAGTTAAAATCTGGCTGGCGCTGTTGACAGCGCCGGTGGATAAGGAACTCAAAGCCACTGAGTTGGTTGAAAGCGTGGCCGACAAAGCCGCTCCGGAAGCCGCGGCCTGAAATCCGGCCTCAATAATGTAATTTGTGCTGGTGCTCTGCGTGTCATTAACGCCCGGCGCTTCGCCAAAACTGCCGGAAATCTGGTAGTTGGTGGAATTAACCAAATCACCGCCAACATCCACCGTATCAACCTGCAACTGAAAGTTTTCCGAAGACATTGAGGCCGACCCCGCGTTTAAGGGAAAAAGTATTAAAGAAGTCGCGATACACAAACAAAAATATAGGCGCATAGTGCCTATATTATAACAACAGTAGAGCCGCATTGCAATGCGGCTCTACTGTTGTTATCCCATTTGTTCCGCCACTTCTTTGGCGAAATCGGAAGATTTTTTTTCCAACCCTTCGCCGAGTTCAAATCTGACAAAACGGCGCACGGTAATTTTCTCGCCAATCTCTGCCGTCTTTTCAATAAGAAGTTTTTCTATGGTCTTGGTTTCATCTTTAATAAACAGCTGATTCAGCAAACAAACTTCGCCATAATATTTTGACATTTTGCCTTCAACAATCTTTTCTATCATTTCCATAGGCTTGCCTTCGTTTTTCAACTGCTCGCGATAAACATTTTTTTCTTTTTCTAAGTCCGGCGCCGAAACATCGGCTGGAACCAAATACTTCGGATTTGCCGCCGCGATCTGCATGGCAATGTCGTTTACTAATTGCTTGAATTGGTCGGTTTTGGCGACAAAATCCGTTTCGCAATTTACTTCAACCAAAACGCCAATTCGTCCGGCGCCGTGGATATAGCTGGTCACCAAACCTTCGGCCGCGATTTTATCAGCGCGCTTTGCCGCTTTCAAAATTCCTTTCTCGCGCAAAATCTGCACCGCCTTCTCGGTGTCGCCATTAGATTCATCCAGCGCTTTTTTGCAATCCATCATCCCCGCGCCGGTCTTGGTGCGAAGCGCCGCGATGTCAGAAGCAGTAAATGACATAAAAATTTACTTGGTTAACTTAGATAATTTAGCTACTTAGCCAACTTAGTAAACTTACCTTATGGCTATCGCTCCAATCACCTTCGTCTTTTCCCATTCTACCTTGCCGGCTTTTATCGCTTCCGCCACCAATCCAACGATCATTTTAATAGAGTTAACCGCGTCATCATTGGCGGGAATCACCAAGGTCGCTTTGTTCGGATTAGCATTGGTGTCAGCCACGCCGATAATCGCGACATTCATTTTGTTGGCTTCAGCCACCGCAGTTTTTTCTCGCTGTAAAGCCGGGATGAACAGCGCGTCGGGAAGTTTAGTCAAGCTGGAAAGCCCGGCTAATGTTTCGTGCATGGTTTCTAATTTTTTCGCGAAATCTATCTGCTCTTTCTTGGTATATTTCTCCCACTCGCCGCTCGCCTGCTCCGTTTTCATCGTGTTGTATTTCTGGATCAATTTTTTTAGCTCGCTAAAATTCGTTATCAATCCGCCCAGCCAGCGCGACACCAAATACGGCATACCGCAATCAATCGCCGCTTGTTTCACAATCTCGCGCGCTTGCGGTTTGGTGCTGGCGAATAAAATAATCTTGCCTTCGGTTGCCATTTTTTGAACTGTCGCCAAAACTTCCTCTAATTTAACGCGGGTCTTTTCCAAATCAATCACATGAACGCCGTTGCGCTCGCCGAATATATACGGATCCATCTTGGGATGACGCCGTGAAATTTGATGCCCGAAATGGACGCCGGACTGCAGCATTTCTAAAATGCTGGGTAATTTAATCATAGTTTTTTCCTTTATCCCGCCATGGCGGGATGCCTCCTCCCCGCCAACCCCGAAGTGATCCGGGACAGGAAAAAGTGTGGGAAGTGAGAGATAAATAAGACTTGCCATGCACCCAGCGTGGTGCGTAGTGGCGATATGATAATATAATTACTGACTGGTGTCAAGAGCGTAGGTTTGGTATAATATAATTATCGCTACTAATTTCTAATCCCAAAACATTATGTCAAAAGAAAAATTCGGCTTTGACCGCGTGCGTAATATCTTTTTTTTCAGTTTGATAATCATTCTGGCTATCGCGTTGCTTTATGTTATCCGTCCGTTTCTTTACCCGGTTTTCTGGGCCGCGGTAATCGCGATGCTGTTTCATCCGCTGTATGAACGGCTGGATAAATATTTGAAACTGCCAAGCTTGAGCGCTTTGTCCACTTTGGTTTTGGTGGTGATTATAATTTTTCTGCCACTAACTCTGCTCTCAACTTTGCTGATAAACGAATCCGTCGGACTTTATCAAACCGTATCGCATTGGAATTTCAGTTCGCAACTGCAAGACGCGACGCAAAAACTAAACAACACTCCGCTGGCTCCGGTTTTAAGCAGTGTGCAAAGCGAGTGGGGCAGTTACGCGGCTGACGCGGCAAAGACCATCAGTGTTTTCTTATTTAATAATATCAAGAGCATCACAGAAAATTCTTTGCGATTTATTTTCATGCTCTTTATAATGTTCTACTCTTTATTCTATTTTCTAAAAGACGGAACGGAATTATTAAAACAAATCATGCACCTCTCTCCGCTTGGCGACGAACACGAAATAATGCTGTATGAAAAATTCCGCTCCACCGCTCGCGCCACATTAAAAGGCACATTTATTGTCGGCGGGGTGCAGGGTATTATCGGCGGAATTCTTTTCTGGGCAACCGGCATTGAAGGCGCGCTGATTTGGAGCGTAATCATGATTATTTTCGCTACCATTCCCGCGATCGGTCCGTCAATTGTCTGGTTTCCGGCCGGAATTATTATGCTCGCGCTCGGAAATTTCTGGCAGGGCCTTGTGATATTGCTATTCGGATTTTTTGTCATCAGCACGATTGATAATTTCATCAGACCTAAACTTGTCGGCCGAGACATTCAAATGCATCCTCTGCTGGTGTTGTTCTCAACTTTGGGCGGAATATTTTTTTTCGGCATTTCCGGATTTGTCATCGGTCCGGTCATCGCCTCGCTATTTGTCGCGGTAATGGCGATTTATGATCATCACTATCGGAATGAGTTGCAGAATAACTAGACAGGATGCAGAATGCAGATAACAGAATGCAAAAAACAATCCGCCGAAGAGGCGGACTGTTTTTAATTTTGCAAACCCATCTCCCTCAATTGACAAATTATTTATCAACCAAGGGATCCGGATGGGCTTACGCGCTCATCCGATCAAAGGCTGGATGAACGAGAATGAGCGATTCAGGCGGGAATTTTAATAATAGACCGGCGAAATTCTCCGGCGCACCCGAACATCTGCGCCACGAGATCGCCGACTTGCGTCAGACCTAGAGTTTGGCCGAATTCCATTCCGCCGAGATCCTTGCCGCGGCCGACGCGCTTGACCAAGAGCGGAACAGGCTCGCGGTTGTGGTAGCCATAGTCAGCTCGATGCTCCATGCCGTGGTCAGCGGTTATGATCAGGAGATCGCCCATCTGAAGCCGGGCTTCAATCATCGGCAGAACGCGGTCACACTCCTCAATGCAGTGGATGGCGCCGTCCACATCGCGGGTGTGACCGTAGAGCGCGTCAGTATCCACGCAGTTCGCGAAGATGAATGTGTCGTTTCGCGCGTCGTTGAGAGCGTGCAAGACGCCCTGCATTGTGAATGGATTGGTGTCCTTCTTCTTTGGGTGCACGAAGCGAAGGTCAACCCCTTGGTCAACGGCCGAGAGATGAAGCTCCTCGCTGTAAACGGTATTCACGAGATCGCTGGTTTTGCCAACAGCGACTGTCCGAACACCCCGTTCAGTCAGAATATCCACGAGTGTGCTTCCCGGAAGCGGCAGGACCGCGTCGTGCCGATTGGCGGTGCGAACATACTCGCCGTCCGGCGTCTTGACGAAAGCCCGATCAATGACCCGAGTAATCGGAATTCCCATCTCCAGCGCCAAGACGAGAGCGATGTCCGCGATCCGGCGCTGTTCCGAAACCGGAATGACGGCTTCATCCATCGCAAGCTGGAGCAACGGATCGCACATGCTCGCGTACGCGATTGGGTGGCCGGTTCGCGCGTGCTCCGCGGCGTTCTGCTCAATCGCCTCCACTCCGCCGGCCATCTGGTTGAACATTGTCTTGCGGCCGATACGATCTTCCAGCGCCGCGATGTAGTTAGTAGGAAAACCGTCCGGGAAAAGGTCGTAGATGCGAGCATCCACGATGCCCATCATCTCGCGGTGCCCGACCACGCTGTCAGCCGAAGCGGATGCCTGTTCCAGACATGCGGCATAAGAACCGCCATCAAACGGACCGAAGCGACTGCGATGACGCTCGTCGAGCAGAGTGCCCAAGCCGAGACGCGAGAGGTTGGGAAAATGAACTGACCCCGAGTAGTGATCGAGCAAATACTCGAGCGTGGTGATTCCCACTGCGTCGAGCACGAGAACGAGCGCGGTTGCCATGGTTATCCTCCTCACGTAGTTATCTGTTTTGACTCGCTGGACAACTTGCCCAGCTTTTTTGTTTTACCATAAACCAAAATATAAATCAATAGTGTGTAATAAAAAAACAATCCGCCTCTTCGGCGGATTGTTTTTTATCTTGAAAACACAATTTAATTATATTTTCAAGTTGGGTTCTGTAGGTGCGGCTACAGAATCCCTCCTTACCTCCCTATGAATATTGTTGTCCGCACTCAACGAAAAAGAACGCTATCGCTCTAGGCTCCGAACGGAACCCAGATAGTTTTGGCCTGCGTGGCCTCGTAGAGAAAGCGCTTGCTCCTGCCCCACGAGCCTGACCAATCAAAGCGCTGACCGTAGTTGACCCACGTGCGCTTCATGTTGTGGGCCGAGGCTTTCTCAACCTCGACCGAACCCTCGGTAGTGCCGAACGACCAAACGCCGTCAACATCCATGTGTTCGGCGAGTAGCTTCGCGAGCGCATCAGGGTCTTCGGCAGTGAGGATGTTGACCGCTCCGGCCGGCACATCCGAATGTTGAATGACCTGGAGCAAATCCAGCGCGGGCAAGGGCTGAATGCCCGGAACAACCACTACAGTGTTACCCATAGCGATTGCCGGAGCAACGAGCGATACGAAACCGAGAAGCGCTTGCTCATCCGGAGCCCGCAGACACAAAACGCCGATCGGCTCGTTGGTTGTGGTGACGAAAAGACGGCCGGGAACTGACTGAATTTCTCCGCCGAACTTGTCCGCGTACCCGGCCCAGTAGAACAGCCGCTCAATCGAGTCTGTCAGTTCGTGCTCTGCGTGCAAGCGAGAGATTCCAGCGCTGATGAGACAAGCGATGAAACGTTCCCGCTCGTTTGCCATATTCTCGGCCAGGAAAAAGAGAATCTGCGCCCGCAGGTGAGCGGACTGATTGGCCCAGGAGTCCGCAGCTGCGCGAGCTGCCTGAACCGCGTTGCGCACATCCTTGCGATTCGCGGCGCCGACCGTGCCGAGAATGGCTCGGTCCTTGCCGTATACGTGGTAGCTTGCGCCGCCATCGGGACGGACGAGTTTCCCGCCCACCAGGAATCGGTATGTCCGATCGATAGTTACAGGCGGGGAAGACGTGACGGTAGCAGGAGGAACTGGAACAGAAGCAGTTTCAAATGATTGGAACGGCGGGGTTTTTTCCAAGAGCATGTCGCGGAAACCATCGCGACCGCCCTCGCGTCCAAACCCGCTCATGCGGTACCCGCCGAATGGCGCGGCCGCGTCAAACAGGTTGTGAGAATTAACCCAGACTGTCCCGGCCTTGACGCGCTTGGCCATGTCCAGCGCGGTGCCGGTATCCGTAGTCCAGACCGAAGCGGCCAGTCCATACGGAGTGTTGTTGACGAGCGCCACCGCATCATCCGGAGTGCGGAAAGTCATGGCCGCCAGCACCGGACCGAAGATTTCCGTTTGCGCGATGGTGTTTGACGGTTGCACATCAGTGAAGAGGGTCGGCGGAATGAAGAAACCGCCGTCCGGGGGAGAACAGTCCGGCTGCCAGCAGGTCGCGCCCTCGCTCTTGCCCTTCAAGATGAGGTCCTGAATTTTTTTGTATTGAGCCTCGGAATTGATGGCTCCGATATCAGTACACTTGTCCAGCGGATCGCCGATGCGAAGTCTCCCCATCCGACGCTTGAGCCTGGAGATGAAGCGCTCGACGATGCTTTCATGGACAAGGAGGCGGCTACCGGCACAGCAGACGTGCCCCTGGTTGAAGAAGATGGCATCTACGACGCCTTCTACGACTGAGTCCAGATCAGCGTCAGGAAAGACGATGAACGGGCTCTTGCCGCCGAGTTCCATGGTGAGATGCTTGCCAGAGCCGGCCGTGGCCCGGCGAATGAGCTGGCCGACTTCGGTAGAGCCCGTGAAAGCGATCTTCCACGGGGTAGGATGTCTTACGAGCGCCTCTCCGGTCGTGCCATCACCGGTTACGATGTTGACGACACCCGGAGGAAGACCGACCTCGTTGAGAATATCCGCGAACAGCAAAGCTGTGAGCGGAGTCGTCTCCGCTGGTTTGAGAACCACGGTGTTACCGGCCGCGATCGCAGGCGCGACTTTCCACGCGAGCATGAGCAGAGGGAAGTTCCACGGAATGATCGCGGCAACTACCCCGCCCGGCGCGCAGCCAAGGAACTCCTGCTCCATGACCGATGCCCAGCCGGCGTGCGCGTAGAAGTGACGAATCACCAGCGGAATGTCCACGTCGCGAGTTTCGCGAATGGTCTTGCCGTTGTTCATGCTCTCCAGCACTGCGAAGAGCCGCGAGTGCTTGGCAATGGCGCGGGCGATGGCGTAGAGAAACCGAGCCCGATCGAAACCTGAGAACGCTTTCCACTTCGGGAAAGCGTCGGCTGCGGCTTTCACAGCCAAGTCTACGTGCTCCGGAGAGCCCATCGCCACCTTGGCGAGTTGCTCGCCAGTGGCCGGGTTGTTGGTGGGGAAACTGCCGTCGGCTGGAACGTACCAGTCGCCGTTGATGAAGTGACCGAAAGGGGCATGTTCCTTAAGCCATTTCTTGGCCTGCTTGGCATCCTCGGGAGCCGGATCGTAGTCCAGCTTTCCGAGGTAGCCGCGAATTTTTTCCGCGTCCATTAGCTTTTTCCTTTCTACCTCGCTATGCGAGAGGCTGGTGGTTGACGGCCGCGTATTTCCCGGTTGCGCAGTGCTCGAGTTGGAGTTCCAGATCCGTGAGAAGCGAACTCGCGCCGAAGCGGAACAGCTCCGGATGCGTCCACTCTTCTCCGAGTTCCTCCAACATGAGGGAGAGCCAGAGCATGGCGTCTTTGGCGGTTTTGATACCGCCGGCGGGCTTGAACCCGATGCGTCGGCCAGAATCCACCTCGGTCTGGAAACGGCGGATCTGCCGCACCATCGTGAGGCTCACCGGCAGGGTGGCGTTCGTGCCTTCCTTGCCAGTGGACGTCTTGATGAAATCAGCGCCGGCCATGATGGCCACTGCCGATGCCTGGGCCACGCAGGTGAGCGTGCCCAAATTTCCGGTTCCGAGAATGGTCTTGAGGTGGGCTTTGTCGCCGCAGGCATCGCGGTAGGCGCGGATCTGATCGTAGAGCGCCTGCCATTTGCCGGTGAGAGCCAGACCGCGCTCAATTACGATGTCGATCTCGGTCGCGCCAGCGCTGATTGACGCCTTGATCTCCGCGAGTCGCGTTTCCATCGGTCCCTGACCATCAGGGAACGAAGTAGAGACCGCGGCCACCGGAATCGCACCACGGAGCCGATTCACTGCTTCGGCCACCTGCGCGTGATAGACGCAGACAGCTCCCACAGTGAGGTTGAGCTCGGACAAGCCGAGCTCGTTGAGGATCTCCTGCCTGACCGGCCGGAGAGCCTTGGCGCACAGCCTGTCCACGCGGCCGGGCGTGTCATCGCCAGCGAGCGTGGTCAGGTCCATGCACTGGACGGCGCGCAAAAGCGCCGCCACTTGAGCCTCCTTCTTGAACGACCGGCGAGTGCCGATCTCTGCGACGCGCCGTTCCGCGGCGGGGCAGTTGACCTTCGTCCCGTCAAGGACAAGGTCAAGTCTGAACGGAAGCGAAGTGTTCACATTCAAGGCATCCTCCTTTTTCTTCTTTCTTCTTGCCTGCATCTTCCTTGCAGTTAGGTGCCAAAAGAAAATCTTAAGGCGAATCTATTTTAAACAAATTTAATGATAAAAGTCAAGAGACAAAACTCGCTAAAAAATTTTGTTACTAAAAAACAACCTGCGAGGGTTGTTTTAGTTGCGCTTTTTATTTCTTAACTACAATATCTCTGCGGCGGATCTTCAAAAGTAATAACCGGCATCTGATTGATTACCTGAAAAGGAATGTTAAGCTCTTCCTCGTAAACCACATCCACAGCGCCAAAATACGCTTGGGCGTAATCAAAGCCCAGTGCCACGGCAGCCTGTTTTACTTTTTCCCCATCATCGCTTTCTATTTCCACAAATGGTTGCAGACCTGGCCAGGTATCAATCGTAACTTGCGTATCCATAAAATTCCATAACTCTCGTTTAGTTTCTTGATATGATTTGTGCCTCGCGCCAATAGCCAACAAAAACCCCGCCCCTTGTTTATAATCGTCTATTTTTAACTCAATCTCTTTTTGATTTTCAATTTTGTCGCCATCCACTATTTTTAAACTCATTGTCACCCCATTTGCCTCGTGGCGCACTCTCAGCCAGCCACCTTTAATCGGCAATGGCGGATCAAACACATCTCTTTTTAACAATGTCTCGGGATAAACCAAAATCGCGCCCGCTTCTTTAAGCGAGCGCCGCATATTGTCCTTGTCAATTTTTAAAAATGTAGCTTCAAATTCAGTTTGCATAAAGTGCTGTAATTATACACTTTCCAAAACCGCCACGTACGCTTCCCCGTCGGTGAAAAATTGATCGCCAAAAAAATTCTTGCCGAGCGTCGGCTCAACGAATTTCTCCTTCGTGAAGCCTTGCACGGTCCCCGCGTTTTCCAGATCGAAAAATAAAAAGTCGCGTTCCGTGTCAATATCCGGCTTGATGGTGTGCGTAATCAGCCATTTTATGCCGACGTCTTGGCTCGCCGTCCCGACGTAAATGCGCTTTCCGCTCGCGGTTTGAAATCGCGCGCGCCAAAATCTCGCGTGGTGCCTCGCGCGCACGGTTTGATTTTCGGTGGGTTTCTCAAAACCGAAATCGTGCGCCTGCGCGTCCCAAAATGACGGCGTCATCGGCGCTGAATAGTATTCTCCATTTAAAACTGCGGCCTTTGCCATTCTCGCCACTGACACAAGACTTGGCGGATCGGCCAACCGCCACCCCGCCTTCCGCATATCGCCGATAAACGCGCCATCATCATCGGCGACAATGATGAAACTCAGCGGCTCCTGCTTTTCTCCGGTTATGGTCTCGGTGAAACGGGAAATATTTTTGTCATTAAAAATATCCAGCGCGTTATTAACAGTGGCGGCGGCCGGCGCTTTTTGGCTGGCAAACGGCGGACGATAAACAGCGGCAAAACCCGCGTAAAAAACAATCCAGGCTAAAATCAAAATCAGGACAGCGGCCTTGGTCTTGCGCGGCAACGCGCTTCCCGGCACAGGCTTGTTGTGAGTCAATAATTCAGAAACGGCGATTCCAATAATCAGCCACAAAGCGCCGAGGAGATAGCCGCCCCAGACATCGCTCAAAAAATGCACTCCGAGATAAAGCCTGCTGAAACCAATCGCGAGAATTATAGCGGCGCTGAAAAACAGCGCGTTTATTTTGTATCTCCATTTTTTTATCTGCCGGAACAAAACATACGTCAAAAAACCATAAAACGCCACGGCCATCGCGGCGTGTCCGCTTGGAAAAGAAAAGGAGTCTTCAAGATACAGCGCGACATCCGGACGCGGACGATGAGTTATCAACTTCCCGAGAAAAACAGACAGCCCGGTGCCGGCAACCGTCGCCCAGAAGGGTAAAATATATATCCTTTTTTTAACCAATAATAAAACCGCGGAAAAAACAACGATGGCGCCGGCGATGATTGAAGACTTCGCGAGCAGAGTTATCCACGTGAAAATTTGAACGAGTTCGGCGGTTCTAAAAGCAAGGAGCAAATTGGCCGCGCGCGCGTCTGCCATGATAATCGCATCGGATTTGATTACGCCTTCAATAACTCCCAAAAAAAGAAAAACAATATACAAAAAAGGCAAACTGAGAAGGGTGAGCGGCAAGCCGGAAAATCTATCCCTGTCCAGCCGGCGGCGGATGAATCGGAAGAATATCCAATGTTTGGAAATAAATTTTTTTACATCCTGATTGTTCGCAACCGCTTCGATAACGGAGCAAAACACCGACTTCAAAAAAATAAAAAGGCGCGGAATGTATTCCGCCAAGACGCGAATGATAATTAAAATCGTCGCGGCAGAAAAAACAAAAATCCCCATTCTGCCGGACCACGAGCTGAAAAAATTCATAATTTTGTGCCTTGGGAGAGATTTGAACTCTCAACCCTTGCGGGACATGCTCCTAAGGCATGCGCGTATGCCAATTCCGCCACCAAGGCGTGCTGTGCGGATCTTTCAATTTTTACCTATTTAACCCCAAAATATAGAGAAAGTCAAGCTCACAGCCACTTTTTTTTCTTGAAGAAAATAATCATGCTCCAAAAGACAAGCAGCATTACGATAACCATGACGTCAAAACCCCACGGCGCGCTCAAGCCCGGCATGTATTTGAAATTCATTCCATACAAACCCGCCAAAAAACTCAAGGGCATGAAAACGGTCGTGATTATCGTTAAAACTTTTATTACGCCGTTCATCCGATTGCTCAAACTTGATAAATAAATATCAAGCATGCCGGTCGCCATATCGCGATAAGTTTCCATGGTATCAATCGCTTGCACCACGCGGTCGTAAATATCGCGCAGATAAATCCGCGTGCTTTTTTTAATCAACGGACTGTCGCCGCGCTCCAAAATATCCACCACTTCGCGCAAAGGCCAAATCGCTTTGCGCAAAGCGAGAATCTCGCGCTTGAGGCTGTAAATTGAGCGCAGAGTTTTTTGCGAAGGATCCTTAATCAACTCCGATTCCAACAATTCCAACCTCTCGCCGAAATCTTCCAAAACTTTAAAATAATTATTCACGATATCATCAATTAACTCATACACTAAATAATCCGTACCCAAAGAGCGGATTCTGGTTTTTTCTTTTCTGATTAACATGCGCGCGCGATCAAACGCGTCGCCTTTCACTCCCTGCTGAAGCGTAATCACAAATTTATTCGCCATCACGATACTGACTTGTTCGGAAATAAACGGCTGGCTGGGATTCTTCCCGGGGGTTAACATTTTTAAAACCACATAAATATAATCATCCAAAATTTCTATCTTTGGCCGCTGGTTTGGATTGACAATATCTTCCATAATAACCGGATGCAAATCAAACCCCAAACCCAATTCGCTCAAAAAACTTAACGGTGGCACATTATCAATATTTATCCACGTCACTTCCGGCGTGTTTTTGTAATACACGCATTCGGCCAAATCATAAGTTTCTTTTTCTTCCAAATGCGTCTCGTTGTAATCTATTATGGAAATTAAATTATTGTGCAAATGTTTTTTACCAGACTTTGTTTGTGTTGGCATATTGATAATTATTTCTTGTTTATTATAACACAAAAACGGGTTCTTCGCCCGTCTCGTGCATTCTGTTATCTGGTAACTGTTTTCTGTTCGCTCAATTCCTCCGTCTAAACCCGCCTCCGCCGCGATGCGGACTCGGCCCGCGATCAGCGAAAACCGGCGGCTGATAACCTTCCGGCTTGGGCATCAGCGCTTTCATTGATAAATTCACCCGGCCCAAATTATCAATTTCTTTTACCAAAACTTTCACCGTGTCGCCCAACTTCAATACATCGCTCGGCCGGCCAACTCGCTCCCAGCGCAATTCGCTGACGTGCACTAAACCATCTTTGTTAGGCAAAATTTGCACAAACGCGCCAAAATCTTCCATACGCACGACCTTGCCTTCATAAGTTTCTCCGGCCTCAACTTCTTTTGTTAATTCAATCACCATCTGTTTGGCTTTTTCCATCGCGCCCATATCAACCGAAGTAATCATCACTCGTCCGTCTTGTTCAATATCAATTGTAACACCGGTGCCCTCGGTAATTTTTTTAATTGTCTTTCCGCCCGGGCCAATCAGGTCGCCGATCTTTTCCGGATCAATCTTGATTGTCTCAATCCGCGGAGCGTATGGGGACAATTCCGGCTTCGGCGCCGCGATTGCTTCATTCATTTTCGCCAAAACTTGCAGTCTGGCTTCGCGCGCTTGTTTGATTGTCTGCTCAACAATTTCCCATGTCAAACCATGCGTCTTTGTATCCATCTGCACCGCGGTAACGCCGTCAATCGTGCCGGCGATCTTGAAATCCATCCCGCCCGGACCGTCTTCCACATCTTGCAGGTCGGTTAAAATCTTATATTTTTTAATCTCGCCGTTATTTTCCGCCGCGTCAGACGCCAAACCCATGGCAATGCCGGCCACGGCTTTTTTAATCGGCACGCCCGCGGCCATAAGAGACAGAGATGATCCGCAGGTTGATGCCATTGAGCTGGAGCCATTGGAACCCATTACTTCGGAAACCACGCGGATCGCGTAGGGAAAATCTGCTTCCAACGGCAAAACTGGTTCCAAAGCGCGTTCAGCTAAAGCGCCATGTCCAATCGCCCTTCTCCCCGGTCCGCGCATCGGTTTGGCTTCGCCGTAAGCGAATGGCGCGTCATTATAATGGTGCATATAGCGCTTGGTGCCATCCTCTTCCATGCTGTCTAATGTTTGGACATCACCGGGCGCGCCCAAAGTAACGACGGACAATACTTGCGTGTCTCCGCGCATAAACAAAGCTGAACCATGCACCCGAGGCAATAAATCAATTTCCGAAGAAAGTTTTCTGATTTCCGTTAATTTTCTGCCGTCCAGTCTCTGGTCTTTCGCCAAAATCCGTTTGGTAATTTGTTCTTCAACATATAATTTAACATTATTCAACGCGACTTTCCGCACCTCTTCTTCATAATTTTTTTCCGCCAATATTTTTTCAATCTCTTCGGAAAATTTATCCAGCATCGCCGTGCGTTCCGGACGAGTAATTTTAACCGCGTCAAAAATCATTGTCTCAACATTCTTGGCAATGTATTCTCGCGCGATCTGACGCGCTTCTTCTTCAAATTTATCATCAGCGCCGGCCGCGTCATCGGCCAAAGCCGGAACCGCTTCTTTTGGCTGGCCGATTTCCGTTTGAATTTTTTTAATGAATTCAATCACCGGTTTTAATTGCTCGCAACCCCATTTCATGGCTTTAAAAATCGTTTCCTCCGACACTTCTTTGGCTCCGACTTCAACCATTACTAATTTTTCCGGCGTGCCGGCCACCACTAAGTTTAATCCGCCGGTTGCCAACTGCTCGGTCGTGGCGTTTAAAATAAACTCGCCGGTTTCCGTCATGCCGACTCGCGCCGCGCCGATCGGACCGGCCCAAGGAACCGCGGATGTCGCCAGCGCGATGCTGGCGGCCAAAAAGGAAGTAACCGCCGCGTCGTTTTCGCCGTCAACCGACAGCGCGGTCAAAACCACCTGAACATCATTGCGCACGCGCTCATCAAACAGCGGACGAATGGCGCGGTCAACCATGCGGCCGGACAAAATCGCTTCGTCGCTTGGACGGCCTTCGCGTTTGATAAAACGCGAACCCTTTATTTTCCCGGCGGCGTAAAGTTTTTCCTCAAAATCCACCATCAACGGAAAATAATCAATTCCGGCTCTGATATTTTTGCTTTTGACGACCGTCGCTAAAATCACGGTGTCGCCGTATCGCACCGTGCAAGATGAATGGGCTTGCAAAGCTAATTTACCGGTTTCCACCGTCAGCTTTCGTCCCCCCCAATCAAGGGACCAATTTTTGATATCCATAAAGGATCCTTTCCGAAGCTGATCTAGAAGAGATAGATCGCCACGTATTTTTATACGTATGGACCTAGATTCCTCTTGACCAGCATCGATTTATTAATAATTAATAACCAAGACACAAGATACAAATAAATTTCAAACTAAAATTTAAGATATAAAAATTGTAATTTGAAGTTTAAATATTTAATTTTATTTGTTTCTTGTTTCTTGTGTCTTGTGTCTTCTGTTTGTTAATTCTTCACTCTCTCTTTTTGACATTAAACCCCGTCTGTTTCGCAAACCTATCAGTAATCAGAAACCTCTCTTTCTCTTTTCCCAAATCAATAAAATCGTCCGCGGCTTCAATCAGCCGGCTGGAAGTTGTGTCACCGAACGCCACCACTTCAACCTGTTTGCCGGCGCTTTTTTGCAAATATTCAACCAACGGCAAATAGTCGCCATCGCCGGAAACTATCACTACCGCATCCAAACTTTGGGCTAATCTGATCGCGTCAACCGTCAAACCAACATCCCAATCCGCTTTTTTCATTCCGGTGCTGAAAACTTGCAAATCTTTTTCTCTGGTTTCAATGCCTAAATTGTAAAGCGCTTCAAAAAAAGGCGTTTCTTCTTTCGTTTCGGTTCTAACTACGTAAGCAATCGCGCGGATTAATTTCCTGCCGGCCACCGCTTCACTGACAATATTGCCGAAATTAACTTTTTGGCCGAATAAATTCTTGGCGGAATAATACAGATTCTGCACATCAATAAACACCCCTACGCGTTGATCGGGGTGTTTTAACGGATTGCGTTTGTTATTCATGGCTTTCAACATCTTCGTCAATTTCATCAGAACTGCCGTCCACTTTTGTGGTCGGCTGGCCCAAAGTTTTTACTTGTTTTAATTTTAATTTTTTGGTCAACTCATCGTATGACTTCGCGTTCTCTTTGCGCAAATAGCGCAACAATCTTCGCCTTTCGCCCACCTTGCGGAGCAAACCGCGGCGGGAAGAGTGGTCCTTGCTGTGTTGTTTTAGATGGTCGGTTAATTCCTTAATTTCCTCGGATAAAATCGCCACCTGAACTTCGGTGGAACCGGTATCGCCCTCATGGGTCTGAAACTTTTTGATTATTCTAAGCTTTTTGTCCTTGTCTAACATAAGATTTTTAAATTTACAGGCCATGGCGAGCGGGACAGGCGCCTTTCCGTGGTCCGCCCCGCCATGGCGGGGAAATTTCAAGTATGAAAATATTATATCAAAGACTGGAGCGTTTGTCAAGCAGGCCAATCAATTTGTTTTTATCCGCGGATAAAAACAAATTGATTGGCCCCCAACTTTCCAGGACGGAAAGGGTAACGGGGGCGAAGGAGCGATGAGGCGCTGGGCGCGCTATCAAGGGAAGACTACTTCTTTCTGGAGGATGGTGTAGCCAAGGGCGAACAGCACATTGCGCCTGGTGCTTGGCCTTGACGACAAACCGCGCTCCAGACGATCAAGAGTGGCCGGCGAGATACCTGCCTTTTTCGCAAGCTCGGACTTGCATAGGAGCCGAGCCTCGCGCTCTTGCCTTACTTTGTTGGGGAATGGTTCCTTCGGCGCAATTTTCGGCGCAGAACCGGCTCGCCGCCTTTTTTTACCCCCCACAATGGAAGTTATCGTGGCTCCTTTCAACCTTTTCTCCTTTCACTTTACCAATCTCTTTTCTGCCGACTTGGCAGATTGAGACATGGCAGTCTGGGTCGAATTGTAACATAAAATTGGGTGTTTGTCCAGCCCCACGTCAGAATGCAAAATACAGATAACAGAATACATTCAAACAACAGAGTCTCCGCATCGCATGAGTCATGTTATCTGCATTCTGCATTCTGAACACCGGGCTTGCCAAGCCGCCCATAATCTTCTATAATAACCCTGCTTATACTAAAAAATATGTCCAAACCAACTATCTACATTGGCTCTGACTACATGGGATTTGAGCTAAAAGAAAAACTGAAAATCTATATAAAAAATAAACTCAAAAAAGAAGTAAAAGATTTGGGGGCGAAAAAGCGTATTGAGTGTGATGATGCGATTGATTACGCGATAAAAGTAAGCCGCGCTGTGGTTAAAAATGAAAGTAATCGCGGTATTTTAATCTGCCACAGCGGACACGGCATGTGTATCACGGCAAACAAAATAGCCGGCGCGCGCGCGTCAATCGGCTACAGCGCGGAAGGCGCGGAAATGCTTCGCCTCCATGATAATGGCAACATCCTCTGTTTAGCCGCCAGCGCTGTAAATTCCACCAAAGCATCCGCCATTGTAAAAAAATTCCTGCAAACCGATTTCAAACCAATCACTCGCCGCCTCCGCCGCTTAAAAAAACTCAAAAAATTGGAAATTGAAAATTCGTAATGTATTCTGTTATCTGATTTCTGCATTCTGAAACAATCATATGGAAATAATCCCCTCCGTCCTGGTCCAAACCGAAGAACAATTTTTACAGCAAATGAAAGGGCTGGGTGATTCGGTTAAGCAAATTCAGCTTGATATCGCCGATGGAAAATTCGTGCCAAACGTGACTTGGGCTAATCCGACAGTGGTAAAAAAACTGCGCAAACTTAATGTTGAACTGCATTTGATGGTTGCCGACCCGCTCGCTGAATTAAAAAAATGGATTGGCGTAAAACAAGTTAAACGGGTACTATTTCATTACGAGTCGCAAGGTTGTCATCCCGAGCGACCGGAGGGAGCCGAGGGATCCCTTTCTAAAATAATTAATTTTGCAAAAAAAAATAACTGGCAAGTCGGCATCGTGCTCAATCCCGACACCCCCATCAGCGCGATTGAGCCGTTTTTAAATCAACTTGACGCGGTAATGTTCATGGGCGTTCACCCGGGTTTTCAGGGCCAGTCGCTGATTAAAGAAGTGTTAACTAAAATCACAAAATTCACGACTAAATATCCTAAAATATTCACGGAAATTGACGGCGCGGTGAACGAATCCAATCTGCCGGATATAGTTAAAACCGGCGTGAATGCCATCTGCCCGGGCAGCGCCACGTTTAAGGTGGGCAAACCTGTGGATAACATCAAGCAAATGAAATTAATAATCGGACAGAATACAGAAACCAGATAACGTTGCACAAATACAGTTACCAGATAACAGAATGCAACGAGCGGGTGTTGGGGCGTAAAATCAAACGCGGATGTATTCTGTTATCTGTATTCTGTATCATGTAAAACTATGTACGACCTCGTAATCATTGGCGCGGCGGCGGCCGGCTGTTCGGCAGCCATCTACGGCGCGAGAAGAAATTTGAATCAAATCATCGTCACCAAAGACATTGGCGGCGAGGTCGCGCAATCCGGAATTATAAATAATTGGCCCGGACAGATTGAAACCAACGGCTTCAAACTGGCGCAGGATATGTACAATCATGTCAAATCTTACAGCGTGCCGACTGACATCGGTTATCAAATAATCGGAATCAAAACAGAAAAAAACCACCACATCGTCACCGCGCGCGATGCCAATGGCAAAGAAAAAATCTATAAAACCAAAGCCGTGCTCGTGGCAAGCGGCATTCATCCGCGGACGCTGAATATCCCGAGAGAAAAAGAATTGCGCGGCAAAGGCGTTACTTATTGCACCACCTGCGACGGCCCGCTTTTTAGAGGCAAGACAACGGTAACCGTCGGCGCGGGCAATGCCGCTCTTGAATCGGCGCTGATGATGTCCGGCATCGCGAAAAAACTTTTTTTAATTACCCGCTATCCTAATAATAGAGAAAGTAAAGGCGGATTTCCCAAAGGCGAAGATATTTTAATTGAAAAAGTTAAATCATTGCCGAATATTGAAATAATTTACGGCGCTGACACGAAAGAAATTCTGGGAAAAGAAAATGTCTCCGGCATAAAATATCTTGATACCGCGAAAAATAAAACCAAAGAAATCGCGGTTGACGGCGTAATGGTGCATATCGGCCAGCTGCCAAATTCTGATTTTGTCGCCTGCGGCAAAAAAAATCCGCTCGGCGAAATTGAAGTGAACATCAAATGCCAGACCGACTGCCCGGGAATCTTCGCCGCCGGCGATGTTACGAACATCCCTTTCAAACAAATCGCCATCTCCGCCGGCCACGGCGTCACTGCCGCCTTAAGCGCGATTGAGTATATTAATAAGTGGAGCGAGCGTCACAGTGAGCTCCATCCTGAATCCGCCACAGCGGATGAAGGATCCCTTTCATAACCAAACACACAACAGACCACTATAGAATATTTGACAATGAAAACAAGCGCACCATCTCCGCTCAAAACCAGCCCGAAAAAAATATTAATGACGGCGACTTCCATCAACAGCTAAAACCCGCGTCAGCAGATTTTTGACTTTCCAAAATTCTCTGCTTCAACTCAAAACAATTTCCATGCTTCACTAATCCTAAATAAGAACACAGATTTCCTTTAGTCGAATGGATTTCTATTCTTGCAAACATTCTCTTTTTTGTTTTCGTCCGCAAAACACGGCGGTTGTTATATAAAAGACAAGAACCCCCGGCGCGAAGCACGGGGGTTCAGGGGTTCGGGTGTACAGGGTACCGTTTGGTACCAAATACACCACACGTTCTACAGGTTGGCGGACTTCCCCAAGTCCACCACCCCCGGAGCGAGACAACCGATGCTGCTGCCGGCACCGCCCCAGCCCCAGTCGTCGCAGCCCAAGCCATCGCGGCTGAAGCCGCCGAGACCGAGCCGGCCGCCACCGCCGCGGAGGCGGGTGTTGGTGCGCACCCACAGCCCATTCAACGGGACGCATTCACCTGTCTGGTTGTAGTTTGTCAGGATGATGCCAGACAGCGTGGACGACTCGCCGAAGGAGTTGAAGAAGTAAGCCGGCAGACCGAACTTCTCCCGCAGTTTGGCCAGCAAGACCATCTGCTTGTCCACGTTCTTGCCCAAACTGTCAGGAACCAGACGGGGCGGACAGAACAGCACCGAGTCAGTGGTGGGACGGTCCTCAAAGTCCCAGCCATGCAAGTACTGAAAATCCTGGTAGCAGGATCCCAGCTTGACCGCGTGCGACCTCAGTGTGAAGCCGGCGCGAGACGTCCAGAACGGGGAGCCGTGATAGTCGAAGTGATCCACCGCGCATTTCAGTCCGGCCTCGCACAGCTTTCCCGCCTCCTGCTCCGACATCGCATGGCTGAGAGCCGACACGATCGACTCTTCGGTAACGAGGCGGGTGAAGTATGGAGCCGAAATGTCATCGGCACCGACCACCTTCAGCAGTTTGGAATCTGCCAGCACCTCGTCCACAGTGGCTCCCGCACGCTCCACCTTGTGAACCAAAGCCGCCAACTGCCCCATTGTATAATCCTTTACTCTCACCAATGGACTAACCATGACGAACCTCCTCTGGGCTTTTTTATCGCCCAAAAGTTTTCCCTATACCCGGGACAGGTATCCCTCCCACCATGAGAAGAATAATATATCATACAACAAATCATCAACCTTGTCAACACCACTTTCTTGCTGTACAATACAAGCATTATGGACGAAGAAATCTACCAATTAGACGAAAATCTTGCTCCTAGAATCGTTAGCGCCAAGACAGAAGACGGCGAAGAAAAAATAGAGGTTACCCTCCGTCCCCAAACACTGGTTGATTTTGTCGGCCAAAACCAGATCAAAGAACCGCTAAATATTTCCATTGAAGCCGCGCAAAAACGCAATGAACCGATTGAACATATCTTGCTTTACGGCAACCCCGGACTGGGAAAAACAACTTTAGCAAATATTATCGCCAGAGAAATGGGCGGCAACATTAAAGTAACGGCCGGTCCGGCGCTGGAACGAGTGGGCGACCTGGCGGCAATTTTGTCTAACTTGGAAGAGGGTGATGTTTTATTTATTGACGAAATCCATCGCATGAACAAAACCATTGAAGAAGTTTTATACGCGGCAATGGAGGACTTCGCGGTTGATATCATTATCGGCAAAGGCCCGGCCGCGCGCACGATGCGCATGCCCTTGAATAAATTTACGCTGATCGGCGCCACAACCAAAATCAGTTTGCTCTCCAGCCCGTTGCGCGATCGGTTCGGCCATGTTTTCCATTTGAATTTTTATGAGCCGGAAGATATTGAAAAAATCGTTAACCGCAATGCTAAAATCTTGTCCGCGGAAATTGAACCCGAGGCGGTTTCCCTAATCGCCGCGCGCTCCCGCCGCACCCCGCGCGTCGCCAATCGCTTGTTAAAACGAGTGCGTGATTTCGCGGAAGTCAGATTTGGTGGTAGAATACATAAACAAGCCGCCCAATCAGCTCTTGATATGCTTAATGTTGACCAGCACGGGCTGGATGAAGTTGACCGAAAAATTCTCCACGCGATTATCCACAAATTTTCCGGCGGTCCAGTCGGCCTCAACACTCTGTCCGCCGCGATTGCCGAGGAAATGGATACGATTGAATCGGTCTATGAGCCATATTTGATGCAAATCGGTATGCTGGAACGCACGCCGAGAGGAAGAAAAGCAACGAGAGAAGCGTACAAACACTTAAATGTGGAAAACAAATATAGACCGCAAGAAGAACTGCTTTAAAATTTCTAATTCCAAATGTCAAATTTCTAATAAAATGACAAATGCCCAATAAAAATTGACGTTGGAAATTTTATTTGTAATTAGAAATTAGACATTAGACATTTCGTATGCTAACCGTTCCTCTCTACTTTTTCCTCTTCGCCTACCTGATTTTTTTGGCGATTTTTGCTGTATTTTCAATTTTAAACTTTTATCACGTTCTGGAAACCGCCTCATTTACACTGGTGAGTTTTATCATCTCTTTTTTTATTTTTTCCTTGACTATTCTCACTCTGTATTTTACCCAACAATTGCTGATTGAAATAGACTGGCAAACTCCGGTTGTTTTATTCAACAGCAACTGGATTTCAAATATATTTCAGTTTTAATATGCAGGTAGCGCATCTCATAAAACAAAAACCGTACGAAAAAATCGAATATTACCTGCGCCGTCATCCGCTGACTTTTTTGCCGATTCTTGGTGTTTTTATTATATTGCTATTGGTGCCAGTCGCGATGTATTTTTTAGTTAATAATCTCTTTCCACAGCTTCTAACCGGCCAACTGTCTTATCCGGTTTTAGTGTTATTCGCCAGTATATTTTATTTAAGCATCTACTTATTTTTCTACGGCCAATTTATTGATTTTTATCTTGACCTCTGGATCGTCACCAACGACCGCATTGTTGACATTGAACAGCATGGGCTATTCTCTCGCACAATTTCCGAGCTTGATCTGTATAATATTCAAGACGTCACCGTGGAGACCTCCGGTTTCTTCGCCACGATGTTTAAATATGGCAATCTATACGTTAAAACCTCTTCTGACAATTCCCAAATTATCTTCCGCGATATTCCCAGCCCAAATGAAGTACGCCAAGCCCTGATTGAGCTTGCCGAACAAGACCGCAAATTTCATCATACAAATTGACGGTGAATCGCGCCGTCATTGCGAGGACCCCGCCATGGCGGGGGACGAAGCAGTCCAGTCTCTCACAATTTCTATGCGCTGGTTTTTAGAACTTAATCTGCCAACTCAAATCTTGCTTTTATATTTTCTGCTGATAAATTTAATCAGCTTTTTTTACATCGGCGTTGATAAAATGAAAGCACAGCTAAACCGCCGCCGCGTCAGCGAAAAAACTCTTTGGTTGTCAGCCCTCATCGGCGGTTCGCTCGGAACCCTGCTTGGCATGCATTTCTTTCGGCATAAAACGAAAAAAATATCGTTCCAAGCGATACTGGCAATAATTCTGGCGATTCAGATATTTTTGATTTTGTCGGCAGTCTAAACACTTACAAATAAAATCCGCCTCTCAGCGGATTTTTACTTACACACTTATTCACTTACCAACTTACTAACTATTTTCCCCCGCTCTCCCGCTATACTCGCCGGTCTCGGTGTTGACGAGAATCTCCTCGCCTTCTTTAATAAAAATCGGCGCGTAGACTATCAAACCATTATCCATAACAATCTCTTTCGTCACATTGCCGGACGCGCTGTCGCCTTTAATCGCCGGCGGAGCGTCTTTGACCGTATATTTAATTTTTTTCGGCAGCTGCATGGCAACCACGCGGTCTTCGTGCGTGGCCATCACCACTTCCAAACCTTCTTTTAAAAATTTTACATCATCACCGAGCAAATCCGCGCCAACATCAACAGTTTCAAAAGTATCTTTGTTCATGAAAGAATACGTCCGCGTGTTGTTGTATAAATATTGCATGTTGACATATTCAACGCTTACAGTATCAACCGACTCGCCGCTTTTGTAGGTAATTTCCGTGCCTTTGCCGGAAGAAATACTTTTCAATTTTGTTTTAACAAAAGCCGAACCCTTGCCCGGATTTACAAACTGCGCGAAAGTAACCACATACAAATCATTATTGTGTTTTATCACCGCGCCTTTGTGGATATCAGTCGTGTCGCCCATATTAAAATAGTTTACTCGCTGGCAATGTTATCACATCGTCAATGTTTTTGCAAACTTGCCCTGCCTTCGTCCCGAGCTCAGGCCGAGGGGAGCCATGCCGAAGGGCCGCAATGATCTGAACCAGCCGATCAACTCCCAAGGCAATGCCAGCTGACTTTGGCATTTGTCCGACCGCTAACAGAAATTCTTCATCTATATTATAAACCTCTTTGCCGAGCTTTCGTCTCAATTCTTGTTCCTCTTTTAAACGTTTTAATTGCTCATCCGTGTCAGTCAGTTCGGAAAAAGCGTTAGCCAACTCTATACCGTTCACATAAACCTCAAACCGTTCGGCATAACGCGGATCTGACGCGGATAAACGCGACAGCGCCGCCAGTTTTGCCGGATAATCATAAATAATTATACCGCCCACTTCTTTCAATTTCGGCTCAATCTCATTCAAAAATATCCGATAAAACAAATCCTCATAGCTCTCGCTGTCTTTCGCATCATATTTTTTTTCTCTGCACAATCTCAACATGGCCTCGCTCGTCAGACACTCATCCAAATCCACTTCGACAAATTTCTCCCATAAATCGCTCATACTAACCCGTATTGAACATTGAGCATTGAGCATGGAGCAAAGATCTTTCGTTCGGTGTTCCATGTTCAATGTTCTATGTTCCATCAACTTCTGTATAATAAACCCGATCAACTCCTCCACATCCTCCATTATTTTTTTATAATCACTCTCCACCCTATACCACTCCAGCATCGTAAATTCCGGATTATGCGTTCCGCCGAAACTTTCGTAATCGCGGTAGCATTTCCCCAAAGAAAAAATCTTGTCAAAACCGGCCGCCAGCATTTTTTTCATGGTATATTCCGGCGAAGTATGGAGATAACCAAAAAATTCCTCGCCTTGCTCATTATGCAACTTTACCGGCATCGGCGAAAGATATGGTTCTTGCCCGGGGACTTTGACGATATTCGGCGTTTCAACTTCGGTAAATCCTTGCGACCAAAACCATTCGCGGATCAATTTCAAAATCGCGAACCGCAATTCCAATGTTTGTTTGTTTTTACTGATATGCGCAACATGTTCCATAACGCGGTTATTTTGACGGAAAATAAAGATTTAGTCAAGGTCTTGACAAAAACAAAAAAATGTGTATATAATGAAGGTAAGATACAGTAATAGATGTTCTTTATATTTTATAAACCGACTGCCAACAAAGATAAGGAGGATCTCATGAAAGGCCAAATGGCGTGGCGACTAGAAGAAGCTCTGCGGTGCTGGGAAGACCGCTGTGCCATTGTCACAGCAAGAAAGGCTATGTACAAAGCCGCTAGGGTCCGAGACCCTCTTCCTGACTCACCATTCATCCACGCGCCAGACTTCCGCAGGTCATTGCTCGCGTCGAGCAACAACGGAAAGCCCTCTGGTTGGATTGATGAACGTTTCATCCCTCCCAACCCAACCACTGACGCGGACGGACACGAAAAAGCAGCTCAGCAGCTAACCTGTCTATCCAGAATCCCTTATCTTCTTTCGGTGTGGACACGCTCTTCTCGTCGAGTGTTTCATATTACCGAAGAACTCACACAGCTTCTTACCGCCACATCACTGCGGGGGCTGTGCTGGGACGATGTCGGTTGGCCATTCTCCGCCTTTGCAATCGCATTGGATAAACCGCTTATCGACCGCGGAATTTCCTACGATTGCATACTTGCATCCCGCATACCGCTGAACACCCAAGATAAAGACACGAGCCCCGTCTTTATCATGCTGTTTTCCGAACTCATGGGTGTATACGCCCATTGCCACAGACAAGCCAGAGAAACAATGGAACGGCTGGTGAGACAGCAAAAATGGCAAAAGGCAAACGATGCTTATCGTCGTTGGGCGTGCTGGTGGGGTGACTGCTGCCACAAACACAATAGTGAAGGTGTAGAATCTGTGGGTTTGCCATACGAAGCCATTGCGGAGCGTAACGTCACCGACCACGCTTTCGACATGCGTACAGAAGCCGGATTGCCAACCCGAACTGGCGAGGACGAACCATGGGGGCTGTACGACAGCGCCATTAGGTTGGTAGTCAATCTCTGCACTTACCTTGAAACCCTTCCACCACAAATCCGGCTCCCATTCCGGCGCATACCCGTCCAACCGCACGATGGCAGGCGCGGATGCATCACCGACAGTGCTATGGTCTGCGCCGTCACGGCCGAACATTTCCTCACTGCCGAGGAACGTCGGTTAGTGCTGACGGACAGAGACAAAAAGGGAGGGTACACGCTCCCCATTCACTGGCGACGGGCACACACACGACGAGAGAAGGGGTGCGGTGACGACCCGACAGCACCGAGAACTGTAAAAGTTCGAGCAACCCTCGTAAACCGACACATGCTCAGACCGGGCGAACTGCCGGGTGGTACAGTCGCCGTTCTAAAATAGTACAGTAAACATAAGGAGGACAACATGCAAGCTCGCGACCCGCCATAAATGGCTGTGGATGGTGCGAGCACGAAGATCCATTCGCACACCACATTTTTTTCTTAATGTTTAAGATGAAGATGTGGGGACAACGCGAATGGATTTTTGCTTAAAGAATATAAAAAATGATTGTGATTACCATCCTGCTGTTAAATATCAAGCACGACAAAACCCCCGACACGGGGGTTTGCCAATCGCTTGTTAATTGCTTCGCCACGCCGTAGTCCCGCCATGGCGGGACGTAGGCGGGTTAATTATTCATCATCGGTTGCGGCTCCGGCAAAGAAATCTGCGGTTTTTCAAATCCGCCATTCATATTATTGTTGACCGGCTGAACCATCATCGGTTCCTTAATCTGATTAACCTGAATCTCCGGTTTAGGTTCATTCATGGGTTGTGGCTGCATCATTGGTTTTGGCGCGAAACTATTTTGTTGCGGTTGCCCTTGAAAATTTTCTTTTGGCGGATTCATCACGTTAGACGCTTGTCCGCCCGACATGCCCTGCCCGCCAACCTCCGGCGGTTTCATTTTAAAATCCTGAATAAACTCTTGTTTTGAGTTAAATTTCTGCTGAAAATTCTGCGACTGCTGATTAAGTGTGTTCATCACCCCCGATTTCATTTCCTGCCCCATCCCTTCAAACTTTTTATTGAATTGCTCAAATTCTTCCGGCTTTTTTATCTCGCCAAGTTGTCCGGTGATGGCTTCGGTTTGTTTTTGAATTGCCTGATCAAAAAACTCATTCATCGGCATTGGTTGGAATGGTTGGCTTGGCTGCATTGGTTGAAAATTATCCTTTGGCGGCTGAACTAAAAATTGTTCCGGATTGTTTTTAAATTCTTCTTTCAAGTCATTAAACACCGCTAAATCCTCCGGATTGTTGGTTGTGATGCGGCTGAAAAATTTATCCGGCTCTTTTTGCGCCTGTTCAACAAATTGAGCCTTCACTTCCTGCCTCATTTTGCCAAGCATTTCAAGTTTTTTGGGGTCGGCTTTCATTTTATCTTCAAACGCGTTCATCAATTGAAAGGTCGTCGGATCCGGCCTCTGCGCCATTTGTTCGCTGAAACGAGTAAATTCTTCAGACACTCCTTGGCCGTCCGTCTGGTTGAACTGTCCTTGAAAATTATCAATCATTTTAGAACGTTGATTATCCATTTCTTGATTCAAATTCGCGTCATCAAATTTAACCCGCTTGCGGATTTCTTCCATGACCCGCAGTTTATCCACGTCCGGTTCGCCCAAATCAACACTGGAAAAGTAACGCCCGAGCGCCGGCCTGGCCTGCGCGTTATCATCAAATTTTTGACTGGTTTGCTCAACTTGATTTTGAAATTTACGAGCTGTTATATCTTTGGCTGTCTCCATCTTGTCCATAATTTCCGGCGGCAATTCCGGCGCGTTTTCCAATTGGTCAAAAATTTCCATCTGGCGCAATCCATCGCCATTCATTCCTCCGACATAATCTTCAAATTTCTGCGCTCTCTCGCCGGCAGGCATCTTTTCCATTCGCGCGCCGAACCGCTTGAACGCGTTGTCTTGCGCCTGGCGGATCGCGTCCTTGGCAAATTCCGGAACAAATTGCTCCACCCGCTTTAGCGCCTCAAGATTCTTAATCTCTTTAAATTCACTGCCCGGCTGATTTTGCATGGCGGCGTCAAAATACCCCGCCAAAGAATCAGCGTCCTTTACCACATCAGTAACAACTCCGGCGGTATTTTCCGCTGTAGCCTGGCGCGCGTCGTTAATTCTCCCCAACATTTCTTCGGCGAACCGCGCCGGCATATTTTTTATCATCCCGCCTTGAATCAGTTCAAAAACTTTTTGCTGTTTTATCTGCTGATCCAAAACATTGGTAATGAATTTCCCAACATTTTTATCCCCGCCGGCTTGCTCCTTCTGCAAATCCTGCGTTAGATTTTTCAAATCAGCGATTTTATTTTGAAATTTTTCCAATGATCCGGCGACCGCTTCCAGCGCTTTGCTATCGGTTGGCTGCTGCGCGATCAATTTGGTGGCGTCGGCCAATTCCTGATTGGCGTGTTCAAGTTTTAATTCCGCCTTTTTCACCGGGTTGAAAGTGAAAGCCTCGCTAAACGCCCGGCCGAATCTTTTAAAACCGTAGAAAAAACTGTTTGGTAAAATTTTAGCGTTACTCGCTCCCAAATCCTGGAGAGTAACTTTGGAATCCATTTGCGCTTCCGCGGATACTGGCTGTTCTTCCGCGACTAGTTCTTCTGCTGTCGGCGCCGATTCTGTCGGTTCTGATATCAATACCGGTTCTGATGAAATTTCGGCAGCCGATTCGTTCGACAATGAAACCGTAGCTGGGGCGTCGGCCGGTACTTCAGCCGCCACTTCTGATTGCGCCAAAGCCGGTTTTATAATTAAAAAAACAGCCGCCAAAAGTATAACGCCTGCTAAAATCGCGGCACTTCTTAAGATTGCCGCCGATCCTTTCGTTTGGAAGAGCATAAAAATAGTTTAAATATATAATCAATATATATAGTATAGCACAAAAAAGGGGTTTTGTCAACTTTTTTTTCGCTCTTGGCGCTTGACAGCAGAATTTTATCAGGGTATAATTATAGACACCAAAATCAACAGCGCCGCGGGGTAGAGCAGCCCGGCAGCTCGCGGGGCCCATAACCCCGAGGTCGTGGGTTCAAATCCCACCCCCGCAACTTAGTGAAACGAAGCCGTGCGGTAGTAGTTCAGTTGGTAGAACGTCTCCTTGCCAAGGAGAAGGTCGCCGGTTCGAATCCGGTCTGCCGCTCTAGGGCTTTAAAACACAAACCCGAGCCCGATACTGTATGGCAAAAAACTCCAGCAACGCGCCGGAGTTTTTTGTTTGAAATGTCTTGATTGGTCGAAAATCCTGAACGACGTACGAACCTTTTTTGAAAATATTTATTAGGGGGTTATGGTGTAGGGGCTTTGCCCCTACAACCCCACAAATTGTCGCGGGCAAAAAGGAAGGGGTTTAAGGGGAGGGAATTTTTGCCCGCCCGTGGCCGCCCGCCCACATTCTCGCCGAGGGGGTGTTGTTTCGTGCCAGCTTTGCTGGCGCGCCACTCAGGACTTCTATTTAGACCAGATATGGTGTAAAATAATGATATAAATCTATCATATGGCACAATTGAAGACAATAGACTTGTTTGCCGGTATTGGTGGAATCAGAATAGGATTTGAAAATGCCGGATTTGAAACAATTTATGCCAACGATAAAGATGAAAAGGCGGCGCTGACCTATGGCGCTAATTTTGGTGATATTGATGTAGCGAGCCTATTTGATGTTGTTAGTGAAAGGGGCATGAAGCGCATACCAAAAAAATTTGATATTCTAACGGGCGGGTTTCCATGCCAGCCATTTTCTGTTGCTGGATATAAACGCGGGTTTGCAGATAAAGGCAGGGGTGATTTACTCTTTGCGGTGATTGAAATTTTAAAAAAAAGAAAACCGGTAGCAGTATTTTTAGAAAATGTTAAACATCTAATACATCATGATGATGAGCGGACTTACAAAAGAATTGAAGACGAATTTCGCCAGGCTGGTTATTATATTAAAGGGCAGGTGTTAAATAGCATGCAATTTGGCAATGTCCCACAGGCGCGCGAACGTATTTATATTGTGGCTTTCCGTGATCCGCGCAAGCTGATGAAATTTCGGTTTCCTGATCCGCTAGAATTGACCAGAAAAATGTCGGATATTCTTGAGAAGACTGTTGACCCTAAATATTACTATACGCCAGATGATAAATTTATCTATCCAAAACTCAAAGAAGCAGTAAAATTCAGAGATCGTTTCTATCAATATCGTCGTGTCTATGTTCGGGAAAATAGTCGCAAAGGAACTTGTCCTACCTTAACCGCAAGCATGGGTATGGGAGGCCATAATGTCCCAATCATTAGAGATCTAAAAGGTATCCGTAAGTTGACTCCAAGAGAGTGCGCAAGACTACAAGGTATCCCAGAGTCCTTCATCTTCCCTGAAGGAATGTCAGATATTCATTTATATAAACAAATCGGTAATTCAGTTAGCGTTCCTGTTGTTGCGCGTGTTGCAGAGAATATTCGCGCCGCTTTAGAAGCGTAAACATATGGCTGATGTATTTTCAAAAAAGAAAAGAAGCGAAATAATGTCGCGCATTAAATCGAAGGAGACCGGAATCGAAAGAACGGTCTTCTCTTATTTACGGAAACATAACATCTACTTCCAACGACATTATTCAAAAGTGGCAGGTAAACCAGATATTGCGTTGCCTTCTCAAAAGAAAGCCGTGTTCATAAATGGAGATTTTTGGCATGGCTACAAATTCCGCATTTGGAGAAATAGGATTCCACGTAAATATTGGATAGCAAAGATAGAATCTAATATAAAAAGAGATAAGCGAAACTGTCGCGCATTGAAGCGTCGTGGGTGGAAAATTATGAACATCTGGGGCCACCAAGTGCTCGAAGATAAAGATAAAACGTGCCAACTCATAGCCATATTTTTGGCTAAAACAAAACGAAAAATATCTTAAATAATGCAGCTTTTTGTACAGAACTTGACATTTATATAATAGTGTGCTATATTTACATTAAATATAATCTATTTATATATGGAAAAACGGAAAGACAATTTTAAACGACTAGCCGAAAGGCGTACAAATGAAGTATTACGACGAGTAAAAATTCTCGGTAATTGCTCTAACCGCAGTTCTTATGATTACAGCGAAGAAGAGGTTAATAAAATCTTTGCGGAAATTGAAAAGAAAATCCGTGAAGTTAAAGCTAAATTCACTTTTCCGAACCGTGATAGAGCATTCAAACTTTAATTTTTTCTATGGCAAAAAAAACGCGTAAATCAAAAAATGCCAAGCCGGCCTTAACGTGGTTTTTTCCAAGCACGGATCATGGCGAAGCGCACGGCTTTTCGGATGAGCAGCTTCAATATTTTGAAGGCGACCACGAACGTTATATCGCGCGTGAAACTATACAGAATGCTGTCGACGCGCGGTTGGATGATACAAAACCGGCAGTAGTCATATTTGAGGAGCTAAAAATCCGAGCGTCTGATCTTCCAGGAAACGATATGCTTTCAGATAAAATGAAGCGCTGTTTGAAGTTTGCTCCGAATGATGAAAAAGCCGTTCCATTTTTTAATAACGCTATAAATCTTTTAAAATCACGAGATTTAACCGTTTTAAAAATAAGCGATTTTAACACCAGAGGTCTTACCGGTTCTGATGAAGATATAGAGGGTAATTGGTATCGTCTTGTTAGGGCGGCTGGTATGAGCTCGATGAAGGGTGTTGGTGGCGGTTCTTTTGGTATTGGAAAAGGAGCGCCGATTGCAGCGTCCTCACTTCATACAGTATTCTATTCTTCAATCAATGAAAAAGGTGAGCCGGTTTTTCAAGGTAAGGCGCGTCTCGTAAGCCATATCGACCGCGATAACGATATAAAGCAAAGAACTGGATTTTATGGGATTGATGGCTATAAAGCAGTACGCAATCAACGCAATATTCCAGCGTTCTTTAGGAGAAGCGAGAGAGGCACGGATATTTTTATAATGGGATATAATGCCACCGCTGATTGGAAAGAAAAACTAATCAAGTCTGTCCTCCAGAATTTTTGGCTAACAATACATCACGGAGATCTTGAAGTTCTGCTCAAGAATGGCGACACAAAAGTTATTAACAAAGAAAGCCTGCGGGAAGATTTAGAAACCTATGCTCCAGAAGAAACTAAAGCTTATTATGCCTCAGTGGTTAATTCTACTCAAACATTCGAACAGGAATTAAAATTTTTAGGAAAATGCATTTTATATGTGCGCAAGCAGGATGGTTATCCTCGTAGAATAATGATGGCCAGAAAGCCAAAAATGTTTGTTACTGATAAGTCTAATCATGTACTTCGCGAGCAATACGCCGGAGTTTTTATCTGTGAAGATGATAAAGGCAACCGTCTGCTTAGATCTTTGGAACCTCCGGAACATGATAAGTGGGATGAAAAACGCGCTGAAAATGGTGCAACTGTAATTAGAGAATTAGAAGGGTTTATAAGGCAGTCTTTAAAATCTATGAGTGCTATGTTCTCAATTCCACCTCAGGATATCCCAGGATTAGACAGGTATTTGCCTGATAGTGACGAGAAGGATTCTGTCGATAGGCAAGAAACTGAATCTGTTGAGGAAACCGATCTTTCTGGCGAACAAGAAACCTGGAGACAGATTGGTGCCACCAAAGAACCAGAGGCGCTTGAGACAGAAAAGGTAGTTAGGAAAGGAATTGTAACAAATAAGCAATCAGCTAAGATTATAGCTGGTACAACGCCAGGAGGTTTTGGCAACGGTGGGGGTATGAATAGTAAGCCAATCGGTACTGAAGAAGGAGAGACGGCTGGGTCTAGGATTAAAACATCTAACATAAACTTTAGAAGTTTTGTTCAAAAAATAAAAGACGATTTAGAGTATCATTTTGCTATTGCTGGCCGCGAGGATTGCGAAGGTGGAATTAAAATTATCACAATAGGAGATGATAGCGCTTATCCAGCTGAAATATTATCAGCCAGAAATCTTGATTCTAAAGAAATATACCAGTCTGAAGGGCCATTGATTGGCGGACTTAAAATTAAACGTGGCGAAACTCTCCGCCTTGCTGTTAAGCTTGGCTCAAAAAAGAAGTACGCCCTAGGAATTGAAAGCTATGAAAATTAATTTAAAATCTTACCCCCACCCTGTGCTTGGGAACGGAGACGATCTAGGCGGAGTTTTTAGCGTAGATTTTCGGTATGAATTATCTAAGCAGGATGTCGCCCTTATTTGTGTTTTTGATTTAAAAAGCAAAGCCATAGAGGAGCTTATTAAAAAGGGCAAGGCCTCTTTTATTGTTGAGGCGGAATGTGCAAGCACTTTCTATCGCAACGCCTTTTCTACACAAAAAACAGCAGATAAATTTATAATTCCATCTAAACTTCTTAGAGAACGAGTTACGGTAGGATTCTATATTTGTTCAAATGAAGAAATTGCTAATTATCAACCAAGCGATTGCCATCCAGATTACAAGGGGTTAAAATTCGATATTGAAAATGGCGATGTTCTGGCGATGGGTGGCTACTGCTCATTTATAGCAGAAAAAGAATTTGATCCAATGCGACCACCGCTATCTTCGTTTGTGGCTGTAGTAGAGGGGATAAGGCATACCGGTCCCATGGAGATAGACTACTCTTCGGATAAAATTACCATCGAGCTTTCTAAAGCTGATTATAAAAATTATTGCGACACCGTGCGCGAAAAAGCAGTTCAGGGAGTAATTCATGCGTCAATCGTACTACCTGTTCTTGCTGATGCTATTTATCAGGTTAATGGGAGAGACAGCGATCATGCAGATCGGAATTGGTTCGGCAGGCTTGAATCTATCTTAGAGAGCAAGGGGTTGGCGCATAAACCGCCCCTTGAAGCCGCACAAATTATTCTAGAATCACCAATGGCTAGGAATTTTGAAAGTATTTTGTCGCTTCTCAATTTTAATAACACCGAAGAAGTATGAAAAATAAACAGAACAACTTGAAGATTTTTAGAAGCGTCGCAGTTGATCAGCTCCGGGCGGATTTACGTTCAAGCAAATCATTCAAAAGTTACTATGAAGAACAATTCCAAGTTAAGCAAAAAGATTTGCTCGTTACTAATATTGCGATACAGGAAAAACTTCCCACACTTAAGATTCCTAAAGGCGATCCAGCCTCTGCTGATTTGGAAAACGCTATAGCCTTGCATGAATATTTTAAAATAGATGAAATGCAGGCGTCTGATCCGCGTTTTTGGGTTTATTTAAGCCATGTTCTTTTTAGAAAGTATACTCTTGCTCGATGGGGAATTAAAGAAAACCATGATGATTTAAAGGACGACCCAACAAAGTTAAGAGCCGCGATAAATCAGGTACTTGAACATTGGTTTGGCACGGGCGGGGACTTAAAGGGTCTTCGCCGTCATTCCCTAGCTCGTCTTTGGTGGGCAGCGCATCTTACATATGCGCCATGGGAAAAAGACCCGGAATTTTTTGGTGGCATGAAAAAAGATGATCCTTATTATTTTACTAAAACGCTGCTGTATACTCAGGATATTTATCAAACGCTTTTAGAGCGAGGCATGGGACGCTCATCAAAGATTTTGATTTCTATTTTAGATTATTTGGATAAAAACAAAAAATTTACAGATAATCGCGAAAATATACGTAGATTGGCGAAAGAGCTCAATCTCGTGTACGGTGTAAAAAAAATAATAGCGCTTGATAGGCAAAGCCTACAGGGATTAATTAAAAAAATTGCAGAGGAAATAATGGAACAATAAGTCGCCTTTTTATGATGTCTGATAATAATAAACTCGCGCTAATAAGCGCTTATTATCTCTCTCGTTTTGATAGAGAAGCCGTGGCCGATCTCGGCTATTCATCTTTTAATGAAGCCGCGAGGAGTATCGGTAAAATATTAAGCGTAAAACCAAAAACTATACAGAACATGCGTGACGAATTTGATCCTTACCATAATAATAAAAGAGCTGGATGGTATCAGCGCACGCTAGCAGGAAGTAGGAAAAAAGTTGTTCGAGCATTCCAAGATTTAGATAAACACTCCCTTCAGGATATACATGGTCATGGTGGGACTTACCGCTACTACCGATGTACTAAACGCCTTGGGCCGTGCTCACAAAAGTATGTGCAAGAAAAGGAACTTGCCGAACAAATAAAAACCAATCTTCAAACGGTCGCCATCTCCGATGACTGGCATAGCCAAGGGCTTGCCCAAATTGAACAGTGGGAAAAAGAATTAAAAAACAACAATGCCTCTTTCGTCCAAAATCTTGAAATCAAAACCCAAGAAAATGATCAGAAATTAAATAAGTTGGTTGACTCTTATTTAGACGGAACCATTGAAAAAGAAATCTATCTTGTTAAAAAAGAAGAACTCATTAAACAAAAAACCGACTTCAACCGGAAGAAATCGGATTTTGGACGGAAAGGCATTTCATGGATCAAACCTATGCGAACATTCTGGAAAGCCGCTCACCAAGCCAAAAAATTGGCGGTGTCGAATGATTTTAATGAAATAAAATCATTTGTGGCAGAGCACGGAACGAACCGCCGTCTCGGGGGAAGAAAAGTGTCGTGGTTGTGGGTGGGGGGTTTTAAAATTGTTGGTGGTTACGCCGAAAACGCCGCCGTACGTTTGGCCGACCATAATTTCTATTCTCTTGAAAAATCCGATTGTTTCACATTGTCGGGGTGACAGGACTTGAACCTGCGGCCTCCTGGTCCCAAACCAGGCGCTCTACCAACTGAGCTACGCCCCGATATAATTTATGATTTAAGATGTAAGATTTTTTGTTGTTGTTTTACAGGTGGAAACCATGATTGCTACTATTTCGTTGGCCTCTTGAAGCAAAGGCACGACAAGCTCCTTTTTCATTAGGTTGCCCTCAATAATAATTTCCAACCAAAATACTGTCTCATCAGCTTCTTCAATTACGATTCGCAGTTTGGCAATAAACTCCGACGTCGACCTTGCTCTTAGTGCGGCTCGATAGTTGGCGGCGGTAGATGTTCCCGAACGAATTATTTGGTTTCCGATTGGCAAACCAATTATGTTTTTGGTAGAGCATTTACCAATTTTAAAATTCGTAAAGCAAAATCTTTTGTCCGTTTTTTTAATTCTTCACTATTCATTTTGTAATTTAAAACTTAAAATGGCCGCGGATGGTTGCCGATCACAAATCTTAAATCAGAAATCTTAAATTACTAGTGCCGAGGGTGAGGATCGAACTCACGACACAAGGATTTTCAGTCCTCTGCTCTACCACTGAGCTACCTCGGCTCGACTTCTCCGCTAGTCGACGGATTCGCCGTAAACTGGTGGACCCGAGCGGGATCGAACCGCTGACCTCCGCGATGCAAACGCGGCGCTATACCAGCTAAGCTACGGGCCCGCCTTAATTTGTGCAAAAATTATAGCAAATACTTGAGTTTTAGTCAAACACGGTTATTACAAAAAACACATTGACAGCCGACGCAGTATTTATCTACAGGAAAACCAACCCGAGAGAGTTGGTTTTATTGACATTAAAAAAATTGATTAAACTTGTATCTTTTTAAAAAAATAACTCCCCAGCCACAAAAATATCAGTGTAACGGACGAGAGAATAAAAATGTCCATCCCCAAGCCGTAGTGGCCGGCATTCAGAAGCAGGGCGCGTAACGCGTCAATGCCATAAGAAAGCGGATCAATTCTGGCTATAATCGCCAGCGCTTTTGGCAATCCTTGAAGCGGAAAAAGCGCGCCGGAGAGAAAAAACAGCGGCATAATCAAAAAATTCATAATCAGCTGAAATCCTTGCATATCGTCAAGCAACGAAGCGATCATCGTGCCGAGCGAAGTGAAAAGAAGCGCCATCAAAAACATAATCCCGACCGCGGGAATAACCATCAGCCAGTTTGCCGGATGGAAGCCAAAAATCAGCGCGATGAGCATCACGACAACGCCTTGCGCCGTGGCGACCGTGGCGCCGCCAAGCGTTCTTCCGATCATGATATTAAATCGAGACATTGGCGACACCAGTGTCTCTTTTAAAAAACCAAATTGACGATCCCAAATCAATTCAATGCCGGAAAAAATAGCTGTAAATAAAATACTCATGCCGATGATGCCCGGCGAAAGAAAATTTAGATAATTCCCCTGTCCGGCTTGTTGGAACACGGAACCCAAACCATAGCCAAGGGCGAGCAAAAAAAGCAACGGCTGGGCAAGCGATCCTATCATGCGCGACTTGGAACGCAGGTATTTTTTAATTTGTCTTAGCCAAAGTATATAAATTTTTTTCATAAAAACGCCATTATTTTTTCCACGCGCGCCGCATGGTTCTTAGGCGATCCGTGGCATTAGCCTCCTCATCGCGAATAACTTTTCCGGTGAGAGCGAGAAACGCGTCTTCGAGCGAAGACGTATCGGTTTGTTTTCTTAATTCTTCGGAAGTTCCAACGGCGATAATTTTGCCATGGTCAATAATCGCGATGCGTTGAGCGATGCGGTCAGCCTCTTCCATGTAATGTGTCGTGAAAAAAATCGTGGTGCCTTCATTTTTGTTCAGCTCTCTTAAATATGCCCAGAGATGATTTCTGGTCTGCGGATCAAGGCCGATTGTTGGTTCATCAAGGAAAATAATCTTCGGGTGATGCAAAAGCCCTCGGGCGATTTCAAGACGGCGTTTCATGCCGCCGGAAAATTCTTTCACCAAGCTGTCTTTGCGGTCCCACAACTCAACAAATTTGAGTAATTCCTCGCTCCGTCGTTTTCTCAAACCGTTCGGCACGTCATAGAGTATTCCATGAATCTCCATATTTTCCCAAGCAGTCAGATCATCGTCCAAACTCGGATCTTGAAAAACGATGCCAAACGAGCGCCGCGTTTCGTCAGGATGATTAACCGGATCATGGCCGTTTAAAGCGACCGTGCCGCTGGTTGGGTTCAACAAAGTAGTCAGCATTTTTATGGTGGTTGACTTGCCGGCGCCATTCGGACCGAGAAAAGCGAAAATCTCCCCATTTTTAACCTGAAACGAGACATCGTCCACTGCTAAAAAATCGCCAAATTTTTTTGTGAGATTAGTGGCCTTAATCATAATTAAAGTTATTGCATAACTGCCCGCAGGCCGCGGCAATGTCTTGGCCTTGGGAATGGCGGATGGTGCAGACAAAACCGGCCTTCATTAAATAGTCGTGCCAGTATTCAATCATTTCTTGAGAAGTTTTGCTTAACCCCTGGCTGTTGGTATCATTATAAGGAATCAAATTTATTTTAACCCGCGGGATTTTGTTTGCCAATTTTTCCAATGCTTTTAAGTGTTTTTCATTATCATTCACTCCGGCCAGCATTAAATATTCCAGCCCAATGAAGTGTGTCCGGCTGGGGATTAACTTGTGATACCTTTGCGACCAATCAACTAAAAATTTTAGAAAATCTTTACGATGCACCGGCATTATTTTTTTTCTGGTTTGCTCAATCGCGCTATGCAAGGATATTGCCCAGCATACTTGAGGAAAATCTTTATCCGTCAATAATTTGTCCATTTGCTCCGGTATTCCGCAAGTGGAAACTGTGATTTTTGTCGGGCCGATTTCGGTATTGTTTAAGATAATATTCAAAGCATTTTTTAAGTTGTCATAATTCAACAATGGCTCGCCTTGGCCCATAACGACGATGTTGGAAATGCGTCCATTCAACCGCCTCTGCCAAAAACGAAACTGATCCACGATTTCCTCGGTTGTTAAATTTCTCTTGAATCCGACCTTGCCCGTGGCGCAAAAAACACAATTCATGGCACAACCAACTTGAGAAGAAACACAAATCGTGTGTCTTTCCTCAACCGGCCACTCTGACGATCCCTTATTTTCTTTTAGACTCTCTCTACTCATCAAAACAGTTTCAATTAATTCTCCATCACTTAATTCCAGCAAAGCTTTCTCCGTGCTGTCTATTTTGCTTTTTAAAATCTTGTGCATTTTTACCGCCAGCCACGGCAGATTTTTTAATTTCTCCCGCAATTCAACCGGCAGTGTGGTAATCTCTTCATAATTATTTACCGACAAATCAAACCACGCCTTTTGAATTTGCTTGAGGCGGTATTTTGGCTCGTTAGTTAGAAGTTCCGCTAAAATGTTCATTTGGAGCGGGTAGCGGGAGTCGAACCCGCGTATTGAGTTTGGAAAACTCACATAATAGCCGTTATATTATACCCGCGCAATCAATCGCCATTTTATGCCGCCAACGCCAAATTGTCAACTCTTTAATGAACTTCTGCCGTGTATCTTAACTTCAGCTCTTCATGTTGTTTCTGACGCAATTCTTTAAAAGTGTTTGGCGTCCAGGCGTGATGGCGCAGGACTTCCGACATCCATTGCCCGCCCAAAAGATGCGGCATCATCACGTAGTTCGCGCCGGCTTCGTATAAATCTTCCAGATGAAAATTATGGAATAAATTGGCGATAATAATCGGTTTGCCGCTCAATTTTCTGACATGGTTAATCATCGCTTTCTGGTCATCGGCTTCGGGAATCGTGGAGATAATCAGTTTGGATTTTTCCAAAGATAATTCGGACAAAAATTCCACATCGGCCGCATCGCCGAAAAATGCCGGGATGCCGCGCCGTTTTAATTTGGCAATCGCCGTTGGGTTATAATCAATCACCGCGAACTTGGCTTTTTTCGCGGCCAGCGCTTCGCACACTTGCCAGCCCAAACGATGATAGCCAAACACCCAGACATCATAAATTTTTTTGTTATCATCTTCTTTGTAAGCCGAATCCCGTCCAAATTTATTAAATAGGGGTAAAAATTTTAAATAAATCTGTTCATTGTAAGTGATGAGATAAGACGAAACAATAATTGTGATTAAAGCCGTCAGTGTTAAAACCGCCAGCTCCGATCCTTGCAAATAGCCGAGCTGTATGCCGGTAAAAACCAAAATAAAACCAAACTCGCTGACTTGCGCGGAAGTGATGCCGGCCAATAATGAACTGCGGCGCGTGTATTTAAGCGAACGCATTGCCCAAAATAAAACAATCGGATCAACCAAAATCACAAACAGGGACAAGGCCATGGCCGGCCCAATCGCCTCTCTCACTTCTCCCACCTGCAGCTCGCTGCCCAAGACGATAAAAAACAAAACAATAAAAAAATCCCGCAACGGACGCATGCGGCTGCTGATTTCCGGCTGGTACGGCGAAGCGCCCAAAGAGATACCGGCGATAATCGCGCCGATTTCAATATTAAATCCCGCCCAGTAAACTAAACTGGCCACGCCAAAACACCACGCCACAGTGAAAACAAATAATAACTCGCCGCTCTTCGCCACTCTGTCCATTAGTTTTGGTAACGCGTAACGAGCCAACAAAAACACTAGACCGACCAGTAAAACGCCTTTGCCGCCGGTAACTGCCAAAATCCTGTACCATGGCTCGTTGCCGGCATGCCAGGTGTTTAAAAATATCAAGGCAATAACCGCGATAATGTCTTGAACCAACAGCACGCCGACGATAAATCGGCCATAAACCGCTTCCAGGTCTTTTTTCTCGCCTAGTAATTTTGTGACAATAATCGTGCTGGAAAAAGAAAGCGCGACCGAGAGAAAAACGGAAGAAACCGCGCTGAAATTCAGCAAATACATTAGAACAAATCCCAAAATTACCGTTAAAACAAACTGCCACAATGTCGCAAGCGCCACCGCTCTGCCCATCCGTTTGATAAAATCAAAATTCAAATTTAATCCAACCACAAACAACAAAAGCACTATCCCAAATTGCGCGAAAGTGGAAAAAAACGCGGCGCTGTCGTTTACCAAATTCAAAAACAACGGCCCGGCCGCCAACCCGGCGATAATGTAAGCCACAATCAACGGCTGGCGCAAAAGCCGCATCACCAAAGCGATGCTTACGGTAATGCCAAAAATAATGCTGATTTGGAAAAAAATGTTTTCAGCCATACTTTGCAAGATGCAGAATGCAGATAACAGAATACATTATTAATTTTCAATATAACAATTCCTCACTTACACACTTATTTACTTACCCACTTACAAACTCATTTACATTATACCATTTCCAACATTTTTTCTAAACCCTCGGCACGCGCTTAATGACAGTCAAGGCAATTTTTCCAACTCTCTTCAACAACCCAAACGCCATCGCGCCTCTCGCTCTGGCAAACAAGCCAATTAAAATTGAAGTCAGTCCGCCGGCGGTGACAGTTAAATATGTTTCCGCCATATTGTCCGGACCGCCGGTTCCTGCCGACAACATCTCTCCTTTATCTTCCGTCAACACGCTGACTACATCTATATCATTTTGTTCGCGTGGTAATAATTGATAGCCGGCGCGAGTTGAACCAAGCAAACCGACTGCTTCAACCGTATCGCCGACCCGCAACACACTCTTATCAATCCCGGCGCCTTTTTTAAAATAGACTTTCAATTCTTCAGTGCCGTCATCGACATACATATACGATGATTTTAACTCGGTAATTTCGCCTTTAACTTTAATTAGCCCGCCTTCAAACTCTTCACTGATACCGGCAATCTCTACTTCCCGCGGCAGTGGCGGGTTATCTTGTTTTAATAATTTAATATCATCGCGGACGCTGGTTTTTATCCGCGTCTCGCCATACGCTGCTGATATTTCACCTGAGACTTCAACTAAATCGCCAACCGCCAACAGCGGAAAATCTTTTTTGTTCATATAAACCTGTATGCCGGGCGCGCCGTCATCGCTAATCGCGTAAAAATACTGCGAACTCAAAACTCCGGGCCGAACCGCAATGATTCCGGTAAATTTAACTCGGTCGCCAACATCATTGTCCCTAATTTTATCCAACGCGACATCAATCACTTTTTTCTCTTTCTTCATCGCGCCAATCGCCACACTCGCGTCTTCCGCTGTTCGCATTTTCGCAGTGCTTTCGGAGTTTCGCATGTTTATTATATTGTCAGTCCCGGGCGTAATCTCCGTTGTCCAGACCCAATCTCCGCTTTCAACATCATATATGTAACTCGCCCCTTCCGCCGCGTTATCATATTCAATCTCAACAACAATATTATTATCTTGATCTAAAATCCTAACCGCGTCGTTTGAATTATTTAAAGCTAAACCAGTCTTATTCCTCTCTAACAGCAAAAAACTCCTCGGCTCAATAATTGTTCCTTCCGGAAAAACATAAGGCCGCGAACCGCCATCCTCATCGTCTATTTTATAATCTGATAAATCAACTGCCGTGTCGGCTGGATTATATAATTCAATAAACTCGGCCGAATCCGAACCAACCGGGTTAGGTAAAATTTCAGATATTAAAATCTGCCCGGCCAAATCCAACCAACCACCAACATAATCTCCCAACACAGACACCTTCACTATTTTCTCCGCCGTGTTGCCAGCTGAGTCAGTGACTGTTAATCTCACCGAATACTCGCCAATTTTGTTATATATGTGTTTAATCGTATCGCCCGCTTGCCCTGAGCGATCCTGAGCTTGTTGAAGGAGAGTCGAAGGGCTGTCGCCAAAATCCCAACTGAATTTAATCGCGTCTCCATCAGGATCAGTGGTATCGGACGCGTCAAAAATTATTTCCTCGTTTAATGAGGCTTCGGAACTAAATTCCAAAACAATCGCCGGCGCCGCGCTTTTGCCTTCAATAATATTTTCTTTGCCGATCGTGGTTTTAATCGTCCATTTCCAAACACCGTCCTCGCGCCGCGCGTAACTCTGATCTTCCGCCGCGACGCCTTCATATTTTATTTTATCAACCAACGCGCCGGTTTGATTATATAATTTTATTTCTTCTTGTCCGGAATTATTCAAAGCGATGCCGGTTAATTCCCGTTTGAACGCGATATAGCCCTTGGCTGGGATGGTCCCCTGATTAATTTTGTATTTTTTCTCACTGGAATCGCCCAATTGCCAGCCGCTCAAATTAATTTGGTTGTCTCCTAAATTACGCAATTCAATAAATTCCTCGGCTGTATCCGAACCTTTGGGATTGGGAAAAACTTCGTTGAGAATAATCGGCGAGGAAATTATTGTCGTCTCCGAAATTTTTTCTCCTTGTGGATTTAGGCTGACGATTTTATTTCCACTGCCTCTGGTAATTTGTCCGGTAAGCGCGAAGTCATAATAATTATTATCCGTGTCGCGGCCGTCAATTTTTCTTACCAAAGACAGCGGGTCTTCGGCCGCCGGCGCGTTGTCGTTTAAACTGCCGTCATTCCAACCGCCATAAGTAAGCTGGTCAATGGTTTTCCCGCTCGGGTCAAACAAAAAAATAATATCGCCGGAATTATTTAAATTCCCCGCCGGATTATTAACGACAAAAAATCCATGCGGTAAAATTTGGCCGTCTAAATTCGTCCGCGCCTCACTGCCGTCTTCCAGCCACCATTGGCGCAAATCAATTACCGCGTTAGAATTATTAAAAAGCTCAATAAATTCATCAAAATCATCCGTCGGGTCTGATACGATTTCGTTTATCACCACTAAGCCGGCCTGATAAGAAACCGATTGATTCTGCGGAGCAGATGACCCGCCTCCGCCCTGCCCTAAGCTTGTCTGCGGTGAGCTTGCCGAATCCGCCGAACTGCCTGATTGAACCGGCTGAACCGGCGCAGTGATTTGATTAACAGCGTTTTTTGTCAAAGTCGTGGTTTCAAACCAATCGCTCGCGTCATTGCCAGTATCTCCGCTCGAAGCGGAACGGACAATTGAATGCGGATCAGAAACTGCCGGCGCGTTATCCGCGATGTTTCCATCATCATAAACGCCATAAGCGACTTGATCAACAATTTGATCCGCGGTATTTTTTAAAATAATTATATCGCCATCGTTATTTAATTTACTGCTGGATAATTCAATCACAAAAAATCCGCTCGCCGCAATGGTGTTAGTCGGCGCCGCGATCTGGCCGACATTGTCAAACAGTTTCCAGCCGGCCAAATCAATCGTTGAGGTGGAAAAATTATATAATTCAATCCATTCTTTTCCGCCGGATGCCGGATCGCTTACTACTTCGTTTATAACAAGGCTGGAGAAATTCCCAATCACGCTGTAGGTTGTGGTGACGGCAACAGCATCTGTACCAGACGGGCTGTCGCTATCTGCGGTATCTGTGACGTCGTCTATCTGCGGCAAGATCTGATACCAATAATTTTGAACACCGGCCGTATCCGAGTTCGGATGCTCAGCCCAATTACCGACCTCGCTCGCGGCAACCGATGGGTTCTTTTTTTCTAACGAATTATCAACCACCGCCGCGTAACTAAACTCTTCAACTAAATTTCCGCTAACATCTTTCAACCCAATCATTTCACCGCCCTTATTTAACGTGCCCCATGAGCTGTCAAACACGGTAACTGCGACAGCCGGATGTTCAATAAAAAAATTCCCGTCGTTTTGCGTTATTACCGCGTATTCGCCCGCGCCGATTAAATAATCTTGTTGGGTGGATGAAGCGGACAATTCCAAACCGTGATTTGTTTCGCCTTCCCAAAACTTCCAACCGGTTAAATCCGCCGCCGAAGCGCTGTTATTATATATTTCAATCCACTGATAACCGCTCATCGCGCAGCCGGTCGGACAAATTTCATTTATAATTACACTGCCGGCGGCTTTGACCGGAGTTAAAAATAAAAAAATTCCCACTGAAAAAATCGTGAGAAATAATTTGACATGCCCGCCCGCATTCCGATTTAGTCGGAAAGCATGGCGGGTAAACATTTTAATTGTCATACCCCCTTAATTAAAAAATCTTTTTAATATTTTAACATTATTGTAAAAAATTTGCAAAATCATTTTCAGTTTATTATGGTTTCTTTGACAATTTTAGCCGAGACATTGTCCCCCATGTTCACCCAATCCTTGATAAAACCGCTCCCCGGCTCTTCATCAGATTTTACTATCTTTTTTGCGCCCCAAAGTCTTCTCGCTATCGCCTCTCCTTCCGCCGGGTCTTGCAACCAATATTTCCTTCGGCATTCATCAATTAATTGCGCCAGTTCTACTTCATCATCCTCGGAGCGGAATTGGGAGATAAAAATCTTCCGCACCTGTGCTTCCGTAACTTTTCCCTCTAAAATATATCTCACGCAAGGCCCCAAATACCAACCAACCAAACTGTTTGGCTTGGCATCTCTCCATGGTTCTTGCTCCGCCGTTCTTTTCGCGGATTCCCCTCCCAAGCGAGCCATCAGCTCGTTATATTTTTTATTTTTGTCTTCAGTGTCCATATTTTAAGAAAAATTGGTGCCCAAGGTGGGACTCGAACCCACATGGCCTTGCGGCCACGACATTTTAAGTGTCGCGTGTATACCATTTCACCACTCGGGCTCGATTTTGTAAAACAAATATATCATCTTTGTAAAACAATTATATCATCGTCTTTTAAAAAATCAAGAGGCGCTGTCTGACACGCCCTCTTGCCACCAAACCAAGCAGTGTTATAATACAAGCATAATCTCAATATCAAAATATCTAATATTTAATATCCAATCCTATGCTAGTCAAAGACGTAATGTACACCGATGTCGTCTGTCTAAAAAACGACATGAACTTTTTGGAGGCCGCGGAGTTATTTTTGCAAAACAAAATCAGCGGCGCGCCAGTTTTGGATTCAGCCGGCAATCTCGCCGGGGTGTTGTCTGAAAAAGATTTGTTCCGCGCTCTTTATCCGAGTTATCAGAGTTTTTATCAGAATCCAACGCCGTTTCTAAATGAAAAAGAGCTGGAAGAGACAGCTCAAGACGCCAAAGAAAAAACAATCGATCAAATTATGTCTCGCCGCGTTGTTACCACCACGCCAAACACTCACGTGCTAAAAGTCGGCGGACTGATGATCGCTTCCGGCATCCACCGCGTGCCGGTGGTGGAGAATGGAAAAGTCGTCGGCATGGTCTCGCGCGGGACTATTTATCGCGCGGTGTTAAGATACACGTTTCCGGAGATAAAGGAGTAGTTTTTTTGTTAAACCATCTCCCCAACACAAACAACAAGTCGCTCAAACGATTAAGATATTGCTTTATCACCGGATCAACCGAATAACTTTCTGCCAGCCCAATCACTCGTCTTTCCGCGCGGCGGCAGACGGCGCGAATGTAAAAACACAGGGCCGCTTCCTCGCATCCGCCGGGGATAATAAAATTTTTCAGCTGAGGCAAATCTTTTTCCATCGCGTCAATCCATTTTTCCAAGCTTGTAAGCTTGCCCTGAGCGACCAGTGGTGAGCGGAGTCGAACCAAGCCGAAGGGTGTGCGACTGGATTTTGACATCTGCACGCCTGCCAAACGAGCACCAACAACAAAAAGTTGTCGCTGAACATCAAACAATTGTTTCGCTCCGCGGGGAAAATCTTCAATTATTTCTTCAATCAACATCCCGAGCAAAGAGTTCAGCTCATCAACCTCGCCAATCGCTTCCATTTCCAAGCAACACTTTTTCACCCTTTTCCCGCCCAACAGCGATGTCTCCCCCTTGTCGCCGGTTTTGGTGTAGATTTTTGGCATAACGCAGAATCGCCTATGAACACCCGAGCGAGTCCCCGCAATTCAAACACTTATAGCAGCTGCCGTTCCTGACTGTAATATGCCCGCAAGTCGGACAGGCCGGCGCGTCGCCCATCATCTTGCCGAGCGATTGGCTCATGCTGTCTTTTGGCGCGCCGATGTTAGGCAGAGTGGCTTGAACTTCTTCGGTTGTATTATTAATACCGCCAACCTCTGTCTGCGGACGATCAAAATCGATTGTTTCTTGCAGAACACCCGCGCGCGCGAGCTTGGCTAAATTTTCAAACTTATTTTTTTGTATTCCCTGAGTCGGCACTTGAACAAAATCCATCCGGCCCAAATATTCCATTCCCAAAACTCTAAACACAAAATCAATTACCGAAGTGCACATTTTAATATTCGGGTGGTCGGTCATTCCCGACGGTTCAAAACGGGTAAAAGTAAAATTCTCCACGTATTTTTCCAGCGGCACGCCGTATTGCAAGCCCATGGAAACATTGATCGCGAACATATTCAACATACTGCTGAAAGCCGAACCCTCTTTATACATATCAATAAAAATCTCGGCCAATTTTCCGTCCGGATACTCGCCGGTTCTCAACCAAATCTGTGATTTACCGCCGATCGTGGCGGAGATAGTAATGCCGCTCCGCTTGGCCGGCAACCGCCTCTTTTCGCCATGCAAATATACCCGCCGTTCCGCCACTTGGCCGTCGCGGTGATATGACACTGTCGGGGTTTGAACGCCTGACAAACTGACATGCTGGCTCAAAATCTCGCTTGCCTGCTGTAAAGCTTCATCCAAATCATCGGACGGAACCATCTTTACTATTTCTTTAATTTCTTCTTCTTTAATCAACGCCTGCGGAATGACAATCTTTTCTTTAACCAATTCTTCTTTAACTAAATCAACCCGTTTGTCATTATTTTTTGAGGTTGTGGACAATGGCTGGCTTAATTTACACCCATCGCGATAAAGCGCGACTGCTTTCAAACCCATTTGCCACGACTGGTCGTAAGCGTATTTTACGTCGTCAACCGTCGCCTCATTTGACATGTTAATAGTTTTGGAAATCGCGCCGGACAAAAATGGCTGGGTCGCGGCCATCATTTTGATGTGGCCCATATATGGAATAAACCGCCTGCCTTTTTTGCCGTTGCGATTGGCAGTATCAAACACCATATAGTGTTCCAATTTTAAATGCGGCGCGCCCTCAATCGTCATCGTGCCGCAAACAAATTCATTGGCCGCCTCAATTTCTTCGTCAGCAAAGCCCAACGCGCGCAACATGTTAAAATTCGGATCATTATATTGCGCCGCCAAAAATCCCGCCCGCTTCATGCAATCTTCTCCCAATGTCCAAACATTAAAAACAAATTTAATGTCAAACGCGCCAGCCAAAGCTTTGTTTACACTATCAATATCTTGCTCATTGAACCCCTTTGTTTGCAACGTTTTTTTATTTATCCGCGGAGCGTCATCAATTTTGGCCGTGCCTTTAACATAATTCAAAATATCTTCAACTTCTTTTTCCACGTATCCCAAATTTTTCAAAGCCAGCGGTATCGCCTCGTTGGCAATGCGGAAATAGCCGCCACCGGCCAATTTCTTGAATTTCACCAAAGCAAAATCCGGCTCAACTCCGGTCGTGGAACAGTCCATCAGCAAGCCGATAGTGCCGGTCGGCGCCAAACAAGTGGTCTGGGCATTGCGATAGCCATAGCGCTCGCCCATCATCAGCGCGTCATTCCAGCTTTCTCTGGCCGCGGCCAATAAATATGCCGGCGCGTATTGCGGGTCAATGCCTTTTGGCGTGATGGTTAATTTTTCATATTCATCTTTTTCCGCGTTGAAAGCCGCGCGGCGATGATTTCTTATCACCCGTAGCATCTCATCGCGATTGTATTCAAATTTTGGAAACGGCCCCAAAATTTTGGCCATTTCCGCGCTGGTCTTGTAGGCCTTCGCGGTCATGATGGAAGTGACACAGGCGGCGAAAGCGTGGGCATCTTCTGATTCATAAGGCACGCCAGCCATCATCAATACTGAACCCAAATTAGCGTAGCCTAAACCCAAAGTGCGAAAATCATAACTGCCTTGAGCGATTTCCTTGCTCGGAAATTGGGCCATTAAAACACTGGTTTCCAAAACCAAAGTCAAAATACGCGCCGCGTGCTTAAATTCAGCGACTTTAAAATATCGTTTTTCAATATCATAAAATCTAAGCAAATTAATTGACGCCAAATTGCACGCGGTGTCATCAATAAACATGTATTCACTGCATGGATTGGAAGCGTTAATCCGGCCTGACTGCGGGCAAGTATGCCACTCGTTAATCGTGCCATCATATTGAACGCCGGGATCGGCGCATGACCACGCGGCATTGGAAATTTGATCCCATAATGAGCGGGCTTTAATCGTCTTGGCCACACTGCCGTCAGTCCGCCAAGTTAAATTCCACGAACCGTCATTTTTAACCGCTTCCATGAACCGATGCGGAATCCGCACGGAATTGTTGGAGTTTTGTCCGGACACAGTTTGGTACGCTTCGCCCTCGTAGTCGGAAGGATACCCCGCGGCGATTAAAATCGCCACCTTTTTTTCTTCATTTACTTTCCAATTGGTAAACTCTTCAATATCCGGATGGTCCGCGTCCAGGACCACCATTTTTGCCGCTCGCCGGGTGGTTCCGCCGGATTTTATGGCTCCGGCCGCGCGATCGCCGATTTTGAGCCAGCTCATCAATCCGCTGGACTTGCCGCCGCCGGATAATGCTTCGTTCTTGCCGCGCAAAGAAGAAAAATTTGTGCCCGTGCCAGAACCATACTTAAATAAACGAGCCTCGCGCACCCACAAATCCATAATCCCGCCTTCATTGACCAGATCATCTTTGATTGATTGGATAAAACAAGCATGTGCTTGCGCATGCGTATGAGAATCAACTGCGCGCGTCATCACGCCGGTATCCGGATCAACAAAATAATGTCCCTGAGCCGGACCATTGATGCCATATGCCCAAAACAATCCGGTATTAAACCATTGCGGCGAGTTTGGCGCGGCCATTTGTTTTAACAACATAACCGCCAACTCATCGTAAAAAATCTGCGCATCCTGCGGCGAAGCAAAGTAGCCGTATTTTTCCGCCCAATAGCGCCAGGTTCCGGCCAAACGATGAATGATTTGCTTGGCGCTAGTCTCCGGACCGAGGATTGGTTTTCCGTCGGAATTAAGTTTTGACGTTCCGTCTTTATAATATTGCGGCACGCCGGTTTTACGAAAATATTTTTGCGCCAAAATGTCGGTTGCCACTTGCGACCAGTCTTTGGGAATTTCAATATCTTTCATTTCAAATACCACGGTGCCGTCCGGCTCGCGGATGACTGACGAACGCCGTTCATATTCAACTGAATCAAACGGGTCTTGGCCGTCCTGGCTGAACACGCGCTTGAAGTGCAAGCCGTTTTCAATGTCATATTTAAAATCAACGGTATTTTCCTGCCCCAAATGGACGTTCTGAATAACGCGGGAATCAGTTGGACCCATATATATTGTGGTTAAGATAAATTTAAACCACTACATCTTGTGGTTTAATTGACAAAGACTATTATAGCACAATCGCGGAAGCCTGCCCAAATAATTTTACGACACTGGCATTTTGGCTTAAACTAACGCCGCAATTTAACTGCGGCAAAATTGTGTCATGCAAACTTAACATTTATCCACAGGGGGGGTATAATACCCGCCATGTCCAAACCTATCCAAAACAAACTCCTCTTCTGCTTACTCATAGGGCTGTTTTTAGCCCAGTTTTTATTTATCTCCCCCAAAGGCGAGTTTGCCCTGAATGACGACTGGGTGCACACGGACACAATTAAACATTGGGTGGAAGCCGGTTCGTTTCGTCTTATGCCCTACGCCGGGCCGACTTTCTATGTCCCCATATTATATGGCGCTGCTTTGGTAAAAATCTTTGGTTTTTCTTTCACCCTTTTGCGGATTTCAACTCTGGCTATCGCGCTAATCTCAATCTTGCTCTTGTTTCTGTTTCTAGTCAAACTGACTCATCGCCCCGCTCTCGCTTTTGTCGGCGCGCTGACTTTGTGGCTCAATCCGATTTTTTTCAATCTCTCCTTCACTTTCATGACCGACATCCCCGCTCTGCTGTTTTTAATACTGTCAATTTATTTTTATTACTCGGCTTTTGAAAACAAATCCAGCACTTTCCCTTGGAAGGTGCTGGACAAAAAATGGCGGTGGTTTTTTGTTGGTTCTCTTTTTTCTATAATCGGTTTCTACACTCGCCAAACTAATATCTTAATTTTAATTGCCGCCGGATTATACGCGTTAAAAGAAATAAAACAAATTCATTTCAAAAATTTATTGCTTGGATTCGGCCTGCCTCTGGCAATCGGCGGCACGATTTATTCTTATCTGACTATTTATAATTTATTGCCGCAAAGCGTCGGCGCTCATACCATAGAAACTATTCCGCGGCTGTTAGGACACATCAAATGGTGGCTATGGTATACGCCGATTTATTTAGGTCTATTCGTTTTGCCATTAACGAGCGGTTGGTTACTCGCGCATCTGCGGCATTTAAAAAACAAAATGCTCTGGCTCTCGCTTGCGTCTTTTGTCAGCGCGGCCGTGTTGATACGGCAAGTTTATCACTTGCAATTTCCTTACGTGGACAATATGATTTCGCTCTACGGCCTTGGCCCGATGAAGAGCGTAATTGCCGGCAACTTAAAGCTGCTGGCGCCGAGCTGGGTATGGGGGATAATTACTTTAATCGCGGCCGCCAGTCTTGCTTTGTTGATTTTTATTTTAAGCAAAAGACATAACAATCAAGAACCGGCGGATGCCCGCCCTGAGCGTGGACGAAGGGTTGGATTTATTTATCTGTTCGGCTGGCTTTACTTAATTCCGATATTAGTTTTTAAAAGTTTTGACCGCTACTTCTTGCCCCTGCTTTTGGTGTTGATAATCGCTCTAACGCAAAATTTAAAACATCTAAAATTTAATTATCTTGTCGCAATTTTAATTTTAATCCCGATTGGCGCGTATAACATTACTCAAACTGATTATTATTTAAAGTGGAATCAGGCGCGCTGGGAATTAGCGAACTCGGTTTTGAAACAGGGCGTATCGGCCGAACAAATTGACGGCGGATATGAGTGGGATGGCTGGAATAGTTATTGGCCGGCGGCAAATTCCGGAATAAAAAACGGGCCGAAAACCGCCCCATGGTGGATTTATCAAATTTTTACCAATAACACGCGAAATTACGCGGTAAGCTTCGGCCCGCTTGCTGGTTATACTGTAGTTGATATGAGAAAAATAGAGCCGTCTAACCCGAATGGCGTATTATTTATTCTTCAAAAGAAGGCTGGTGAAAAAAGATAGTCTTGTGATATAATTAAATCACCCAATGTAATCATACAATAAACTATGTTCCTAGAATTCATCCTCCCTCAACTTCCGGCAACAATGCTGCAAACCATAATTTATGTCGTAGCCGGTTTAGGCGCGATTTTGTTGATTTATGGCGTTTTTTTGGAAACCGAACGCCGCCAAGACGCGGTGTTCTTAATCGGCGCCGGTTGTCTTTTGGTCTATGCGCTGTTTATCGGCAATCTGATTTTTACCATCGCCATGGCAGGTTTTTTTCTCGCCGCGCTGGTTGAATTCATAGAAATCCTACTTGGCATTCACCGGTGCGTCTGCCATGATGTTGAGTGCAAATGCAGTCTGCACAAAGCAATTAACAAACGCCGCTGATATGAATAAATTTGACCTCATTGTCGTTGGAGACAGCACCATGGATACGATTCTGATGATTGACGACGCGCAGGTGCAGTGCGATCTGAAAAAAGAACACTGCCAGATTTGTTTGAATTACGCGGATAAAATTCCTATCAGCCAAACTGTTCAGTCCCTCGGTGGCAATGCGGCGAACATCGCGGCCGGTTGCCGCGCGCTGGGTTTAAAAACAGCGATCGTTACCGAACTCGGCGATGATATCAACGGCGCGATAATTAAACAGGAGTTTAATAAAATCGGCATTGACACAAAATTTGTCAGATTAAATCCAAAAAACGAAACCCGCTATTCAATTATTCTTAGCTATTTGGGGGAACGCACGATACTTTCTTACCACGCCAAACGCAAATATTCTCTGCCCGCCATACCCGCGGCTGACTGGCTGTATTACACGTCTGTCGGCGATGATTTCCGAATTTTGCAAAAACAAATTTTGGTTTATTTAAAAAAACACCCTGATTGCCGTTTTGCCTGCAACCCGGGCTCATACCACATAAAAAAAGATTTGACCGGATTCAAGCCCATTTTACCGATGATTGAATTGCTTTTTGTAAACAAAGAAGAAGCGGAAAAAATAGTTGGCGATGATCTGCCATTGCGAGGAAGCGCCGATGAGGCGCTGACGAAGCAATCCAGCAATCCAGTCGCGGCACTTTTGTCATCTCTCCTAAAACTGGGCGTAAAAACCGCAGTCATCACTGACGGCGAAAACGGCTCTTATGCCGCTAATTCAACCGAGCGTTATCATCTGCCGGCTTATGATGTAAAAATCATTTCCAAAACCGGCGCCGGGGACGCTTACGCCAGCGGATTTTTATCAGCTGTAATAAATGGCAAATCATTGGCTGAAGCAATGCGATGGGGCACAGCTAATTCTTCCGGCGTCATCCAGCAAATCGGCGCGCAGACCGGGCTGTTGAATAGAAGCGGGATTGAGAAAATGGTGAAGAAGTTTGTTAAAGTTAAAACAGAAATATTATGAATGATGAGTAATAAGAGATTCCGGAATATCTACTATCCAATATTTAATATCCCGCCAATCTTCTCTCCCCAATCTCTCGCCGCGCTTGGTCCATTCCCAGTCACCACATTGCCGTCAACAACAACCGGCTGGCGGACATATTCAACGCCGTTATCAACAAAAATATCCGCCAACTCGCCATCGCCATCCCAGCCGGTGGCTTTTTTATTTCGTAAAACTCCGGCTTTCGCCAAAATCCGCGGTGAGATGCAAATCGCGCCATACGGTTTTCCGGTCTTCTGCCACTCGCGCAACAATTTATAACTATCTTCATTATCCAAATGCTCCAGCGCCCCCGGCCCGCCGATGAAAAATAAACCGTCGTAATCCTCTGGGATAACATCTTTCACCAACAAATCAACCGCGGCTGTCGAACCATCTCTTGCCACTGCCGCGCCAACATGGTCGCTTGCCGTCACCACAATTAAACCTGCCGCTTCCAAGACTTTTTTCGCGTCGCCGTACTCAATCGGCTGAAACCCCTCGCTGGCGATGACGAACAGAATTTTTTTAGACATAATAATTAACGACAAAAATCAAAACACAATTAACATAACACATAGAATTAACAAATGAGTTCATTGTGTTTTGTTAACTGTGTTATGTGTTTTGTCTACTACACTCGCAACCCTCTCCTCGCCCCTCTTCTCTCCACAAAATGATCATCCACATTCAAAAGTTCGTGATGTCTGGTGTTCGGTCCGAGCAAACACAAGCCTAATTCAAAAGTTTTAATTTTATCGCGAATTTCTTCGGCTAATTCCGGATGCTCTTCTTCGTCTTCGGCCATCAAACGCAAACTGTCTAGCCGTTTTTCCATATCATCCAAAATATTCTGAAAATCAATTATCAAATCTTGATATTTTTTCTCGTCAACGCTTAATACCGCCTGTTTCACATGCTCTTTTACCTCTTGATCAACCATTATTAAAATTCTGGTTATTTCCTGTCTTTCTTCCAAAGAAAAATAACTTGCCCCGCCACCTGAACGCAAATCATGATAATCCGCGCCGTGTTCCTTAAATTCCGCGTATTTTTGTTTTAATTGCGCGGGCAAACGCCCCAACAAAAATTTTTCGCCCAACCGGCCTTGGCTCATACTGCAAAGCTCTTCAAAAGCCTTCCAATAAGGCCAAATTTTCTTGCCCAAAGAAACCGCGATGTTTTCCACTTCGTCAATCCCGACTTCCACATCATCGCGCAAGTGTTCCAGCGCGTGCTTCATTTCTCTCGCCACCAACTCCGGAACCAAAGGCGGCAAGTTCTGATACATGCGTTCAAAAATGTCTATGGTGTGTTTAACCTGCGGGTGATGCATACGATTAAGATTCAGAATACAGAATGCAGATAACACGATACACCCACACACTGCATTCTGTTATCTGTATTCTGGCAACTGATATTATACCAATAAACTACCCCATCTGCATATATTCCTTCCACCTCAAGTATAACTCGCGCGTGGCCGCCAAATCACCGGCGCAATAGCGAGCGATCTTCTCCCGCTCGCCGGCCGCGAACAGGGTCCCGACATCGTGGCCGGTAATACCTTGCGCTTTCGGCGATTCAATGCCGAATGATTTGCAAAAAAAATCCAAATTAAATTTACGAACGGAATTATAAAAAGTAAGCTGCTCCAGCAGATCAATATGCGCCTCAACGCTGTAGCGATAGGGCATTAAATTTTTTGTCGGCTTAACTTTTTGCATCGCTGAACGGAGCATCAGCACCGGACAATCAAATCCGCGGCCGTTGAAAGTAACGAATCTGTCGGCGCGCGAAATCGCCTGCCAAAACTTTTCTAAAATTTCCTTCTCGCTTCCCGCCCAATATTTAATATTATTTTCCTCAAATTCTTTTCCCGATTCGCCATTAAAATATACCGCGCCTTTTTGCGTTTCAACCGACAGCATGCCGATTGCCACAATCTGATTGGTCAGCGCCCACAAAGCCATTTGATCCACAGCCTTCTCTTTCTCCTCCTCGGTTTCCGCGCCTTTCAATAAATAATCCTGCCTCGCTTTATCTAACTGATTAAAATCCTGCGCTACGGTTTCAATGTCAAAAACGATCGTGTTCATATTCTTCTATTTATATTTAACCAATCTAATATAACAAACTTGCCAACAAAAAACAATAAAAAAACCACCGACTGAAAATCGGTGGCAAACATTAATCGGTTGTGGTATTTACTTGCCCTTCCGGTGAATTTTCCCATCTTCATCAACGTCGAACGCCATTGTTTCGTCTTCATCTTCCCAAACTTTAGGCGGTTTTTTCAACGCCGCTTTCACCGCATCAGCGTCCAATCTGACGGCAGGATCGGGATCAACTTCTGAACCAGTGCTTGCGGGGGGTTTCATTTCAACCCGACCAGCGGCTGACGCGAGAAATTGTGTTTCTCTTCTGCCGTCGCTATACACTAACTTCGCCCCGCATTTTTCACAGAACTTGCCGGGCGGTTTAACCGCGGCATTGCACGCGCGGCCGCTTATAACCGCGGAACACCGCTTAATGCCGTCCACTTCTATGACACTGGCAGTTTTTCTTTCACTCAATGTTGGATTTTCTTTTCCGCTTTCTCTCATACTTATTAAAATTTATAGCTGACTACTTACAGTGTTATTTTTATTATCTGTCACGTCATCATTTACATCATCATCCGGTTCGTCAATTTCTTTTTTAACTTTGTTCTTTTCTTCTTTAAACTCATTTTTTAATTCTTGTTTCAGCGCTTTTAATTTAATAATCGCGCCGGGCTTGTTCTCCAGCGGCGGCTTAATCGCTTCGCCATTTTGATTTTTTTCAACCCGCTCCTCGCGCCGGTCTTTCAACATTTCCACGCGATCTTGGCGCAATTCTTTCATCTCTTCTTTTGTTTGCTCTTTAACCGCTTCATCGCCGGCTTTAAATTCATCCATTAGTTCAGCGCGGCGTTCGCGGAATAGTTTAATTTCTTCAGCATGCGCTTCAATCCGGTCTTTTACCGCTTGCAAATGTTCACGCACTTCGGCCGGCGCGTTTTCGTTATTAATCGCGTTTAATAAACGGCGCTCCTGCATCATTCCTTTATCTCTTAATTCATCAAATTTTTCTATTGCTCCCTCAGGAAGTTTTTCTTCTATCTTATCCATCACCGCTTCGCGCCTGATTTGGTGCGTCGCGATATTGCGCAATAAACGCGCGGCTTGTTCGTCTTTCTGCTGTAACAGACGTTCGCGACGCGCCTCAACTTTTTCCATCATTTCCTGCGCCTGGCCGATCGCGCGATGAATGCGCGCTTGCACTTTTTGATCTTTAGATTTCTGCGCCATCAGTTCCGCCAACTTCATGCGCTCTTCCGCGAATTGCAATTGTTTTTCCGCTTTTTTAATTGGATTGAAAGTTAAACCGATTGAAACTTTTTCTTTTACGCCTTTCCACCACAAACCGAACACTGACGGCACCTCTTTCGGCTGTTCCACCACCATTCCTTCTAATTCAGGTTCTTCAGCGACTATGCTGGCTGTCACGCTTGCGTCAACCGCTGGCGGTTCTGCCGAAACTTCCAAACCCGCGACAGTGTCAACGCTGTCCGCCGCCGGCTCCGCGCTTTGCGCTTGAACCGGCGCAAACCACAAAACCGCTAACATTATTGAAAAAATTAACCAATACTTCATAAAATCTGCTTAAAAAATTATCCGCCCAACCGGGCTATTTATAGTATAGATTAAAAAGAAAAGCGGAGCAACCCGCTTGTCCACATGTCTATTTGAAGCTCACCCCGCGGCCACCCGAGGCAGGAATAAAAAAACAGACACCAACAGCGCGATGCCTGCTAACAAGTAATAATAAACCAAAGAAATCGCGGAGTTTGGTCGGGTCTCCGCCCCCGTATTTTTGTTTTGCATATTTTTATTTTTTCCGCCCGAGGCGGATCCGCCCCGGGCGGAGTTTTTGATTAACTACACTATTTTGCTGTAATCAATATTAATAGTATAGCACAAATTTGACCGTTTGTCAATAGTGTCGTACAATATCAGAATGCAAAATACAGGTAACAGAAGGCAACAAACTGGTGTTGGTGGTAAAATCAAACGCAGATGTATTCTGTTATCTGCATTCTATCTTCTGAATAGCATGTATGTCTAAAACACTGTCTAAATACCTAATTGACTTCCTAGAATATCTTGAAATAGAAAAAAACCGCAGTCAGCAGACGGTGAGAAATTATGATTTTTATTTAAAAAGATTCATTGGCTGGTTCGGCGAAGCAAAAAAACCGGAAAGTTTGGAGGCGGAAAATGTGCGCCAGTATCGTCTGTGGCTGAATCGTCTCATTGATGCGCACGGCGACCCGTTAAGAAAAAACACCCAGAATTATCATCTAATCGCTCTCCGTTCTTTCCTAAAATATCTGGCCAAACGAGACGTGAAGACTCTGGCGGCGGAAAAAATTGAATTGATGAAAATGCCTGACCGCGAAGTGAGTTTTTTGGAAGGGAGTGATTTGAATAGATTGCTGGAAGCGCCGTTGGCGAGCAGAATGCAGCCTTCGTCCCGAGCTCAGGCCGAGGGAAATACAGATAACAGAAAACAAACGAACAAAGACGGCGAATTAATTAAATATCGCGATAAGGCGATTTTGGAGCTGTTGTTTTCCACCGGTCTGCGCGTGTCTGAATTGGCGGGACTGAAAAAAGATAAAGTCAATTTGGAAAAAGAAGAGTTTACGATCATGGGCAAAGGCAGAAAATCGCGCGTGGTTTTTTTGTCGGAGCAAGCGAGATATTGGCTGAAAAAATATCTGGAAACGAGGCAGGATATGAATCAATATTTGTTTGTGTCGCATGATAAAAGAACAGACGGCACTCTGCCCCTGACGCCGAGGTCAGTGCAGAGATTGGTGCAAAAATACGCGCGGGCCGCGGGAATTACCAAGCCGGTAACGCCGCATACTTTGCGGCATTCTTACGCGACTGATTTATTGCAAAATGGCGCGGATATCCGAAGCGTGCAAACAATGCTGGGACATTCGTCAATCACCACCACGCAAATTTACACGCACATCACTGACAAAGAGTTGAAGAATATTTACAAAAAATTTCACGGCAAACAGCGCGGCGGGGATTGACAGCTTATATTTTTTTCGCTAATATATCAGCACGATTTTCACTCTCCGTAGTTCAATGGATAGAACACCCGCCTTCTAAGCAGGTAATGCAGGTTCGATTCCTGCCGGGGAGACAAGGTAAAAATTTATAATTTTTAATTAATGATATTAATTTTATGTCCGATATATTAACTCCCATCGCGATCGCGATTGGCATTCTCGTCATCATCAGCGTCCGCCAAGTAAACCAGTATCAGCGAGGCGTAAAATTCATGCTGGGAAAATATATTAATATTGCCGAGCCGGGCTGGCGCTTGGTAATTCCGATTGTTCAAAGCATGGTTAAAATTGACATGCGCACCAAAGCGGTGGATGTGCCTTTGCAGGAGGCGATCACCAAAGATAATATCTCGGCAAAAATCAACGCGGTGATTTATTACAAAGTCGTTGACGCGTCCAAAGCGGTGCTGGAAGTAGAAAATTTTTGGAATGCCGTATCACAGCTCGCGCAAACGACAATGCGCAATGTTGTCGGTGAACTGGAACTGGATGAATTGCTGGCCAACCGCGATGCCGCGGCGCAAAGAATAAAAGAAATTATTGAACACGCCACCGGTCAATGGGGAATTAAAGTTGAAGCGGTTGAATTAAAAGACATTGTCTTGCCGGAAAATATGCAGAGAGTAATCGCCCAGCAAGCCGAGGCCGAGCGGGAAAAAAGATCGGTGATTATTAAGGCGAGCGGAGAAGTAATTGCCGCGGAAAACATCGCCAAAGCCGCTGGCATACTCGCGCAATCGCCGGGCGCGCTCCACCTGCGGACATTAAGCACCATTAATGATTTGAGTTCGGATCAATCAAACACTGTTATCTTCGCGGTGCCGTTGGAAGTGTTGAGAGCGTTTGAGAGGTTAGGGAAATAGAAAAATACAAAAAGCGCAGCGTGGTGGCCATAGTTTAACGGTAAAACTGCGGATTGTGGATCCGCTATCGAGGGTTCAACTCCCTCTGGCCACCCCATTGCGCTTTTTGTTTTTTCACAAAACACAGGGTTCTGGGCCCAAGGCCCATCCGCCTTGGGCGGAAACTCCCTCTGGCCACCCCATTGCGCTTTTTGTTTTTTCACAAAACACAGGGTTC
>JACQQA010000007.1 GCA_016207245.1 Candidatus Magasanikiibacteriota bacterium | reverse complement strand
GTTTAAAAATGTAACTTACGGAACAAAACACACTCTAATGGAAGAGAACGAACAAAAAATGACAAAAGCGGGATGAAAATCTGACGATTTTCACTTCGCTTGTGTCATTTTAATTTAAAAAGTTAATTTGGCGACGGTGCCAAATATGCCTTTTCCAGACGTCTCGCTTAATCTCCTCCGCACGGCCATTGCTTTTGGTCTGTTTTCATGTTTAATCGCCTTCCTCTGGGCGCCGATTTTGACTAAAATACTATATAAATACAAAATCACCCGTCGGGCGGAATATGACCCGACACTGGCTATTTCAGAACGAAAAAGCAAGTCCGGCATACCGATTATGGGCGGACTCTTGGTAATTGTGACGATAACGGTTATTACCGGACTATTTAACTGGGAAAGAAAATTTACCTGGATGCCTATTGGCGTGATGTTATTATCAGCGTTATTAGGAGGAATAGACGATGTCCTGCATATTTACGGCCATGAACGTAGAAACAGAAAGCTCGCGCAAGTTTTAAAACTAATTCGCGTTCACAAATCAATTTCACAGCGAATTTGGCTGATATTAACTTTACCGTGGTCAATTTTCAAACGCTCATCTCTGTGGCTCGGCTCCCATCCGGGCAGAGGCATTCATGTTCATGAAAAACTGCTTTTGCAATTCGCGGCCGGCGCGATTACCGCGTGGTGGATTTATTTCAAACTCGGAGAACATTGGCAGCAAATTTTTATTCCATTTGACGGCTATATCAATATCGGCTGGTGGCTGGTTCCGCTGATTATATTTTTTGTCATGTTTACCGCGAACGCGGTCAATGTCGCTGATGGCATGGATGGCTTGGCCGGCGGTTCGCTAATGATCACTTTTTCCGCGCTGGCAGTTTTAAGCTGGCTTTCCGGTTACCGAGAAATTACTTTGCTTAACGCCACCGCCACCGGCGCTTTGATTACTTACACTTATTTTAACGTCAAACCTGCCCGTTTTCAGATGGGAGATGTCGGCTCGCTCGGATTAGGCGCGTTATTGGCGATAAACACAATTATTATAAATAAAATGCTGTTACTACCTTTTTTCGGCTTTATTTTTTTTCTTGAGCTCTGCAGTGTGATTGTCCAGCTTTTCGGGCGATATTTGTTAGGCAAAAGAATTTTTAAAATGGCGCCACTTCATCATCATTTTGAATTACGCGGCTGGAGCGAGGAAAAAACCGTGATGCGGTTTTGGATCATGCACGCGGCAGTCGTCTTACTTGGTCTCTGGATAGCGCTCTACTAATATGTATCTTAAGTGGGCTGAAGAAACAATCACTGACTTCTCCGACTCTAACATTAATTCCCTCTACAATCAGGGCTATTTATTTACGCGCGTTGGCAAAGGTGTGATGAACCAGACACGCAGTATTCGCATTGATTTAGAAAGGTTCAAGCTGACGAGCGAAAATAGACGGATTTTAAAAAAGACGGAAGGCTTGCAAATTACCAATTACCAATTACCAATTACCAATTACCATTGGTCAATCGGAAAGATGGCAAAGGATTTTTATGATACGAAGTTTGGCGAAGGCGTGTTCAGCGCTAACAAAGTAAAAAAATTGTTGACTGATGAGAAAAAAAGTAATTTCAACAGGCTGCTTACTTTTGTCATCCCCGCACAGGCGGGGGTCCAAGAATCGAACGCGATGGATCCCCGTTTCCACGGGGATGACAAGACAGGGAGCGAGGGCGAAAAAACAGACAACGGGAGTGGTAAAAAAGACGTGGGTTATGCCATTTGTTTAGAAACAGACGAACTCCTTCACTACTGCTATCCATTTTACGTCCTATGTCCTACGTCTTACACCTTCAACCCGAACACCGGCCTCGGCATGATGCTTAAAGCGATTCTTTGGGCAAAAGAACAAGGCAAGAAGCATGTTTATCTCGGCTCGGCCCAGCGTCCGACCGATACTTACAAATTGCAGTTTGAGGGGTTGGAGTGGTTTGATGGGGAGAAGTGGAGTGAAGATTTGGAGGGACTGAAGACAGTGTTGGTAGATAGAGATAAATTGAGATAGCGATCAAATATTATGAAACACATCCACTTCATCGGCATTTGCGGCGTCGCGATGAGCGCGCTGGCTTTGGCGTTTAAAAAAGCCGGATGGCAAGTCACGGGCAGTGATGTTGGCATTTACCCGCCGATTTCTGATTACCTTAAAAAAAACAAAGTTGACTATTACACTGGCTGGCATCCTGACTTAATGTGTAAAAATGGCGAACCAGATTTAGTTATAGTTGGTAATGTGGCAAGCTCCAACAACTCCGAGTGGCTTTATACGCAAACACACAAGCTTGAATACAAATCTTATCCGGAACTAATCGCGGAATATTTTGTCAGAAAAAATTCTATCGTCTGCGCCGGAACTTACGGCAAGACTACTACGGCCGCGCTGTTGAGTTGGATTTTGACGCAAGCCGGATTGGAGCCGAGCTATATGTTTGGGGGGCTGGCAATAGACGAGGATTTCCCGTCCGCAATCTGTCATTGCGAGGAGGAGCTCGCGCGACGACGAAGCAATCCAGTGTCCGATTCGACTGGTTCGCCACGCCCCTGCGTCATGGCTCGCGATGACGGACGATGCTACTCCGTGCTCGAGGGAGATGAATATAAAACTGCGCGTTGGGACAATCGGCCGAAATTCGCGCACTACTCCCCCACTCACCTGCTTCTGACCGCGGTGGAATGGGACCACGCGGATGTGTATCCGACGGAAGATAGTTATTTCGCGGCTTTTGAGAGTTTAGTAAAGTCTGTGCCGAAAAATGGGACGATTGTGGCAAACGAGATGGTAAGAAATATTGTCAAATTGTCAAATTGTCAAATTGTTACTTATGGACATTCGAAGTCGGCAATTTATCAATTTAATAATTTAACAATAAATACAGATGGCATAGAATTCAATATCACCTTAAAATCTAAAACCTATCATCTAAAGACTAACATGCTCGGTGACTACATGGCAGAAAACATTACCGGCGCGTTCGCGATGGCGTGTGAGATTGGAATTAAGCCTGAGACAATTATTAAAGCCATTGGCGAGTTTAAGGGATTAAAAAGAAGATTGGAAAAAAGATTTGAAGGCAAAATTACGATTTTTGACGATATCGCGCATTCGCCGGCGAAAGCGGAATCAACGCTGAAAACACTGGCGTCTGTCATTGCGAGCCGCAGCGAAGCAATCCAGTCACCAAACAACACTGGGTTGCCGCGTCGTCTCCGCCAGCCGGCGGATCCTCCTCGCAATGACAGGAAAATCATCGCCATCTTTGAACCCAACACCGGCAACCGACAGCTGGAAGCGATACCAAGTTATGATAATAAATTCAATGCGGCAGACTTAGTCATAATTCCTGAATTAACTCATATCAAACATGACCAAAAAAAATCCCCGCCGCTTGAGGGTGAGGACTTAAAGAAAATAATCGGCAAAACACATTCAAATGTTGAATTTATTGAGGATGATAAAGAGCTGGTGCAATTTCTGATTGATAACTCACGCGCTGGGGATGTTATCGTTTTTCTTGGCAGTCATGGTTTTAGAGGGATGATTGAAATGTTAGTGAATAAGTTTGTAAGTGAGTAAGTTTTTAAGTATTGTGTACTTAAAAACTTACATACCTATACACTTACACACTTATTAATCAAAACACTCATTTTCCCTCATCTACAATCTCCGCTTCCACATCATCACCGATTTTATTCACCAGCAAAGAAATCCCGCACATCTGGCACTCAATCACATTGCCCACCGCCAAATTTGGATAACGGGACAAATCAACTTCGTTTTTACATTCTGGACAGACGAGTTTCATAAGAATAAAGTTAATGTTAAGATGAAAATATGATACAATAACAGCGGACAAATTGCAAGCATATTTTCGTAGTTCGCAGTTTCGTATTTTTTTCGTAAGTTCGCATATATATGAAGACAATCCAAATGCCTTATGCCGAACTGGCCCAAGCGCTCGGGGTAAAAGATATTTACCTTAAACGCGAGGATCAGCACAAATACGGCTCGCACAAGGGGCGGTCAATCCCGCTGATGATAAAAAAATACTTCAAAGAAGAGGGTAAAACCGACTTCGTGATTTCTTCTTCCGGCAACGCGGCGCTGGCCGCGATTCACGCCGCGCAAGCGCACAACCGCAACAATCCGAGCAAAATTAAGCTTACGGTTTTTGTCGGCCAAAACATTGACCAAAAAAAATTAAAACTTCTTCTGCTGACGATTGAGGACACAAAAATTAAAATTGAACAAGTGGAAAGGCCAAAACAATCCGCGTTTCAAATGGACAAAGACGGCGCCGCGAAAATTCTGCGTCAATCAACCGACGACAACGCGCTTTTAGGCTATTTTGAATTGGCCGAAGAATTAGATAAGATTCCAAACTTAGCGGCAATATTCGTCCCCACTTCTTCCGGCACGACCGCGCAAGGTTTGGGCGAGGCGTTTTGGACTGATAATTATTTAAAATTAAAAAACCGTCCGCAGATTCATATTGTTCAAACTGTTGCTTGCCACCCGATTGCGCAAGAGTTTGATCTGACAGTCGCCACACAGTTAAATAATCCATCAATAGCCGGCGCCATCGTTGACCACGTCGCGATGCGAAAAGAGAAAGTGATTGAAATAACAAAAACCAGCGGAGGATCGGGCTGGATTATTGATAATAAACAAATTCTGGAAGCAATAAGTCTGGTAAAAGAAACTTGCAAACTCGCAATTTCCCCCAACAGCGCCCTCTCTGTCGCCGGACTTAAAAAAGCCGCGCTTTCCGGCTGGCAGTGGAACGGGCCGGTGGTGTGTTTGGTGACTGGAATGTAAGGCAGAAGGGAGGGGGAAGAATAAAAACAACCCGCGAAAAGGTTGTTTTTTCATCACTGAATCCATTTAATAATAGAAACAATGATGGGGTGAGGGGTTCCGAGGCCCTCACGCAGACAGGTTGGATCGTCTGCGTTTTTGCCGTCTTACATCATTGAGAGATGATAAACGGCTGGAAAAAGTGCTAACGACGGCGACGATTCGGTTTGCGAGAGGTTGTCGGAGGTGCTGGTGGGCCGAGCTCGACCACGACGAAGTCGTAGTCCTTGATCTGCTCGGCGAAGAGCGAAGACGCGATTCTGTCGGCCTCTTCCAGCCTCGGACGGAGCCTCTTGCCCTCGGCACGGGCCTGCTCAACGGTGAGATCCCATGGATCCGGCATCCTAACCTCCTAGCGCAAAAACTGCGCAAAATAAGACACCAGTTAAACAAATTATAATTAAATTTAACTAACTGCTGGCTTGTTTATTCTATGTATAAAATTTAATACAAAATTATACTATAAAACCATCAACTTGTCAAGGGTTGACAAACACTCACAATATTCGCTCCATCTTTTTTATTGCTCCTCTTTCCCCACTTTTTTCTATTTCCCCACTTCTCATAATACTGTTTTTCAACCTCAAAACCGGCTTGATTCAAAAGTTTCTTCAATTCCAAAGGAGAAAAAGCGTGATAATATCTTTTGGCCAACACTATTCCAAGATCATTCTTCCATGGAATTTCATAATTATTATTCCCGATATCTTTATATTCTTTGGACTCAATTTTTTTCTCGCGCCAACCTCCTCTTAAGTTCCAATTTGTCATTATTAGTTGTCCGCCCGGCTTTAAAACTCTTTTCATTTCTTGCAACGTTTCCAACATCAAATCTTTGGATAAAAGATGGTGGAAAGTATTAATACAGAAAATTTTATTAAATTCTTCGTTTTCAAAAGGCAAATTTGTCATCTCCGCCCTGACGAATTTTATTTTAGGAAATTTTTTTCGCGCGATTTTGAGAGGTTCAATGCTTTGGTCGGCGCCGACATAATTTATTGACCTGCCGACAAAAACCTGATACAATCTGCCCCACCCGCAGCCGAGGTCAAGAATCTTGTCGCCGTCGTCAAGGTATTGTTCTAAAAAGCGCAATTCATCAAGCCGATACTGGCGTTTTAGCAAAAACTCCTCGGCGATGAGGTTGTAAGCGAGGCGATTTTGTTTTATTATATCTTTGGGGTTCATAAACATGAAAAACATTAATGAAAAAATAATTTTAGAAATTATATCAAAAAAACCTCTAACCAAGGCGGAATTTGATAACTCGCGGCGGATTACTTGCAATAAGTTGGGAATCAATCAACCACCCAATCATCAGTTGTTATCAGCTTACCAGAATTTAGTAAAAAAGAAAAGAACAGTCGCAAATAAACGATTAGAAAAGTTAATGCGCAAAGCTGACATCCGCACTCTCTCCGGCGTGGCGATTGTGACATCTTTAACCAAACCATTCCCCTGCCCGGGCAAATGCGTGTATTGCCCGTCTGAAGCCAAAATGCCAAAAAGTTATCTCGCCACCGAACCGGCCGCGGCGCGAGCGTTTGGACTTAAGTTTGATCCATATTTACAGATGAAAAGAAGAATAGAAATGCTGGAACAAAACGGCCACCCGACCGATAAGATTGAATTTATTGTCAAAGGCGGGAGTTGGAACGCGTATCAGTTGTGGTATCAGTATTGGTTTATGTTGGAGTCGTTTAGAGCTACAAACAGAGACAAAAAGTGCGTAAGTGTACAAATGAGTAAGTGTATAAGTAACTTACAAACTGCGCTAAAAAAAGAGCAGGAACGCAATGAAACAGCGCGGCATAGAATCATCGGCCTCACTCTTGAAACCCGCCCAGACCTGATCACGCCGGAAACCATCCTCCACATGCGGGAGATGGGCTGCACCCGCGTTGAACTCGGTTTGCAAGCGCCGGATGACAAAATTTTAAAATTAACCAAACGCGGACATACGGTTCAGCAATTTAAGGACGCGATGTATTTACTGCGGCAAGCGGGATTCAAGGTTGATTTGCATTTCATGCCAAATCTTCCGGGAACGACCCCAAAACACGATGTGGAAATGTATAAACAAATTTTTTCTGACCCGGGATTAAAGCCTGATATGGTAAAAATCTACCCCTGCTCGGTAATAAAAAATACCGAATTATATAAGTGGTATAAACAAGGCAAATACAGACCATACAGCCAGAAAAAACTTATCAACGCGCTTATTCAAATGAAACTCGCCACTCCGCGCTATTGCCGCATCTCCCGTCTGATTCGCGATATTCCGGCAACTGACATTCAAGCCGGAAACAAAGAAACGAATCTGCGGCAAGTTCTGCAAGCGGAAATGGCGAAACACGGGTTGAAGTGTAAGTGTTTGCGGTGCCGCGAAGTGGGGCATATCACCGCATCACTACATCACTACATCACTACATCACCGAAATTGTTTGTGGAGAAATACGAAACCACAGGCGGTGTGGAATACTTTTTAAGTTACGAGGACAAAAAGCGGCAGGTAGTTTTCGCGTTTTGCCGTCTGCGTCTCCCTTTCGCCATTGCGAGCGACGAAGCGAAGCAATCCAGTGGCCAAACGACTGGATTGCCGCGTCGCTCGCCTGCCTGTCCGGTAGGCAGGTTCCTCGCTCCTCGCAATGACAGTATGCTCGCCTTCATCCGTGAACTCCACACCTACGGCCAACTTATTTCAATTAACAATAAACAATTAGCAATTAACAAAAGCGAAATACAGCATACCGGCTTGGGAAAAAAGTTAATGAAAGAAGCGGAAAAGATCGCGAAGAAAAATAAATTTAAAAAACTCTCGGTGATCGCCGGAGTTGGAGTAAGAAATTATTATAGAAAATTAGGGTATAGAAAAAAAGGGACGTATATGGTAAAAAGTCTGTAAAGTCTAAAAGTCTTTAAAGTCCATAAAGTTTGCGGCGATTACAAGTATAGCACCGCTATTCCACCCAACATCAGCACAAGCGCCATCAATTTCAAAACCAAATTCTTTCGATCAAACTCTTCTTTCATTATCTGCGGGACGAAAATAGTCAACAGCGCGGCGATGACAAAAACAAAAATCATTTGAAATCCTTCCAGCGCGCTGACTAATGAAACCGGTCCCAATGAAATCGCCCGAGTGTTCAAAAACAAACCGAGTCCGCTGAAAAAAGAAACGAAAACTGCGATAACCGCAAGCGACAAATTAAAATATTTGAATTCAGATTGATATTTTTGTCTGAATTTTTTTGTTGATAAAATCGGAACCAACCAAAACAGCATGGAAAAAGACGCGATGAAATACAAAAGAGAAAACGGCGCTGACCGCGTAAAATATCTTATGATAATATCATAGCCGGAATAAAACAAACAGCTTATCAGCATTAAAATAAAAGCGCGAGAAAATTTCCACTTGCCGCCCCGCCAATGCAAGCAGGCGATTAAACTTCCTGATAACAAAATAATAAAAGCCAATAACTGTTTACCGGCCAATTTTTCACCTAATAATAACCAACCAAAAATAAAATCAAATATCGGTATAAACACCCAAAGAATGTTGACGCGGCTTGCTTCTTCAATTTGAATGGCCCGGCTAAAAAATATAGTACCTAATATAAAAACAATGCCGGCGAACAGCGCGCCAACCACTGCCGTCCAACCGATCCAATGAAATGCGATAAAAGGCAGGAATAATAAACTCGCCAGACCGTCAAAAATAAGAATAACGACCGTGTAAAAAAACGGCTCTTTCAGTCTCTTTTCCATGACATAGCGGTCAAGCAGGTTAACCAAAGCCCAAACCAAATGGGCTGAAATCGCCAAAAAAACCCAAAGCATAGCTGTTGAAAATAAATTAAGGCTATGATACTATAAAACCACTTAAATTTCAATTATATGGAGCTACCGCAAGGCACAATCATCGCTTCCGGACCGGTTATTATAGAGAACGGCAAGATTTTGCTTAATAAAGAAAAGAAAGAGTATGGCTCAACGGTTTGGATGATTCCGGGCGGAATGGTTGAGAATTTTGACATTTCTCTGGAAGAAACCTGCCGCCGAGAAGTAAAAGAAGAGCTGGGTATTGATATAAAAATAATCCGCCCGCTCCGCACAATAATCCAGCGCAGACCGCAGGCGGAAGACAAGCTGGTTATTTTGGTGCATTATCTTGCTGAACGTATTGGCGAAATCAAACCAGGGCCGGAGACGATTGAGTGGGCGTGGCATGATATAAATAATTTGCCATCAGACTGCGCCCCCAATGTTTATGAAATAATTAAAGATTTAAAATAATTATGAACAAACAACCGCTCTCTCAATTTGATCCGGACATTAAAAATGCAATAGATCGTGAACTCAAACGCCAAGAAGAAGGCCTGGAAATGATTCCATCGGAAAACTTTGTGTCGCTAGCGGTTTTGGAAGCATTGGGTTCTGTTTTAACGAATAAATATTCCGAAGGCTACCCGGGCAAACGATATTACGGCGGTTGTGAATTTATTGATGAGGTGGAAAAACTGGCCATTGACCGCGCCAAACAACTTTTTAATGCCGAACATGTGAATGTTCAGCCATTATCCGGCGCGCCAGCCAATATCGCCGTATATTTTGCCCTGCTTCAGCCAAGCGAAACAATACTCGGCATGGATTTATCCCATGGGGGACACCTTACACATGGCCATCCGGTTACTTACATGGCAAAAATTTTTAATTTTATACGTTATAAAACCAACGCGGAAGGAAAGATTGATTTAGATAATTTGCGGCAAATGGCATTGGAACACAAGCCCAAAATGATTTTAGTGGGTTACAGCGCCTATTCGCGCGAAATTGAATACGAAGCCATCAAAAAAATCGCTGACGAAGTTGGCGCGCTCACTATGGCTGACATCGCCCATATTGCCGGACTTGTTGCCGCCGGAGAGATGAACAATCCCGTGCCAATTTTTGATGTTGTTACGACCACCACTCACAAAACATTGCGCGGTCCAAGAGGCGGTATGATTATGTGCAAAGAAAAATGGGCAAAACAAATTGACAAGGCGGTTTTTCCCGGACTCCAAGGCGGACCGCATGAAAACAATATCGCGGCTAAAGCCGTGGCTTTCAAAGAAGCGCTGGAACCCGCTTTCAAGGATTACGCGCGCCAAATTAAAAAAAACGCTAAAGTTTTGGAAGCGGAATTTATCAAACGCGATTACAAATTATGTTTTGGCGGCACGGACAATCATTTGTTGTTGATTGATGTGACAAATAAAGGACTGTCCGGCAAACAAGCTCAAATCGCTTTGGATGCGGCTGGCATTACTGTGAATAAAAATATGGTGCCGGATGATCCGCGCTCACCCATGGATCCATCTGGCATCCGTCTGGGCACGCCGGCCATTACCACTCGCGGGATGAAAGAAGAAGAGATGAAAATAATCGCAGAGTGGATTAACGAGGCAGTTGTCAATTGGCAAAACGAAACCGAGCTGGCAAATATCCGCCGGCAAGTGATTGAACTGACTAAAAAATTCCCGTTGTATTTCCAATCGTCACCCCAAACTTAATTAGAGAATCTCACATTCTATATAAAAACTACGTTGCTTTTTTGAATAGTCTGTTCTATTTCCAAACTATTCATCACTATCCATCTCGTCACCGCGTTTTTGTTTTTCTTGATATTCATTAAGTTTTTGCTTGGTAAATTCGTCTGCGGCTTTTTGAGCATCTTCAAGAGAAGAATAAGTTCCAATCACATCTTTTATTGTTACGCTTAGTGCTTTAGCGATAAATTTTCCTTCTCTCTCTAAAACGCCAGCAATAAATCTGTTGAGGTGGGGTTCGCTAAAATCATATGAAACGCCGTGATCGTCCTCTGTGAATCTGCTGTCGGGTTCTCTCTGCCATGTATTAAAAATAAATCCTTTTACGTCAATGCCACTTCTGTCTTTAATTTTTTTCCAAGGCCCTAGTGTAATCGGAAAATCTTTCAGTTTTTCATCGTACAATTTTGTGAGCTTTTTTCTTTCTTCTATATAATTTGTATAAATACCTTTTATTTTTTCAAATCTAGAAGCATTAAAATAATCCTGACCTGTTGGCTCTCCACCAGTGTTAACTTTAGACTCATCTGGATTAAAACCTGGTTTTGGATCTGGCATAGAATAAATTTTTAAAATTTTCATCTGATATGCAAAGCCTCGGCTTTCCAGTCGTAAAAATCCCCTTCGTCAGTGCCAGGCCATTCCTCCATCCTCGCGCCTCTTTCGTTTAAACGTACACGCTTCATAACTACTGATTCAACACCACTCTTACCCTCCGTTTTGTCACTTACTAAAAATACCATTTCATTGTGATTAACTTTTCCATCGTATACCGTGTTTTGTGCAGCTAAAAACACAGCCTCATTTCCTGTGAGAATGATTCGTTTTTTTTCACTCGTTTTTTCCAAATCAGCTAAAATTTTCCAATATTTACGTATTGATTCAATTCCTTGATTTTTTAATTCTGGTAAAATTTCGAAAGAAGCCCCAAACTTACTTGCTAAAAATGCCCCCAAATCAATAGCCCCGCCGCCGACTTCCCCAAAGCTAGAATTATCTATTATTACATATTTCCACCCTTCAGGCCCAGCCTCCTCATTATATTTTCGTAAATCAGATGCCACCTGTTCCTTGTCTCCGGCGTATTTCTGATGTAACTCCGTCGATAATTCCTGACTGATATTAGCAATAGTTGAATCAACCGCTTTTCGTGCTATTTCCAATGGTGTTTCTGTTTCACGCGCTATCTCATCTGGATTATAACCTCGTTTTGGATCTGACATAGAATAAATTTTTACGTTTTTTATCAATATTAATCGTGTGACATCAATCCATCAGCATCTGGATCAGCTTCAAGAAGCTCTTTTGATCTATTGACAATTGCCGCTTTATCAAAAATATCATTACCGTCCGCATCTTGATGAGATAAATCTCTAAAAATCAGCGTTCCGTATGGAGATCTCTCAATAATCGATCCACCGAGCAAATCATCAGGCGGAGCGTCAGGAATACGATTCAATTTAAGCCCTGTTGCCTCCTCAACGCGTTTTACAAAACTTTCGATTGTTTCTTTTGGTTGCTCATTTTCTGAAGGGTTACCCGCCCCTCTTGTTGGTTCACTCATATATTTTGTTTAATAAATAAGAATTATAATCTTCTAATCTAACTAAATACTACTCTCTCTCTCTCTCTTAATTACAACCCCCCCAACTGTGGATAAATCCTTGACAAAACACCACTCTTACTGTATATTAGTAATATACAAAATTACACCTAATATATATTAGTAATATATGATAGAGCTAAATTTACTTGAACAAATCATCGCCGATCAAAAGAAAAACTTTGATGTAAAAGATATCGGCATTGCCAGAGAGGTGGACTTTTCCAAATACCTCAAAACCAAACAAATAACCGCCATCTCCGGGGTCCGGCGCAGTGGAAAATCCACTCTGCTCAAACAATTCTCCGCCCGCTTCCCGGATTTCTACTACATCACTTTTGATGATGAACGACTAATCAACTTTACCGTTGATGATTTTTCCAATTTAATGTTGGTTTTCAAAAAATCGCGCGAAGCCGCGGTCATCTTTATGGATGAGGTGCAAAATATAATCGGTTGGGAAAGGTTTGCGCGCCGTCTTTACGAAGAGGGCTATAAAATTTTTGTCACCGGCTCCAATGCCAAACTGTTGAGCTCGGAATTGGCCACGCATTTAACCGGCCGTTATTTTAAAATTGAACTTTACCCTTTCTCTTTTCGGGAATTTCTGACATTTAAAAATATAAATCCGGCTGACCGTTCTTCCGCCGGACAAGCGGCCATGTTAAAAAACTTTGACGAATATCTGACCGGCGGCGGATTTCCCGAAGCCATAAAATATCAAGAAAAAGAATACCTAAAAAGAATCTATGAAGATGTGTTATACAAAGATCTGATCGCCAGATTCAAAATCAGAGAGACCAAATTATTCCAGCAATTGGCGGCTTATCTTTTTTCCAATGTCGGCAAAGAAATCAGTTATAATGGTCTTAAAAAAGCTCTGGGTTACAAAAGCCCAATGTCAGTACGTAAACATGTCGGCTTTATGACCGAGGCCTATTTGGTTTTTGAATTGATGAAATATGACTACTCGCTTAAAAAACAATTTATTTCCGACAAAAAAGTTTTTGTGATTGATAACGGCCTGCGTAATGAAATAGCTTTCTCCGTATCCGAAGACAAAGGGCGATTATTGGAAAATTCGGTGTTTATTGAATTGAAACGGCGCGGGCATGAAATTTATTATTTCAAAAACAAAAAAGAATGCGATTTTCTGATAAAAGAAAAAAACAAAATCACCTCGGCAATTCAAGTTACGACCCACTTGGGAGATGAAAATCAGGAAAGAGAAATAAGCGGATTGTTGGAAGCAATGAAAGCCAGCCATCTTAAAAAAGGACTGATTCTAACCATTAATCAAGAAAAGACAATCAAACAAAATGGAACCACTATTGAAGTTAAATCATTGTGGAGATGGCTGACTGATCAAACTGGTATTTTATGGACATCAAAACCGAAACACAAATGATTTCATTTGGTAAAAAAATCGCCGCTGAATTAAAAGGCGGCGATGTGATTTTGTTGTATGGCGAATTGGGAGCGGGAAAAACTACGTTAACGAGAGGGATTGCTGCCGGATTAGGAATTAAAAAAAATATAGTTAGCCCCACGTTTGGGTTGATGAAAGTGTATAATATTAAAAGATTGAAAGATTGCAAGATTAAAATATTGGCGCATATTGATACTTACAGATTAAAAAACGAAAAACAACTGTACGAAATCGGGGTGGAGGATTATATTGGCGATCCGGAGACTGTTTGTGTGATTGAGTGGCCGGAGAAAGCTAGTGGATTACTGGAAGGCAAGAGAGTGAAGAGGGTTTCTATTGAGGTGGAAGGTGAGAGAAGAAGAGTGGAGATAAATTGAGATATATAGAGATAAAAAATATAAGAGATAGGAGAGTAAGAGATATGCCTACAGAAAAAGTGAGCGCAGTGATTCCGGCTTATAATGAGGAAAAAACTATTGAGCCGATTATACGCGAGTTGAAAAATTGCCAATTAGTTGACGAGGTTATTGTTGTTGATGACGGATCGGACGATGATACGGCGAAAATAACGCGGTTAGCTGACGCGCGGGTTATTTCCCGCAAAAATAATACCGGAAAATCCGCGGCGATGGAATCGGGCGTAAAAGCGGCAAAAAACTCAATAATCATGTTTGTTGACGCGGACATCACCGGCTTCACCGCGCAAAAAATGGAAAAAATTATTTTGCCAGTACTCAACGGTAACCGCATCATGTATATTGGCGTGATAAGACGACGGGCTTATTGGTTAAATAAAATAATGCGCTTCCTGCCTCTCATCTCCGGATTGCGGGTGATAAAAAAAGAATTGTGGCTAAAAATTCCTAACAAATATAAAAGGGGTTATCAAATGGAAATCGCGCTAAATTATTTTGCTAAAACCAGCGGTCAAAAAGTCGGTCATTGTTTTCTCGAAGGCATTAGACATGTGATAAAAGAAAAAAAGCGAGGGCCTTTACTGGGCATCCTCGCGAGAATCAAAATGGGGTTGGAGATAATGCTGATTGGGTGGAGGCTGTATGTGATACATCGGATTGCTAAATTGTTAAATTATTAAATTGTTATGTGAAAACCGGCAGCCACAATAATTCTGCCGATAAATTCCACGCTCCTCTACCATTTTTCTCGCTTTCTGTTGCCTGCCAGCCTTCTTCCAATCTGTTTCAAAAAACATAACGCCATATTTTAAACCAACCTCCACGCCGATGGGATTGATAACTTCGGCTTTTTTATTTCTGCCGCTGGTCAATGTGGTACAAAAAATATCAAAATTATTTTCTTTGGCATACCGTGCGGTTGTTTCCAATCGCAATCTAAAACATTTTGAACATCTCGCCCCGCCTTCCGGCTCGTTTTCTAATCCTTGAACCGCTTCGCGCCAGTCCGTTTGATTATAGTCAAAATCTATCATTGGAATCAACCACTCATCACATATTTGTACAACGTATTTTTTTCGCTTGAGATATTCTTCTTCCGGATAAATATTGTTGTTATAAAAAAAGACGGTCAAATCATACTGGCTTTTTAACTCGTCAATTACCGCGATACCGCATGGAGCGCAACAGGCATGCAACAAAAACCTTATCATAAATATTTTTTCTCCTTTAGCTCGTTCGGCATATATTCCTGCTCCACCGGCTTGTCAAAATCCGGATTATACTTGTAATCCTTACCATACCCGATCTCTTTCATAAATTTGGTGGGAGCGTTGCGAAGATGAATGGGAACGCCAAGATGAGAGGTGTTGCGCGCGTCTGCGGCGGCTTTGCCGTAAGCGACATACAGCAAATTGGACTTTTTGGACTTCGCGCAATAGACAACCGCTTGAGCTAAATGCACGGCGCATTCCGGAAAACCGATTTTATGGCAAGCGTCATAAGCCGCGTTAGCCTGAATCAATGCTTCGCTGTTTGCCATCCCGACATCCTCGCTGGCAAACCGCAAAACTCTGCGCGCGACATACAGCGGATCACAACCGCCCTCCAACATTCTCGCGAGCCAATATAGCGCCGCGTTTGCGTCCGACCCGCGCATTGATTTGTGCAATGCCGAGATTAAATTGTAAAACTCCTCGCCTTTCTTGTCAAAAATCAAATGCGTCCTCTGCAACGATTCTTTAATATCGTCGGTGGTGATTTTAGATTTATGTCCGCCAGCTGGCGGAATGATTTTAGATTTGAATGCGAGTTCAAGCCCATTCAACGCCACCCGCGCGTCGCCACCGGATAATCCTGCCAATAATTCTATAACTTCATTTTCGATTTTTATTTCATAACCGCCCAATCCCCTTTCTTTATCTTTTAACGTCCGTTTGATAATTTCAAAAATATTTTTTTCCGTCAAACTTTTCAAAATAAACACCCGCGAGCGCGATAATAGCGGGCCGATAATTTCAAACGATGGATTTTCCGTGGTCGCGCCGATTAAAATAATATCTCCGCGCTCCACGCACGGCAAAAGCGCGTCCTGCTGGGCTTTATTCCAGCGATGAATCTCGTCAATAAATAAAATTGTTCTTTGTCTTTCTATCTCATGCGACCTGTCTTTGGCTTCTCTAACCACTTTTCTCAACTCTTCTTTGCCGGCGTCTACAGCTGACAAAACAACAAAATGCGCCTTGGTTTGATTAGCGATTATCTGCGCCAAAGTGGTTTTCCCCACTCCCGGCGGACCCCAAAAAATGATAGAAGATAATTCATCATTTTCCACTAATTTTCTCAATAATTTCCCGCTGCTCGCTATTTCTTCCTGCCCAACAAATTCCGCGAAACTCCGCGGCCGCATTCTGTCGGCGAGTGGTTGAATTTTATCGGTGTTCATAATTCTTAATTCATAATTCATCGCCGATCACTTCTCCCCATGCCACAATCTATACAACTTAACGGCGACCCGCTGTTGAAACCTCTGCCAAAAGCTGTATTTAATTGAAGGGTTATCGTATAAATGCTTTGATTTCATTATCCAACTTTCCACAACATCTTTAATAAATTTGATGGCCGCCTTATCTTCTATTTTTAAATTTGCTTCGTAGTTATCATAAAAACTGGTATGCTCAAGATTGCTGCTTCCCACCATCGCCCAATCATCGTCAACAATGACTCCCTTACCGTGCAACATCTGGTCGATTAAATGCACTTTAACCCCGGCTTTTCTTAACAAAGAAAACCAAGTATAAGTAACAAGCGCCATTATTTTCACATCGGTGCGGAATGGAATCAATAAATCAACTCTGACGCCTCTCTTGCGCGCGTGCCACAAGGCCAGTAAAAATTTTTTATCTGGAAAATAATACGGCGAAAAAAAAATTACCCGCCTGCGGGCCAGCGAAAGCGCCTTGGTATATCTTTCCCGCGCCGAGGAATGCCGGGCGTGCGGTTCATCCAAAATCAACTCACCATCTCCGCGTGAAAAAAATAATTTATGTTTTAAAAATCGACGGACATTCTTTTTCTCGCCGCCGCAAATAATATACGATTTAGCAAATGCGCGCAAGAGCGAGTGCACCACGTTTCCTTCCAACCGCACATGAATATCCAACCAATCTTTCATTTCTTTGCCGACGTTGACGCCGCCGATAAAACCGATTGTCTGATCAATGATCAAAATTTTGCGATGCGTCCTACTCCACAAACGTTTCCACCAGCCACGATAACGCTTTTTGCGCTCATAAAAAAAACGAAAATCAACTCCTGCCTCGCGCAGACGCTTTATTCGCCTGTTTGACAGCCAAAAACTGCCCAGCGAATCAACCACAATTTTCACGTCAACCCCCGCTTTGGCTTTTTGTTCCAACAAATCAAAAAATGGATTACCGGCTTCATCATCAAGAAAAATATACAACTCCCAATAAATTGACTTTTGTGCGCTTGAAATCGCCTGATACATCGCGTCCCAAGCGTCTTTGGAGGTGGAGTAAATTTTGTAGTTGGATGAAAGAGACATATCAAAGTTAGCATACAATAGAACACCCCTCTTTTCAAGGGTAATAAAAATACGGGCAAGTGCCCGTACTCTTAGAATGATGCGGGAAAATTACAATGCCAACTGTGGAAAGGGCTCCATTGAAAAAATAATTTTAGTTTCTTCAGTGGATAAAACTTTCTTCTTTGTTAAAATATCCACTAGAGCTTTTAGCTTTGTGTCTTCTTTGCGCATTAATACAGTTAAATCGCCGCGTAAATCTGCCAGCTTATCATCAAGATATGACTTGGTTACCATTTGAGCCCTAATATCGGCGATGTCCGCTCTCAGGCCGCTCATTTCTACTTTCGTGCCACCCACCTCTTCCATAATCATATCAATCTCACCTCTCATCCCACCAATCTCAGTCTTTATGCCACCAATCTCTTCTTTGATTCCACCAATCTCAGTCTTTATGCCACCAATCTCTTCTTTGATTCCACCAATCTCAGTCTTTATGCCACCAATCTCTTCTTTGATCCCACCAATCTCAGTCTTTATGCCACCAATCTCTTCTTTGATCCCACCCAACTGCTGATCAGTATGGAAAGCATAATTGTTAAACGCATCTAAAACGTTTTTAAGTGTTGGTTCTTTTGTATCTATCATAATTAAAAAATTAAGCCAATATATTATACATCTACGTTGAAAGCGTGTCAAATGATTGTATAACTGTCCCCTTAAACCTCCGTCCCTCCAACGCTTTCCTAACTTCTGCTAAATTATTCCCGTTCATTATCATTACCTTCAAACCCAACTTATCGGCTAATCCGCTGGCGATAGGATCAAATGGAGAATTTTTGCCGGGCAGCCATTTATAACCGACAATATTCTTGCGAAAATCTTTCCAATTTATTTTTTCTATTTTTTTTGTATTAGAAAATTTATTCGGGTCTTTATCGTAAACATAATCAATGTTAGAGAGATTCAACACTTCTTTCGCGCAAAATTGTTTTGCCAACAAAACTGAATCAGTGTCAGTGGAAAATCCCGGCTTCCATCCGCCGGCGATAATGATTGATTTGTTAGTAACTATTTTATCAGTTGGATTCTTGATTACACTTTCGTAAACATACTTACCGGAAAACAATAATCTCACAAACTCCGCGTTAAACCAAGTGGTATAAATTCCGAGCCAATGCAGCTGCCGGTTTGGCAATTTTATGGCTTGGGTGAGTGCGTTTTGATACGCCCGACAAGTCGCTCCACCCCCAATAACCAACACAAACTTATCGCCTTTTCTTACTCGCGACAAAATTAATTGACGAAATTTTTTCAAAAATTTAACGTCAAAACCGGTTTTGGGGATAATGATTGAACCGCCGACGGAGAGAATTTTGTAAGGAGATTCTTTTGACATATAACAGAGCGATGATTAAATAAATAATAGAGATGGGAGATAAGAGATAATTAAGAAATAATTTTGTTAAAAATTTTATCTCTTATCTCTTATTTCACAACACTCTTACGCTGGAAATACGACTTTAGATCATTTAACTTAGTCCCCTGCGCCTTCTTAAAACTCTCCGGACGATTTTTAATCCACCGGCTCGGTGTGCGGTATGCGGTTTTGCCTTTTTGCGCGCGATTTGAGGAGTAATTTTTCATAAGTGTCACTTTATCACGGCATCACTTCATCACCACATCACCGAATCGCCAAGTGATGGTGTGGTGCAGGGGTGTAGTGATGAGGTGTAATTTACTCCCTTTATACTATTTTTTCAAGATAGTGCCGTCAGCGGTTATTTCGAAGACAATATCACGGTCCAAATCAGTTCTAAACACTTTCGCTCCGACGCGGTCAAGACGTTTTAAGACCCGCAATGAGGGATGACCGTAAGTATTGTCCGCGCCAACGGAAATTCCGGCGTATTCCGGCGCCACTGCTTCCAAAAATAATTTCCCGGATGCTCCGCCGCTGCCGTGGTGGCCGACTTTCAAAATATCGGATTTTAATTGTCCACTGTTTTTGTTAATTAAATATTGCTCCAGCTCGTTTTCCATATCTCCAGTAAACAAAACTCTGTGCCCGGCATAATCTAAACGAAAGACAACCGAAGCATTATTATCCCCCATTTCTTTTTGTCCGGGAGCAAAAGCGGTGCTTGACGCGACCGAGTGGTCGGGATAGATGAAGTTAATTGTGCCGCTGCCAATCTGCCAAATGACCGGTTGATTAATCGGATAATAAACCGCGTTCTCGTTTTGAACCGCCTGCCAGAAGGAGCGCCAAACCGGATCGTTGTATTTTTTCGCGTCATTATAAATAATATTTTTTACCTGAAAACGGCGCAAAACATCTTCACAGCCGCCATAATGATCGGAATCCGGATGGGTGACTACTAAATAATCCAAATTATTATCATAAAACTCCATTACGCGTCCGAGAGCGGACAAAATTCTGCTGTCCACCGCGCAATCAACCAGCATCTGCTCGCCGGTCGGAAACTCAATAAAACTCGCGTCGCCTTGGCCGATGTCTAAAAAAGTTATCCGCAAATTTTCTTTCCGGTTTTTATCAACAACACTCTCTTTGCTATCTACTTTAACTTCCATTTTTCCATTCTCAAACCTAACATAAAAAATCAGTCCGAAAGTGATTATTAATAAAATAAAAACTACTTTTGCTGCCCTAAACATAAATTTATTTCTTAGCCAAAACGATCTGATTGACCCAATTCTCCCCTTCTCTCACAAATTCATTTTTCTCAACTGAAAATGCCAATTCTTCCAGCAATTTAACCACGGCTTCAGGACGGTGATAAAAAGATTCAATTTCAACCAATCCGTCTTTTGTTTTTATTGCCGGAGCTTTTCGCTGGTTAATATTAGTAACCAAAAACAACCCGCCAGTTTTTAATACTCTATAAGCTTCATCAAAAAACTTTCGCAAATCTTTCAAATGTACGATTAAAAATGTCGCAATCACAGCGTCAAAGCTTTCGTCAGCAAACGGCAAATTTTCAACATCGCCAATAATAATTTGTAATTTGTAATTTGTAATTTGTACTTTTTTTAACATTTCCCTTGACACATCCAACACCGTCACCTGCGCGCCGGCATGGGCAATTCTTAAGGCCAATCTCCCTGTCCCAGCTCCGACATCTAAAACTTTCTTATCTTTTAAATCGCCGAGCATCGGCAGGACTTTGTCTTTTTCAAAACTATTCCAGTACTTCTCTTTACTGGCGTAATAATCAGCCAATAAATTATAACCGACTTTGGAATCTAAAATTTTTACTTTTGGCATAAAAAATAGAGATTATCAATAAGTACAATAATACCATTATAACCCAATTAATCCTAAATTCAATCGCCGCCCATTTGAGATTGCTAAACCAAGTTACGACGAGTACGATATATTTTAATCCAACCCAAGCGATCCACGCGACGACTTGCCCGGCCGGGAGAAAAATAAGACTTAACACTACAGCAAGAAATCCAAACAGCATCAGGAACGGAATCAACCACAAAACTAACACATTCACGATTGGCGCGACGATTGACAAGCGGCCGAAATTAAATAAAATCAACGGCAGAGTCGCGATAATCGCGGCAATAGTTGAAACAAAAGTCTCACGCAGACCATAAAATTCCGGTAATCTGACAAACCAGCGTTGAATTCTTGGCGACAAATAAACTAAACCCAATGTCGCGGCGAAAGAAAGTTGAAAACCGGCATCCCAACGGAGAACCAACGGATTCTGGAGCAACATTAATACCGCTGACAGAGCCAGCACATTGCCAACGCGAGACAACCGACCAAGTTGTTTTGCCAGCAAAACTAACGCGCCCATAATGCCGGCCCGCACGACCGAAGCGCTGGCGCCGGCAAAAATTACGAATAATAAAATTCCTCCGCAGACCAGCCAAAACGCTTTTTTGCGCGGAATATATAAAAAAGTAAAAAAGGCAATTAAAATTGTCGCAATAATGCTGATATTATAACCGGAAATCGCGACAATGTGCGTAATGCCGGTGCGATTGAATGCCTGATTCAACTCCCCCAACCCGCCGCGATAGCCGTAAAGCAAACCGGCCATAAAACTCGCCATCGGCTCATGCCAAAGCAAATTAATTTTGTCCGCCGCTTTATTTTTCAACCACAAAATCGCGCTATACGCGAAAAATCCTTCACCCTCTCCAACCTTTTCCGCCCACGGCGATTGACAGAGCGCGAATATCCCCTCTTTCGCCATATACATATCATAACGAAAGTCATCGCTCGCTTCCGGTTTTTCCAGCTCACAATTTAATTTCAATACATCCCCGTATTGAAAACGAGGATAGAGATTTGATTTAAAATAAACCCGGCCATCAATTTCGTGATTTAGGATTTTTGATTTAGGATTTTTGATTTTCAAAACATATCTAACACCATCTTCTCTCACGTCCGGCTCTCTGGATACAAAACCGGTCAACTCCGCTTTTTTGCCAACATAATTAGCGATGTGGTTTGAAGATAATGGGAAAGCGAGGAGATAACGGATAACGCCGATAACAAAAAACAGAATACAAATAACGAAAAACCGCGTTATTTTGTTTTGCCAAAAAATGATTAAAAGAGTGACGATTATAAATAAAGATAGATAGAGATAAAGAAATCCAATTTTTAATTCTAAGAGAGACGCTGCCGCCACCCCGATGATAAAACAAAAACAAAACGTTAAAAACGTCTTGCTTTTTGAATTAATAATCCCCTCCCACATAAACAAATAAAACACGGATTAAACAACAACCGACACCAACCTCCCTCTCACATAAAAAATTTTCTTCGGCTCTTTGCCCTCCAACCACTTCTTTACATTTTCATCCGCTAAAGCAGAAGATTTTATTTCCTCCTCGCTGGCATCAGTCGCCACTTCAATCGTCGCGCGCACCCGTCCATTCACCTGCACCGCGAGTTTCATGGTGTCAAAGGCCAATTTATCCGCGTCATATTTTGGCCAGTCGGACGAGAAGATTGATTTCTTATTGCCGAGCTGGCTCCAGAGTTCTTCGCAAATGTGGGGAGCGAAGGGGGCGAGGAGTTGAAGTAGTGTGGCGTATGACGTAGGACTTATGACTTCCGACCGAGACATTTCATTGGTAAGTATCATCAACTGCGAAATCGCGGTGTTGAATCTTAAATTTTCAATATCTTCGGTGACTTTTTTGATGGTTTGATGCAATATCACTTGTATATTGGATATTGTATATTGGATATTGTTTGTATCTTGCCTGCCTCGCCGATAGGCGGGTTTCTTGTAACTTGTAATTCTTGCTTTCAAATTCCATACTTTATCAAGAAAACGACACATCCCCACCACTCCCTGTGTGCTCCACGCACAAGGTTGATCAAACGGTCCCATAAACATTTCATACAACCGCATCGCGTCCGCGCCGTATTGTTTAACGACATCATCGGGATTGATAACATTATTCCAACGCTTGCTCATCTTGCGTCCGTCCTCGGCTAAAATCAAACCGACGTTCTGCAATTTGGTAAATGGTTCGACTGCGCTCACCGCGCCGATATCATACAAAAACTTGTGCCAAAACCGCGCGTAAATCAAATGCCTCGTCGCGTGCTCCGCCCCGCCGACATACAGGTCTACTGGATTCCAATAATCAATTTTTTCTTTATCCCACTCATACTTATTTTTGTGTTTCATGCAATAAGCAAGGTAGTACCAACAGCTTCCCGCCCATTGCGGCATTGTGTTTGTCTCCCGTTTTGCCGGTCTGCCGCATTGAGGACATTTTGTGTTCACCCAGTTTTTGATATTCGCCAACGGCGACTCGCCAGTGCCTGATGGTTCATAATGCTTTACTTTGGGAAGTTCTAAGGGCAGGTCTTTTTCTGAAACGGCCACCCAACCCTGCCCGCCGGGCAGACGGGCGCACTTCTCACAATGCACCAACGGAATCGGTTCGCCCCAGTAGCGCTGGCGGGAAAACACCCAATCGCGGAGTTTATAATTGACAGTTTTTCTGCCCCAACCATTTTCCACAATATAATCTATAATTGGCTCGCGCGCTTTATCCCAACGCATACCAGCAAACTTTTTTGGCTCTTCTAAAATTCCACCTGACTCGCGATAAAATATTTCTTGCTTTCTGACTTTTTCTGCCAGCTCTTTATCCACAGGAAACAAAACCGAAAGTAGAGGTAAATTGTACTTTTTAGCAAACTTAAAATCTCTCTCATCATGCGCCGAACAACCCACAATACCAGTGCCATAATCCATCAAAGCAAAACTCGCTACCCAAATCGGTAAATCTTTGCCAGTCCCCATATAATTTTCAGAATACCGACCTGTAAAAATACCTTCCATGTCGGTTTCAATATCAAATTTTTTGTTAAGTTTTTTTTTCTTAATTTCTTCCGCAAACGCCATCACTGATTTTTCTTTATCCGTGCCTTCAACTAATTTCTTCACCAATGGATGTTCTGGAGCAATAATAACAAATGTCTGCGCTAAAAATGTTTGCGGAATTGAGTCGTAAGCCTCAAATTCAATTCCCAAATCTTTGACTTTATGCTTAAAATTTATGCCTTCGGAACGTCCAATCCAATTTCTCTGCATTTCTTTAATTGATTCCGGCCAGTCAAGCAATGGCCTTGATTGACAACTATTAGAGGCCGAATCAAGCTGTTCTAGCCAAAATGATAATTCCGCGCAAGTCATTCTCTCTTCTGTTATCTCGGCCTTATCCAGCCAAATCGCTTCGTGTTTGTCGGCTTCTTCAGCAGCAACCGGCACATGCCTATGACTATTTAATTCAAAAAGTATGCCAGTGACGTTCGCAATTCTATTTTCGTCTTTATGGGCGGCGTAATACTCGGCCTTAATCTGTCCACCCAGTATCTTGACGAATCGCAAATCGTCATAACCTGTTTCCTCCAACACCTCGCGTTTGGCGGCAGACACAACTTCTTCATTATCTTCAATCCCACCCACGATAAAAGTTGTCCAAGGATGATTTTTCCAATGCAAACACAAAAACTTTCCAGTTTTGGGGTCACGAACAATCGCATGAATAGTTTTTCTTTCAACCGTTTTCTTGCCGGGCTTTGGTGGATTCTTTTTATCAATAACATGTGGAATTAGTACTTCAATCTTTGTGTCCAAATCTTTCAACAACCTCTCCGCGTAATCGGTAATTTTCAAAACCCACTGCCGCATTGGCTTTTGTTCTATGGCTGATCCGCAACGCTCACATTTGCCGTCTTCCAAATCCTCGTTAGCTAAACCGGTTTTGCATGATGGGCACCAGTTTATCGGTTCGTTAGATTCATAAGCCAGCCCGCGTTTAAACATCTGCAAAAATATCCACTGCGTCCATTTGTAATAGTTGGGATCAGTAGTGTTGATTTCGCGGTCCCAATCGTAAGTGAAACCCAAAAGGCCAAGTTGTTTTTTGAAAACCTGAATATTTTTTTTGGTCGCGACCGCCGGATGGACTTTATTTTTCAACGCGTAGTTTTCCGCCGGCAAACCGAACGCGTCCCAACCCATAGGGTGCAAAACATTGTAGCCCTGCATCATTTTCATTCTGGAAACCACATCAGTCGCGATATATCCTTTCGGATGGCCGACATGAAGACCTGCGCCGGAAGGATACGGGAACATGTCCAAGATATATTGTTTGGGTTTATCCTGAGCGGAGCGGAGCGAAGTCGAAGGATCTTTTGTTTTGTATAATTTTTTTACTTCCCAATATTTTTTCCACTTCGCTTCTACTTGTTTATGGTTGTATTTTTTTTGCATATTGTGATTGATAGCACACGGATTAAACGGATTGTAACGGATCCCGTGATTACATTTTAGCCCACTCTTCCCAAAAAATCAAATCTGTGTTTAAATACTATCGCCAGCTACTTGGCGTCCGGTGTCCCTCCAGACGCAAAGTAAACCGCAACGGTTGCGACACGAGCACGTTCTACCCCGTCCTTTCCCTTTTTGGGGAGTCTTAGCTGGCAAAGACTCCCCTACTTCCCTCCAAACAAAACCCCGTCCTGAGCGTAGCCAAAGGACGGGGTTAATATTTTTCTAATATTTTATTTTGTCATCTTCCCGGCGACTCGTTCTATCGCCTTAACAAATGCCCCTTGCCGTAAAGTAACATTATATTTCTCGGCCGTGTCCCAAACTTCATTAAACGCGTTCACCATTATTTTTTCTAATTTTACAAACACATCTGCTTCGCTCCAATGCTCGCCTTTCAAATTCTGTTCCCATTCAAAACATGAGACTGTCACTCCGCCGGCATTGGCGAGAACATCAGGTACAACCGGAATTCCGCGCGCGTGTAGAATTTCATCCGCTTCCGGCGTGGTCGGACCATTAGCCATTTCAACAATATATTTCGCTTTTATTTTGTCAACATTTTCTTTAGTAATCTGATTTTCCAACGCTGACGGCACCAGAATATCTACCGGTAATTCCAGCAAATCTTCATTGCTGACATGGCGGCACGGCCCATCGGTCGGCATCTGTTCCAAAGAACAAACCGAGCCGAGGCAATAACAACCTAACATTCCTCCGTTCTTTTTAATCGTTTCCGCTTTATCCGGGTCAATCCCGTCCTGATTATAAACACCGCCTTTGGAGTCGCTCAACGCGACAATTTTGTAGCCGTCTTGGCGCAATAATTTTGCCATAAAACCGCCGACATTCCCCACGCCTTGAACCGCGACCGTTGTTTCTGATGGCTTCAATCCTTTTTTCTTTGCCAATTCTCTAACCACACAAACCCCGCCCATGGCCGTAGCGGTTTCGCGTCCTTCCGACCCGCCCTGCGCCAGCGGTTTGCCGGTGATAACGCCCGGGTCTGGACGACCGAGCAATTTCTCAAACTCATCACGCATCCAAGCCATAATTTGCGGCGTGGTATAAACATCCGGCGCCGGAACATCTTTATCCGAACCTATGACGCGCCAAATTTTTCTAATATATTCGCGGGATAATCTTTCCAATTCTCCGACTGACAATTCTTTGGGATTAACAATTATTCCACCCTTCCCGCCACCCATCGGTATATTCACCACCGCGCATTTTACCATCATCCAAAAAGACAGCGCTTTGACCTCATCCAAACTTACATTCCAATGATAACGAATACCGCCTTTGTATGGGCCTAACGCATTGTTGTATTGCGAACGATAACCGGTGAAAATTTTTGTTTCGCCGTTGTCCATTTTCACCGGAATAGAAACAGTAAGCACTCGTTCCGGCTGTTTTAAAACCTCGTGAATATTTTTATCCAGGTTCACGATTTTGGCCGCCTTATCAAGCTGGGCCATGGCGTTTACGAAGGGGTTGGACATAAACGATAGTTTAAAAGTTATAAAGTTTGTAAAGTATAAAGTAGTGATATTTTACTCTTTTGAGAAAAAAAGGCAAGAGATAAATGGAGATAGATTGAGATAAGAGATAAGTGATAGATGATAGAGGGTTATCCACAAGACCTTGACAATCTTGCTTCCTGTGAGTATAATCTATTTTATGTTGCGTCCACGGCGGATGCTTCACCACAAGTGCGCCATCAAAAGCGCACAACATTAGGAGGTGCCCAATGCTCCGACTCTACAACCGGCGTTCGTCCAAGCAGATGGAAATGCGGAAGATGGCCAACATCGACGAAGACGGCAGGGGCCCGGCGTCCCACAAGTAGCGCGGCGTGAGCACTACGACAGGGACCACAACGAGGACGGCGGGCAGTGCTCTGCACTTGCCCGCCGTCCTCAACAACATTTCTATTAAAAACTGCTCCGATGTTACATCGGAGCAGTTTTTTTATTTTTAAATTCTTCTCCCTCTCACCCATCTCACGCCTTTCACCAAACCCCACACTGCCAAGCCGATTACTAACCAGAGCGGGATGTAGATGATTAACCAGATGATTAGATTGGCCAAACCCTTGCCAACGGACAGCAGACTGCGGGCCGCGGATTTTACTTGCCCCAATGGCTTCCATTTGTCTTGCTGGTCAACAGCAGGCAAAACATCCGGGTCGGTTGATAAATACGCGCTGATAGTGGAAAGTTTAGCGCTTTGTTCAAGATATTTCATTTGACCTTGTATCCGTTCTATCTGTCCGCGGATATTCGTCAGTTCTCTCTGAACTGACAAAATGTCATTTATCTGCGTCGCCTGTTTCATGATTACTAAAAATTGTTCTTCAGCCGCGCGCAGATTTTTTAGCTGTGCAGTCAAATCAACATATTCTTCCGTAATATCTTGCCCATTCACCTGCTCGCTTTCAACTTGACCCATACTTTTTAAATCCGCCACGCCCTTATCAAAAAGTTTTGATGGAATCCTGATAGTTATTTCCCCATAAGGCGCCACGCCCTGTTTGCGGACATTGCTGGAAACCACAAAACCGCCGTTCTTTTCCGCGTATTGCGTAATAGCGGCTACGCCGGATTTTACATCTTTAACCACCATTGCCAACGAACCGGTTTTAATAATCATGCGATCGGTTTTCAAGTCCTGCGCGCTGTCAGAAACAGCCGCGCCGGATTCACCTGACTCGCTACCCGCAAATTTTTCTTGCACCTTTGCGAGCAAACCACCGCTTGATTGGCCTAAACCGGTAGCCGTGCCATAAGTTAGACCGAAAGAAGCGCTCTCACCGGAAGGACCGCCTTCATTCATTGCGCTGCCAGTCGTTACACCTCTTGATTCTTTATAAGAAGTCCAGACTGTGAGGACGCCGATGACAACGAAAATTAATACTAAAATTCCGACTGCCCACGAAACGATTTTGAGAGGTTTTGACATAGATGAGTGATTAAAAAAAATTTGTCTGTCATTGCGAGGAGCGAGGAACGAGCGACGCGGCAATCCACCGCAGTTACCCGTGATTGTTCTGGATTGCTTCGTCGTCTGCGGACTCCTCGCAATGACAGAAAGTGTTTCAGTGTTGCTCTGTCTTTATGTTGTGTGTTTCTTCAGCATGCCTGCTAATTTTTCTTTAGAAACTCCGCCGACCATCTGGTCAACCACCTCGCCGTTTTTAAAAACAAAAAAAGTCGGAATGCTTAAAACTTTATATTTACCGGCGGTAACTTGATTTTCGTCAACATTAACTTTGCCGATTTTCGCTTTGGCAGAGTCAAATTCTTTTGCCAATTCTTCCACAATCGGACCCATCATTTGACATGGCCCGCACCATGGCGCCCAAAAATCCACCAAAACAGGAACTCTTGATTTAAGAACCTCCGCGTCAAAATTCGCGTCGGTGAAACTGATTTCAGACATAAGATTAAGATTAAAAAAAATTTAATTATTTTTCAAAAACTATTTTTCTTGCTTTTGTTTCTTCTGTATAAATTTCCAAACTATCGCCAATTTCAATTTTAACTTTGCCTTCAAACCGCATGCCGCATTCAGTGCCTTCGGACGCCTCTTTCACATCCTGCGGGCCGACTTTGCACTGGACAATTTTGCCATTGCCCATATTCACGCCTTCGCGAATAACGCGGGCTAAAGTATTTAATTTAACTTTTCCATCCATTACCCGGCCGCCGACAGTCATCATGCCACGGTCAGTGCGGAATATCGCCAAAACTTTAACTTTGCCAATCTCGGTTGCGATTTTTTCCGATGATAGCATTTTCTCCAATTCAGCCTTAACCCAATTAAACAAATCATAGATCACATCATAACGAGTAAAAGTAACTTCTTTTTCCATCATCAAATTTTCCGCGCTGGAGGTCGGATTAACATGAAACCCAACCACCACGGCTTTGGCGGCTTCCGCTTTATTCACGTCATCCTCGGTAACAAAACCTAAACCCTTGCCAACAACCGCCACGCCGACTTCTTCGTGTTTAAATTTTTCCAAAGTGCCGATAATCGCTTCCAATGAACCCAACACATCAGCCTTAATAACTAAATTCAAAATCTTTTTCTTTTTATCTTCTTCAATATCTTCATTACCAGCGACAACTATCTGACGCTCGGCTCCGGTTTGGCGCAATTTTTTCTCTTTGACATTAATTTTTTCCGCTTGGCCGGCTTGGCTGACATCTAAAATATCACCGACTTCCGGCGCGACTTTAAAACCGACAATTTGCACCGGCGTTGATGGCGGAGCGTCTTCCAAAGTACGAGCCAAATAGTCTTTCATCGCCCGCACCTTGCCGTAAATCTCACCATTAACCACCAACGGATCATTTAATTTCAAAGTGCCGGACTGCACCAATACCGTGGCCACAGGCCCCATACCCTTATCAACATGGGATTCAATAATCGTTCCCGCGGCAGGCAAACTCGCGTCAGCTTTAATTTTTTCCTGCTCCATATCAGCCACCAACAATAAAATATCCAACAGCTTATCAATATTTAAATTTTGTTTCGCGGAAATTTCCACCATTGGCACACTGCCTCCCCACTCATCGCTTTGAATGCCCCTCTGTGATAATTCCGCGCGCACTCTCTGCGGATCAGCGCCATCCTTATCAATCTTGTTGATGGCAACTACTATCGGCAACTTCGCGGCTTTTATAATATTAATAACTTCCTCGGTCTGAGGTTTGACGCCATCATCCGCCGCCACAATTAAAATCGCGATGTCAGCGACTTTCGCGCCGCGGCTACGCATAACAGTGAACGCTTCGTGACCCGGAGTATCAATAAAAGTCAGTTTGCGCTCCTCACCGCTTTTCGGATCTTTCCAAATTGTCTGATAAGCGCCGATGTGCTGGGTGATGCCGCCGGATTCAGTATCTAAAATATTCGTTTTTCTGATAGTATCTAACAATCTGGTTTTGCCGTGGTCAACGTGTCCCATCACCACAATCACCGGCGCGCGGGGCAAAGAATGTTCCGCTTTGGCTAGCGCTTGCTCCAAAACCTGACCGCGTTGTTCTTCTTTTTGAATATCAACTTTGACTCCGCCTTCTTCTTTTAGCACGGTAAAACCGAGCTCTCCGGCAATAATTGAGGCGGTATCATAATCAATGTTTTGATTTTGGTTGGCAAGAATGCCGTTTTTCATCAGCTCGGTAATCACTTGCGTAATCGGAAGATTCAAGCGCTCGGCAAAATTCCGCACAGTTATGAGTTGCGGTAAAACCACGCTGTGTCCGCTTTCTTTGCGTAATTCTTTTTCTTTCTGCTTTTTTTCTTCTTCAGCTTTCCGTTTTTTTTCTTCCAAATCTTTTTTAATAAACCGCCAGCGCCGAGAAATTTGATCCGCGACTTTGTTATCAATCTTAATCGCCCGTTGGCCAATATCAAAACCATACTGCGGGAGAATTTCCAGCAGTTCTTTGGTGTTGGTTCTTAATTGGCGAGCGAGTTCAGAGACGTTCATAGGTTGGGTCGTCTGTCATTCCGAACCGCCGATGAGGCGGTGAGGAATCCCTTTTCTTTGCCTGCTAATCCATTTTAAATAAAATCTATTCTGATGCGTCTTTCTGTGCGTTGGAAAGGGATCCCTCGGCTCCCCCGCTATGGCGGGGTCGCTCGGGATGACAATTGCGAAAAGTGATTAAAGTATAATTGAAAAGAAAAAAAAAGTCAATGTATTCATCTTGACGCGAAACGATTTTTTTGTTAACCTAATTTTGCCCAATAACAGAAAGGAGTAAAAAGGGCAAAGAGGTTACTAAACAGCAACAGAAAAGGAAGGTGACAATTGAATATCGGAATTGTCGGCGCCGGAGTCATCGGCGCTGACATCGCCTATGTCGCGACTGGATTAGCCGCGAAAACAGGCGGGAAAGTGCTGCTGGTCGATGTCGGCCAAGAGCAACTGGGTGCGGCAATGGGCCGTATCCGCGGCTATGTCACGAAAGCCGTGAAGAAAGGCAAGCTTTCGGAAGGAGCCGCCGCCAAGGCGCTCGCGGCCATCACAACAACCCTCAACCTGTCCGACCTGTCCCAATGCGACGCGGTCTTTGAGGCCGCAAGCGAGAACGTGGAAGTCAAGCAGAGCATCTACGCGCAACTTGAAAAGATAGTGCGGGATGACTGCCTGATCCTCACGACCACGTCCAGCATTCCGTGGGCTGTGCTTACGAAGAAAGTACTGCGCCATCAACGATTCTTCGTCTGGCATCCCTTCACTCCGGCCTGGCGCTCTCTGCCGGTAGAGCTCGTCGGCCACCATGTGAACTGGCAAAGGGCGTACGATCTGACTGTGGCGCTCGGCAAGGTGCCGATCGCAACGGCCGATGTTCCCTGCTTCGCGGCAGACCAGATCTTCACGATCTATTGTCTGGCCTGCGCGTGGCTGGTTGAGCGCGGGGTCGCGACTGTGGCCCAAGTGAACGCTATCGCCGACAAGTACATCGGCGGCAGTGGCGCTTTCAACGTGCTCAACATCACTGCCGGCAACAAGATCATCAGATTCTGCGCCGACATGATGCGGGAGAAATACGGCGACTACTGGACAGCACCGCCGGTTCTTCTCCAACAGGGCTCGCAACCGTGGGATTTGTCGGGTGACAAGTCCTGCAATGAAGAAACCGAACGAACAATCCACGATCAACTCATGGCCGCAATCATCGGACGGGCAGTCTGGCTCGTGGATAACAACGTGATCTCGGCGACTGATTTGGACTGGCTCTGCAAGAACGCGCTCGGGTTCAAGTTCGGACTCGTGGCGCAGTTCAACCAGGACCCGAACGAGATCAGAACAATCTGCGCAATCTACGCGCAGGAGAACCCGGGCTTCACTGTGCCGGAAAGCATCGTGGAGGCCATGTCGATAGACTTCTTCTCCAACGTCAAGGTGGAGATCAACGATGATGGCATCGTGGTTGTCACAATTTTTCGTCCCGAAGCTATGAACGCGCTCAACCGCCTGACCATGGTGGAGCTTGACTACGCATTCCGCGGACTCGAGACGGACGAGAAGGTCAGAGGCATCATCCTGACCGGCTACAACGGCGCCATCGCCGGCGCAGATATCAACGAACTAGCCGCGCTGACAGACCCGAAACAGGGCACGGTCATGGCGATCAGCGGACAGGGCATATTCAACTACATCGAAAGCCTCGGCAAGCCGGTCATCGCAGTGGTGAACGGTCCCTGCCTCGGCGGCGGATGCGAACTCGTGATGGCTTGCCACGACCGCGTGGTCGGCAAGAACGCCATCATCGGCCAACCCGAGGTCAATCTCGGTATCATCCCTGGCTACGGCGGCACGCAACGGCTCCCGCGCCTCGTCGGATTCGCGAAAGCGCTGGAGCTCCTCCGCACCGGCAAGACAATCAATGCCGGCGTGGCAAAAGAAATCGGCTGGGCGAGGGACCTCGGTTCGGGCGACCCTATGGATAGCGCCAAGCGATTCATCGCGGCGCATCTGAAGGACCCCGATCCGGAAATCCACGCTACCAACCCCAACCCGATGGGGGTGTCGGACGGCACGCCCATCGTTGACATCGGCCATCATTCGCAGGCGATCGACGCCATCCTGGTGGACGTGGTCCGCAGAGGGCTCGCTCTGCCACTCGCGGAAGGACTCAAACTGGAAGCGGACGGCTTCGGCCACTGCTTCGGGACACAGGACATGCGAATCGGACTCACAAACTTCATGGCCAACGGCCCCAAGGTTCCGGCCGTGTTCATGAACTCGTAGGAGGATGACAACATGAAACACTTCGAAAGGATTCTTGCCGAAGATCCTGTGGTCATCATTGACGGTGGCAAACGAACGCCACGGGCTGACATTCTGCACGAGAACCGTTCGCCCGGTCTGTTCTCGGGCTTCACAACCAACCAGTTGGGAGCAATGGCTCTCAAAGCCGTCATCACGCCTCTGGCCAACCTGCTTGACAAGTTCGGCCACGTGATTGCCGGCACTGTCGGCGACTCGCATCGGGAATCGTGGTATGGCGCTCGCCATGTCGGACTCCTTGCCGGTCTGCCCGAAGACGTCCCCGCGCTCACGGTTCAACGGCTGTGCGGGTCTGGCGCTGAAGCGATCGTTCAAGGTACCATGAAACTCCTGCTAGGAGATCTCAACGGGCCGTTCGTAGCTGTCGTGGGAATGCAGTCAATGCAATACCCGCACGTCGCGCACGGTCTGCGCGGACGACACGTCAAGTACGGGCCGCTGACCAGTCTCCCGCCTGGCGCTGCCCTGCAGGACATGATGCTGCTCTCGCTCTTTGATCCCGTGGCTGGCATGGCCATGGCGAATACGGCCGAACTCTTAGGTCGGCAGAACGGCATCACGCGCGAAGAGTGTGATCGCTTCGCCTTGCAGTCCAACGAACGGGCCAAGGCGGCGCGCGACACCGGCTACTTCGACGAGGAAACCGTACCGGTGTCGGTGCCGGTGAACGGCGGAGTGAGCCCAATGGACGTCTGCCGCGACACCCACATCCGGGACGATGCCTCGTATGACGGGCTGGCCGGTCTCCGACCAACATTCGAACCCGGCGGAATGATCACTGCCGGCAATGCTTCCGGCGTGGTGGATGGCGCGGCGGCCATGGTACTCTGCCAGCAGTTCACCGCTACAGAACATAACCTTCAACCGCTGGCGCGCATCGTGGCCTGGGGCTACGGCGCCTGCGACCCCAAGATCATGGGCTGGGGGCCGGTGCCGGCCACCAAGCAAGCGCTGGGACGCGCCGGCCTGACCGGCGACCAGATTGACTGGGTGGAGCTCAACGAGGCCTTTGCTCCGCAGGCTCTGGCCTGCATCAAAGGCTTCACCGAAATGGGTATTGACCCTGAAAAAGTCAACCCATACGGCGGAGCAATCGCTCTGGGCCACCCGCTCGGCGCCACCGGCGCAATCCTCACTCTCACCGCAGCCTACGGCCTCCGCCGCACTGGCAAGCGATACGCGCTCATAACCATGTGCATCGGCGGCGGCCAGGGAATCTCTCTGATCATTGAGAATCCTCTTGCCGCGTAGCGCGCACACCGCTCTTTCCCTCCCGTGGAGACGCCGACGTTTATCACAACGCCCGCGCCTCCACCACTCCCTTAAATTTCTGAATGATTTCGGAGATTGAAGAAAGTTAAAAAATTTATATTAAAAAATCATTCTTTATTGAATGATTTTTTAATATAAATTTTCTCCTCCCCGCTTTTCACATTTTTAATGCTAAAAATGGGGAAGGACGGAACAGCGCGGTAGGACCTTGAATGACTGCGAAGTCAATTCAAGGCAGTGCGCGCGTGGGGCAATACGCGCGCGTGTGCTGTCCGTCGTGATAAGATATTCATTCTAACGGGAAGATGCCTGCGACTTTCAGGGCGCCGTTCAGTAGCCCGCCAGCCGCTTCGCCGAGAATGCCGGCGGCCGCTATGCTACTTATTGTCTCTTCGCCCATTTTGAATTTCTTGGCGAGGATGAGGAATATCACTGCGCCCACGAAGAAATCCAATGAGTAAGCGATTGGCAGGATGAGCCCGATGCCGATGCCGGTAGTGGAAGGCAGGAAGCGCTTGATAGCGGCATTTCCTTCCAGCAACGCCAGAACCACGCCACCGATTCCGAATATGTACATCAGATTGAGAGCGTTGTCGGGCAGTTTGTCGCCATTAAGAATCAGGGAGAATCCGGCCCAGGCCTTAGCTACCGGCGCCGACAGCTTGTCGTTTTCCAACGAGATCTCAGTGGTGGATGACAAGAAGTAGAAGATGCCGACGCTAACGACGGCAATGACTGGCAGTACCATCGCCTGCAAGGCCACCTGCAGTTTCGGGTTAATTTTGAGCCGCCAACCGGAGTAGAGATCCTGGCACAGGATGCTGGTTTGGTTGTTGCTGCCAGCCATCACGCCCGCGCCAGTCAGATTGACCAGCTTGTCCACGGCGCCGGTCAGAGCGCCGATGCCCTGGGTTACTATACCCATAGCGCGCACCGGATTGAAAGTTGTTTCTCCTGCCGCTCGAATGGCGACCAGATTCAGGAATACTCCTCCCACCACGATATAGATGATACCGAGATAGATAGGCACCCCGAACCAGTATTTCAGGATCACAACAATGATCATAGCTACGACTAGGCTAAGTCCGGCCAGCCATTTGAGTGGGAGAATTCCACCATCATCACTACCGATGTTCTTCAGGGCGCCCAACGCAGACACCATGGTTTGCCACTTAAGCACGAGTGTAGTCAGGCCGGAGGTGATGAGAAAGGCCACGCCCGGATAGAAGAATTTGTGGGGAGCGGCCGGCTTGTTTGTGTACGGTGATACAATCACAAGCAGTAGCGCTCCAACCACGAATCCCCAACCTGTGCGCAGACCCAACAGTCCTCCGGCACTCAAGAAGAAGGGGCTCCAAGCCAGGCCTACTCCCACCATTCCGAAGGTGTAGAAGTCGCTCATCTCCGGCATCCACATCTTGCCTTGTAGCATTAGAACGCCGAAGAACAGGATGGTGAACCATAGGATGATTTTACCCTGCTTGGTATCTTTTGAGGCCACTGTGTTCTGGATGACATTGGCGCAAGCCTCGCCTACGACCCAAGGCAAAGTTTCCTTCACGATGAAGAGATAGTAGAACGGGATGGCCATCAGAACGCTGAAAACGCCGGTGGAAAGCGTGAGCAACATCATCTGGCCGGTGGTGAGCGTGATACCCACCATTTGGAAGGCCGCGAAGATATTGGTGACGAATCCGAAGCTTCCGCCGGCCGATCCCATGGTGGCCGCGATCATAGCCTCGGTGGTCGTCACCTTCTGCTTCAGTGCAAAGAAAATGCCGGTGAAGATCAAGGCCGCGATGATTGGCCCTTCCTCGATGACGCCCGCCTTGAGCGTCAGGTAGGAATTGGCGGCGCACATGATGACCGCCAGGATGAAGCCGGAAATCACACTCTTCAGTGTGACTCCCATCCAGATACTTGGTCTTTCTGCTATCATGATTGAAACCCTCCTCGTCCTCACCCAAGAGGACACATAGAACCGCCAGAAACTTTGAACCAACTAGAACTATATAAAACTAACACGCGTTTTGCCCCAAACGCGTGAATTTATTTTTAGTTTGAATGAACCGGGTGTATTTAAGCAAAAAAACAAAACAATGTCAATATCAAAAAATAAAAAATCCGCCCCGAGCCGTGAGCTTGCCGAACGGCCAAGAGGACGGACTAATAATTTAGGATTTTGGAGTTTAGATTTTAGAGTTAGGAGTTATGATTTTACGCCGGCTGCATTTGCCTTACTTTCACCAGCTCTCGCTCCAAAACCGCGACCCGTTGTTTTAATTTCTCAATTTCAGAAATCATCGCGTCATCGTCTTCCTGTGTTTTATCCTCCAATTTTTTCAAACTTGATTTAATTTCTTCCAAATCCTTCCCGATACTCACCAGCTCAACTTTAATCCCTGATAATTGGCTATCAGTCACGTCAAATCTTTCATTCATCTTTTTTTTTAACTCGCCAAGTTCATCTTTTGTTGCTACTGTTTCACAAATAAAATGCAAAAGCTCATCTTGTTCATCAAATCTCTTTCCATGTTGTTCCAATATCTTAATTATTTTCTGCGCATCTTCATTTTCCATAGTTTTTATATTATACTACCAAACTAAAACCTCCGTCAACAATCAAACTTAGCAAACTTAGCTACTTAGCAAACTTTACCAACCTCAAAATATTTCTTCTCCAGCTCCCCCACCTTCTCATCAACCTCCTCAACTTTCAACGGCGCAATCTCGTTTGATTTTTCTATCAACTCAATCACCACTTTCAAAATATATTTCATGCCCGGTATGATGTGACGGTTTCTGTCTTCGGCGTAAGAAAAACGAATATAGCCCGCGCCCATTTTGCCAAAATCAGATCCGGAAAGCGTGGCAACCCCCCTCTCGTACAACAACCAATTGCGCAAATCCACATCACTTTTTAATCCTAAATTTTCTTTAACATACTTCAAATCTAAAACTCTCTGAAAACTAGGAAACAAATAAAACGCGCCTTCAGCTTCGTTGCAAACTATGTATGGCTTTAACAAATTCAAAGATTCGGAAACAAACCCGCCTTTCTTTTCATATTCAATAAAATCTTTGCTAATAATCGCCTGCACTTCGTCTTTCACGCTTTTATATTCAAAACCATCCAAAGTTACATCGCCATAAATCGCGCCCGCGACAATCTGTTCCATCCGATTGACGTTGCTCCATTTATTTATCGCCAGCCGGCCGAAGATTTCTATCACCCATTCCGGCGCGATGATAAATCCCAAACGCCAGCCGGTCATCGCGTAATTTTTTGAATAACCGTTCAAATTAATCGTCCAGTCCAACATGCCGGGAATGGAAAGAAAGCTGTATTGTTTTCTCCCGCCAAAAACAATCTGATCGTAAATATCGTCAAAAATCACAAAAAACTTATGTTTTCTGACTAATTCGGCGATAGCTTCCAATTTTTCTTTGCCAATAATCATTCCGGTTGGATTTTGCGGCGTGTTAAGACAAAGAATTTTAACTTGATTATTTCCCGCCAATAATTTTTCCAAATCCTCCACTCTAAACTCCAAAGTCTTGCCCTGAACGCCACCCTGTGGTGAGCCTGCCGAACCAGCCGAAGGGCTTTCATTTTTATGCGCCTGCCAGCGCAATACGCCGTCGTGATTGTTAAACTCGGCCAAAGATTCGTAAACCGGATACCCTGGATCTTGCACGATGATTTTATCGCCGGGAGCGAGCAAAGCTTGAAACATTAATTCAATCACCGGCTTGCCGCCGGGCTGAAGCAAAACATTTTCTTTTTTAATTTCCACGCCTCTAGTTTCGCTCCAATATCTCGCGATATTTTCGCGCACCTGCGGATAGCCGGCGAAATGGCCGTATTTTGTCTGTTTGTTTTTCAGGGCCTGAATCGCGATATCAATAATCGGCTCCGGCGTGGTCGGACCGGTATCGCCGACATGAAATTTAAAAATTTGCGGAAATTTTTTTGAATTCTCAACCGCAAGCACTTCGGCCCCAAAACCAAAAGCCGTCTCCGTCCCGAGATAGTTTAGATTGGGATTGATCGTGATGTTAGGAATTAAATTTTTATCGGTGAGAAATTTTGGTAAACTCATAAATTTTATTCTTAATATCTTCGGACGTAAGTTTGGCGAGTTCGTATACTTCTTCTTGATTCCCCGACTTTAAATAAGTATCAATCGCAATGGTTCGGCTCACATAATCTTTAGGCAGAAGAAACGGATACAAAAATCCTTTCCAGCCATTGTGAATCGTGATCGTCCGTTCGCGATCCTCATCGCTGAAAATTTCATTAGCTTTTTCTGGATTATTTTTTCTCAATTCTTCAAACAATTCCGGCGAAGTAACAGCAACAACTTTCACTTCCAACTCCTTCGCCTCTAACTCCCGCACCGCTTCCATAGTATTTATTAAAATTTGACTGCCGCACACCACAAGAACAATTTTAGATTTATGTCCGCCAGCTGGCGGAATGATTTTAGATTTATGAGTTTCATAAAATACATAGGCGCCGTTGGTTGCGTCTGACGCTTTTGACTTGCCAACGCTTCTGTCAAACACTATCGTATCTGGACGGGTAACTGACAACGCGATCGGCTCGCCTTTTTCCAGCGCGTAAAACAGCATTTCAATCGTCTCATTCGCGTCCATTGGTTTAAAAACTTTAATTCCCGGGTAAGCGTTATATATGCTCATCCAATACAAGCCCTGATGCGTCGGACCATCCTCGCCGGTTTCCGGCCCGTCATGCGCGGCGAGCAGAATAAAAAAACCCTTGGTTTTTGGATTCAAATGATTGCCGATTAAACCCAACCGCACGCAGTTGGTCATCATTGAGGTGAACACGGCGTAAGAAGAAAAAACGGAAATCGGCGCGAACCCGCCGGGCAATCTATCCATCGTCATGCCCACGCTCATCATCGCCATATTTTGCTCGGCGATGCCGAAACGGATGCCACGGCCGAACGGATTATCGCGATTAATGTCGCCAAAAACGTTTTCCGCTTTTTGCGTTAAGATTGATTTGCTTAAATCCCCGCAACCGGCCCAAAAAAACGCGGTTTGTTTCATCAGCCACTCAAAAAACGCTTGCGTGGCTTTTCTGGTCGCCACTTTCGTCCCTTCTTCAAAAATTAATTCTTTCGGCAATTCTTTCGGCCGTCTGATGTCCGTCGGGTTGACTAATGGCCTACCAACCAAAGCGGAATGCATTTTTTCTACTAATTTTTCTTCGGCTTGCCTCGCCGAAGCCCCACCAGGGCGAAGGCGGGTCTTTCCTACCTCCAATCTCTCAACAATATATCCCGCCAATTCCGGCGTTAAAGCTTGCAAAACTATTTCAATATCTTTTTTCACCTCGCCGGTAACGATAAAACCTAAATTTTTCATCAAATCCACGTATTCTTCAGTTTTGGCCGGATTCCCGTGCGAATCAGCGGTATTTTCTTTTGCGCCATAAAATTTACCCTTAATCGCGTGCGCCAAAACAACTGTCGGGCTTCCATTATTAAATCCCTGCGCGGCTTTTTGATAAGCGTGAACTAATTCCAAAATATTATGCCCGTCAACCTCAATCACATTCCAGCCCAGTCCCAGCCAGTGGTTGATATATGGAGATAAAATAACTTCATTAATATTTCCGTCAATGCCAAAATGGTTGTAATCCAAACTGACGATTAAGTTTGACGCGCCAACCGTATTTATAATATTGCGCGCCTCGTAACTCATGCCTTCCTCTGATTCAGCGTCGCCCATAAACACCCAAACTTTCGTGTCTAATCCGGAGGAACGATGCGCGATGGCCATTCCGCCGGCGGCTGATAAACCGTGCCCTGACGGGCCGGTGGAAATATCTGACAGCGGGTAATGATTTTCAATGTGGCCTTGCGGACCATCAGGCCGGCGAAAACGAATTAAATCTTCCGGCAAAATCGCGCCTAATTTTTTCGCGTCAAACTTTTTTCCGGCTTTGCGCAGAGCGCCATATATTAAAGAAAGACCGCCGTACAAACCCGGCGAACAATGTCCGGCAGACCACACCACTCTATCCCGCCCGGGATTTTTTGGATCCAATACGTCAAACGCCATTGCCCCGCCCAAAACTTTTGCTAAAAACATTTCGGTTTTTGAACTGGAACCGCCCGGATGCCCGGACTTAGCCGCTTCAACCGCGCAAAACATCAACCCGCGCATTATCCGCGCGGCTTCGTTAAATTTTTCCGGATCAATGCCAGGAATATTTTCCAATTTGGAATCTTGCAAGTTTAAATATTGGCCGCCTTGCATTTTGTATGACATACATCTAAATTTCTAAATCGGATATATTATAAATTAGAGGGGAGAAAAATGCAACTGAGGGTGTGGCCTTGATAGAAAATAAAAATCGCTCATAAAAACTATGGCGATTTTTTATTTTTTGAACCTATCTAAAATAATCAACCGCTGCCTTCAACGGCGCGGAGTAAAGTTGTTTGTAACTTACAGATTCAGAAAGCGATAAATAACCTTTAGGCGCGGAAATTAACAAAAAATAATTCCAAAATACTCCAAACAACAAAACAAAAACCAACAAACGATATAGAAACTTTTTTTGAGATAAAAAATCTAAAAGATAAGAAAAACCGTAAGCAAAAACAAACAGCGCACCAATAAATTTTCTGGCGCCAAAGGCAGACCCGCCCCACCAATCAATCACACTCCCATTGATAAAAATCTGCCCCAGAAATACGGCCAAAAGAGAATAAAATAGCAAACGGTCTCGGCGATAAGATACAAACAAACCAACTAAACCTATCAGCAAAAGAGGATGCCAAGAAAATAAGCCGTGCATGCCGGAAAACAATATCGCAAAAATTTTTAATTGCCCTAATTGAATAAAACCCTGCCCTTGCGGAATAACTAAAAACGAACCATAAAGATATTTCCAAACTATCATTTGTGGAATAAAACAAAAGAAAGCAACCGCCGGCGGAATAATAATCTGCCGAAGTTTTATCTTATTCTCTTTTAATTTTTTTACCAAAATCACCAATGGCACTAACCAAGTGAACACCTCCTGCCAACGCACGAGAATTACCAAACCACCCAAGAAACCAAGCATCAATAAATTTTTTAATCTTATTTCTTTTGCCTGATAGATAATTATTGAATACCAAAATAAAACACTATTAACAGCAAAAGACAAAGCGTGCGACATCAACGGCTCATAAACCAAATAGTGAACGAGCGGGGAAAGAAAAATAACCGCGCAAACACACGACCAAGCTGACCGCGCGGAAAACAATTTCTTTAAAGCGCAAAAAAGAAAAATCGCGCCGATTATTCCATAAATGATGGAACCGAAACCCAGCCACACTTGATAGCTGTCAGCAAAACCAGCCAAAAAATAATCCGGAGAATTAAACGCGCTAAATATTCTGGCCGCGATAAAAAATGGCAGCCAAAATATGCTTAAACCAATTGCGAATGGATTGCCCAACTTCCCAATAGGAGTAATGGCGCTTTGCAAAAAATGCGTGCCGTAAAGCGCGTCGTAACGAGCATATTCGTTGCTAAAATTCAAATCATGATCAAAATACAGAGAACGCAAGTAAATATAATAACCATGGCCATCGCCTTTTATCCCCCACGACGGATTCAACAAAAAAATCAGACCGAGAATCACCGTCACCAAAAAAATTCCCAAACTCAACCGCGTGTATAATATTTTCCTAAACATACTAACGATTTCTGGATTCCCGTTTCCACGGGAATGACAAGCGTTCAACATCTCCCATCCTCTTCTCCCCCAAAATAACATACCCCTGTACTTCTAAAAATCTTCCAACCAACAACATCTCCGCCAACCCGTACAATTCGCACAACGCCGTGGAATATGGGTGCAAGTTTCTCTTCACCAAATACAAAACCTTGTTTATCAATCGCAACACCACAAATCTGCGTCCATCTGCGTCGTCAAATCTGCGGGCAAACTCTTCCGGGTGCACCCAAAAGCCAGCCCAAAATGCCGAATACATCTTTTCCACCGCAAACCCAGCCACGCGCAACTTTTCCTGCAACTCCTCTTTTGAATAAAGCGAGATGTGAAATTCTTTGTGTGGGTCAGTGTTAATCCCGCGCTTCAGCAGGAAATTTCTGATAAAAGCGTGCTTGCCTAATTTTGATTCCGCGAACATTGCCAGCACGCCGCCCGGTTTTAATACCCGACTTAATTCCTCTAGCCACCCAGCCACATTTTTGACATGCCCCAACACATCTGAAGTATATATCGCGTCAAAGCTGTGGTCCGAAAACGGCAAATTTTCTCCGTCATAAACCAGCACTTCCGCCCAAACTCCATGCCGTTTAATTTTTTCTCTGGCAATATCAATTTCCAACGCCACCACATCAACCCCGACCACTTCCGCTTTTCGGCCAAACATCTTTTTCAAATCAATCACATCCGCCCCGGTTCCGCACCCCACATCCAATATCCTAAGCTGCCTTAATTGTTTCGTATCTCGCCTCTCACTCGTCGTCAATTGTTTATTGATATAACGATACAAAAACCACTTCTTCGGATAAAACAGAAGTTTTAGTTTGTCTTTCAAAGTAATCGTCTCATCTCTAAAGACCGGCTCCGCGTCCCAAATCTCAACCCCGCCCTCTCCCCTAACCCCCCAGCCTAAAGTTTTGTTTTCTTGATTAAACATACTGATATTCTAACACACAAACATTCGTTTCGCTAATTTCAGCCAAACTTGACAACCTCAAAACATTCTGTTATAATCTAACCAAACTTAACTAACTTTAATTGTGATAAGGCTGATAAGTTAGCGAAGGGTTCGCTTAAATAAGCAAAAAACGAGCAGAATGTTATTATATACCATGCTAAATTCAGAATCTTATAAATTCTTCTCAAGTAGATTTTTTCTTCATGGCAATCTTGTGATTGCCGATTAAGCATCTTCGCGAAATAACTTACACACTCCCTTATCACTTGGGAAATTTTTTGTATGTCAACATCATTAATCACTCTCGCGATTTCAGCATTGGGCGGAGGCATTGCGATTGGTATCTTGCTCGGCTATATTTTGCGCAAAAAACTTGCTCAAGCGCAAGTAAACTCGGCCGAGGCCAGAATGGAAAAAATCATCAGCGAGGCAAAAAACAAAGAACAGGAACTTTTGCTCAAAGCCAAAGAAAAGGCGATCAAACTAATTGACGACGCCAAAAGAGAAGAAGAGCAGAGGCATCGCGAATTGCGCCAGATTCAATCCCGTTTGGAACAGCGCGAATCAATGTTTGATCAAAAACTGCTGGAATTTGAAGACCGGAAAACCAAATTGCAAAAAAAAGTTGAAGAAATTCAAGAAATAAAAACCCGCATTGACAACGCTCATCTGTCCGCCATGGAAAAATTGCAGACTGTCGCGGGTTATACTAAAGAACAGGCCAAAGAAGAACTTTTCAAAGTGGTTGAAGAAAACAGTAAAGAAGATTTGATGGTCCGGCTGATGAAAGTGGAAAAAATGAACAGCGAAACTTATGAAGAAAAAGCGCGGGAAATTGTTTTAGACGCGATTCAGCGCTGCGCGACGAATCATTCTTCGGAAACCACATCCAGCTCGGTCGCCTTGCCCAGCGAGGAAATGAAAGGGCGGATTATCGGTAAAGACGGCCGCAACATCAAAACCATTGAAAAATTAACCGGTTGTGAGTTGATTATTGATGAAACTCCGGACATGATTTTAGTTTCCAGCTTCTCCCCGATCCGCCGCCGCGTCTGCGCTTTGGCATTGGAAAAATTAATTAAAGACGGACGTATCCAGCCGGCCAGAATTGAAATGTTTATTGAAGAAGCGAAAAAAGAATTATCGCTGGATATTAAAAAAGTCGGCGAAGAAACACTTTACCAGCTCGGCATTACCGGCATTGACCCCAAACTTGTTTCAATCGTTGGCCGGCTCAAATACCGCACCAGCTATGGCCAAAATATTTTAAATCATTCAATGGAAGTGGCATATCTTTCCGGTTTAATCGCCGCGGAGCTCGGAGTGGACGCGGCCAAAGCTAAAAAAGCCGGGCTGTTCCACGACATCGGCAAAGCGGTTGACCAAGAAACTCAAGGCAGCCATCCGGAAATCGGCGCGACCATCTTGAAAAAATTCGGCTTGGATGCCGACATGCAGGATGCCGCGTTAAATCATCATGAAGATAAACCGACACTGTTAATCACGCAGATTGTCAAAGCCGCTGACGCCATCTCCGGCGCGCGAGTCGGAGCGCGGCGCGACACTTATGAACAATATGTCGCGCGTTTGGAAGATTTGGAGAAAACCGCCGGTAATTTTCCGGGCATTGAAAAAGTTTACGCCATCCAAGCCGGTCGCGAAGTCCGCGTGTTCGTCAAACCGGAAGCGATAGATGACTACGCCGCTTATAATCTCGCCAAGGATATTGCCCGAAAAATCGAAAACGAATTGCAATATCCGGGTGAAATCAAAGTGGCGGTGATTCGAGAGACGAGGGTGATTGAATACGCCAGGTAAATAGCCCACTAATACACGACCACTAATCTACACTAATAAAAATTAAATCACTGACGTAATAATCGTCGGTGATTTTTTTCATTATGTGAATAAATTTACAACTGTGGATAACATTTTTGGCTCTATTGACGTCTATTTGTTTAAAATGCTATATTATGTATGTAAGTTAAGCGGTTTTTTAATTTTCGTTAATCTAAAATCTATGAACAAAGCAGAACTATCGCAAAAAATTTCCGAGAAAGTGGGTACTTCTAAAAAAGAAGCCGAGGCAATGGTGGAAGCGTTGGTTGACATCGTTACCAGCACTTTGGTTGCCAACGGCGAAGTAAACATCGCCGGTTTCGGGGCTTTCAGCTCCCGCACCCGCGCCGGCCGCGTCGGCGTTAATCCTCAGAGGCCAACGGAAAAAATTCAAATCCCGCCGGTCAGAGTACCGAAGTTTAAGGCTGGCAAAGGATTGAAAGATGCGTTGAAGAAGTAAATTAAAAAATAGCGCTTAAGCGCTATTTTTTAATTTACTTGATATACTTGCCCGCACAAACTCCCTAAACAGCGGATGAGGACGCATCGGACGGGATTTAAATTCCGGATGAAACTGCGTACCGACGAAAAAAGGATGATTTTTCAACTCAACTATCTCCACTAAATTTGATTCCGGGTTAATGCCGACAATTTGCAAACCCGCATCTCCAATCATCCCGCGATAATCATTATTAAATTCATAACGGTGGCGATGGCGTTCGCTGACTTTGTCAACGCCATACGCTTTTTGTGTTTTGCTTCCGGCTGATAAAACACAATCATACGCGCCCAATCGCATTGTCCCGCCATAACGATTTTCTCGCACATTCTTGGCTTGAATGGGACTGATGTGGATAATCGGATCCGGAGTTTCCGCGTCAACTTCAACTGTGTTCGCTTTCTTCTTGATCAACACATTACGCGCGAATTCCACGCAAGCTAACTGCATGCCGTAGCATAGTCCCAAATAAGGCAGTTTATTCTCCCGCGCGAATTTAATCGCCATAATTACGCCTTCAACCCCGCGGCTGCCAAATCCACCCGGCACCACCACGCCGTCATATTCACGTAAAATATTTATCTTACTCAAATCATTCTCAAAATCCTCGGAATCAATCCAATCCAAAACCGGTTTGACATTATTAAACCAAGACGCATGTTTTATCGCTTCAATCACGGAAATGTACGAATCGGCCAAAGTGAATTCGCCGGTGCCGAAATATTTCCCGACTACCGCAATTTTTACTTCTTTTTTGGCTTTGACAATTTTTTTATTTAAATCTTTCCACTCAACCAAATCTTTCCGCCGCGGACGCAAGTGCATCATTTTTAATAATTTATTACAGACATTTTCTTTGTCCAATAACAGCGGAATCTCATAAATTGACGCCACATCAGGCGCGGAAACACAGTTATCGGCCGGAACATTGCAAAAAATCGCCAACTTCTCGCGCCTTGGCTTATCCAGTTCGGTTTTCCCGCGCGCGATGATAAAGTCCGCGTTAATGCCAACGCTATTCAAAGCGCGCGCCGCGTGCTGGGTCGGTTTGGTTTTCATTTCGCCAAGATGGCTGGGAATTGGCAGGTAACTGACTAAAATAAAAGCAACATCGCTCGGATGTTTTAATTTTAAAATCCTCGCCGCTTCCAAAAACAAAATATTTTCATATTCCCCCACCGTCCCGCCAACCTCAATCAACGCAATCTCGGCATTGTGCTTATCAGCCGCGTTATCAATCCGTCTGATGATTTCTTCCGGCACATGCGGCACCACTTGCACGCATTTGCCCTTGTATTTCATGGCGCGCTCGTTTTGAATCACGGTTAAATAAACTCGGCCGGTGGTCATGTAACTTTCCGAGCTTAAATCCACATCTAAAAAACGCTCGTAATTCCCCATATCCTGATCAGTTTCATCGCCATCGTCGGTAACAAACACTTCGCCGTGCTCAACAGGATTCATTGTGCCGGCGTCAACATTGATATATGGGTCAATTTTAAGCGCGGTAACTTTAAACCCCTTGGCTTTAAAAATCGCGCCCAGCGACGCGCAAGTTACTCCCTTCCCTACTCCGCTCAAAACCCCACCAACAACGAATATGTACTTACGAGCTTTTTTAGTAATCATAAAACATAATTTTTAATTAAAAATCCCTCCGCGGACGGAGGGGCGTTAATCACTCGGCAGATACTCTGACAATTAATTCCGCTTCCAAACCATGCGGGAATTTTATTTTAACGCGATGCTCGCCGCATTCTTTAATTCCCTTTCGCAAATCAACTTGTCCAGCTTTTAAATCAACCCCCAACTGTTTGCGGACAGCGCGGGTGATTTGTTCCGCACCCACTCCGGAATAAAGCGTGTTGGTATCACTCACTTTCGCGAAAATTTCAATTTCTACTCCGTCTAACCGGCTCGCTATTTTTTGGCTTTCGGCCAGCTCGCGCTTCATCTCTCGCGCTTTTTTTTCTTCCATCGCCTTGATTGATTCAATCGCCACAGCCGTGGCCGCTTTGGCAAGGCCTTGTCGAAACAAAAAATTCCGCGCGTACCCATCCGCGACCTCTTTTATTTCTCCCCTACTCCCAATATTTTGCACCTCCTTCAACAGTATAACTTTCATATTATTTATGCTATTATACAACCCCCTTGAAATAATAACAAGGTGGTGTTATTATACAAGCCGTCATTAAAGAAAATTAGTATCCATTAGTATCATTGGTACTCTATTCGTATATTAGTATTATGAGGTCTGGCGTTGTGGCTTTAATCGGCCGCTCTAATGTGGGAAAATCCACTCTACTGAACACTCTGGTCGGCACCAAAATCGCCGCCACTTCTTTTCGTCCGCAAATGACCAGAAACGAAATCCACGGCGTAATTACCACACCGGAAGCGCAAGCGGTGTTTGTTGACACGCCAGGTATTTTTAAAGACAAAAAAAATCCTTTAAGCGCGAAATTAGTAAACAAAGTCGTCAGTCTGCTGGAACAAGAACTGGATTTAATTGTTTACGTGGTTGACCCGTCGCGCGAAATCGGCCAGGAAGAACGCGCGGCATTTGGCATGGTAAGACATCTGAATATTCCTAAACTTTTGGTAATTAATAAATCCGACTTGCCGCCAGACGAACGAAAATTTGAAGTTGATTATGAAGCTTGGGGCAAAGAATTTAATGGCGTATTCAAACTGTCGGCTCTGCGCGCCAGCCACATCAAACCGCTTAAAGAAAAAGTGTTGGAACTTTTGCCGGAAGGCGAGCCGATGTACCCGCCTGAACAGTGGACCAATATTGATAACTATTTTTGGATCGGAGAAATTATTCGGGAAAAAGTTTTTTCGGTTTTTGAAAAAGAAGTCCCTTACGCCATTACCGTGGAAGTTGACAATGTGGAAGAAAAAAAAGCCATCACAGTCATTTCCGCGCGAATCCTAACCAATCAGGAAAGATACAAAAAAATTATCATCGGCCGCAACGGCCAAAAAATCAAAGAAGTCGGCCAAATGGCCCGCCGCGAGCTGGAAGCCGCGCTGAATAAAAAAATCTACCTTGAATTAGAGGTAGAGGTTGATAAGCATTGGATAGAGAGGGTGTAAATCATAACTCTTAAATCTAAAATCCTAACTCCGAATTCAGAAACCATAAATCCCGACTTCTTATGTTTAGTGGAATGGTAATTAAAGGCAAGGGTGTTGGAAAAAAACTGGGTTTTCCTACCGCCAATTTGGACACCCACAAAGATAAAATAAACCTACAAACTGGTATTTACTCGGCAAGATTTTTACTAAATCAAAGAAAATACCGAGGCGCTTTGGTTTTTCAAACAGAACCTTTGACGGTTGAAGTGTATCTAATAGATTATAAGGGTTCTGATTTTTACGGAGCAGTTTTAAAAGTTAATCCGATACAAAAAATTTCGGAAATGGTGGTCACAAAAACTCAAAAACAACTAAAAGAAAAAATCAAAAAAGATATTAAAAAAATCAGAGGTTTTTTTGCAAGCTAACTTCTATACATTGTCGACACGCTCTTGCCAAGAATATTTGAAATCTCAATTCCTTCTTTTATCAACCACTTCAACTCTTCACCCTCGTCTATCTTACTATCTTTAATTAGAGAAAGCCAGTATTTAGATTCATTACAAGACTTCAACGCGTAAGACAAAAAATTCCTAAAATCTTTCGTCGTTGGTGAACCCTGCGCTTCAACGTAATTTGCGCAAACACTTGTTCCGGCACGAATTAATTGATCAATAATTGAGTGCAACTCATTTGGTAGGTTTTTTATTATCTTTCTTGCATGTTTTGTCAGCCTAACTGTCCAATTATATATCCTCGCCTTTAGCTGTTTCTTAAATTCTTCCCGATCCGATTTAGAAAAATCCCCCTCCATAGATTTTAAAGTTAGGATTTTAGAATTGGGAGTTATGAGTTATGATTTCGGAGTTAGGATTTCAATCGCCTTCTCCAATCCTAAATCTTTATACTCCACAACACCCGCCGTGGAAGTCACGCTCTCCACCATCTTATCCAAAACCACATCCGGCATAATTCCTTCTTTATCAATTTGCCGGTCTTTCGGCGTGTACCAGCGCGCGACTGTGAGTTTTAGGGCGGAGCCGTCCGGCAAAACCTCAAAATCTTGCACCGAACCTTTGCCATAAGTCTTCGCGCCGATGAGTTTCGCGACCCCGTAGTCCTGCAAAGCGCCAGCCACGATTTCCGACGCGGAAGCGGAGCCGCCGTCAACCAAAACCGCGGTCGGCACGCCAAGCAAGCGGTGCGCGCCGATTGTGGCGTGATTATTCTCCCGCCCGCCGCTAAATTTTTCCGTCACGATATTACCCGACTTAATCCATTCGCTGGCGACAGATATCGCCGTGTCCAAATAACCGCCCGGGTTGCTGCGCAAATCCAAAACAATGCCTTTCGCGGATTTTAATTTTATTTCTTTAATGGCTTTATCAAATTGATCCCAGGTGTCATCGTTAAAACTACTGACGCGCAAATAAGCGATATTTTTATCTTTAATCTCCCAAGTAACATTCGGCACGACAATCGTATCTCTGACAATCGTTATTTCTTGCACCTCTTGCAAACCATCGTGGCTGATGGTTAATTTTACCGCCGTGCCTTTTGGCCCGCGGATTTTAGCTACCGCTTTATCCAAAGATAAACCGTAAGTTTCCTCGCCGTCAATCAAATAAATTTTATCGCCGGATTTTATCCCCGCTTTTTCCGCCGGCGAACCGGACAAAGGCGCGATGATTACCAGCTGGTTTTCTTTAATTCCGATTTCCGCGCCAATACCTTCAAACTCGCCGGATAATTCTTCGGCAAATTCTTCCGCTTGCTTGGGCGGAAAATACATTGAATACGGATCTCCCAAACCCGACACTACGCCCTGCAAAGCGCCATAGAACAATTTGACATCATCAACCGGCTGGTCAACGAATTTTTCTTTTACTTTATTCCACAAAGCCCAAAACTGCTCAAAGTCCGCTGACGAAGACCGGCTTTTTGAATATAAATTAAGAACTTTTGTTATTTCAACAGCGCCTTTTTTATCACTAACCAAGTCTTTCATCTGCCAAACTTTGCCTAAAAATAATCCGGCGCCGAAACTCGCGCCGACCAATATCAAAACCAGCCACAATTTCCAATAATGCCGCGATGATATTTTTTCCATCCCTTCGTTCATAAGCCCTAAGTTATCAGCCTTAAGTGTAAGAATCGGTAGCGTTGTTTATATTTCTTAAAGTCATTGCGAGCCTTCGCAGGCGAAGCAATCCACACCGTTATCGCGTTCCCATGCGATTGCTGGATTGCTTCGTCGCGCGAGCTCCTCGCAATGACTTATTTGCCACATAAAGCTCGTAAAAGTATAAACAACGCGACTAATTCTTACACCTTAAGCCATAAGTAATACCTAGCTAAGACTACTTTTTAAACTTTTAATTTTCTAAACTTCTCCAACCCCTCCATAAACTTATGGCTTAAGACTTACGGCTTATAGCTTCTTCAACGTCGTTATCGGTCTTGACTGCGTCACGTAAAATTTTCCTTCCGCAAAGGCCCACTCAATATCGCACGGAAAACCATAATGTTCTTCAATTCTTTTACAAACTTTCGCTAATTCAATAATCTGCCTCCCGCTCAGCTTCTGTTTCTCGCCCTCACTTCCAATCTCCACCCACTCATTACTGTCGATTTTAGATTTATGATTTATTCCGCCCGAGGCGGATTCGCCTTTAGCGAAGATTTTTGATTTAACGAGCTTGCGAGTCTGCGCTTCCACATTAATATCCACAATACTCATCGCGCTTTTGGAAACCACATAGCTATCCGGCGTGATCTGCCCGGACACAATCGCCTCGCCAAGCCCGTATCCGGCTTCTATAATCATTTGATCATAATCTTCGGTAACCGGGTGCACTGTAAAAGCAATGCCGGAAATTTCCGACTGAATCATTTTTTGTATTACCACAGCGACGGAAACATAGTGGTCAATCAATTTTTTTTCATGCCGATAAAATATCGCTCGCGGAGTGAACAAAGACGACCAGCAGTTTTTAACTCTTTCCACCACATTTTCTCTGGTTGTATTCAAATACGTTTCCAACTCTCCGGCCCAGCTCGCCACCGCCGAATCCTCTGCCGTCGCGCTTGATCGCACGGCCACCAACCTCCCCTCTCGGATAGGGGCAGGGGGTGTGTTCGTCGCAAACAATTCATCAAACGCCTTCAAAATCTCCTCTGCCAAATCCTTCGGCATCTCGTGGTCGTGAATCGTATCGCGGATAACATTACTGGCTTTATCAACTGAATTCGTGTCTTCCGGATTTACCTCTTTCAACCTCGCCTTTATCTCCGCGTTCAAATCCGTTTCCTCCAAAAACCGATCAAACGCGTTCGCCAACACCACGAACCCGGGCGGCACTGGTATTTTTGCTTTACTCATCTCGCCCAACGATGCGCCTTTTCCTCCGGCGATGGCGACGTCGGATTTGGAGATATGAGAGAAAAATTTGAGATGTTGCATATCAAGTTTGAATTATTGAAGTCTGTGGTAAAGAATCTAACAATGATCTAAGCAGTAAATTTGCCTCTGTTTTCATTTGCGCGCCAACATACAACACGCCAACCTGCTCTCTCCAGCGAAGAAGTTCATGAAAAAAACCTCTGCCGCAATTTTTATCCTGAATTGTTAAATCCACCAACTCTAAAACCCTATCTAAACTATGGCCGGCATACTGTCTATTATCCTGTTCAAGCCATTGCTTCGCGCGCGTAAACTCCGACGCGATATTCAAAATCTGCCTATCCTTCGGCAAACTACCCCACTTTGCTGGATTTAAGTTTGGGTGTAGCTGATTCACAAGGGTAATAATTTGTAGACAATCACTTTAATTTTATTTTTCAATGACTCATCTTGGACATCTAAACTGCGATTGTTTTGCGATGGACGGATATTGATTAAAGAATTGTATTTTAATTTTTCGCCTATAGCATCCGGGTAAACATTCCCGCCCCATAGATTTTTTTGTTCAGAACCATTTTCTAGAAGCGCTTCTTCCGCATCGGCGTGCACCTCACCGCCCAAAGCCAAAATTTCTTTTTCTATGTCAACAACAAATTTAATCATTTCCGGAAACGGCTGATTTAAGAATTTACGCAATTCTGACACGATAATTCTTTTATCAATAATTCTTATCATAATGCGGCCAAATCTTATTTTCTCTCCGCCTCAACAATTCTCTTAAAAAATTCCGAATTCATACTTTCGTGGAAGCTAAAAACAATCTTTCCCTCGTCATCCTTTTTATCATAATCAATTTTAATAATCGGCTCACTGCCAACCGTATTCGTTATAATCTCCATACTAAAGCCCTCCAGCGGAGCAAAGCCGGAATCGCCCAACGCTTTTACAAATTCATCCCGCGCGTTGATGCCTTTGCTATCTTCAATCACTTTCGCCAAAAATACATCTATCACTCCGGAATGAGATACCACTATTCTTTGCATGGTGTCCGCAATCTCTTGTTTCAAAGAAACGTCCTCATCCCGCTTCCTCTTTAATAGTCTATCAAAATTTTTTTCAACTTGCACATATTTCAAGACAAACTCACTTACTGAAGATGCTATGCGACGATAAGATGACGACTGCCGATCGCCGCATTTTTCAGCCAAACTGTCGCTTTCTTCCACTGTCCATTTCAAAAATTCTTTGCGGCCATCGGCGGCATAAGCGGCCGTCTTATATTCGCCTTCCGCGAAATTAAAGCCGAGTCTCTTGTCTTTCGCGATTTTCGTCCCAACTTTTACGCCGTAATCAGCATTAATTTTTTTTACCAAGCCATCCACGTTTTCATAAGCAGTGACGAACTCGGGTTCTAACTTATCTCCATGCAAAAGCAGGCCCGCTGTTTCTTGTGTCCGCAACTTATCACTGCCTATAGCGAGAGTGGGCACGCCTCTATTGACCAAAATCCTGCTTTCCGCGCTTTCCGCAGCAGCTTTTTCTCTGCCTGGTAAAGATAATTTGTCTCCGTCCTTGAGACCGTGCCGATGCCACTCAAGTACAGTCTTAGAGTGGTATTTTTCTCGTTCTCGCACCGCATCAATGGCACCATCTATCGCGTGTTCTCTTTCCATGGTGTTTTTTAATTAAAAACAATGAGTACTTAGTTGTTTTTAAGTATAATACCAAAACTCAGTAAAAGCAAGAAAAAGAAGAGTTAAAAACTGAGTATTTAGGGAAGCTGGTCTAAAAATTCAATATCAACTTTCTCATTCTTGGTATCATATACGGCGAAACTCGCCCGATTATATAATCCGCCGATTGTGCCGGGATTAACCAGCTGTGTCTGCCCAATTTTATAAACTTCCGACTGGTGTGAATGGCCAAACACCGCCAAATCATATTTACCGGTTTTCGCCGATGCCTCCGCCTTTTCCTTAAAATGGACAAAAGCAATTTTTTTATTATCTAGCTCCACTTCGCCAAAATCTCCGTAATACTTAATATTGTTTGTTTTCGCGCAGTACTGCTCCAACAACTCTCGGTCGCCAACATTGCCAAAAACAATATGCATCTGTCCGCCAAGTAACGGCGAAAATGTTTTGGTGACCACCCCCGGAGCGCAGATATCGCCGGCGTGAATAATGTGTTGTATGCCGATACTGCCAGCCCATCGCAAAACTTTTTCCAGATTAAATATATTATCGTGGCTGTCGGAAATAAGAAGAATTTTCATAAAATCAATTTAATTTTACAACTACACCTCTGTCGGCATCAACCTCCACTAAATCGCCATCTTTGAGCAGGTGGGTGGCGATTCTTGTGCCGACAACGCATGGCTTTTTTAATTCGCGAGAAATTATTGCGGCGTGAGAGACGATTCCTCCGGTGTCTGTCACAATAGCGCTGCACTTTTTCATGGCTATGATTAAATCCGGGTTGGTCGCAGAAGACACAAGTATGTCGCCTTCTTGTACCTTAGCCACATCTTTCTCCACCAAAACGATTTTTACTTTTCCTCTCGCCTTGCCGCCAAAGGCCACCAGCCCTTTAATTTCTTTTTGATCTGCTGGCATTGCTTCTAGAGTTTTTTCTCTTCCTATTTTTTCCGAAATCTTCTTTTCGCACTCCTCTCCTTCCCACACAGTAATCCTCCCATCAACAGCCAGATAACAACACTTCTTTGTCCTTATTTTTAATAAATCGCGATATTTATCTGCCGTACCACCAAGCAGCGCGTCTTTAATTTCATCAAAAACCATGTACTTAATTTCATATAAAGACATCTGTAATCTTTTGGCGAGCTCTTCCAACACCTTATCCATTGCCACATAAGATTTTTGATAGACGCCCTTGCGATAATCCTTTATGTACATTAGCTCCGCCGACACGTTCATCGGATAAATCGAACTTTTTGGCAAATCTAAATTTTTGATCAATTTTTTCTTTTCTTTTTTAATATTTTTATAATATTCCAAAAGAATTTTTTTCTGATCAGATATATCGCTCTTTAACAAATTATCACCCAAAGTTTTTAACAAATAGTTCATTTGCATCACCGGACCGTCATAAGCATAGGTAAGCCAGCCGAATTTTCTTAAATGTTTTTCCAACAATCCATAAACTGCCGGAGATTCCTGTTTAATAATTAAAGCTTGATTATTTTTGATAGCCGCGGCAATCTCATCTGATTTTTTGTGTTTTAATACTTCCAAAAGTAAGTTCAGTCGAGCCAATTCTTCTCTTTGCACCTCGCTTTTTTTCTCGCTGGATGTCAAAACAGAATAATATTCGCCCATTTTATTTGATAAATTTTTCGCTCGCAAAATCTTCTGCAGTTCTTCCTGAATGTATTCCGTCAGATAGCTCTTTTCCAAAGCATCCAAGAAAACCGGCACCCAGCCCCAAGCGCGGATGATTCTTAATTTTTTTATATAAACGGCTAATAGACTAACCAATTTGTCGTCCGCTAATTTGGTGACAGAAATCTTTTTTATCTTCCTGCTAAACCGCTCCAAATCTTTGCTATAACGATAAATGTTCTTAACTACCCGCTTAAAATATTTTTTATCCGCCATTATGCGATTAAAAACAGATTCGCTGGTTTGGCGGCATGAGGGCGCGTCTATATAAAGCTTAAAAAAATCATTCTCAATGATCGCGAACGACTCGGCAATCTTACCTCCGCAAATTTCCTGCACATCGCCGGTAATTGTCAAATCCGAGATATAGAACGGCCAAATAAACATTTTATCTCGGTCAAAAATATATTTTAACGGCATATGATGTTAATTTATTTAATTCTCTCTCCTTAAAATAATTTTCACAATCCCTTTCCGTCCATCTACCTCCACCACGTCTCCCGTCTTCAACAATTGCGTCGCGACTTTGGCGCCAACAACGCAGGGGATGCCAAATTCCCGAGAAACGACCGCCGCGTGGCAGGTTGCCCCACCATCATCTGTTACCACAGCTTTGGCACGCCTCATTGACGGTATGAAATCAATTGTGGTCATCGAAGTAACCAGAATCGCTCCTTTTGGCATGCTGATATTGGCGACACCGGCATCTTTGCACACAAACACAGTTCCGGAGGTCTTACCGATACTGGCCGGAACGCCTCTTATTTCTTTGGTATCATCAGCCCTCATTGCAGACAAAACCAGCTCTTCCAATTTTTTAACCGCTTTTCTTCCGAAATATTTTTTTATTTTATTTTTATGAATATGAAAAACCAGTCCTTCTTTCCGTTCAGCGATTATTTCGCTCGGCACCATTACATTTTTTAATAACAAATTCTTTATCTCATCATTAAAATACCACATCAGATCTTCAAACGACAAACCGAATCGTTTGGGAATTTCACGCAAAACTCTAAAAATAATTTGATTGCTCCTCATTTGTATTTCTTTTCTGTAATCGTGAAACAAGCCAAAATTATCCAGCAGCTCAAAAAACGGCAATACTAATTTTGTTTCTATGCCGAGTTTCACAATCAAACTATTTCGTTTTTGTCTAACCGTTTCCGGCAATGTCTCAATATTTTTTAACTCTAGCAGAAGCTGCTCACGGCTGGTCTTTCTTAATTCACTGATGTCCGCCAAAATATCTTTAATCTCAAGCTCATTCGCGCCGTCCCAACTCATGCGAATCCAGCTATATTGTTTAACGAGACCGCTAATTTTGTGTTTTGGCAATTTTTTAGCAAAAGACAATTTTATTATCTTCCGCCTATAATCAGCGTTAGCTGAAATTGTCGCCGGCTGAATACAAGAGTTTAAATCATCGCCAGACAGCGCCGCCTTATTCTTTCGCAGGTGCTCAATAAAAAACTTCGCAAAATAATCATCAAACAAATCCACGGTGTATTCCGCGTAACAAATGTGCTTTAACGCGAAATCAATCACGGTCTGGTAAACTTTAAATAATTCTTTATTTCCAAGCCGCGCCAGATCTTTGCCCCCCAGAGGAACAACTACTTTGTGTAAATCCTGTTTATCCCGAAAAAATAAACTGTAGATCCTCTTTCTCTCTTGCGGATCAGCCAGCCAATTATTAAACCACTTCCTCGCGGCCTTTTCTAAATAGTCCGTATCCCGCGCCCAATAAAAATATCCGCGGATAGAAGCCACCACTTCCCAAAACTTCGCCAGGTAAGGATACTCGCTGGTCAAAAAATAAAACATTTCAAAATAATAAGCAATACTTTGCGGATAAAGCGACGCTCGTTCATAAACGCGAAGATTTCTATTTTTCATAATTTTTTTCATTTTTCAATAAATCATACAAATTCCCAATCTCCCAATACCATCCTTCATTTCTTAAACCGCCGCTGTCATTTTTCATATTATACACCCGGAATGAAATGCCCACACTCTCCGCGGCTTTCTTAAACATTTCGCAATTTGCTAATTTATCGTCTGTATAGACAACCGCATTATAACCATCGCTTTTTCTCCGCGCAAGATATTTTTCCAACATCTCCTGTGTTTTAACATTCGTTTCGCCGAAATCAAAAGTTGAAATGATTTTCTGAAAATATTTTATAATATCAAACCCGACTTTGAGATTTAAGTATTCCGCGCGCCAGTCCATTTGCTCGCGAATGCCGGTAGTAAATGTTTCGTTGTGTTTTGTCCAGCTCAATACATCAGCGAACCCGTCCGCGATTCGCAAATTAAATCTCTCGCCGTGGATATAGGGCTCTTTATAGCATTCCTCAAAAACACGCGGGTTTTCTGCATCCACGCCAAGCGACTTAACATATGCCCCAAAATCAGCAAAGCCGGTAATTTCCGGGTTCCATTTTTCCGGAAATAATGTATTTGCCATGTCCCAAAGATACAGAGTCATAATTGTTTAATTACTGGATTGCTTCGTCAGCGCCTCATCGGCGCTTTCCTCGCAATGACGGTGACCACCCCGTGATTCGCGTCCACTTCAACCTCATCGCCGTCTTTCAGCACTTTCGTCGCGATTTTTGTGCCGATGACGCAAGGGATACCCAGCTCGCGGGAAACAATGGCCGCATGGCAAGTGATGCCGCCTTCGTCAGTGATAATCGCTTTGGCTTTTTTAACTGCCGGCAAAAATTCCGGCTGGGTCATACAGGCTACCAATATATCTCCATCATTGACCTTGCCAAGTTCCACTTCGCCTCGGCAAATTTTAACAATGCCAGTCACCTTACCCGGAGAAGCGCAATTCCCTCTTAAAATTTCCACGCTGGATTTGTTTTCAGCGTCAGTTTTTTCTAAAGTTTTAAATAAATTTTCCGCTTCATCTCCTATAAAAAGCGCTTCTTTCCCGCCGGGCAGGACGACATACAAACTCCGCTCCCTGCGGGAACGAAGCTCTTCGGCGATGTTTGGCAGTTGGTCCAACTCGCTGGCGCGAATATATCTTAAATCATACAGAGGGAGATTAAATCGCCGTCCGATTTCAGCCATTAAAAAATCCAAATAATGAATCGCCTGCGTCATGCACTCTTTTCTCCGGTCATGAATACTGAAAATTATATCATTAATGGCCAGCAAAGTTAAAAGCTCTTCGCTCTTTATTGTTTGACGCAATTTTTCTTTTTTTAATATTTGTTTTGGTAAAAATTCGTAATCAGCGATAATTTTATCTATGTCTATATTCTTGGCCAGAATTTCTTCTATTTCGGTCATGAAATCCTCAACTGAAACTATTTTGGCTGAAGTATAGCTGTTCAATTTCCAATAATATTTTTCTTGATGGATTTTTATCTTTTTCGTCGCGCCTTTGCTCTCCAATTTAATCTCACGGGCGATCAAACACAGCTCATAGCGCTCTGTCGCTAAAAAAGAATGGCGCGGCGGCGCAGTGAGAAGCAAGATTTTATCTAAAAAATCCTTGCCAAACTCAACTTCTATTAATTCCCGTATGCGATTTTCGGTTGTTAAAGTAAACCCCTCAACAATGTGAGATACGGCCAACAAATGCGCGTATAATCGGTCTGATTTTTTCCACAAAGCGAATAGTTCTTCCGCGCTCAAATTTTTCCAATTCTTGTTTCCAATCTGTTTATATTCCGCCAAGACTTCACTGCAAATTCGCTCATTTTCTTTTAACAAATAATCCAAATACCCCTTATCATTTTTGTAATGTTCCAGCAATTTATCTAAAATCGCGTAAAGATCGTCCCAGGCGTAAAGATAATAACAAACATCTTTTTCAAAATATTCAATACAGGCGGAATAACCAAACCCCAATAATTCCGGCATATCGCGAATCATGGAAAAAGCCGGCCCATACAACAAACTCGGCGTGCCGTTAAACCCCTGGAAATACCATTTCTTTTTTAATAAATGATTGATGTCTATCATAATATCATAACTTTTTCACTGTTCCGTGATTCGCATCAACCTCCACTAAATCACCATCTTCCAACGCTTTTGTCGCTATTTTCGTGCCCACAATACAGGGAATCCCCAATTCTCTGCTCACAATCGCGGCATGGCAAGTCAAGCCGCCGGCATCGGTAACAATTGCCGCCGCTTTTCGCATGGCAAAGATATACTCCGGGCTGGTCATTGGCGCCACTAATATCTCTCCTGTCTTAAATTCATCCGCTCGGCTTGGGTCTAATAATATTCGCGCTCGTCCGCGTACTGCCGAACCGCTTCCCTTGCTGACTACCAATCCGCTGATAACGTCTGATAAATCGTCCCGCGCGTCATATTCGTATTTTTTCCACAACCTTTTGACTTCGGAGCCGACAAGCGTCCGGCAGGAACGAAAAAAATCAACACCGACGCCATTCCGCCGCTGGCGCAAAATACCGCGTAAATCTTGGCCGGCGATAATCTTGTCAATCTCATAATACCACGTATTTAACAAATCGTCTTTATCGTATCCAAAACGTCGGCCCACTTCTTTCAACAGTAAATCCTGATAGTGAAGAGTAATAAAAATATATTTCTTCCGTTCGTCCTGCCAAGCAATTCCCATACTAATCGCTTCCGAGATATCCATTATTTCATTTGACAGACCATACTTTTTACACAGGTCAAATTTTCTCTGTTTAATCATCGCGACACGAACACGATGACTGGATTGCTTCGTCAGCGCCTCATCGGCGCTTCCTCGCAATGACAGCTGTCTGTCCTTAAAAAATTTTACCGGCAAAATCTCCGTTCCGGCATAACTGTTTTTTAACCAAAAATATCCGCGCTGATGTTTGTTTAAATCTTTTGTCCGCGCCAAATCCCTTTCTTCTTCTTGATAAAAAGACAAACGGGTCGGCGCCGTCAAGATTTCCAACACGCCGTTAAGCTCATCATCCGACACAAAATTTTTCAGCTTTTCTTCAAATAATTTATCAGCGCCATATCCGCCCAATTCCGGAACCATGCCATCAATCCAAAAATCGCGATAATCTTTGTGATATCCGCGCCAAAAAAATAACAGCTCTTTATTGGTTAACGCGCGCAAATCAACAGACTCAATACGCTTGTGCCAACGCAAGAGTCTTTTAATCTCCTCATGCCACTGACGATAAATTTTTTTTCTTGTTTTTGCGGGCAGTAAATAATTGATAAAGACTTTCAAACACTCGCGGCGCAAGGCCGGATACTCGTCAATCCATAACATCCGCTTATCGCCGCCGAATAAAAATAAAGTGCGCGGCCAGCCAAAACCGCCATACTTTTTTCGGAATGGTTTTACGTTGATATCAACAAAAACCGAACAATACAAAAATCTGCCCGGTATCGGTCCCCAGCGAAAAAGTTCTGTTTTTGGATTGAGAGGTAAATTTTTCATACTTTATATGTAAGAATTAGTCGCGTTGTTTATACTTTTACGAGCTTTATGTGGCAAATCAGTCATTGCGAGGAGCTCGCGCGACGAAGCAATCCAGCAATCGCATGGGAACGCGATAACGGTGTGGATTGCTTCGCCTGCGAAGGCTC
>JACQQA010000006.1 GCA_016207245.1 Candidatus Magasanikiibacteriota bacterium | reverse complement strand
TTCATAATTCTTAATTCATTATTCATAATTCAAATTTATTATGTCAAAAGTTCTCGGTATCGATCTCGGCACGACTAACTCCTGTATGGCCATTATAGAAGGCGGTCAACCGAAAGTGTTGGAAAATAAAGAAGGCGCGCGGACGACGCCGTCCGTTGTCGCGGTTTCTAAGACAGGAGAAAGACTGGTCGGGCAGTTAGCCAAGCGGCAATCGGTGACGAATCCGGAAAACACTCTGTATTCCATCAAACGGCTGATCGGCCGCAGATTTAACGATGCTGAAGTTCAGCGCGATTTGAAATTGATGCCGTATAAAATTATCCAGTCCGGCGAAGGTGTTAAAATTAAAATGCAAGGCAAAGACTACAGCCCGCAGGAAATTTCCGCCATGGTTTTGCAAAAATTAAAAGCTGACGCGGAGGAGCGTTTGGGCGAGAAGATAAGCGAGGCGGTCATTACTGTACCGGCGTATTTTGATGATTCACAGCGCCAAGCGACCAAAGACGCTGGCGAAATTGCCGGCTTGAAAGTTTTGCGTATTATTAACGAGCCGACCGCCGCAGCGTTAGCCTATGGTTTTGACAAAAAAACCGAACAGAAAATCGCGGTTTACGACTTAGGCGGCGGTACGTTTGATATTTCTATTTTGGAAATCGCGCCGGATAATGTTCAAGTGCTGTCAACGAATGGCGACACGCATTTGGGCGGCGATGATTTTGACCAAGTTATTATCAAATGGATTCAAGATGAATTTAAACGTAGTGAAGGCATTGATTTGGGCAAAGACCCGCTGGCTTTACAACGGATTAAAGAAGCCGCGGAAAAAGCCAAGATTGAGTTATCAACTTCACAGGACACGGAAATCAATCAACCGTTTATCACTTCTGACGCTAATGGCCCGAAACATTTGGTAATGAAATTTTCTCGCGCTAAATTGGAGGAATTAATCGGCGATTTAGTGGAGAAAACTTTCGGGCCGGTTAGAAAAGCGATGGAAGACGCGAAATTGAAGCCGGCGGATTTGCATGAAGTGGTGATGGTCGGCGGCATGACCCGCATGCCATTAGTCTTAAAAAAAGTTGAAGAATTTTTTGGCAAGAAGCCGAATATCAGCGTTAATCCCGATGAAGTGGTAGCGGTTGGCGCGGCAGTGCAGGGCGGGGTTTTGCGCGGCGATGTTAAAGACGTGTTGTTGTTGGATGTTACGCCATTGTCGCTCGGCATTGAAACTATGGGCAGTGTGATGACAAAATTGATTGAACGCAATACCACGATTCCAACTTCAAAATCACAAACTTTTTCCACTGCCGCCGATAATCAGCCGAGCGTGGAGATTCATGTTTTGCAAGGCGAACGGCCGATGGCGCATGATAATAAAACATTGGGCCGGTTTATGTTAGATGGCATTCCGCCGGCGCCAAGAGGCGTGCCGCAGGTGGAAGTGTCTTTTGATATTGACGCGAACGGTATTTTAAGCGTTAAAGCGAAAGATAAAGCCACCAGCAAAGAGCAGTCAATTAGAATTGAATCTTCCTCGGGTTTATCAAAAGATGAAATTGAAAAGATGAAAAAAGACGCGGAAGCGCACGCGACCGAAGATAAACAAAAACAGGAATTGATTGAAGCGCGCAATATCGCTGACACGATGATTTATACTACTGAAAAAATGATGAAAGATGTTGAGGAAAAGAATGCTTCGGCTGACGCTCAGCATAAAATCGCGATTACTGATGATGAGAAAAAGGCGGTTGAAACCGGTTTGCTGGCAGTGAAAGATGTTAAAGACAAAGACGACGTTGAGGCGATTAAAAAATCAGCGGAAGAATTATCCAAAGCCGCGCAAGTAGTGGGGATGAAGATGTATTCTGCTTCCACAGATAAAAAAGGCGCAGATAGCGCAGATACTGGCGATAAAAAAGACGAAGAAAAGAAGAATGAGGGACCGATAGAGGGAGAAGTGGTTAATTGAGTTTTTTTGTCATTCCGACTGAGGCCGCAGGCCGAATGGAGGAATCCCTTTTAGTTGTATAAAAATAAAATTAAATTAAAGCTTTGTTGAAGCGTTGGAAAGGGATTCCTCGACTCGCTTCGCTTCGTTCGGAATGACACCGTTGTCGTTATGTCCAAAGACTACTACAAAATTCTCGGCGTGGAAAAAAATGCGACGCAAGATGAATTGAAAAAAGCGTTCAAGAAACTTGCGATGCAGCATCATCCGGATCGGCCGGGCGGAGATGAAAAAAAGTTTAAAGAAATAAACGAGGCTTTTCAGGTGCTCGGCGACGCGGAAAAACGAAAAAAGTTTGACCAATTCGGTTCTGATTTTGAACAGCAGGGCGGTTGGGGTGGGGCTGGCGGCAGTTGGGAAGATGTGATGAACGCGTTCCGTCAGCAACAGGGCGGCGGTCAGGGCGGTTTTTCTTTTAACTTCGGCGGCGCGGACTTCAGTGATTTGTTCGGCGGTTTTGGCGACATATTTGGTTCCGCCTCCGCTCGGCATGGCCGAGCTTCGGCGAGACAAGGGCGGGACATACAAGTTGACATTGAGATTGACTTTAAAGAAGCGGCTTTTGGTGTGGAAAAGGAATTGTCATTGCGGAAACAATCAAAATGCGATGTTTGCGGGGGCACCGGTGGCGAGCCGGGAAGCAAAATAGAAACCTGCGGCACCTGCCGCGGGCAGGGACAGGTAACACAGGTTCAGCGCACTTTTTTGGGCGCGATGCAAACTGTCGTTTCTTGTTCTGCCTGCAACGGCAGAGGTAAAAAATCAACCAAAACTTGCAAACATTGCGGTGGCGATGGCATTCTCGCCAAAACTTTCAGTATTAATATTAAAATTCCGGCGGGCATAGATGACGGTCAGTCAATTCGTTTATCCGGACACGGCGAAGCCGCTCCGCATGGCGGCCAGAGCGGAGATTTATACGTGCAAGCGCATGTTAAACATCAAAAAGTTTTTCATCGCGAAGGCTCCGATGTGTATACTGACAATGAAATAAATTTTACCCAAGCGGTTTTAGGTGATAAGATAGAAGTGGAGACGATTGATGGTGTTATTAAGGTTGTTGTTCCTGAAGGTACAGAGTCAGGTCAGCTTATTCGTTTACGCGGACATGGTATTCAGCATTTGGGTCATTCTGGCCGCGGCGACCATTATGTTAGAGTAAAAATTAGGGTTCCGCGAAGAGTTAGCCGCGGCGCTAAAAAATTATTGGAAGAATTAAAAAGCGAGTTATAATTTGTTCTTTATAATTTAGTTTGATTCGGTGTTATTTCTGTTTGTCGTTTGATTGGCAGAGATAACGCCGAATCAGCAAATGGTTTGCTGGATTGGCAAGATAAAGAAATGGGGGGAAAAATGACACTGATTCGCGATCCAATGATACGGCTCTGTTGTTCCTTGATATTTCTCGCGATAGTGATACTTCTGTTCTTGTTCTCCGCACCCCGCGCATGTTCCAACCATGACAGAGCAAGAGCCGAAACTGCCACGTCTGCCGTTATGACGCCCGCGACCGTCAGTGTAATGCTTGACGCGTTGGTCAGATTGCAGATGTGCATGCAACCAGACGCGGCAACAGGAGCTCCAGAAGACATTCCGGTCATAGTGCTTGACCCGCCAAGCGACGCGTCGTCTCCCACCGAAGCTGCTGTTCCGGAACAGCCGGTCGCATCTCCGCCTGCGCTATCTCCGCCTTCCGCATCCTATTTCTTGCGGGTCAACCAGACTTTCGTTACCGAGAAAGAGGCAATAGACTACGCGGATAGGGTGCTATCTGAACGCGGGGCTGATGAGTGCTGGATCGGAGCTATCGGAGCAGGGGATAGTCGTAGGTTCACTTTGCTCGTCGGGCCGTTTCAGACGCAGAGCGAAACTGCGCGAGTCCAGACCAGGTTGACGCGCGCGAAAATTCGGACGCTGTTCGTTAATGATGGCTATCTCCGCCGTTTCCGCTCCGTCGCTCCGGTTCCGTCTCCCCAACAGCCAGCGGTCAGCAGTATCGCGCTTGCCGTGATTCAACCCGCCAAACCACAAGGTCCGGCCGCATTCCCGCCTTGGCCGACCTGTTCCCATTGCTTATTTTTGTAAGTAGCGGGGAGTAAATAATCTCGATTTAATCGGGATTTTTTGTTGCCAATCAAGTGTAGTTGAGTTATAATGTAATCATATGTCAGACATTTTTATCCTATCTTTATTTATCGCAACAGTGATTTTGCATTTGTTATTCATAAAAAAATCCAAGCTGTTGGTATGCTTGGCGGTTTTATACGCGAGTTTTGTAATTGTTGTTATCTTGCCGATGTTTAACGCGACAGTGTTAGGTTGGTTGCAAACGCATCCGTTTGGGAGAATAACCGCCTTTGTTGGTTTAATTTTGGTTTTATATATTTTATTGTCTTTCAGCAACTTAGCCGAGTTTTCAAAAAATATCACGCCAACGCAATTTATTACTTCTTTAATTTATCGCGTCGCTCTAATCGGACTATTTTTTACCACCGTAATGTATTTTTTACCGGACGCGATTAAAAATAATTTCGGCGCGCTGACGAGAATTTTATTTTTAAATCTTGTCGCGATGGCAATTTGGTTTATCATCCCGCTCGGATTAGCTCTCGCGTATCGGTTTAAGACGAGAAGAGGGTGGTTGGTCTAAAATTTTATTCACTTCCGCGTCGGCCGCTTTGTTGTTTTCCCGCCGAGTGTGTTTGTAAGCAACTTTTTTAAATTGCGCTGCGGCGTTGTAGGCCTGGATAAAGAGTTTTTGCAGAGTCGGTTCTTTCACCCTGTATTCCTGCCGCATTTGCTTCATCACCAATTCACTATCCATAATACACTCAACTTCAGTGGCGCCAAATTCTTTGGCTTTTTTTAATCCGGAAATCACCGCCGAATATTCAGCAAAATTATTCGTCTGCGCGCCCAAATATTCGCCATAAGAGGCGAGTGTTTTATTTTTAGCGTCTTTAATTACCACTCCAGTCGCGGCCGGACCCGGATTACCGCGCGCTCCGCCATCAGTATAAATCGTTAGTTTCATATAGATTGTTTTAGGTCAGCTATTGTTAGTTGTAATTCCCGGTTTCCGTTCCATTCGTTAATTCCAATCTCAAACACAAGGTCAATTTTATCTCCGGGTTTTAATTTCTTGCACCAATTTGTTCCGTTTCCATTGCCGTTGCACAACGACCAGCCAATGGTTTTGCGAATTTTACCGGTCGGAGTTTTTATCATAATTCGCAAATGTTTGCTTTCTTTCCCAACCGGTTCCAAAGAGTAAATTTCTAAATTTTCCGCGAGGTATTTGGGTTTTTCATTTCCTTGTCCGAATGGTTCAAACTTGCTTAACAGATCATAGAGTTCCCAACTCACATCATCCAAATCTACTTTAGCGTCGATCGCCAGAGACGGCTGCATGTCCACATCAGCGGTTTTAGCGAGAAATTTTTCCGTTAATTTTGTTTTTAATTCATCCAGCGCGTCTTTGTCCCGCAAAGTAAAACCGCAGGCCATCGGGTGTCCGCCGAATTTAGCAAACACCTCCGGCATTTCTTGCAAATTGCCAATCAGACTGAACCCTTCTACGCTACGTCCGGAGCCGACGATTTCGTTTTCATGTCTGCTCATTACCAGTGTCGGTTTATAGTATTTATCTTTAATTTTCCCCGCTATTAAACCGATAATGCCGGTTGGCCAGTCTTCGCCGATAACAAACAGCACCGGCGCGTCTTTTTGTCCGGCTTCAACTTGTTCAACCGCTTTTTTAACCAATTCCTCGGTTGATTTTTGCCGTTCCGTGTTGCTTTGGTTTAATTGATACGCCAGATCAGTCGCCTCAATCGGATCTTCGGTGATGAGTAGGTTGTAAGCGGTATTAGCGTGATTCATTCTGCCGGCGGCGTTCAGCCGCGGCGCGATGTGAAAACCAATGTTGTAAGTATCCAATTCTCGTTTTTTACTTCCATCTTCTTGCGTCAGCCGAGCTTCCAATAATAATTTTTGCAAACCGATTCTCTTTGTTTTATTAAGAACGACCAAACCATATTTAGTCAGTGTCCGGCTTTCGCCGAGGAGCGGCACCATATCAGCCACACTGGCAATCGCGACCAAATCCAACAGCCACTTTTCCCAGCCCTCTTTGTTTTCTGGCTGGCGTTTTTTCAAAAGCGCCTGCGCAAGCTTGAAAGCAACTCCGCCGCCGCACAGGCCTTTGTCCGGATAAGTTTCGCCCGGGAGCAGGGGATGAATAATCGCGTAAGCCGGCGGGAGTTTTTTTGGAATGCCGTGGTGGTCGGTGATTATCACGTCAATGTTGTTTTGGTTCGCGATTTCCACTTCTTCAAAATTGCTTACTCCGCAATCGCAAGTGATGATTAAGTTGGTTTTTTGTTGGGCCAGCGTTTGAACGGTATATTTGTTCAGACCATAGCCGTCAATTTCACGGTGCGGGAGGAAGACATCAATGTTTTCCGCTCCGAGCGTTTTGAGAGTTGAAACAAGAATTACCGAAGCGGAAACGCCGTCAGCGTCATAATCGCCATGGATAATAATTTTTTCTTTATTTTCTATCGCCTTAAAAATCCGTTCCACCGCTTTTTCCATGTCGCGAAAAAGATACGGATCAAAAATATCCTCCAAATAATCGGGGTTTAAAAATTCATCAATTTTTTCCGGCGTGGTTATGCGGCGGTGATACAGCAAATTAGCCACCGTCGGCGGCAGTTCCGGATGTTCTTCCAAAAAAGATTTCGGCGCCGGGTCAAGAATTTTCCAGATTTTTTGCATAGAGTAGCAGAACAGAGATTTTTAGTATTAAGCGGAAAATATTATTATTTTTTCGCGTCAAAACTCGCCTGCGGGCTCACACAGTTGCCGCTTCAAAAATAATAATATTTTCCGCTTAAGTTTTGTACCACTTTTTAAAATTTCTGAAATCCCAATATGAATCGGCCAAGAAAATGGAAAAAACAATAAATGAGAAATTGAGCGCGGCTAATTTTTCCAACTGGTTTTCTTGCGGCTGCAATTGATAGGCGAGCGTGGTAATACCCAGCAAAATCCAGTGGGCGATTGGGCGTTTGAGCGGTTCAACCCTTTCTTCCGGCAGAATTTTGCCGCGTTCTTTTAAACAATAAATGCTGTAAAACAGCATCATCGGCAGAAAAAAATACCATTGCCACTCTTGCATATCAAGTTTGAATTCTTCCATCACGAAGTAATAGGGGACAAAGAGGAAAACAGAAAAGACGAACAACAAAACCACCGTGAATTGGTAATGATGGTGTGGAGAGAACGACGGGTGCTTGATAGAAAGTAGCATATTATTGGAATGCCGGAAGGATGGTAAAGAAAATCATCGCCAGTACTCCCAGAATAGTTATGACTGTCCACAGAGTTTTGAATTTTTTATTTCCCCACATAGAATTTAAGATTTATGATTACCAATAATTTTATCTTTTAAGTACAGCTAAATACGCTTCGGTTGGGATATCCACCTTCCCCTTTCCCATCGCCAACATTTTTTTCTTGCCCTTTTTTTGTTTTTCCAGCAATTTGTTTTTGCGCGTTACGTCGCCGCCGTAAAGTTTGGCGGTAACATCTTTGCGCAAAGCGGACAGCCGTTCCGCGGCGACAATTTTTCCGCCGATGGCGGCTTGGATTTTTATCACAAATTGCTGTTTGGGCAAAGTTTCTTTCAATGAATTGACGATTTGTTTGCCGACTTTGAAAGCTGAATCGCGCCAAACTAGAGTCGCGAGCGATTCAATTTTTTCTTCGGCTACCAAAATATCCAGCTTAATCACGTCGGTTTTTTCGTAGCGCTTGAATTCATAATTTAAAGACGCGTAGCCGCTGGTGACAGTTTTTAGTTTATCATAAAAATCCGTGATAAGCGATGCCAAGGGCAATTCATAGTGCAGTATGGCGCGCTGGCCCGCGCCGGCGCTTAGATATTCAGTGTTTAAGTATCGTCCTTCGCGTTCGGTAATCAGACCCATAACATTGCCAATATAATTTTGCGGAGTAATCACATCAACACTCATCCACGGTTCTTCAATTTCGGCGATATAATTCGGTTCCGGCATATCTTGCGGGCTTTTAGCGATAATTTCTTTGCCATCGGTTTTTAAAACTTTGTAAGCCACGCTCGGCACGGTTACGACAACATGCAAACCAAATTCGCGTTTAAGCCGTTCCTGAAAAATATCCAGATGCAACATGCCCAAAAAACCGCAGCGAAAACCAAACCCCATGGCCTGGGAATGTTCCGGTTCGTAAAATAGGGAAGCGTCGCTCAGTTTTAATCTATCAACGGCATCGCGGAGCGAGTTGTAGTCGTCGCCTTCTTGCGGAAAAATTCCGGCGAATACCATTGGTTTGATTTCTTTGTAGCCGGACAATGGTTCGCTGGCAGGGGAATTTGCCAAAGTGATAGTATCGCCAACGCGGACATCTTTAAGCTCTTTTAAGCCGGTAACTACATAGCCAATTTGTCCGCTGGCGATTATTGGATCAGCCTTGAACTCCGGCGCGTAATGGCCGACCTCCAGCGCTTCGGCAACCGCGCCGGTGCGCATAAATTTTATTTTTTGTCCACCCTGAGCCGAACCGAAGGGCCCTCTTATTTCTCCGTAAACAACCCTTATTGCCGCCACGACGCCGCGATAGTCGTCATAGGTGGAGTCAAAGATGAGAGCGCGAAGGATACCATCATCGCGAGCCCCGACGCAGGGGCGCGGCGATCCAGTGTCGGTTGGCAACTGGATTGCTTCGTCCCCCGCCATGGCGGGGTCCTCGCAATGACGGGGTGCTGGTACTTTTTCAATCACTGCCCGCAATACTTCTTCCACGCCTTGTCCGGTTTTTGCCGAACACATTAAAATTTCTTCTTCTTTACAACCCAGCAGGTGAATAATTTCGGTTTTGGTTTTTTCTATTTCCGCGATGGGCATGTCAATTTTGTTCAGAACCGGAATGATAGTTAAATTTTGTTCAAGCGCTAAATATAAATTACCGATGGTTTGCGCCTGCACGCCCTGCGTCGCGTCAACCAGCAATATCGCGCCTTCAACCGCGGCGAGAGAACGAGACACTTCGTAGTTAAAATCAACGTGGCCGGGTGTGTCTATCAAATTTAAAATATAATTGTCATACGCCATTCGTACCGGTGTCAATTTAATCGTAATCCCGCGCTCCTGCTCCAACTCCATGCTATCCAACATTTGCGCTTTCATTTTGCGTTTTTCCACCGTGCCGGTCAATTCCAAAAACCGATCCGCGAGTGTGGACTTGCCGTGGTCAATATGTGCGATGATGCAGAAGTTTCTGATGTTCATAACGGCGTTATTTTATCACGCCAAAGACCCCTTGACAAGAGGCGGTTGTTGTGCTATAATTAAACTGGTTCTTTGTAACTTGGGGATTTTTTTGGAGGAATGTATCATGAACACTGACAAGACTTCCACCGCTTCCACTCTTCCCGCCGCCCCCACCTGTACCGTCATCGGAAGTTATCAGATATCGACCGGAGAGACTTGCGAGTTGCTCGTGTACACCAGGCCGGATGGATCGCGTGTCAAAGGAATACACGAGATCCTCACCTGCGGCGAGGCCGACGGTGCCTCAATGGGGAAAGCGGACTTTCATAAGTTCTGTAAGTACATAGAATCTTTCCAACTAAGGTCTGTGGGTCTGCCCTGTATCATATTCCCGAAGGCATCTGACGCTTCCGGCAAGGTGCCGTGCACTCACCGCTACGACGAGTACTGGAGCACTTATTACCGCGATCCTAATCAGGTTCTGTCTGACTACATCGTGGCGATAGTGCGCTTTTGCTCGTTCTAGTCGGACTCATCCTCGTTTTTTTCTTTCACGCGGTCAGTATCCCACCTCTGACCGCCCTCAATCCTCACGCGGTATTCATCATGTCGCTTGAGGAAAACAAAAAACCGCCCTTCGTTAAACCCGAGACGGTTTTTTGTTTGATATATATTTTCCCTCTCCTCTGCGGAGGAGAGGGAACTTCTGTCTCCTATTTCTATATTATCTCTAATATCTCCTATCATTTATTTTCGCTTATTTCTCCCTCCACATTCCACACCCTTAGCCATCGTTTTTTTAAACTCGCGTTGAATTGCAACATCTCTTCAGATTTAAGCAAAAATAAAATGCCGCAATAGACAAGTAAACCGACGGAACCGGCAATCGCGCCTTGAGTAAAAATGCCCCAGAATTTTTCCATGTTGACGATTCCGGACAGCGGGGCTTTAAATAATTGCACCACGATGGCCATAACCAGCGCAGCAACGGAGATTTTATATAAAGAAGCGATGATTTTGTTTTCTTGAATTGTGCCAAGTTTTTTGCGCAGAAAAATCCAGATTAACACAAATTGAATTATGGTGGAAACCGAGAAAGCAAGGGCGAGGCCGCTGACGCCAAATGAAGATTTGAAATAAATCGCGGCGATGATATTGGCCGCAGTGGTCGCGAGGCCGATTAAAAACGGCGTCCAGGTGTCATGCAGAGCGTAAAAAGCGCGGGCAAGCAGTGGGATCAAGCATTGCGCGAAAAGCGAGAAAGAAAAAAAAGCCAGAGTGTTCGCAGTTAGTATGGTATCATCCCAATTAAATTGGCCGGATCCCAGTACCACGCGGACGATTTGCGCGCGCAAGAGCAGGAAAATAATCGTGATTGGTATGATAAAAAAAAGTATCTGCCGTATTGTCGCGGATAATTCGCTGATAACATCTGCTTTGCGGTTTTCCGCGACCGCTTGCGCCATGGCCGGAAAAGCGGCGATGGCGAATGACACGCCGATAATTCCAATGGGAAAATATTGCAGATTATTAGCCAGATTAAAAACCGCGATACTGCCGGAAACCAAAGTTGAACCGATAACAGTTATTGCCAACAAATTTATCTGGTTAATGGCAATGCCTAAAGTGCGAGGAACCATCAGTTTGCCAATCTCTCTGACATGTTTGTCGCGCCACAAAATCAACGGCTGGTAACGAAAGCCGTGTTTCCAGATCGTCGGCAGTTGCAAGAGCAAATGAAGAAACGCGCCTAAGATTACGCCATAGGCCAAGCCGTTTATTCCCCAGATCGGAACAAAAAACAGCGCGCCGATAATAATGCCGATGTTGTATAATATTGGAGTAAGCGAGTAAATGAAAAAACTTTTAAATGATTGCAAGATACTGCTGGCAATTCCGCTCAAGCCCAGCAATATCGGGCTCAAAAACATAATGCGGGTAAGCGAGATTGTCAGCTTTATTTTTCCCCCGTCAAATCCCGGCGCCAGCCATCGCGTTAGTTGCGGCGTGAAAATAAAAAATAGGCCGCAGATTACCAGCAACAAGATTCCTAGAATATTAATCACGCTGTTGGTAACGCGCCAGGCTGATTTTCTATCCTTATTTATCAATTGCAAAAAAACCGGAATAAACCCGGCGGACAGCGCGCCGACGATAATCAAATTATAAATAAAATCCGGGATGCGGAATGCCGCGTAATAAGCGTCCAAAACATCGCCGGCGCCGAATTGGCTGGCGAAAACGCGGTCGCGCAAGATGCCGATTAAACGGCTTACCAGCGACATGAGTCCAAGGACGACAGCCGCGCCGACGATTGATTGCGATTGGGCGGAAAAATTTTTGAGGCCCATTTTATAATATTCTTTGTAAGAATCGACAGCGTTGTTTATACTTCTTAAAGTCATTGCGAGCCTTCGCAGGCGAAGCAATCCACAC
>JACQQA010000005.1 GCA_016207245.1 Candidatus Magasanikiibacteriota bacterium | reverse complement strand
TGTTTATACTTTTACGAGCTTTATGTGGCAAATCAGTCATTGCGAGGAGCTCGCGCGACGAAGCAATCCAGCAATCGCATGGGAACGCGATAACGGTGTGGATTGCTTCGCCTGCGAAGGCTCGCAATGACTTTAAGAAGTTTAAACAACGCTGTCGATTCTTACATTTAAACTCTTAACAATTTTCCATTTTGATTTTTACATTTTCCATTAACAACAGCCCCGCCCCCACCCAATAATACGCCATTAAACTCCTAAACTCAAAATACGGGCCGAAAAAACCGACCACCATCACGCCGACAGTGGCGCCAACCATTCCCGCGGACCACAAGCGCGTAAATCCATCGCCGGAATTTGTATAAATATTTTTTGCTGTTTTTATAATAACTACAAACATCCCTGCCCAAAAAATCAAACCTAATGTCCCAAATTCACCCCAGATGCTGAACCAGCTGTTATCAATCTGGCCATAAATATCCTGGATGCCGAATGGCAAACGCAGACGATTGTAAACCTCGGTGTTTAACAATGCGGCAGCCGCTCCCCCGCCATAGTTCCCTGGCCCCACGCCCCACAACGGCGACGCTGGCACCACCATTCGCGGCGTATTGATAATAAAGAAAATCCGGCCATAGCCATCATAACTGTTTTGCCAGGCTCGCAAACTAACCGCTTCAAACATCCGTTCAGCCAATGTCTGTTGCGACTTTTCCGTAATTTGCGATACATTATCCCGCGCCCAAGCGAATCCGATTAAATAACCGGCTAACAGTATTGCCGCAAATCCAAAAACATACAAAACTTTTTTATCTTTATATAAAAACCAGCCGATGGTGATAATCCCGAGCACAAAAGCCAGCCAGCTCGCGCGCGACATCGTCAAACCTAAAACCAAAACACTGATAAAAAAACCGCACCATAAATAAAATTTGTATTTGATATTTTTTAAATGATAAACAAATGGAAAAGCCAACAACAAACCAATCGCCAGCCAGCTTCCCAATTGATCATAGCGGCCGAGCGTGGCAAACACGCGCGAACCCGGCGCCCAGAAACGCTCCACGCCGCCCAGCACCGCTATATTGCTGATAGCAACTGTCGGAGAAAAAAATAAATATCTGTCCAACGCTCCGCCGGATAAATACTGCGCCAAACCGATTAAAACTTCCAATCCCAAAACCATGGCGCCGACGCGGATAATTTTTTTAATAACATTTTCTTCACAGCGTAAAAAAATAATAATAAAAATCAGCAAAACGAAACGCAAAAGCTGGCGCATGCCCAAAAACCAAATCATTGAACTGTACCAGTTAAACAATAGTGAAACCGCCCCGATTCCGACAAATGCCAAAAGCCATTTGTTTATCACCAAACGCGGCCATAACTGTTTCGTGTTTTTTGCATAAAAATACCAAGCAAAAAAGAAAAAACCGTAAATCAAAACCTCCGGAAAATATTTTATGTAACCATAAACCCCGGTTGGCGCGTAACGTAAAATTATATTCTCCAGCGGCAGCCAGATAAGCAGAAAATAAATCAGCCAATGGGGTTTTTTCATGGTAAAAAGCAGTGAAAACCCTAATATAAAAATCAGGATTAACAAAAACAATCCCCATAAGTCAACTGGCGAATTAAACAAAAAATCACTTAACATAACGAGGTTATTATAGCAAAAATGAGAGGAAAGTCAAAACCGACCCTGCGGCCGGCTTTGAGCGTGTGGACTCGACCGGAGTCGAACCGGCACTGCGCGTCTGTCAAAAACGGCAGACTACCCTTATCTTACGAGCCCAGTGCTTTAAACACGCGCGAATATTATATAACAAAAGAACACCTCTTTCAAGGTATTCTTATTGTTTGACAGACGCGCCGAACCCGTAAGATACGAGCCTGCCGTTTTGTTAAATATATTATGCCACTTTACAAACACTTTGTCAAGGTGGTTTATGCACATCCCATCTTCTCATCTCTACAATAAGTAAAGGGGAAAAGGTGGGAGGCCATTCATGACTTGCGTCAACGAACGGCCAATTGGTGAGAAAGAAGAGGTAGAGAGAGCGGTGGCGACTAGCTAGAACTAGAAGCAGTCGCCATTATGGACACACCCCCAGCCCCCGCCGGGCAAGCCGCAGCAGGATGCCGTGACTCCCTCCGGGTAGTGGCAGGTGCAGAAGGCGGGTACGGCCCCACCAAGAGAAACCGTCACAGAACAGGCGCCGGATGGCGCTTCGTCCACCGTCCCAGGCCCAGTGGCGGTGCCGGCGGCGACCTTGCCAGCAAGTCCCCACCACTCATAGGACGTGGCGGTTGTCGCCTCGACACCGAACGGCATGCAAACCCCAGACAGGGTTACGCACTCGTTCTGCCAGCAGACCTCGCTGGCGCCGGCGCAGTCGTCGTTGACCGCGCAGCAGGCCGGAACGGCCGCGTAGGCACAGCCGGTGGCCGGGTCGCAGGAGTCGGTAGTGCACGGGTCGCCGTCGTCGCAGTCCACGGCTGTGAAGATACAGCCGGTTGCGGACACGCACGAATCTGTCGTGCACAGGTTCTTATCGTTGCAGTTAACCGGCGGGTGCTGACACCCAAGTGCCGGGTCGCAGGTGTCCAGGGTGCAGAGGTCTGCGTCGGCGCAGCTCAGCGCCGGGCCCGGGACGCACGCGCTGTTCGCACAAGTGTCGCCGTTGGTGCAGGCGTCGCCGTCCGTGCACGCCTTGCCGCCGCAATCCGGGTCAACGCAGTCGGTATCGCCGTCCGCGTCGCCGTCAACGCCGTCGTTGCAGATGCCCTCGAAGGCATCGCAGTATCCGTCTGCGTCGGCGTCCTCGCACTTGAGACAGACGCCGTTGGTGACCAACGGGTCGGTTGAGGGCAAACAGCCGAACGAGTACGTCCCGTCCGACCAGAAAGTCTCGCCCGGAACCGAAACGAATCCGGCCGGCGGGGGTGCGCAGTCCGCGTCCTCCTGGCAACAGTCCTCAATGAGGACATGCTGGCACCCGATGATCGGGTCGCAGGAGTCGGTCGTGCAGTCGTCGCCGTCGTCGCAGTCCAACGGCGCACCCGGGACGCACACGCCGTCCGCGCATACGTCGTTTTCGGTGCAAGCGTTCTCGTCGTCGCACGGGTTGTTGTTGGCGACATACTGGCACCCTGCCAGCTTGTCGCACGGATCGTCGGTGCAAGGATTCTCGTCGTCGCAGACAAGCGGCTCGCCCGCGACACAGCCGGTTGTCGGGTCGCAGGTCTCCACGCCGTTGCAGAGGTCGCCGTCATTGCAGACGACCGGCGCGTAAACGCACAGGCCGGTCTGCGGGTCGCACGAGTCGTCGGTGCACGCGTCGCCGTCGTCGCAGAATGCGGCCGCGTAAACGCAGCCAGTGGCGGGCACGCACGAATCTGTCGTGCACAGGTTGAAGTCGTTGCACTCAACGGCGAACCCCTGAACACAACCGATGGCCGAATCGCAGGTTTCCGTGGTGCACGCGTCGCCATCGTCGCAGTCCACATCCGTGTGGACGCACCCGAACATCGGGTCGCAGGAATCGTCGGTGCACGCGTCGGTGTCGTCGCAGTCCAACGACACGCCGGGGAGACAAGCTCCACTGACGCAGGTGTCATTGTCCGTGCAGGCGTCGCCGTCGTCGCACGGCGCGTTGTTGTTTGAGTAGTGACACCCGACGAACGGCTCGCACAAGTCGTCCGTGCACTCGTTCGCGTCGTCGCAATCCAGCACGAGCCCGACACAAACGCCATTGGCGCAAGTGTCAGTGTCGGTGCACTCGTTGCTGTCGTCGCACGACGCGTCGTTGTTTTCGTTGACGCAGCCGAACGCCGGATCGCACGAATCGTCGGTGCAGGGGTTGTTGTCGTTGCAGTCCAGCGGCGCGCCCTCGCACGCACCGTCCATGCACGCGTCGTTTTCAGTGCAGGCGTTCTCGTCGTCGCAGACCTTCTTGTTATCGCACTCCCCTGGGAGCAACTGCTTGTCGCAGTCGTTATCCACGCCGTCAAAGACCTCGATAGCGCCGGGGTTGATGCAAGGAGCGCAGACCGAGTACTTCTCGTCCGCGCAGTCGAGCCCGCCGTCAAAGCAGACCGTCGGGTCATCCGCGACCACGAAGTCGCAGTCCCCAGAACCCTTGAGAGCGGCGACCATAGTGGCCACGCACTCCGACTTGCCCTCGGACGAAGCATCCTTGCAGATCTGCTCGGCGTGAGCCTGTAGACTTCCGTTTCCGTCACCCCAGAAGTCTTCGTCAGCATCACCATTCAGCACACCGTAGATCTCCTTGGTCCCGCCACCGTTGGCGGCCACCTTCTCGGCCTGCCCTTCCATGCAGCCGAGGTTGAGAACGAAAAAGCACAGAACCAACAAGAACAAACAGAACTTTTCTGAAGGCTTCACTAGATTTCTCCTTTTTTGAAGCCAGACACTGGCGTCGGACAGGAACATTTCCAGCCGACAATCTTAAACCGCGTCAGGGTTTATCCCGGACTTAACCAGGAATTACCAACCCCAACACGGGGGTTTCCTGTCGCGGAAAGAAAGCAACTCGTTGTCCCCTCTCCTACGAGGAGAAGGAACTTTTGATTTACACTCTTTCCGCGACAAGAAATGTCATTCCCACGAAAGTGGGAAACCAGTTCCTCTAATAAATTCTCACTCAATTGTAATGAACAAGCAAATTTTCACTATCAACTCTCAAAATAATTGAGGGCTGAATGATGAAAGTAATTAACAAATAATGTGGATAATTGACTTGACAGAACCATATAATATGTTATACTTTTTATATTGGTAGTGTGCCAATACTATTGGCCAAAACTACGTGTCACATGAAAGTCTTCCGCGAGGAAGATTTTTATGTTATAATCATCGCCGGTGGACCAGCGGGCCTGTAGTGTAAAAGGTTAGCACACTACCATTGACACGTAGTAGAACGGGTTCAATTCCCGTCAGGTCCACCACCCGAGTCCGGCACTAAACATGTGCTGGATTTTGTTTTTATAAATTGAAATGATCATTTTTGTGCCAATTTTCAGTTTCCAATTTTTATTTCTTATGATTTCCCATCACTGCCTGCCTAAAAAAATCTGTTTCAGACAATCAATGATGGAAGCCGCTCGTCTCTCTGGTGAGAAACAAGCGGCGATTTGGTAAGCCTGCCTGCCGATGAGGCAGGAAAGAGCAGAAAGAACTAGAACGGTGGGACAGGAACCCCGACTTCCAGCAGGCCAGCGACTGGGACCCACTGGATCGGGGCGTGGGTGCCCAGGGCGGCGCCGGAGACGGCGCTGGCCTGAATAAATAGCCAGCTCCACGGCTCCCAGCGAGCCGTGACACCGCCATCCCACGAGAGATAGCGGTTGCCATCCCTGACCGTCCCTCCAGCGAGGGTGCCGGTCAGACCGAGCGCGGCCGACTCCAACCGATACAGCAGGTCAGCTTTCGCCAACCATGCCACCGATTGGAGCCGATCGTTGGTCCACCCCTGGCCGCCCCCGGCCGCCACTCTGACCGCCCAATCGCCGTCCTGGCCAAGAGGCCAGGTAACGGCCCCGAGCCCGCCCGCGGCCACGAAGCCGCGGGACAAAAGCCCGAAGCCGCCGGCGTCAAAGCGGATGGCGCGGCGATAGAGCCGACGCTCCACTCCGCGAAGGCGGTCGTTCAGGCCGGCGACATCTCCGGCCAGTCGGCTCAACCTGCCACCAGCGTCCAGAAGCCCGCTCTCGGCGTCCCGCAGACGCCGGTCCAGATCCAGTCCTGTGCCGGCATCTGATGGCGGTGGAGACTGGGAGGTGGGCGCCGGAGTGGAAGACGAACCACCCCCATGCGACTCGAGCTTGTGAGCCGCCAGCTCCTTCTGAAGATCATTGTACACTCCCATCAGGCCACCGAACTGGCGCTGAAGGGCTTCAATGTCGTCCCGACGACTGGTGCCGCTACCGAGTCGTTTCGCCTTCTTTTCCAGCGCGCCGACCTTATCGGTCAGCTCTTTGATCTGGCCGCCGAGCCGCAGGATATCGTCATCCTGCCCGGCGTCAACCGCATCGCCGGTCTGCCGCTGGCCGGTGAGGTCCAGCGGATTGTTGGCGGGAACCGACGGGTTCTTGGCGAGAGCAGTGAGGGAGAACAAGCACGTGGCGAACAGAACCAGCACCATGATAACGAACTTCATCTAAATTCTCCTTGTCTTGAATAGACCAATCTCATCGCCAACTGGAACACCCAGCAGGCAAATCTATATACTCTCATTTGGAATGAGCGAATGTTTTTTCACTATCAGGACTCAAACACTTAAGCTTGAGGACTGAATGGGAAGCCGTTGTCTTGGGAGACGAACGGCAAAAGGTAGGAAAGAACTACGGGTTGGATGAAACAGGTGGAGGCGGGTAAGGCGCCGACTTGCTGAGATTCTGCCTCACGACGAATCGGCATTCAGCAGATAGCTTGCCGTATGTGCCGGCCCACACGTCACAGCACTGCATGGCGCCAGATAGCGCCTGCTCGCCGAGACAGTCGTTAGACGTCTGCGGCATGGTGACGGTGCACTTCGGCTTCGCTGGCTTCGCCCACGTCGGCGCCGCGGCGAGAAACTTCTCGCCAAAGGCCGACTTGAGCTCGGCCTTGGCGATATCGTGAGCGACCGTCGGCATCCTCGCCGCAGTTGCATCGATCCGGCCGTCAACGCGTTTGCTGTCCACGGCGTAGAGTACAGCCGCGATGACAACGAGGCCGACGATGGCCGCGGCCAGGTAGCCGACCGGAGAACGGGGACCGACGACTGGAGCGGCCGGCGGGTGGGTAGAGGTGCCAGCAGTGCCGGACTGCACCGCCGGAGGAGACTTCATCGCTGCGAAAATTTTGTCAGAAATGGAAGTGTTCCCTTCCCCGGCGAGCCCCTCAAGCTCTAACCATTTCTGCAATTCCGTCTGACCAGCGTTCTGATCAAACAGAATGTTGTGTACAGCCTCTGCCATGGCCGCCGAGGAACTGGGCGGCAACAAAGCCATTATCTGGTCCTTTGACAATTTACCGTTCATAGCACCCTCGCTTTCTTTTTTTCCTCGCACCACAAAGAAACTATCAGGCAAAACGTCCAACCCGGACGCATGCCATTTGTTGAGTTTAAAAGAACTGCGCCAACCATTGGCACAAAAGAAATGACGAATTTTCGTCATGTCTATTATGCCAACGATTGGATTAATTTTTAATGAACGAACCACTCCTAATTCGCCTGTATTTTAACGCTTTAACATAGCATATTTTAGTCAGCTTGTCAAGCGGTTTTCTTCCCCAGCGAAAATCTTGGCTAATTTCAGACAAAAAACAGCCGTTTTTGACGACTGTTTTGTTTGACCGCTTAATTGATAGATTACTTAACGACTGGATTGCTTCGTCAGCGCCTCATCGGCGCTTCCTCGCAATAACAGCGTCTTATCCCCTTTTTACAACGGCCCCTGCCATCGCCAGCGCGCCAACCGCGAATCCGAGAATTAAATTTAAAATAAAATTCGGACGCACCGGCCAATTTGTAACCACCGGAGTATTCACAACTTTCATGCCAATATCACTGCCGACATATTCCCATCCGCTCCCGACCAAAGTATCCGCCACAGCGCCGGCCCATTCTTTCGCCTGGTCTTTATTTTTATGATAAACACTGATGTTCAAAACCCCGGTGCCGTAAACCGCGGACGCGTCAACCATTTTGCGCCACACTTTTCTTTTTTTCCGTTCTGATAAATCATTCAGTTTGCTTAAGTCCAAATTGCGTCCGCCCTGCGCGGTAACTTTTTCATAAAAATCATTGGTGCCAATAATCTGGACAACACTGCCGCTGATTTGTTCCGCGGACTTGGCGGCCGTGTACGGGTCAATGCCGTAACGGGATTTGGCGATAACCAAAACCTGCGCGTCAGCCCGATACTGGGGCGGAAAAGTAAAAACCAAACTCAACAAGATTGAAAAAAACGCGACCAAAGCGCCGGCGAATACCAACAGCCGCCAGCGTTGAATTAAGAGTCTGAACGGAGTGTGAGTGAGGAACATAGGATGAGTGATTAATAATAATTCTCAATTTACAAATTTTCAATTTTCAGAAAAAATTTAAAATTTTAGATTTTTTTTGAAAATTATGAAAATTGACAATTGGTAATTAACTGCTTCCGTTAATTAAACACTTTGCCACAAAACTCCTATTCTGTCAAGGCTTGACCGCTTCTTTCCTCACATTCAACTCAATCTCCTCCCCTTTCCGCCAAACCGTTACTTTGAACTCATCCGGCGCGGTAAAAATTTTTTCCGCCAGATTTTGTTCCGACACCGAGTCGCCTTCAATTTTGATAATCACATCCCCGACTTTAACTGCGCTTTTCGCGGATGAACCGGATGTTTCGCTGACATAAAATCCATTAAGATTCTTGCGTTTGCCTTCCCACTCCACGCCGTTTATCGTCCAACCCTTCAAATTCACCAAATTGTATTTTACGGATTTTTTTTCAAGCAATGAACTTACCTGGCTGGAAATAAGCCAAGCTGGCATTACCTGCCCAGCCCCGGATATGCCAATCAGCTCGCCATTATCATTAAACAATAACGCCCCGTCAGTCATTTCTGATGATAAAGAATAAAAACGCGACGGCTGCCAAATCGGCAACGCTGATTTAGATTCAACTTGCGTGATCTCGCCCAATGACACCCGGCGCCAATCTTCTTTTCTTACCGCCCACAACCCCTGGCCAGATGAAAGATTGTGCCAATCCGCGAAAGAACTGATTCTGAAACCAACGCCTTTAATTTTTATATACAACAAATTAGCGACTTTATCATAAGCGGTTTTTTCAAAACTGTAATATAAATTCTGGTCATCAACCGCTTCCCAATTTTTTTCCTCGCCAACAATGTAAGCCGGATAATAAATAACCGCCCAGCCGTCTGAACTCAACATCGCCGCCTTGCCAACCATCGCTTTATCGGTATAAAACAGTTTATTCGTTTTTTTCCGCCTATCAAATACAGTGATTATTTTCTGTTCAGTTTGGCGGATAAATTCCGGATCAGCTGATTGAAAAATAGAATCTTTGCCGTTGCCAACCGCATTCTGGCGATACCCGATTGACGCCACCTGCGCCGGAGTTACCCACGCCGCGACTGACAATGCCGCCGCGGTCCCGCTTAACAAAGAAATCGCGATTAAAAAAACCGTCCAACGCAAACTGCGCAAGCGATAATGCGTGTCAACGCGGCAGGATTCAGGTGGCAAATGTGGCGGATGTTTTTTCATATCCAACGAACAAATACCCACAACATCAGGATATACAATACCAGATTAGTCGCTAAAAAGTAAGCCTGCCTGTGCCATATTATCCCTTGCTGGCTCAAATGAAACCGGACGAATAACTGCATAATATACCAAACCCAGGCGGTGAACGCCCCGAGCGCGAGGTAGCCAAACGGCAAAAAATTCTGCGCCCAGATTATTTCCCAAACCGCGAGAGCAATCACGGTTGACCACAAGAACAGGCCGCGCCAACCAACCGCGAAATACATTTGCCAAATCAACAAAGAAATCGCCCCGACTATCGCGCTCCCCGCAAAACTCGCCAGCCAAAACGGCACGGACGGAAAAAAGCTGCCTAGGGCGTAAACCAAAGTTAAAACCGCGTAAGCGGAAAAAACCCACAACATCATGCGGATGCGGCGATAAGGTTTTTCTTCATAACTCAATCCGCTTGCCCGCCGCGCCATCTGGGAAAAGAAAAAAAACATAATCAATCCGGCAAAGACGACCAGGCTGTTGCGCCACAAATCGTCCTCCAATAATACCAACAAAATTACGCACGCCGCGGCGCTGGCCAAAATTAAAGATAAGTCCCGCGCTGAACCGCGCTGTTTATTGGCGTTAAAATACCAGCCGACGACTGCTAACACTGCCAGCCAAATCAGCAGCACAATTAAAAATTGCCACCCATTTTCTATTTTGATTAAAAAAAACAAAACCGCTCCGCTCACTCCGCCCATCACCGCGCCAAAAATATAACGCCAAGTCATAACGCTTCCGCTTTTTTAATTAATTCGTCTAAAATCAATAATATTTTCACTTTATCACCTTGCGCGCCATTCACGTCCCAAAAAGCTTGTAAATGTTCATCTAACAATTCTGCCGGAACTCGCATGGCAAAAAATCGCGTTTCAAAAGCTTTGTCCCAATTTTTATCGCCAGCCGCTTGTTTCCTCAGAGCCGACAGGTCTTCTTTGTACTTCGCCTTTACCGCGGCCGGGCTTGAATTCTGCATCGCTTCGCCGGCCGACTGTATGCCTTTGGCAGTCCGCAATACCCCGTCTTTCGCTTTATCGGAAATCATCACTAATAAAATCGCGATTGAAATCACTATTCCCAAAGCGATTAAGCCAAACATTACGAATGGCCAATTAAATTTTTTCTTGTGCCAGAACATAAAAAATTATGTTAGAATTTTTACGCCGAAATAGATAATGATTTTTACAGCGACAACTGTGTGAGCCCCTCGCAGGGCGAGTTTTGCCGCAAGAAAATTATTATCTATGAGGCAGATGCAAAACTATTATACAGTATATTCTGACAATTTACAAAACACCACGAATATGCAATAATACGGATATGAAAAATTACGCTGAAAACAAACGGGGCGGATTTGATTATGAAATCTTGGAGAAACTTGAGGCTGGTTTATTATTGACCGGACAAGAGACAAAATCAATCAGAACCGGACACGCCAGCCTGAAAAGCGCCTATGTAACGCTCCATGGCAATCAAGCTTTGCTAACCAACGCCCACATACCAAAATACAAATTCGCCGGACAACTGAAAGACTATGACCCTGAACGAAGCCGGACGCTGTTGTTAAAACAACAAGAAATCAATTATTTAAGAGGAAAACTGGAACAAAAGGGCTTGACAATCGTACCGCTTTCATTATATAATAAGGGTCGCCATATTAAATTGGAAATCGCCATCGCCCGCGGCAAAAAACAATTTGACAAACGGCGGACGATAAAAAAGCGAGAAACCGACATAGAAGTAAGGCGGGCTTTGCGGGGATGACAGGGTTCGATGAATGGAATAAGTTAATCGGCACAGGCATGTCGAGGAAGCGCTGGTCCTCGTAAATCACATAGCGCAACATACAAATGTCAATTTTGTATCAAAAGTGAAGAATGCTTTGGCTAACGCCTTTAGCGTTCCGACCTTTGCAACCGCCGTCGCTTAATCGCTTCGGCCATCGTTTTCCGTAATGCTCGCTAACGGACAAACGGTGTAAACCCAGTGAGCGTAGGATTGAATCGCCGCCATAACGGTTTAATCCGAAAGTTAATTATGGCTAGCCGCCGCCTTTTGGCCGCTTCTTTAAGCGGCGGTGAAACACCAGAACGGCTAAACATGTAGTCTGTTCTATTAACCCGTTCAGACCCGGGTTCAATTCCCGGCATCTCCACTATTCGACTCACCCTTCGCATTGCTCAGGGTTCGCTCATAGTAAACCAAACCAACGAACTACTTTTTAACTGCTGTCAAGCGCAGTGAGTCGAATAAAGTACAACATCATGGAAAAACAATATTTCACTTACATCGCTCGTTGCGGTGATCAGAGTCTGTACACTGGGTCAACTGATAGTTTGATAAAACGCGAAGAAAAACATAATAATGGCACTGGTTCGATATATACAAAAACTCACTTACCTGTAAAAATCATTTACTCGGAGTCATTTTCCACCCGCAAAGAAGCAGTGAAAAGAGAAATGCAAATAAAAGGATGGGTAAAAACAAAAAAAGAAAACTTAATACGATTCGGCCATCCGAATCCAACAAAAATTTTACGCCAAAAACCTAAACGCGAATATGAGAATCTCGCGCAAAAAAAGACCTGACAAGCCAATCATACCGCATTTCAACACCAACGAACGAATCGTGGCGACGGAAGTGCGGGTTTTAGATGTGGAAGGAAACAATGTCGGCGTGATGCCATTGACGCAAGCGCTGAATTTAGCGCGCGAACAAGAAATGGATCTGGTTGAAATTAATCCCAAGGGCGTCCCGCCGGTTTGCAAGATTGTTGACTTCCGGCATTTTAAATATCAAAAAGAAAAAGAAGCGCGCAAGCAAAAAGCCAACGCGCATGAAAGCGAAGTCAAGGGCATCCGGCTATCAATAAGAATCGGCGATCACGACATGGGCGTTCGCTTGACTCAGGCGGAGGGATTTTTAAACCGAGGCGACAAAGTCAAACCGGTTATAATTCTCAAAGGACGGGAGAATGCCAAGTCCTCGCTGGCGTTTGATATGTTTAAAAAATTCCATAATTTACTAATGGAAAAAATGCCGATCCGCTACGAACAAGAGCCGACCCGGCAGGCCAACCAAATCACCGCCATTATTGCCAAGAAGTAACGCTTGACATTTTTTACCGAATAATATAAACTTCTGACATAATTGAACTTTTCCTAATTATGAAAGCCAAAACTCACAAAGCCACAGCAAAAAGATTTATCGTAAAAAAATCAAAGAAGGGCACAAAAATCCTCAAACGCGCCGAAGGGCAGGATCATTTTAATTCCCGCGAATCCGGTAAAACCAAACGGAACAAACGTTCTGATAACATCATGGGGCGCGCCAGACAAAAAACCATTTTGCTCGCTCTACCTAACGCGTAAAGGCGCATTGCAATGCGCCTCTAACATAACATAATCCTATGTCCCGAGCCAAAGGCGGCGTAAAACGCGCCAAACACAGACGCAATATATTGCTAAAAACCAAGGGCTTTTCAGCTGGCCGCAAAAACTTGATTAAGCTTGCTAAAACCGCGGCCATGAAAGCCGGCGCCCACGCTTATCGCGACCGTCGCGTCAAAAAAAGAACTTTCCGCCAGTTGTGGGAAGTGAGAATCAACGCCGCCGTGCGTGAGCTGGGAACGAATTACAGCAAGTTTATGGGTGGCTTGAAAAATAAGGCGGTCAAACTGGATCGCAAAGTTCTGGCGCAGATTGCCAAAGATTATCCGCTGGCATTCGCAAAAATCGTTGAAGCGGTGAAATAACACTTGACAAAAACCAGCAATTGTGCTATGATGGGTTTTAATTACCAGGCTCCTGTGGTGTTCGGCAGGTGGGCAGGGAACCCCCTCCTTTTCCCTTTACCATCTCCGAACACCTTAGGAGCTTTTTTTAAAAAATATGGGAAGAAGAAAATCTTATAACGCGATCGTAAAAATCGAACGAAAAAAAGCTAAAATCAAACGCGACAAAAATAAATTGAAACGGCTGCGAAAGCTGGCTGTTCTTGTCAAACAATAGAAAATCGAGTGGGTCGGTAGTTCAACTGGTTAGAGCACCGCCCTGTCACGGCGGAAGTTGCGGGTTCGAGTCCCGTCCGACCCGCTCGATTTTCTAAATTAACACAACACAAAAACTCACCCCGTCATGGCGGGATGAGTTTTTTGATAAAATTTTAACGCGCCACATCCACTATCTTATCAATTGCCGGATCGTAGATAATAACCGATTCTGAACTTATCAACAGCCTGTCGCCATTTTTCACGTATTGAAACGCTTTGGGATTCTCCTTGCGCAACGCTTCCGCGTCATTCACGGTTGCCACGGTTATTTCTCCGGCCGGCAACAATATGTGTTTGGAAACTTTTTCCACCACCCCGCCGACTTGGGGATCGGTGTTTGATAAATTTAAAGTCCCCTCTTTTTTTTCAGTTAAATCAACTGCCGAATTTTTTTGCGCCGCAACTTGGGCAAGACTCTCAAATTTTTCTAATCTGCTATTCATTACGTCAAAAATGTACCAACCTAACCCCAATACTATCAAAATAACCGCGGCTAAAATTATCACTAAACTTTTTTGCCATTTGTCGGCGCGTTCTACTGGTGAATCTGTATCCATAAAATTTATTTCTTGCTTAATTATAAGTATAGCATAGACAACCTATTAAAAATTGTCAAGCCCCTCACTCTCCGCACACATCCCAGCCCTTCGGCACCTCGCAGGGCGTTGGAAACATCTTGCACTCCGCATTTTTATTTTCCCGCGCATAGGCAATCATCTGCACGCACAGCTTCTTGTCCAACACATCCCATTTATTCGGAGCCGCGGATGTTTCATCATCCAAAAATTTGAAAGATGGGATTATTTTATCGTTATTTTCAAACAAAGCCACGTCAATTTCTAAAACTGTCTTTCCCAAAGGAATTTCGTAAATCGCCGTCAACATCCCGGTCTTATCGGCTTTAACTACGGCGATTGTCGCTGGTTTTCCGCCGACTATCACCTGTTCTTTAATGTCTGATTTTATCGGCGGTTGAACTAATTGTCTAAATACGCTCACATATTCGCCGGTTTCCGAATCTTTGACTGTTACGCCTCCATTCCAATGCTCCACAGTCCAAGTTGCCGGATATTGCATGGTAAAATTAGCAAAGCTGTTTTCTTTTAGCAGCACTGTCTTCGCGTCAAATTCTTTGTCTTTCATTTCCACGACTTTTTTTCTTAATTCTGATGACGAAGCATAGGATAAAGAATCTTTGGGTGTCTGTTTGTTATTTATAAAACTACAGCCGGCGCCCAAACTGATCAGCGCCGCGCCCAGAACCCCAAACCAGACCACCAATCCTAAAAACTTGCCGCTGGTCCGGCGGCCCATTTTGCCCAAAGTATTTTCCACAAAAGCGATCCGTTCGCGGGTTGAGACCACGGTGTCAGGATTTAAGGAGATGCTGTCAATGCCTTCCCGAACCAAAAATTCGGCAAATTCCGGATAATCGCTCGGCGCCTGCCCGCAAATACCGACCTTTCTTTTATATTTATGCGCCACGCTGATAACCTGGCGGATTAAAATTTTCACCGCCTTATTTTTCTCATCATAGACATGGCTGACTAAACTGGAGTCGCGGTCAACTCCCAATGTGAGCTGAGTTAAGTCATTTGAGCCAATGGAAAATCCGTCAAAAATTTTGGCAAAATCCTCGGCTAAAATCACGTTAGACGGAATTTCGCACATCACATAAACCCGCAAGCCGTTCTCGCCGCGTTTTAAGCCATAATCCGCCATAACCGAAAGCACTTTCTCGCCCTCTTCCGAAGTGCGGCAAAACGGCACCATTACTATTATATTTTTTAATCCCCAATCCTCGCGCGCTTTTTTAATCGCCTCGCATTCCAACCGAAACGCCTCTTTATATTCTTTGGAATAATACCGGCTGGCCCCGCGCCATCCGAGCATCGGATTTTCTTCTTTGGGCTCAAATTCCTTGCCGCCGATTAGCGTGGCGTATTCGTTGGTTTTAAAATCGGATAAGCGGACAATCACATCATGCGGATAAAAAGATGAAGCGATTCGGCCGATTCCTTCCGCCAATTTATCAATGCAGTATTCTTCTTTATTTTTATACCCGCGCGTTATCGCGGCAATTATTCTTTTGGCAGTTTTGTCTTTCAGTTTATTAAAATGAATCAGAGCCAAAGGATGAATCCGGATAAAATTGGTAAAAATAAATTCCTCGCGCGCCAAACCTACGCCGTCATTGGGCAAAAATGAGAGCGAAAAAGCGTTCTCCGGGTCGCCGACATTCATCATGATCTTTGTTTTGGTTTTGGCGATTGATTTGATCTCGGTTTTTTTGACTTCAAACGGCAAAATGCCGGAGTAAACAAAACCCTCGTCGCCTTCTGAACAACTCACGGTCGCTTTGTCGCCGGTTTTCAACGCTTGCCGCGCGTCTTTCGCGCCCACCAAGCAAGGAACGCCGAGTTCGCGGGAAACGATCGCCGCGTGGCTGGTTTTACCGCCCTGCTCGGTGACAATCGCCGCCGCCAACCGCATTATTGGTTCCCAATCCGGATCGGTAATCCGTGTCACTAAAATTTCGCCTTTTTTAAACTGTTTCATGTCCCGCGGGTTATCTATCACGCGCGCTTTGCCGGCGCCGATTTTTTGCCCGATGGCGATTCCGGAAACCAATACTTTGCCTTTCTTTTTTAATTGATAATTTTCAATTATAGAATGGCTAGCGCGCGCTTTCACGGTTTCCGGCCTGGCTTGCACAATATATAATTTCCCGGTCTGACCGTCTTTCGCCCATTCAATATCTTGAGCTCGGCCATAATATTCTTCAATCTGCATTCCCCATTTCGCCAATTTAACCACATCATCGGCGCTGATGGCGAATTTGTCGCGTTCGCCTTGTTTGACCTGCGCCTGCGTCGTGCCCTGCTTTTTTCCGTAAATCAATTTAACTTCTTTACTGCCTAAAATCTTGCTGATTATCGCTTTCTTTCCCTGTTTTATTCCCTCTTTGAATACATAAAATTGGTCCGGTGTTACTCGGCCCTTGACCACATACTCGCCTAAACCATACGCCGCGTTAATTAAAACCACTCCGGGGAATCCTGATTCTGTATCTAATGTGAACATCACTCCGCTCGCGCCAGTATCAGACCGCACCATTTGCTGAATCGTGACTGACAAAGCGACAGATAGGTGGTCAAACCCTTTGGCCTCGCGATAAGAAATCGCGCGGTCGGTAAACAGCGAAGCAAAACATTTTTTTACCGCAATCAATAATTCTTTCTCGCCGCGAACATTCAAATAGGTTTCCTGCTGGCCGGCGAAAGACGCGTCCGGCAAATCTTCAGCCGTGGCGCTGGAACGCACGGCAACGGATACGTCGCTAACATTCACCGACTTGGCCAATTCTTGATATGACTTTTTAATTTCCGCGATTAAGTCGTGAGAAAATGTGGCGGACAAAATCGCTTCTCTAATTTTTTTCCCGGCCTGCGATAATGCTTTAACATCCGCCACATTCAAGCCTTTTAGACTTTTTTTGATTTTTTCCGTTAATTTCGCGTGCGACAAAAAATCGCGGTACGCTTTCGCGGTAATCGCGAAACCATTCGGCACGCTAACGCCCTTCGCGGTCAATTTGGAATACATCTCGCCCAAAGACGCGTTCTTCCCGCCGACCAACGGCACGTCTTTGATTTCTATCTCTTTAAACCAAAGAATGTTTTTTATTTGTTTGTTTTCCGAAGCTACCATAAAATCCCCTTTTAATAACGCGGTGTATTATATCACCTCTCTCACTTCAAGTAAATTCACATGCCCCGCGTGGCCGACCGGTTCGCCGGCGACGACGATAATTTTATCCCCCATTTTTACCATCTGCCGTTTTTTCAATTCCGCCAATGACCGTTCAATCAGTTCTTCAATCGTTCGGCAGGGTTCCAAAAGAAATGGCACCACGCCCCAGGAGAGGTTCATCTGGTGTTTCACTCTATCAGTGGCCGTTGCCACGACAATCGGCAATTCCGGCCGATAACGGCTGATTAAACGCGCAGTCTCGCCGGAAATGGACGCGGCTAAAATCAACTTGGCGCCAACTTCCTCGGCCAGCGCGCGTGACATCTGGCTGATGACATCATCAATTTTTTTATGTTTACCCTGAGCAGAGCCGAAGGGTTTGTCCTGTGGCTGACGCATCGGCAAATTATCATACACTGATTTTTCCGTCTCCACAATAATATTTGACATTGTCTCTACTGTCTCAACCGGATACTGGCCGGCGGCGGTTTCATTTGATAACATGACCGCGTCGGTGTGATCAATCACCGCGTTGGCGACATCTGACACTTCAGCGCGGGTCGGCCGCGGATTTTTCTGCATTGAATCCAGCATTTGCGTGGCGACAATCACCGGCTTGGCCGCGTCCAGCGCCAAATCAACCAATCGTTTTTGCACTAGTGGCACTTCCTGGGCCGGGATTTCAATGCCCAAATCTCCGCGCGCGATCATAATGCCATCGGCCGCTTCCAAAATCAGCTCTATATTTTGCACTGCTTCATAGCGCTCTATTTTGGCGACAATCCTGATTGGCTGAGCCGGTTTTAAATTTAATTCTTTTTCATATTCTTTAATCAAATAGCGCAAATCTAAGACATCCTCCGGTTTGGTAACAAAAGAAAGCGCGACTAAATCCACGCCATTCGCCACGCCAAATTTTACGTCTTCTTTATCTTTATCAGTCAAGGCGCGGACAGCCAGCTTAGAGTCCGGCGCGTTAATGCCTTTGTGGGAAGTAAGGACACCGCCAACTATCACTTCCGCGCTGATCTGGGTGTTGACCACGCGCACGATTTTGGTTTCAATCCGGCCATCGTCTAAAAGCAGACGCTCGCCTTTTTTTAAATAAAGATGCAGGTCGCTGTAATCAACCGGTATTACGCCTCGGCTGTGGTCAGCCGCGGCTGTGTCAAATGTTACCATCTCTCCAATTTTTAAAGCCAGGCCGTCGGCAGGCATTATTCCGACTCTGATTTTCGGACCTTGCAAATCTTGCATCACCGCGATCGGTTCTCCGGTTTTTTGTTCAACCGCGCGGATGTTTTTAATCAACATCTGATGATTGTCATAAGTGCCGTGGGAAAAATTCAGCCGCGCTACGTTCATTCCCGCTTTTACCATTTTTAACAAAATATCAACCGACTCTGAAGATGGCCCCAACGTGCAAACTATTTTTGTCCGTTTAGTTTTAAACATAATTACTTGCCCAACGTTTTCATAATCTGCTGAATTTGATCAGGCGATACCTGGTTTAAAATACCACCAATATCTAATTGCCCGCCCTTGGCCGCGCCGGAAAATCCGCCAAGTAGATTGGAATACTGCGCGAACAAATCTTTGAGTATCGGCGGTAAATAAATAAACGCTAAAATCAACGGCACCACGACAATTAACAACCGCAGATAACCGCCGACCACCATCCAGGTCAACCGACGTTTAATTCCCTTATTCTGCTCATAAATCACCTGCGACCACTTGATGTTTTTTTCTATCAACTCTTTAAGCGTATCCCCGCTCTCGCCAGATTCAATCTCTTTAACTGGCGCATCATCAATTTTTTTAATTTCTTTTTCTTTAATCATAAACTCAATAATAATTTAACAATTTAGCAATTTCAATTTTTTTCTTCCAACATCTTTACCTCGCTCTGAAATTTCTTAACATCTTGAAACTGACGGTAAATTGAAGCGAATCTGATATAAGCGATTTTATCAAACTTCCGCAAATGCTTCATCACGATTTCGCCGATTTCCTGACTTGTAACCTCGCGTTTTTTCTTGCGCTGAATATCCCGCTCAATCGCCGCGACGATGCGATCAAATTTTTCTTGAGTGTAAGGTCGTTTGGTCAAAGACTGTAAAATGCCCCGCTCAACTTTATTGCGCGAGTAAGATTCCCGCTTGCCGTCGCGTTTCACCACGACAATATCCAAAAGCTCCATCTCTTCAACCGTGGAAAAGCGGTAAACGCATTTTACGCATTCGCGCCGCCGCCTTATCGCCAAACCATCGCTCGCCAAACGCGAATCAACGACTTTGGTTTCTTTGGAACTGCAGACCGGACAGAACATAGCCCACTAATACGACGACCACTAATTAACACTAATGTGTTATGTGAGATTATTATATCATAAAAAAAAACAAAACAAAAGATGGTAATTTCTGTTTACCATCTTTATTTATTGGTGGTTATTTGTGGTCGCAAATTAGTGGGCTACAATCCCATCTTTCTCCTGATAAACGCCGGGATCTCCAGGTCCGCGTCGTCATCTTGTTTTACCGGCGCGATTTTTTTAGGCGGAACTGCCAAGCGCTCAACCGGCTGATTCATCATCGCGTCATCATCTTTAACGCTGGAAAAGTTGCCTGCGGGGCTAAACACCGGTTTGGCAAAAAAACCCGGCCGACGTGGTTCTTCTTTTTTTTCTTCCGCCGCGTCCAACTCCGCCGCGTCTGGTTTTTTAAAAGAATAAAACGGCTTGCCGCTGTTAAAAATTGACCGGTGCTCTTCTTCTTTTCTTTCCCGCTCTCGCGACCGCGTTACTGTTTTTTCCCGGCCGTCAAAACCGGTTGCCACCACGGTAATTCTAATTTCCTCGCCCATATTCTCATCAATCACCGCGCCAAAAATAACTTTAGCATCCTCATCCGCGGAACTGGTGATAATTTTCGCGGCCTCTGTCACTTCCTGCATGCCCAAACCCGGACCGCCGGTTACCGTAAAGAGGATACCGCGAGCGCCGTCAATGGAAACTTCCAACAGCGGGCTGGAAATCGCCGCTGTCGCCGCTTCCACCGCGCGATTATCGCCTTTGCCGGTGCCGATGCCCATAAGAGCGGTGCCGGTATCGCGCATAATCGTCCGCACATCGGCAAAATCAACATTGATTTCCCCGGGCACGGTAATCACTTCGGAAATACCCTGCACTCCTTGCCGCAAAACATCATCTATGATTTTAAAGGATTCCATTAATGTGGTTTTTTTATCAACAATTTGCAGAACCCGATCATTCGGGATGGTTATGATCGTATCAACATTTTTTACCAATTCCTCATACGCTCGATTGGCAATGGACATTCTTTGCGGCCCCTCAAAAGTAAACGGCTTTGTTACTACCGCGACTGTCAACGCGCCCATCTCGCGGGCGATCTCCGCGATTACCGGACTGGCGCCGGAACCGGTGCCGCCGCCCAAACCGCAAGTTAAAAAAACCATGTCGGTTTCTTTCAGAACTTCTCTGATTTCATTCTGCGCTTCTTCCGCGCTCCGCTTGCCCAAATCAGGATCCATACCCGCGCCTAAACCTCTGGTTACGGTTTTACCAATATGTAATTTATGCGCCGCGCTATTGTGGTGCAGAGCCTGGACATCGGTGTTCATTGCCACAAAATCAACTCCCTTGATTCCCGCTTTAACCATTCGATCAACAGCTGAACCGCCTGATCCGCCGACGCCGATTACTTTAATCTTGGCAAATGTTTCAATTGCTGGTTTAACCTGTGGCATAAAAATTTAAATTAGATTTGAACACTTTTTTTATTCAAAACAATTAATAATCTGTAAAGTTTGTGTTCAATACCTATAGTTTATATTTTATACTCCTGGCTGTCAACCGCACCCTGTGTATATAACAAAAACCCTTCGCAGGGGTAAATTTTATATCTCTTTTCTTTTGTCTCCTATCTCCATTTATCTCAATCTCACGGCACCAACGCCTTAAACCACCCTCGCACTCGCCGAGAAATTTTTTCCACGCCTTTCTGCGATGACATGCCCATCGGCGTATTTCCATGTCTGATTTTCGCCCCCCACTTTGCCAACCCGATTGCCGTGGCGAATGACAGATCGTTAACTTTTTCACTGGCGCTGCGCACGTCAAGCGGGTACCCCAATGACGCTGGCAACCCGAGTTTGAATTTCGCCAGCTCAATCAAACGCGCCACTTTCGCGCCGCCGCCGGTAAAAACCACGCCGGCCGGCAGAAGATGGCTGCGTCCGGCTTTGATAAATTCCTGATCCACTTTTTCTAAAATTTCTTCCATCCTCGCCTGAATAATTTCCGCGACATATTTTAAAGATACATCATCGCTGGTTTCTTCGCCGGCGTTTATTAAATCAATTCTTTCTTTTTTGGAAATATCCCCGGCCACGCACGCGCCAAAATCTCTTTTCACCCGTTCCGCGACTCCAATGGCGCTCTTTAATCCGATTGCCAGATCACTGGTAACGTGTTCAGAGCCAATCGGAAGAACCGCGGCGTGCAAGATATCTCCTTCCTCGTAAACCAAAACGCTGGTGGTAGAACCGCCAATATTGACCACACCGACACCGAGCTCTTTTTGCCGCGGCGTTACTACCGCGTCGCCGACCGCCAAAACTGAAAGTATCAGGTCGTCAATATCAATTCCGGTGCGATAGACCGCTTTGGTTAAGTTTTTTATATGCGAAGTGGAGCCGTGGATAATCTGCGTGTCAACTTCCAAACGCACGCCGGTCATCCCCACCGGATCTTTAATACCGGTCTGGCCGTCAACCGTGAAAGTTCTCGGCAAAACATGCAAAACCTCGTAATTCAGCGGCGGCGCGATCGCGCCGGCGGCTTCCACGGCTCTGGCAACGTCGTCCCCCGCGATTTCCCCGTCTGATTTCGCCACCGCCACCACGCCCTTGCTTTCCTGGGCGACAACATGCGAACCGGAAATGCCAACCCAAGCGTGTTCAATCGGCACGCCGATTAAGCGCTCCGCCTGTTCCAAAGCGTGCGAGATTGACGAAACCGCTTCTTCAATGCTGGTTATCACGCCGCGATGCACACCTTCGGCCGGGACTTCAATTAAACCGACCAATTGCAAATCAAACCTGTTGCCGCCGGTTATTTGATTAGCGACTGCGACCCGAATCGCGGTAGAACCAATATCCAAACCCGTAATCAATTCTGATTGTGATTTGCGTTTAAACATACTCAATCTAAATCAATGCCTAGGTGCGGCCAAAAGATTATCAGGCCGATCACCAGCGAACCGAATGCCGCCAAAAAAACCACTGCCGCCATTATGTCTTTTATCACTTCAATCTGGTGGGAAAGGCGGGGTTTTAGCAAATCCGCAAATTTCTCCACGGCGCTGTTTATCAACTCCAAAACCAAGACCGCGATTATCAAAAAAAACACCAATACAAATTCCGCGCGCTCTAATTTTAACGCCACACCGGCTGCCAACACTGCTAACGCCGCCGCCGCCTGAAAACGAAAATTCTGCTCATGTTTGAACACATATTTTACTCCCTTCCACGCGTCGCCAAAACTTCTCGCCAGTCGCACTAAATTCATAAAATGCTTTTAATTAATCTCTCCTGCAAAGAAAACATTTTTTCCTCGTCGGCTTTTTTCTGATGATCAAAACCCAACAGGTGCAACACGCCGTGCGCCAACATTCTGGCCAATTCTTCTTTTACCGATGCATTGTAAGTTTTTGCTTGTTTTTTAATCTGTGAATAACAGATAAAAATGTCGCCCAAATCGGTTCCTTCCTCCAAGCCAAACGATAATACATCCGTTATTTTATTCACGCCGCGATATTTTTTATTCAACTCTTTAATCTTTTTTTCGTCGACAAACTGAACACTCAAAGTTTTATTTAAATTCTTAAATTGTGTTAAAATCTTTTTAACCAGCCGCTTAATTTCCGCATCAGTCAGCGCGCCCTGCTTTGCTTTATGACAAATCAAACACTCCATAAGCTAAATCAACGGCTCTTCAATAATTTTCGTACTGGTGGAAACGGTTGGTAAAACTGTTTGTTCAGGAACGACAACTGACGTTTTGCCGGGACGAAAACTCTGCACCATCATTTGCATGATATGCCGGAATGGTATTGAATCGGTTACGCCCGGATTATATACCAACGCAAAAACCACTGAATCAGTGATAAAATATGCGGTCAAATCATCAGTGCGTTTCCAGCCGCCCTCTTGAAAACGATTCACGAATGGCTGTAAATCCGCGTAATTCTGTCCCACTGCCTCGCGCGCGAACCAATCTTCAAAAGTTTCTCCAAAATTTTTTGGCGAAACAAAAATCTCCACATAATCACCGGTAATCGCGCTGAAAAGCACCGCTTTTTTCTCGTCATCAACTTCTCCCACCTGCCACTGCGCCGGATAAAACACGCGATACTGCCAAGCCGGATTAACATATTCTTTCGCCAAACCGGAATCAATAAGCTTCATTGGCGCGATTCCGGCCGGATTGTACAAATTAAATAATTCTTGTCCGTCATAATAACCGTCGCCGTCGGTGTCCCAAGTACCGCTGTCAGTGCCAAATACTTCTTCTTCCAAGTCTGTTATTGAATCGCTGTCAATGTCCGCGCTGTTGGCCAATAAAATCGTCGGAAACTGCAATGTTTGTCCGACCAAAGAAGGTGGCGCGGTTATTTCTTCGGTTGATGTGGCGATCTCCGCTTCTGCCGCTATCTCCTCCGGCGGAGTTTCAACCGCCGGCTGTTCCTCTTTTGGTTTTGATTCCGAAACGACCGCCGCGGGCGCTGGCGCCTGTTTTAACGCCGGCGAGATGTAATACCACGATATCAACCCAACGACCAATAAAAACACCAACCCGGCCAATAAATAAATCGCTTTTTTATTGCGCAGAAATCCTAACTTTGGCGCTGATTGCGCGCCGGATGGCGATTTGCTCACCGGCGCGGCAACGTTACCAGCTTTCTGAATAACAACGGTTGATTTTGCGTAATGCACCACCGGATCTTTCGCGCCATAAAACTCCTCCGGAATTTTTATAATATTCTCCGGCGGCGGTTCAACTGTCTGGTTTTTATCTTTCTTCCAAAAAAACATAAATTTCTTATTTGTCATTCCCGCGAAAGCGGGAACCCAGATGTGCGATTTTTTTCGATTTTTGGATCCCCTTTTTCAAGGGGATGACAAGACACTCACCACCTCCCTTCACCTGTCATTACCCGTCACCCCCCTCCATTCATAATATTAGTATTTTAAACTATTCTTTCGGCGGCTCAAATATCTTCCCCGGCCCTTTGGGATTATAGCCATTCTTTACTTCCGCGCCGTCTAAATATGAATCGCCATCGCTGTCCGGGTTCAGCGGGTCGGTTTGCCAAATTAAAATTTCATCCCCGTCTCCCAATCCATCATTATCCGTATCCCAATTCGCCGGATCAGTCCCCAATTCAGCTTCTTTAAGATCGTCCAAATTGTCGCCGTCTTTGTCCACCGGTTCGCCGAACAAAATCTGATCATCTACAACATCGGTCGCGGCTGAGGGCACTGCTGACTCCGCACCGGCAGTCTCTCCTCCGACTGTCACTAACGGTTCTTCCTCGCTGGGTGCGACCACCGCCTCTTCGGTTGTAATTAATGGCGACTGAATACCTGTTCCCAAATCTAAACTATTATCAGTTTTGATGAAGGAACCATAAATCCACCAGCCGCCGCCGCCTAAAATCGCCACAACCACTAACACAATAACAATGGTAATCAAACCGCGAGTTAACGCCGGTTCTTTTATCTTATACATCTCCGGCGCTTCGCTTGCCGCCATCGGAGCTGATGCCGGCTGTCTTGGTGGAGCGCCGTAATCAATCGCTGGTTTGTCCGGCTGTTTGGGTCGCAATATGCCGGCATCTAACGCCGACCTGCCCGCCGTATCCGCCGCGGCGGAGAAGGCGGGTTTGAGTGTTTGGACAGCCGGCGACGGATTAACCGCGCCGCCTTTTTCCACATCAGCGAACATGTCATCCGGTTCGCCCATCGGCAGATTGCCCGGCGGCGTAGCTCCTGTGTTATTTGTTGGTTGGTCGTCAAACATAAAATTAAATTACTGGTTTAATTTCCCCGCCCCCAGCGGATTATACCCATGAATAATCTCATTCCCATCGCCAAACCCATCGCCATCCGTGTCTTTCTTGAGCGGGTCGGTTTTCCATTTCTCTATTTCTAATTTATCGCTTAAGCCGTCAAAATCAGAATCAAATTCATTCGGATTGAGTCCCTTGGCTTTTTCATCCGCGTCTTTAATTCCGTCGCGGTCTTGGTCGTCAGCAAATTTTTTTAATAATTCTATCGTTCCGGCATCAATTTCTGGCTCTTCTTTTGTTTGCGCGGTGGGCAGGTCAAGCCCTGCCCCTACGGGCGGCTGACCATTGTCTTTGCGTAATATAAAATACCATCCGCTGATTCCCAACGCCACCGCTATTATACCAATTATTCCGATAAATAGAAACTTTTTCATAATTTTAACTGACTTTAATGCATGTTTCGCCGGGAATATCGTCTTGAACTTCGCACCAGCCGGTTTTAATTTTTTGAATCGGCACTATTTCATATTTGTTCGTAACATCATTATATATCAAATTAAACACATGCCAATACTGCGACGAGGCGTTTGTGCTCTTCGTTGCCGCGTTAATTTTGAATATTTGTGTCGGCTTGTAGACAGACAAATCCGGGATCTGGCCGGGGTGATAGGTGTACACTTCAACCGACACATCCGGCGAGCTGGTAAAGCTATTTATGTAATCGCCGACTGCCTCAACGAAAAATGCGAATGGCGGATGTGGATCGCCGGCAACCGCAAACATTTGCGCGCCAATAGTCATAGCCTGTGCGTATGTTTTTTCCAAATTTACAGAATCATGAACAAGCACTGACTTGGCGGAAGAAGATGAGAGAAAATAAAAACAGTTTAACGAATTCCAGTAGCCAGTGGTGTTGTTTTTTGTCATCTCATCACACAAAGTATTTTTATCAACACTTGAATAATTCATAATTGCGCCGTCATTCAGTGAAAGATTGTAAACATTCCCCATAAAATCCGTATTCTTCTCCGTATCAGACCACCTGACAACTACGCGAAAAGTATTGTCCGGCACGGCAGGCGAATAAATAAACTCATTTTTTATTTCTTCTTTCTCGCCATTGACAGGATAAACAAACAAGTCGCCGTAATCTTTTATCTGCGGCCAATAATTATCTAACGAGTTGCCGAAACTTTCTGAAGGCGCGGCAAAAAGACCTTCTGTCATCATCAACCACTTGCTGTTAAAATGCAGATTATACTGCCCATCGCAAAGCGGATTGGTCTCTAAACCAGTGGTGTCAGCGTTCTCGGCAAAAAGTTTATGCATTGACGCGGGATCTATGGTATAGGTTGTACCGTTAGATTGATAGGTTGTTAATTGACGATAGCCAAGAAATGGCGTTGACGTTGATTCAGGATCTCTATACAAACCGACATAATTATTTTCCACCACCCCGCTAACTGTGCTAACCATGCTCGGCCAAACTTGATCCTTCCCCAGCATCGGATTCAAAAACGCGATCTTCGGCACTGCGCCGCCATTTTCAATCAACTTCTTGCCGCAAGCAACGCAACTGTTAATCAACTTGCAATCATTGGTGCAGGTGTAAGAACCTTGATCTGCGCAAACTGCCGGTTTCGTCGTTACCGTAGCTCCGGACGCGCTATTAAAAGCAATAATAGAACCGTCGGCTAATTGTTCGCAAGACTCCCAATTAAATCCGTAAATCGCGCTTACCCCCGTGGAATCAATCTTTCCATTCCCGCAATACTTATCCGAATCTTTCGTCAGCACTTCTTTGCAATCAGCCGAACAATACGCGCATGACTTGTTGTATTCCGGCGTACAGGCAATGCCGTTTTGCGCCCCTAAATCGCATTTCTCCACTATCGTGTCGCCATTTTTATCATAAGTTTCCTGAATGCCATTGCCGCAAGTATTTTTTACGGCCGTGGAAACCGGCGCAACCGGAGCCGGGCCGGCGTAGATGCCGCCACAGGTTACTTTAATTGAATAATCTGGCGAAGATTTCCAACTGCTCAACCCTATCTCACATGATGGAGTATTCCCAATAGGCAACTTGAACTCAACATAACTTCCCCCTATTTGCGATTCTCCCTCCACTTTTTTGCAATACAAACCATAACCACGGCAAATCTCCGCTCCGTTGGAAGCTTCCTCACTATCTTTATTTAAATAACACTCCGGATACATCCCCGCCTTACCTGGCGGTATTTGAAGCTCCACATAAGTCTCATTTTCTGCCAGAGTTGAGGCTGTAAACGCCGCCTTCTCTTTACAAGCCGTATTCACCCACAAACAACTATTGTTGCAGGCGTTCAAATTATTGCTATCTTTATCATCACAATCCTCGCCTGACGCGCTTTGGACAAGACCATCGCCGCAATACTCGCCGTAGTTCTGACAATCCCACGAACAGCTAAGTATTTTATTTTTGCCATATGGCGTGCCAAAATAAGCCGATTTAACACATGGCCCCTTATTTATTAATTTATTAGAAAAATAATCATCAATCTTACTAAAATCGGCGGTCAAAACATCTAACTTATATGTCGCCAATGGAGCCAGACACGAGTCGTCTGATTTACACGACAATGTTTGATCGTATTGACAATAACCAAAAGAATCTGTTTGTTTAAGCAAAGAATCAATCGTGTCGGATAAAATACTAATGGATAATTCGCAACCTGCCGGATTCCCCTTCTTACAGTCAGATAACCATTTGTCTTTTTGTTCGGTATTAGAAAGATTATCCACTCTTAATCTTGTGCGTGTAGTTGCCGTGCCATATGCCACATAAGTATTGCCTGCATTCTCGCAAAACTCCAAATTTTTTCCGTTTGCGTCTTTGTCAATCTGATTATTACCGCAATATTTAGAATATTTACCGTCGCAAGTGCCGCGGCAATGTCCATAAGTATTATTTAACACGCCATCATCGCAAGTTTCACCAAGCTCGACGATCCCGTTCCCGCATTCGTATTTTGATTCACAGCTCGTGTATTCCCATTGGCATTTGTTATCGCACGACTTATACGCCTGCGCCGCGCCCGCGCAATCTTTAACTTCTTCAAGTTCTCCATGTTTAACGCCTACGCAAGTGCTGGCCGGCTGTTGTGTCGCCTGAGTCCCCTTAAAAAAATCTTTTGTTTTAGACCAATCTTTGTCGCCCCACGAAACACAGCGCAAATATTGATTATTTAATAAACTGGACAAGAGCGCTTCTCCCGGCCCGGGTTGCACCGGCATATTTAAATAGGTTATCGTGCTGGCATTATGCTTAATTTTTCTCGCGCTTGCGTAAGTGGATGCTTGGTTGCATGTTGACGGCGCGCCGGAGCCGTTAATTTTTGAACACGCGAAAGCAACCAATCCATTCGGAGAGGTTGATTTTTCCGCGTCATAAACGACGCTGTCTCTCATAACACAAATCCCTTCTCCCAATTCGCTGACCGCTTTTTCATTTTTAAACGTCTCCCACCAAACACCGCATTCTTTGTCCATCCAACATTCGTCATTTTTCTTAAGCTGGCTACTTTGGCATTTGCCGGGTTGATTTATCGCGCTCTTCACCCATCCTGTATTGCTCAACTCAAGTTTTCCCGGCGGCTCGCATGTCTCCGTTCCCAAATTAATCAGCCCATCGCCGCACTTGGCCGCGAACGGACTCAAAACCTGCGCCGGCTGGCAAGCGCGTTCAGTGGTGAAATGACCGGTATCAATCGCGATGCCGTCATCCGGGTCTAATTTTTCTTGCACGATTTGATTATCAGCCGTGAAATACTCCAGCGGCCCGTGCAGTTTATAATCTGTCCCGGTGGCGTTGGTTGTGTATTCGTAGACGCTGGAATAAAACGGACAGGAGAAAGTGGAACTCGCCGCGTTCCAGCAGGTTTGTCCCTCCGCGTTCTTATCCGGACAATCGCTCCATTTATTTATTTTTTCCAATGGCAGACCGTTGACTTTCCCGGCCAGCAAACCCCATGATGGCCACTTGCTGGTGGTATAAGCTGGTATGTAAGTGCCGGATTCCATGCCCGGATATTTTTTGCTGTTTTTCTTCCAATAATCTTCAAAATGCTCCAGCGCGGTCTTGATGTCCGGCAGACGATCATAATCGCGGAATAATTTTGTTTTTGCGTTGGAACAAACTCCGCTTGAACCGTTTTTCGGCGCGCCATCGCTGTTTCGGCAATCAAAATTAGTATTGCATTTGATGTCGGTAATTGAGGCAAGAATGGTGTCGGGCGTATTCGTTCCTTTATACTGGCCGATAGGCAGCGGCTCTGCCGCCAACATTTCGGTTGAATTTGCCAAACAATAGCCAAAGTCGCTGATATTGATATTAAACTTCAACGATTTTAACAGCTGATCAAAAACATTTTTAGTATCGCTCTGCGCGTTTTTGTTGATGCTTAATAAATAAATATTATTGTAAGTCTTGCCGGTAGCGTCAATATTCAAAGAATTAATGTAAAAATTGCTTCCGTCTGTCACCGCGTCATAACCGCCAAAATTAGCGTTCTGCGCGCCGACTAAAGTTATGTTTTGCTCTTCCAGCCACTGCGCGGCCGAAAAACGTCTTTCATTCTTAAAAATCTTAATGCCGATCACATCATCATTTTTATCATTGAAGAAAATAAATTGTTTGATAATATCCGGCTCCAAGAAAACCGCTTCTTCAAATTTTGAACTCTTAACGCCGGTAACGCACTTATTACCAGTAGCCTTCCAAGCGACGATTGCGTCCAAATTATTGCAAACTTCGTCCGCCTGACAATCCTGTTGGGTTTTACATGACCTGTATGTGGCGCCATATTGCGGCGGCCAAGTGAGATCACCGCTACTCTTCGCGCAATAGCCGTCTTTTAGCTCATACGCCACGCAACCATTCTTGATTAAATTCTCCAATGATGTGAATTGTTTACATGCTGTGGTAAAATCTTTCGTAGCGGAATTTGCATAAGGCATGTTATAGAACACCGGACAATCGCTGTCAGCGTTGCAACTGATTTGCTGCGCGTCCGCGTCAGTTGACGGCTGCGCTACCGGAGCAGAACCATTTATATTTTTCGGAGAAAACTGACAGGTCGGCGGCACGTCTGAAATCACCTCCTGCCACGGAGTGTTCAGCATCGGTTTTAAATACGGCAAATCATCAGCTTTACTTCCTGACTTGCCCGCGTCCGCGCAATAACTTAAAGAATAATTAATGTAAGGCGTTGGCAATGCCGTGCCGTCAAAAGACCCGCCGTTAAATCCGCTCTGATTTTTATCTTTGCCATAATTTATGCCGTCTTCAAACGGATAAAAAATTATCGGCGGCCACGGATTCTGGCAAAAATTAGCTTGCAGATAAGCGATGCCGTTAAACATTTTGCCGACATGATTATCTTCAAGACTAACGTCTTCCGTCACTTTCGCGCTCGCCACTGCCGGCAATGAACCCTCAAGACCGGTAGAAGCAATGCTAATGTTTGGCGTATTAACTCCGGAACCTTTTGGAAACGGTATCTCAAAAATATTATTCTCCTGCGGCTGCCAATCCCATTCCCAGTTATATACCGGCGATATCGGAACTATCATTTGGTCGCTCGTGCTGTGAGCTGTAGCCACAAACATAGTGGATGTTGACGGCGCGGTAAATAAATATTTATCCGGAGCGACTGTCACTTCTTTCAATTTACAAATCTCTGATCCGGTTTTGAAAACAAACTTGTCAATCAGTTTACTGCCGCCCGGCAATGGCGCTGGATTTCTGACACCGACTCCATTTACATCTCTAACGCCGTCGTTCCCGCCTTTCAAAATCACGGCAATCTCGGTATTTTCCGGCAGAAGCGTTTTTAAATAAACCGAAACCGTGGAAGTGGTGAAAACAAAACCAGCTTCAGTTATTTTCGTCTCATAAGTAACTTCCGGAGCCGCGGTTATCGCTCCACTGCACCACACTACTGATGACGGCTTTGGTTTCAATGCCAACGCGTCTGTCCCAAACAATCGCGCTAATATTCCCTTGAACCATTGCCACGCTTTCTGCCAAAAACCATTTTCAAACGGCTGACCGTCATAAGCCAAAGCGGCGTCAATATACAAACCGGTAACATCTTGCTCGCTCGTGTCAGCGCAATTATAACCAACCGGATGGCCGTGCGCGATTACCAAATTTCCCGGCAAAGAATCTTTGCTAATATAGCTGTTGAATTTAACGGCAATGTAAGAATTGCGGCAGACCGGCTCGTCTCCAACTGCTACGCCGGCGCTGTCTATTGGGTATTCTTCAATGCGATAAGAACGTTCATAACAGCAGGAATTTTCCGCCACGCCCCATTTGTCTGTATTTTCTCCAGTCGGCAAAGGACAATCATTATATGTCAAAGCGTCTTCTAAATATGGCAATGGCTCCGCAAAACCGCATTTCAACGCGTATTTGCCGCTGCCATCAACTTCACCCGCGCCCAATTTAATAAAATTATTATCTTTATTCAAATAAGATACTGCGTTCGCGTCCACTTCGGTTTTCTGCTCTTTGGAAACTGGATCAACCGCGCCTTTTCCAATCGCGGTGACTAACTGCACCGGATTTTCATCTTTACTAACTAACACGTCAGCGCCGACTTCACAAGATTTATACTCGCCAATACCGGCGATACCATCTCCACAAAGAGACGGCGCGCTGTAAGTCACAGACGAACCGGTCAAATGGCAATTACTAGTATCACAGCCTTCGGTTCCCGCGGCACAATACAATCCACTATCCTTAACAGTCTGATTGTCTTTTAGGCCGCATAAAGAAAGCGTTAAACAGCTGTTTGAACAGTATTTTTTCGCGTTATCCACGTCTATTATTGATGATAAATTTTGTTTATTTCTAATAATAAGTTTGCTGTTATTATCTGGAACAAATTCGCATTCCTCACCGGTTTCCAGCGCGCTATTGCCGCATACGCTGATGGTATTCAAACAGGCGTCAGTTAATTCTTGGTTACCAACAAGTTTGTCCGCGTTGCCGATGCACCAGCCTTTGGATAAGTTCGTGCCGGTGTGCAGACACTTGTCGTTGCAACCGATTTTTGTTTTTTCGTCCTTTATATCGCAATCCTTGCCAACGCCTGGCGTCACATCGCCGCTGCCGCAAACCGGCGAACCAACGCCGTCATAAGCGCCTGTCCACAGGCATTCTTTCGTGCAATTTATTGTCCCTTCTTTTTTCGGATCACACTCCTCGCCTTTCTGCCAATCAACTTCACCATTACCGCAAGTTACTGCGTCTTTATTGCCCGGCCGCAGACAATTAGAAGTACAGCTAACATTTATTGTCTCCCCAACCACACCTAAATCGCAATCCTCGCCATTTTCAACCTTGCCGTTTCCGCACAAAGGCGGCGGTGTCTGGTCTTTTGTAATATCACTGCCGGTTAAAAGACAGCCCAAATTACACCCTTCAATCGTGGCTGTCGGAGATTTGAATTTAGTAACTGATGCTACCAACTGATCTTTTGTTCCCCACGCCCAGCCATAACCCCAAGGATTAAATTCCTGCCCGAATGGCGCGCATTGGTCCGGCTTGCCGCGCGGGATAACTGTGTAGGCCTGCTTCTGGCCGATAAACCACGCTGTGAACGGACTCGGGAATACTTCCACGCTATCTATGGCGCAAGGCGTCGCGTCGTTTTTGGTTTTAAATTTGCCGACAAAATCAGCTTTCATCGGCTTGCCCGCGGAGCCGTCCGGCTGGGGGTCATAGCCGCCTTTGGCGCGCACATTGGCTTTGACAGTAACGCGATACCATATGTTTGGCTTCAAAGGATCATGCGGTACAAATCTGGCGATGTATGGACCGGAGCTGTCAGTTTTGTCCAAAGTTACTCCAACGCCATCACCTTGGCAAGTCTCGTCTTTGCATTCCTGCAACAGAAAATTCTTTTGGTCATAGTCCGGCTTGTACATTTCCACGTTAAATTTAAATCCGATGCCGCTGTTGATGCACGCCTCTTGGCAATTCGGCCACCATTCCACCACTTCCGGATCAGACAAACTGATTTTCAAAGTGCTGGTGGCAGTGATTGACTGATTGAAATTATCTCCCGCCATTAATTTAACTAAATATTTTTCTAGTGTTCCATATAACAAACTTGGCGGCACGGCTGAAAGATATCCTCCCAAACTCAAATTGGCTTTTTTAAAACTGATAATATCCTCCGGCTCCATTTCCACAACGATTTTTTTCTTTGCCACTGCTGTGCCGGTCTTGGCGTCAACCAACGATAATTCGCCATTAACTTTTGTGATAATATAATTGCCGCTTGCCCCTGCCGCATAATCTTGTTTGTGGCTCACGGTATAATTTCCGGTCGTAAACGTGAAAGTGCGTTCTTTAGCCCCATCTTCGTACTGTTTTTCTAATACATAAACTTGGCTAAAGGGGCTTTTTGCCAAAATATATCGGCTCATCACCCAAACATTCATCTGTTTGCCGGCTTTAGTTTCTTTTTTCAAAATAAAACCAGCGGTGGAAGTACTAATATCGTCCAAAACATATTTTATATCAATCTCATAATTGTCTTTCAAAATATAGTCGTCAAGTTTCAGCTCTTTCACTTTTACCACATCTGTTGAAGAAGCAACTTTCAATCCGTTTTTCTTCCCAACCAAAGCCAAAAAATCCGACTGCTCGCTGACAATCGCGACTTTATCCAAACTCGCGGTAATTTTCGCCTCATCCGGACCGGTGTCGCTCTTGGCCGTAACTTCAGCGCGACTGTCTATATAGTCCAAAGAAGGTGATTTTTTAACACTCGCCCATTTTTCATCTTCAGTTGGAACGCCCCACTCCCAGCCCAAGCCATCAACCGGCATTACAATGCACTCCTGGCTGCCCTTGCCCCAGAGGAAATAATATAACGGGTGAATGGGGACGCTGTTGGCCGGATAAGCCGGGTCTAAAATCAAGCCAAGCAAATGCGCAGTGTAAGTCGGTGGAATAATCCCCGCGCCTTTGAGCGTGCACATCTCATTTCCGGTGCGGAAATTAAAACAATAGGCGGTGCCAACGCCGCAAGGTTTTGTCGCTTGCAATTTTTCGTTTAATTTCACGTTCTCGCCTGTGGCTGATTGAAAAGCATGGTCTGATTCTATCTTGTCTGATAGTTCAATCTGATACCAAGTGAATGGCTCCATATCCGGTTGACTGGCCTTTGGCTGGCGCCAAATCTTCAAAACATGGTCTGCTTGTTGATATTGAAATTCCAAATCAGTTGCCGGCACCTGTTCTTTTTTCTTTCCGCAATCAGCCGCGTTATCACTGCCTGCGCACTTAAATGCTTTGACTGTGTCGCCATTTAATGTCGTCTCATTCATCGCCACATTAAACTTAAGAGCAATCGTCGCGTTCAAACAAGATTCTTTGCCTTTGCTCCACAACACTGACGGCACCGGCGATGGAAAAGCGATAATTTTATCCGGCTTATTCCAATCAACCTCATTGCACTCTTCCATTACTTGCGGCAAAATCGGAATAATACCGGTGGTAAAACGCCACACGTACCCGCCTTCACGTTTTTCATCCCCGCAAATATAATTGGAGGATTTCCAGATGCCATTATCCGGACCGTCAACCGTACAGCATTGATAACCGCTCGTTTTCATCGCGTCACTCAAAGTTTTGTTGGCGGTTTGACAATTTTCCACGGTATATTTAACGCCATTGCTGAATTTATCGTCCGTACCGATTTTAATCGGACCCGACTGCATGCTCTTGCCGCTTTCAACTGGTATCTGCACTTTTGAAATATGCGTTCCCTCTTGATTTATTTCTTCATCGGCCTCATCGCCGCTTAGCCAGGTATTTATATCTTTAATCAATGCTCCGTTCCGCCAAAAATAATTTTCATGCGGATTTTTAAAATTAATGCCGTAAATATCCAAAAATTGTCCGTTTGGCAAAGGCGCCGGACCGGAATTGGGTTGAATCTTGCAAATCCCCGGCGCCGGCTTGCCCGCGATAACGGCAAACTTTTCCTGCCCATCGCTTGCCACTTCCCATTCATTTTCTAAAATCAATTGATAATTTTTAATTCCCGCATATAATGGTACCTGCGCGATGATCTGCGTCGGCGTCCAATTTATTCCGCATTCGCCGGGCAAAGTGGTGTTGAGTTTAATACAACCGAGACCGCCTGCCTTAACACACTGCTTAATTTCATTATTTAAATTTTGCGCCAAATAAATCTCGCCGGGTTTGTAGCCAAAACCTTTGCCGGAAATAGTTATCAAACTTCCGGGCGTGGCTGATTCCGGATCAATCTGCTCTATCACCGGAATCTTATCCTCAGCGCTTGAAGAATCAATCAAAAACGGCACACCATTGCTGGATTCAGCGCCGACTTTCGCGTAAACCGCCACTTTCCCATTAGCCATATTGTTTGGCACTTTGGCGGTGATAAGTTTGTCTGTCCAATCGCCGTTCGCGACTGACGCCTGCAAACCGCCGGCCAATTGTTTGGTCTGCTTATCAATTGCGCCGCCGAAAAACAGACCGCTATTCACTCCCGCCCCCAAAGCATCGCCCATTGCTTTCACCGCGGCGCCCGGCGGCCCGAAAGCCGCGCCCGCCGGAATCGCGCCTTCGCCGACTGTTTTCACGCTGCACAAGCCCGGACGCTTGATATTATTTTTTTCAAACAAACCGTCGCCGCCCGGTTTCGGGCCAAAATTATCTATGCTGTAATCCAACAACGGCAATTCCGCGGTTGAATCAAACCGAGTCAAACGGATAGCGCTTTTGGAACCCAACGGTAAATTCTTATCACTCGGAACGCCGATAATCGCCCAATTATCCGTCCAAATATCCTCGCCTTCGCAATCAACCGGAAACGTTTTTTGCCAAGTATCCGCGTCATCAATTTTGCCGTCATGATTGTCATCGTAAGCAAATTCAATTTTTCCTTCATCATCGCCAAAATAATTTCCCACAATCGTAATCCAATTTCCGGCCGCGCCATTCAACGGATAAACATCTAAAATTTTCGGCTGGGCGACGCAAACTCCGCCACTGCATTGGCTGGAGTCGCATTCCCAATCCGCAGAACAGGTGTCGCCGGTTCCTTTTTGTTCTCCCAAAACATAGCTAATCTCCTGCTTCGCGCTATTGTGGTCTATGTCCCACGCTTCAACTTCTAAAGAGTAGTGCGTTAATTTTTCCGGATTTTTATCAGTCAACAGCGGATAAATAAATTGATACGGATTCGCTTCCGGCGCGTCAGAGCCGTGTTTCACGGTCGGACCGTCGTAAAAACCAAAGACTTGTTCTTTGCCGCCCCCAGCGATCTCTTTGTCGATTTTGAAATTAAGATACCCAAAACCGCTATTATCGGTAACGTTTGTTTCCATGGCATAAACTTTGCCCGGCTTAAGCGCCTGGTCCGCTTCGGTTGAACCATTGATTTTAATCGCTGATAAAACCGGCGCTGTCTCATCCTTCACTTTCCCGCCCGCATCAGGCGTTTTGAATCCCGCGTTTAACGGGAAATCTCCACAGCTCGTTTTCTCTGTTATCGGCAAACCATCTTGGCTTTCTAAATTATTCGCCACCGCCACCTTGTAATCGCCGCCATTCAAACACGGCGTGCCATCATCACAGATTTCTGCGCCAGCTTTATAATTCGCCTGCACGCCAATCTGATTCCCGCTTTTATTATCGCCTAAAAATTCGTAATCAAATTTATTGCTTATGTCTTGACCGCCAAAATCAATCCCGAACACTTTAGCCGCGTCGCCGATTTTAATGTTTTTGTTGAATAACGCCCTTACCGCCACATTATGCATGCCGGTATTATCGGTAACCGGCGTGATGCTCTTCGCGTAAAACACCGTGTCATCTTTACAGCAAAATTGATTGGACGGATATTGAGTGCAAAAATCCCCGAACTCTACAGGCTGGCACAGCTCCGGATGCAAAAATGCGTATTCTTCATCCAAACACGCTTTCTCCGTCGTGGTATCAAACATTCCGGTCGCTTCGCCGAGCTTGTTGAGAATAAACTGCACCAACGCCAAAGACGACAAAATTATTACTAAGCCGATCACGCCATTGGTAAGAGCTTTTTTGGCGGTAGAAATCTTTTCTTCCTCGCCGGCGGATGTCATATACATAAATCCGCCGTACAGCATCACGCCAAGCGCGATAATGCCGAGCAAACCCAAAACCGCGCGGATTATTTTCGCGATTGTGATTCTAATATCTTGTCCGCCTAATCCTGTCCCCTCAGCCACCGGTTTAAGACCGAAATTCAACGACGCATCTTGCGCGAAAACTGAAGCTGCGAACGCCAAAATACCGGTCGCTACTATTGCCGCCACCGCTATCAACAATATTTTTCGCTTTGACCTTGATAACATAACTCTCTAAGTCTCCCCTCTCGGAGAGGGGCAGGGGGTGTGTTCGCTGTCTTACCGCCAACACCTCCCTCGCCCTCCGGAGTTTATCCCGATGAATATCGGGGAGGAGGGAATTTGTGATCACTCTACCACCTTAATACTAATTGATTTTTGATACTCCATGCACTTTTCCACATCCGGTTGAAAAATATTAACCGCCTTATCATTCGTTTGAATACAGCCGGTGTCGGTTTTGCTATCGGCCGTCACCTTGACGCAAGTATCCGGAATTTCCAAAGGCGCGCCATCTTTGGTGTATTTTGTGATAACGCACTCCGGCGATTCACCGGCGTTAACCATCACCGGCCCGTAGCCCGGATACAAACAAGCCTGATTCAAACTTTTGACCGCGCTGGGAACTTTTGGTAAATAAAAATAATCAACGCCATTCGCGCCATATTCGCGGTGTTTTAATTCAACAGTGGTCGTTACCCCGACAGTTTCCGAACGGCGCAAAAACCAAAAATCAATCCACTTGCCATCCACATTGGCTTCAGGAAATTCTTCCAACGCGATATTATCCAGCGTGCTAATCCACATCGGACGGCTGAAAGTAATTTGCGTGAAAGCGTTTTTTGACACGCCGCCGGCATCCAATCCGGGCGTTACTTTATTAACATACGGCGACTTGCGGTCAATTTCGTTTTTAACCGTAAAATTCCACCAATAGTTATCCGGAGCTTTTTCCGGCTCGCCGATTAAGTGCAGATCCCCATCCACGCCTTTAATGCCGTTGTTCGGCTGGCCGTTTGGAACACTATCTTTATTTCCGTCAAGCGCGTTGCCGGACATATCCATCAAACCGCTGAACGGATTAGCTTCAAAAGTTTTTTTATCAATCAAACTGCCGGTGCGATTTAAAATCGCCAAATCTTGCTGACAATTTTTATCAGTAAACTTACAGTCAATTTGCAGACAATACATCGTGTCGCCGCAGCTGTTTTCGCCGCATTCTTCGTTCGGCGTAAATTCGGCAGTGGCATAGCCATTGGAAAGCTTCCACTCGCCGCTTACCGCCGGACTGCCGAAAATCAGATTGGTAAAATCGCCGTCTTTCTTTAACAAACCCTGCGTCATTATCGGATCCATGGCCTCGCTGAAATTGATCTGGATAATCGTATTGCGCGGGATCTTATCTCCCAACATCGGATAGGTGCTCTTGACAAACGGCGGATCAAAATCAAACGTGGTGTCGGTTTTAAAATTCCAGGTGTAATATTTATAATGCTGGCCGTCAAACGCGCCCGTACCGTCTTTCTTTTTAATCTCGCCATTCAGGTTCACCGTATACCACATATCCTGCAAACTATCGCCAATCGGCTCAAACGGCTTGAACACGAAAGTGTAGGCGTTATTCACGGCTCCATCTTCATACACGGTCATGGCCGCGGCTTCCGTCAACTTTTTCTCTGCTAATCCGGAAGCAAAAATTTCCACATTCTTAGTCAACAAGTGGTCGCAGTCTTTACTCCAATCAAACGCTATCGGAGCGCCGGTTGCGTCCACTTTGTTGGTAATACAGTCGCCATAATACGGCGTCTTGCTGGCATCGTCGCATACGACCGGAAACCCGGCCGGCCCCCAGCAAGTATTATTATCATTGGAAATAATCGTTGAGGGATCAATCGGCTCGGCGAAAGTTACCGATATTTTGGTGTTGCGCTTAACCCCGATCTGGTCTTTTTCCGGATAATGATCCTTGATAATCTTGCCCAGCGCGCCGCTGCCCGCAAAAGTTTCTATTTTGGGCTTAGTTGCGCCTTCAAAACCAGCCATGCCCGTCGCTTGACCCAAGGCGTTCAAAACATACTGCACTATCGCCAAAGAAGACAAAATAATGATGAGGCCGATTACCCCGTTAATCATTATTTTTTTGCCGTAAACCACTTGCTCTTCATCCCCGCCGGAAGTCATGATGGTATACCCGGCGTAAATCATGATAACAATCGCGATCACCCCGAGCAAACCCAAAACCGCGCGAATAATCCGCGCGATAATGATTCTGATGTCAGTTGAAGCCAAGCCGATGCTATTCTGAACCGGCTGTAAACCAAAATTCAACTCGCCTTGCGCGTATGCCGCAACGCCCACAAACAAAAAAACCGCCAAAAATAAAATCAGCAGAACTTTGGCGGACTTTTTAACTCGCAAATTGTGTAAAATCCTTGGAAGCATGGAACCGAGGATTAGGTTGAATTTTTAATTTGTAATTTGTAATTTTTAGTCAATGATTTAATTTTTTAATTTCCAAATTATACTACAACCAATCAAAGAATCGTTAATTAGAAAATTAAATCATTGGAAATTGTTTAAAAATTACAAATTTCTTTTATCCTAACAGTTTTATCACCATCTCCCTCACTCTCCCTCCCTCCGCTTTCCCCGCAACAATCTTCATCACCGCCCCAATCACCTTTCCGGTATCACCGGCGGTAACCGGCCCCATTCCGGCAATTACTTGTTCAACAATCTTCTGTAATTCATCATCCGGCATCTGCGCCGGCAAATATTTTTCAAGCAAATCAATCTCCATTATATTTTTATCAACCAAATCCTGCCGGCCGGATGCGGCAAAATCTTGCGAAGCGTCTTTCAGCTGTTTAATCTGCCGCGCGACAATCTGCTGAATTTCCGCGTCGTTCAAATCTTTCTTCTTGTCAATTTCTTCATTGCGGACCGCGGACCAAAGAAAACGCAAGACAGACAACTTTTCCGAGTTGCCGTCTTTCAGCGCGGTCTTTTGCGCCGCTAAAATATCCTCACGCATGGACATATTTTATTTCCGATTACCGGACTGCCGATGAGCGCCAAACGCTTCTTCTTCCGGAGGCAGTTTGCCAACTTTGCGCAGATATTCCATTTTTGATCTCATTCGCAAGCGATTGATGGTATTTTTGCGGTTTTCGTTCTTGCTTTTTTTCTCTTCAAAAAACTGAATTTTCCTCGCCTGAATCAGCTTTCCGGATGACAGCCAACGCCGTTTCACGCGCCGCATAAACGCCTCAAATGATTCGCCTTTTTTTCGTTTTATCTCCGACACAATTTTTTCACCTCCTCAGGTGAGTTAACGCCCCAACGGGCTTGAATAATAGCGTTATTATAAAGAAAAAGTATGATAATGTCAAATCTTCGTCTTCTTCTCCAACTCGCTCTTCAGCTTCTTTTGGTCAACAATTTCCTGAATCCCGGATTCCATATCGCGGATAATAATCGTGCCATCCTGGACTTCTTTCTGCCCCAAAATTAAAGTGTAAGCGACGGCAAATTTATTCGCTAATTCCAGTTGAGCTTTAAGAGCGGTTTTGCCAAGACTGTGATGCAGAACTACTCCATCGCGGCGCAAATCTTCAATCATTTTTAATGTCCGCCGCCTTGCCTGTTCTCCAAGGTGGGCAAAAAACACGCCGCCGGATTCTTTTTCAATCTTATCTTTGTTTTCCTCGGCCTTGCGGCGCAAAATTGTCATCACCCGCTCAACACCCAAGGCAAAACCACAGGCCGGTGTTGGCGGACCACCCAATTCTCCGACCAACAAATCATAGCGCCCGCCGCCGCATAACGCGCTCTGTTGTCCTGCGCCTGCCTGTGGTGAGCCTGTCGAACCAGCCGAAGGGGCTTGCCCTGAGCTTGTCGAAGGGTCTTCATAAATTTCAAACACGGTTTCGGTGTAATAATCCAGACCTCGCACCAGTGTCGGCTTCAAAGTATATGGCACTTCCAGCTCGTCCAAAAACTCCAGCACTTTCATAAAATAATTTTTTGACGCTTCTGACAGCCAATCAACAATCTGCGGAGCTTCTTCCAGAGTGGGGCGGCAGGATTCATTCTTGCAATCCAATACCCGCAATGGATTGCGGGTAATTCTCTTTTTGCAATCCTCGCATAAATAACTGCGCTTTGTCCGCAAATAACCGGTCAATTCCACCAAATAATTCTGCCGATCTTCCGACGTGCCGATGCTATTCATTTGCACAATTGTTTCTATTCCTAAATCACGCAGAAAATTATAAGCGACGACGATCAATTCCGCGTCAACCGCGGGATCATGCGCGCCAAAACTCTCGCAGTTAAATTGGTGCAGTTGGCGATAGCGCCCGGCTTGCGGACGATCATGGCGGAACAGCTGGCCGAATGACCATAGTTTCACGGGCTGAGGCAAGGTATGCATGCCGTGGCTGATATACGCGCGGACAGCGCCGGCCGTAAACTCCGGCCTCATTCCCACGCGCGTGCCATCGCGGTCGTCAAACACATACATTTCCTTTTCTATAATATCAGTTCCCCGGCCGATGGAGCGGGTGAATAATGACGCTTCTTCCAAAACCGGCGTTTCCATATAGCCAAATCCGTATGCCTCGGCAATATTCTCCGCGGTATGATAAATCTTTTTCCAATATGGCCAATCTTTCGGTAAAACATCTTTCATCCCGCGCAGAAGCGAGGGCAATTTTCCTTTCGGCCCTTTTACCACCAGCTGTTCGTCGTCTTCCAGTCCGGCGGCAAGAATCAGCTTTTTTTCTTCCTGAATATTTTTTTTAGCCGGCTCTTCCGCGCGTTTTTTTGAAACACTCTTTACTGTTTTTTTAATTTTCTTCATGGATTTTTTTAACATAAATAAACAACGTTAATTTTTTTATAATTCATACTGCGGCGCGCTGAAAGCCGCGGCTCTGGCAAACGGCCAGCCGCGCAACCACGCCCGGCCGACAATGGTTCCTTTTTCAATCGGACCAAAACGCCGCGAGTCATAGCTCGCGCCGCGGTTGTCGCCCAAAACAAAATAATCATTCGGACCGAGAGTTTGGTCAATTTCGCCGACAGTTATTTTATTCAGATACATTTCCGGCAAAACCATTCCCTGCGGATATTCATTATTATAAATAATAATTTTATTGTCGCTGACTTTCACCCGTTCGCCCGGCAAACCGACGATTCGTTTTAAATAATAATCTTTGCTTCCGTTTGGGGCTTTAAAAACAATCACTTCGCCTCTCACCGGTTCGCGCAAACGATAGCTTAACTCGTCAATAATCAAATAATCTTTTTCGTAAAAATTCGGCTCCATTGATTGCCCGCGCACATAAAACGGCTTAAACAAAAAATACCGCACCAACCCAATGGTTACGCCGGCTAAAATCACTATCTTAATCAACTCCAAAAAAAACAAACCGGCCGAGGCCAAAAAACTTTTCTCGCGCTCGCCCACGATTTTTTTGTCTAGTTCCTCCGGCTCTTTTTCTAACATAAAACTTGCTTCTTACATTTAGAAGAATAAGTTATCCACTGTCAAAAGTATATAATAAAAATGGAAAAAATGCAAATTTAGCCCACCAATATAGCGGCCACGAATAGACACTAATAGAATTTGGAAGTCAGATTTTGGTGCGCATGCCTGGATTTGAACCAGGGACCTCGTCATTATCAGTGACGCGCTCTAACCAACTGAGCTACACGCGCTTTACCCTTGGTGGGTCCGAGAGGAGTTGAACCTCTGACCTCCACAATGTCAATGTGGCGCTCTAACCAACTGAGCTACGAACCCTTATCGTTTTTTGTAAATATCATGCGAACCCACGTCAAGAAGATCAACTGAATCAGAAGAAAAAAAATCAAAAAGAACTCGGTACCCTTTCTGTAGCCGAAATGCGAGACATTCTTGGAGACGCCCTTTAAGTTTGTGCGTCTTAAGCGAGGGATGGTTTGGATCCCGCATGAATACTTTTATTTGCTTGTCAAAATCATCTTGAATGTGCGGAGGGAGCTTCTTATACGCGCGCTTAAAACGCGGTGAGAAGTTAATTTTCATAATCACGCGCGCAGAGCGGCAATTAGGCCCTTGGAGGTTTTATGCGTAGAATAATCGCCAAGAGCGTAGTCAAGCCGCGCTTCATTAATAATTTCATCCAGTGTTTCAGCATTATTAACTCGCGCCACATCATCAATAGAAATCTCAACGATAATTTTTTTTTCCAAAGGATACCGAGAAAGATAACGGAAAGCTGACAGCGGTATTTTTACTATTGCCTCTTTGGTTTTTTGACGAATAATAGACTGTCCATTTGCCATAGTATTTGATTAGGATGTACGTATCTTATCATAGAACAAAATAAAAAGCAAGGCTTTTTTTAAAACGCATCTGAAACCGCCAAAAAGGCCGGCTTTGCCCGCCGGCCTGATTTATCTAACTATATATCTTTCTCACTTAGTTCTTCCCCATCTTTGTACGCCTCCGACTTTGAAATCGTCACAATTCTGTCCCAGCGGAAATTAAGCGCATTGAAGACTTTTTCATTTTTAATATGCCTCTTGACCTGCTTGCCGGAGTCGGTCGGATCCGGCTCCAAGCGATAAATTTTTGTTGAAGCCGCGTATTTAATCAGGGTGTAATTCGGATGATGGTCCGTGTAATTTATTTCCGAACCGGTGATATATTTATCCAGTAATTTTTTATCAATATCCTCAACCCAATTCCATGAATATTTGAGCCCGTTAAATATTTCTTCGGCGGTTATCCAATATTTTTCTCCGCCGAGCAACAGATAAACTTTCGGGTCGCTCACGATTTTCACCAGCGCGCCGTACTTCGGATCATACTTCGGCCCCCAGGGCATGAATCCGAGAGTATCTAATGGAATTTTATCTAACTTTATTTTAGTTGTCGCGACCACGTCAGACCATGAATTGAAATAGGTAAAAAATACATTGGCTTTATTGAATGGCCGCTTCGCGCATTCATCGGTAATATAATAGACCGCCGGCGAACTGCTCAATTTATAAGCGCCGTTGATGGTTAACGAACACGATATCGGCGTTGGCGTCGTTGACGAAGCTTTCACTGAAAAAATAAAACTTGCTGTAGCGCCGATATTGCCCGCCGCGTCTTTGGCATAAATTTTAATCGTATGCGAACCAACGCTCAATTCTGATGGAGTATAAGTCAAAGAACCGCCGTTGTTGATTAAAGCGCTATCATCAACCTGCACCCAATAACTGGTTACGCCCGTGTTGTCGGAAGAACCGTCCCAGGTGAAAGTCGGAGTTTTATCCGTCTCATCATTGGTTTTTTTCAGGTTAGACGGCGCAGTCGGCGCGGCGGTGTCAACCACATTCACCGGCGCGGCGCTCACTGATACTGTGGTTAATCCCCCCAATCCGGTATTACCGGCTTCATCAGAACAGCGCGCCTGCAAAGTGTGGCTGGCAGTATTGGCAAATGTGTATTCGCGGCTGGCAGTGCCTGTCTTAGTTCCTGACAAAGTCATCGCGCCTTGATTTGAACTGTCAACGTAAAGGTTACAAGAAGCCACGCCGACAGCGTCAGAATAAGACGCGGTGAAAGACTGTGAAACTGTGGCCTGCGCGGTTATTGGAGTGATTGCTCCAACTATTGGCGAAGTGGTATCTGCCGGCGTTGCGCTAGTTATCGTCCAAGTATATGAATCAGGAGTAGCGTCAACATTGCCGGCGGCGTCAATCGCGCGTACATAAAAAGTATGACTGCCAGCTGAAAGACCTTCGTATATTTTTGGAATGGAACAAGCAGAAAACACGCTTGTATCTAATCTACATTCATAAGTTACCGGCGTGATTGAAGAACCGCTAAATCCGAAAGAAAAATATCCAAGTCCGACTGTGGATGGAGAGGCGGGTTTTTCAATAATTGATGTGTCTTGGGCGGTTGTGTCTAAAATAATCGTATCAGTATATTGCGCGCTGGTATTGTTGGCGCCATCTTTAAATTTCACAGCCACAGTCTTAGTACCGTCGCCGCCGGATAAAGTAACTGTCTTGCTGGCCACGTAACCTTCCAGCGATTCGGTGTCAACCGTGCCGTCAATCGCTACAATCATGCGAGCGCAAGCGACATTATCACTACAAGACAAAGTTAATGTTACTGAACTGTTGTTAGTATAAGCCGCGCCGCTGTTAATCATAATTGAGCCGGTTGGCGAAGTAGTATCCGGCCCGGCCGCGGCGCCAACTGTTACAGTAGTAGCCGCGCCCCAAGTTGTGTTTGTGCCATCACTGCATTTTGCTTTTAATACATAAGAATCAATAACAAACAAAGTAAGTGATTTTGTTGCTGTACCGGAAGTAGTGCCGACCAAAGACATATTGCCTTGAGAAATATCGTTTACATATAATTCACAACTAGTAACCCCGATATTATCGTAATAAGACGCTGTAAAAGATTGGGAGCTATTAGCTGTTGCGGTAGCCGGTGAAATCGCGCTGACAGTTGGCGGAGTCGTATCCGGAACAGCCGATACCGTAATTGGGATTACGGGCCCAAGCCCTGTGTTTCCTGCCGCGTCATAACATTTTGCTTGAAGAGTGTGAGAACCGACAGAAGAAAAAAAGTATGATTTTGTCGCTGTACCATTAGTTCCTCCAGTCACTGTCATTGGCACAAAACCCAAATCGTCATAAACCAATTGACAACTGGAAACTCCAATATTATCAGAATAATTCGCTGAATACGTCTGCGCCACTCCCACCGTGGCGCTGGTCGGTGTTACTCCACCGACACCCGGCGATGTCGTATCCGGCGCGTTGATGGTAAAACTTAATGTCGCCAATTCACTATAATTATATGCCGCGTCAACAGCGCGAACAGATATTGTGTGCGACCCATTAGAAAGAGAAGGAATAATAACTGTGACCGAAGTGTTAGATCCAGCGATAGCATAAGTCGCGGAACCGTTCAAAGCATATTGATATGTAATCCCGCCGCTGCCGATTGTTCCATTGACATCATCGCTTGACGCTGTCCAAGAAAAAGTCGGGGTGTTGTCGGTGTCGGCTGTTGTTTTTGTTAGATTGCTCGGAGCTGTCGGCGCGGTTTCATCATAACGGACAATCGCGCCTGAACCGCCGACTGCCCACGCGGTCAATACTGGGCTGGATTGCACTGCCACGCTATTTAATCCCTGCGAAGTGCCGGAATTTTCCGTTGCCCAAGTCCAGTTGCCGGCAGCTTGAGTGCCGCGATAAATAATTCCAGAAGAATCTACGGTGTAAATACCCCCGCTAAAAATATCCAATCCTGAAAAATTTTGGGTCATCTCACCGTCTTGAATCGCCGACCAATTACTGCCGGAACTGGATGTATATAACACCACACCGCTACCAGCTATTCGCAAATTAAAAGTGCCGGGAAATTTTTTAATATCATAAAGCGTCGCGGTCGTGCCGGAAGTCTGCGCTGTCCAGTTTGGAGTATCGCCGGCATTGGCATAGCTTGTATAAACAATCGTACCATTTGTGCCAACTGTCCAAATACATCTTGATGTCCCGCACGAACTAAACTCAACGCCATAAAGAACCGCTGCCAAATCTGCTTGCAACATTGTCCAGGTGGCACCGCCGTTAATCGTTCTCAAGACTATGCCGCCCGCGCCGACCGCGACTACTTCTACTCCATTTTTCGCGCTGACATCTTGCAAAAGATTGGGAATACCCGAAGTTTGCGCTGTCCAACTGGTTCCGCCATTTGCGGTATATAAAATTTTGCCACTCATGCCAACTACCCATCCAATTGAGGTGCTATACATATCAATACCATAAAAGCTATCGCCAACACTAGTATAGACAGTGCTCCAATTTTTTCCACCGTTAGTTGTTTTTAAAATCGTTCCGCCATCTCCAACCGCGAAGCCGGTGTTTTGATCAACCATATCAATATCGCGCAAATTAACATTAACACCGGAGCTTTGCGCCACCCATCCGGCCGCGTAACTTGACTGCGCCCAAAAAAATCCAATCGCGATAATTAATAAAAAAAATACTTTTGCTATGTTTTTTCCTAACATAAAATTTTAATTAAACAATTAATTTTCTTGCCTTTCAGGCATTTTAAGCCTTTCCAGCCTTTATATTATACACCAAATACAAAAAAACAGCCATAAGCTGTTGAAAAATAAAGAATGGGGATCGCGGCGCTCCGATGTTATATCGGAGCGCCGCGTGGAAAAATCAAGAAAAAGAGAAAGAATTACTGGGGGTTGCGGAGGCGGGTTGCGACCTCGGAGAACAGCAGGCGTTGCGCGCTGTCTGCCACGGGCTGAATCCCAGCGAGCGGAATGTAGAGAGTGCCAGTGCTGGAGCTAACCTCCACCACTACTCTCCCGCCTGAAATGGTCATTCCGTGGGCCTTTCGCCCGTCAAGAAGCCGCTGGGGAACCGGAAACGTGTGAACTGACCCCATTAGATTGCCACCCCCTGCGAAGCGTCGAACAGGTAGGACGGCACAGCGCTGATTGGCACCAGCCTGTCCGGAGCGCCGATGGCGAACGGTCTAGCGAAGCACTCCACTCGTTGTTCACCGCCCCTCTTATTGGGCGGACGCACACGTTTTGGATCCACCCAGTACCCCCTACCCTCGATTGTGATCGTTGTTTCCAGACGTTTCAGCATCAGATCTTTCTCCTTTTTCTCTGATCGTAACCAGCTTCCGTCCCGCCATGACGGGACGAAGATCCGGCGCCCGCCGGATTTTTTTAGCTGGTATGACAAGCGACATTATATTCTACAGACAGCCGGCTGTCAATACCCTCGCCTTTTTAACTTTGTATGATAGTGATACAATAGGCAAGTAAACAGACAATATGTATACCCTCCAATACACGACTAAAAACATTGCCGATGTTTTTTCGGCGCTAAAAACCGATAAAAACGGATTATCCGATGAAGAAGCGCTAAAACGGCGGAAGCAATACGGCCTGAACCAGCTCGGCGCGCGCGAAGTAAAATGGTGGCAGATTTTCTTGCGCCAATTTATTTCGCCCTTCATTTATATTCTGCTCTTTGCCGCGGCCTTGGCGATTTTTATGAGCGAGATGATTGACGGATTGTTAATTGTCGCGTTTATTTTGATTAACACGACTCTTGGTTTTGCTCAAGAATTCCATTCTGAACGCGCTCTTATTCTGCTGAAACAATTTGTCGTGTTTCGCGCGCGCGTAAAGCGCGAAGGAAAAGAAAAATTGATTGACAGCAGAGAACTGGTTCCGGGAGATATCGCGCTGGTGGAAACCGGCGATATTATCCCGGCTGACTTGCGTTTTTTGGAAACCAATGATTTGACTGTTGATGAATCAATTTTAACCGGCGAATCCGCGCCAGTGGCAAAAATCGCGAATAAACTGGCATCTAAACAAAACGAAATCCATGAAGCTCTAAATTTAGGATTTTCCGGCGCGCGGGTTGTTACCGGCCGGGGTATCGGGATTGTTATAAATATCGGACGCGGCACAGTAATGGGCGATGTGGCAAAACTGACTGTGGAAACAAAACGAGAAAGCGGTTTTGAAAAAGGCATCGCGAAATTCAGCAAATTCATCCTGCGTATGATTCTGATAATTTTGCTGTTGCTGTTCACCGCGAACATTCTGATAAAAGGTCGCGACGCAGATATCGCTGAATTATTATTATTTTCAATCGCTCTGGCCGTGAGCGTGATACCCGAGGCATTGCCACTGGTAACAACACTGTCGCTTTCCCGCGGAGCTTTGCAAATGGCGCGCCAGCATGTTGTGGTCAAACGGCTTTCCGCGGTTGAAGATTTAGGCAGCGTGGAAATTTTATGCGCTGACAAAACCGGCACCATCACGGAAAACAAATTAACGATCGCGGGAATTAAATCAGACAATCCGGCCGATTGCTTGTTTTACGCCGCGGCCGCCGCGTCATTTTTGGGCGAAGGCAAGCCGGAACCGAATAACGCTTTTGATTTGGCTTTATGGGATAAACTGGATAAAAAAGAAAAAGTAAAAGTAAAACAAATTAAACGGCTGACGGAAATTCCTTTTGATCCTGAACGCCGGCGCAATAGTGTTTTAGTAAAAACCGACAACGGCGGAAAAATGATTGTGCGCGGCGCGGCAGAAATAATTTTGCATTTAAGCAAAAACATCACTGACAAAGCCACGTTGCAAAAATGGATGATTGGGGAAGGCAAACTGGGGCGCAGGGTCATTGCGATCGCCGCGCGAGAATATCCGGCGTTGGAAAACTATACTGAAGCCGAAGAAAAAAATCTTGAACTGATCGGTTTGATTTCTTTTGTTGATCCGATTAAATCAACGGCTAAATCAGCCATCGCTCACGCGGAGCATCTGGGCGTGCAGATTAAAATTTTAACCGGCGACAGCCGAGAAGTGGCCGGAGCCGTGGCCAAGGAAGTTAATATTGTTAAATCGGAATCAGAGGTAATTACCGGCGAAGAGCTGATGGCCTTAAGCGAAGAGGAACAGCATTTGGCCGCGCAAAAATATAATGTTTTCGCGCGAGTTTCTCCGGAACAAAAATACCGCGTCATTGAGTTACTGCAAAATAAATATGAAGTCGGATTTTTAGGCGAAGGAATAAATGACGCCCCGGCTTTAAAAATGGCTAATGTGGGATTGGTGGTAAACAGCGCGGCTGACATCGCCCGCGAAGCCGCGGATATTGTGCTTTTGAATCCCAGCCTGTCAACTATTATCGGCGGCATCCGCGACGGCCGATCCGTATTCGCCAATACCGTCAAGTATCTTAAAATAACTTTGATATCAAATTTTGGCAATTTTTACGCCATCGCGATCGCCTCGCTGATGATAAACTTTCTGCCAATGCTGCCTGTGCAAATTTTACTGCTCAATTTACTCTCCGATTTCCCCATGATCGCGATAGCGCTGGATTCCGTGGACAAAGCTGAACTGCGCCGCCCGCGCGCTTACAATGTGCGCGAGGTGATAATGATCGCGATTTTCTTGGGACTGGTGAGCACGGTGTTTGATTTTATTTTCTTCGCCTTATTTTTCCGCCGCGATCCGGCGGTTCTGCAAACATCATGGTTCATCGGCAGTGTATTGACCGAGATCGCGCTGATCTATTCAATCCGCACGCGGTTTTTCTTTCTTAAAACAAAAGCGCCGTCTCTGGCGCTTGGCTCCTTGTCAATTCTGGCCATACTCGCGACTGTGTTAATACCATTCACCGATTTTGGCGGCGTAATATTTCACTTCGCCAAACCGACTTCCGCTAATTTAATAATCATATTTTCTGTCGTGGCCGGTTATTTTATCATCACGGAAATGATTAAATTGGCCTATTACAAAATGGAAGCTAACCGGCAGAACGGAAGTTAGATTGTCTGTCATTGCGAGGACCCCGCCATGGCGAGGGACGAAGCAATCCAGCAATCGCATGGGAGCGCGATAACGGTGTGGACTGCTTCCTGCCTGCCGTCAGGCAGGCGCCTGCGAAGGCTCGCAATGACTTTATAAATTATTCCAAATGCACTCTATCTCCCCACTCCTCCACCTTGTTTTTCAACATTGGATATTTTTGCCAATCAATTCCGCGCGCCAAATCTCGCGCCAGCTTTATCAGTTGTCCGTCTTTCATGGTCGCCAGCCGAAAATTTTCCATTCCGCTTTGCGCCGTGCCGTAAACTTCGCCGGGGCCGCGGTTTTCCAAATCATACTCCGCGACTTTAAATCCGCTGGTATTCTGCTCAAAAAATTTCAGCCGTTCCGCGACTTTCGGCGAAACGCTATCCGTGAATAAAAAACAATATGATTGGTGCGTGCTCCGGCAGACCCGTCCGCGGAACTGATGCAGTTGCGCCAAACCGAATCTTTCCGCGCCCTCAATCATCATCACGCTGGCATTAGGCACATTCACGCCAACTTCAATAACCGAAGTTGAGACTAAAATATTGATTACCCCATTATTAAATTGTTCCATTGTCAAATTCTTCTCCGCTGATTTCATCTTGCCATGTAAATACCCAATCTCTAAATCCGGAAAAACTTTACTTTTTAATTTCTCATATTCCGCCATCACCGTCTTTCTCTCGTCATTTTGAAATTTGTAATTTATAATTTGTAATTTATTTGTATCTTGTGTCTTGTCGTTTTCGTTATTTTGAATCAACGGACAAACAACGAACGCCTGTCTCCCCTGCTTCACTTGTTCTCTAATAAACTGATACGCTTTCTCCCGATGCCGCGGTTCCACTAACCGAGTTTTAACCGACTTCCGTCCCGGCGGCATCTCGTCAATGATTGATAAGTCCAAATCGCCAAACACCGTCAACGCGAACGACCGCGGAATCGGCGTCGCCGTCATGCTCAAAAAGTGCGGTGTGGTTATTACCCTCTCCTTGTAGGAGAGGGTCTGCCCGAAGGCAGGGGTGAGGTCTCTCGCCAGCTTCTCTCTTAACACCTTCCTCTGCTCCACCCCAAACCTGTGCTGTTCATCCACAATCACCAACCCTAAATTTTTAAACTCCACATTTTCAGCCAACAGTGTCTGCGTCCCGACAATAATGCCAACTCCCCCCTCCTTTATTTTATTTTGCAATTTAATTTTGCTTTTTATCTCCCTATCTCTATCTATCTCCTTTATCATTCGTTGGCTTCTGGTAAACAATCCGACACTAACTTTATCGCACAACACTTCCAACAAAGTCTCATAGTGCTGAAACGCAAGTATCTCCGTCGGACACATCAGCGCGGTTTGAAATCCGTTCAGCGCCGCGTTATACATCGCCATCGCCGCGACGACCGTCTTGCCTGAACCGACATCGCCTTCCAGCAAACGATTCATCGGCTCGGTTTTTTCCAAGTCGCGCAAAATTTCCCAAGCCGCAATTTTTTGCTTCTTGGTTAATTTAAACGGCAAAGAATCAACGAATTTTTTTGTTTCTTTTTCTTTAAATTCAATTTTCGGCGCGATTGATTTTTTAATCGCCTGCCTGATCAGCTCGCCGCGGAGTTGTAAAATAAACAGCTCGTCAAATTTCAATCTCCGCTCGGAATGCTTTAATTCATCCGGCGATTCCGGAAAATGAATCGCTTTAATCGCTTCAACCAAACCCATCACATCCGCACGGTCTCGCAGCTCTTCCGGTAGCCATTCTTTAATTTGTCCAACCGCTCCCATCGCTTGGCTTAATAAAAATCGCAGTTGTTTATTCGTAATTCCGCTCGCTACCGAATACATCGGCACAATTCTGGCCGTGTGAGTGGTATTAGGAGAATTAGAATCCCTCCCCCTTATAGGGGGAGGCGAGGAGGGGGTCTTCGCCAACTCGTACGCCGGTCCCACCATCTGCGCCCCAAAAAAATCGCTGGTAACTTTCCCGGAAAGATAAACAGTATCCCCCGCTTTTAAAATCTTCGCGATAAACGGCTGGCCGAACCAAACTACTCGCAACTGGCCGGTTTCATCCGCCACCACCGCCTCGGTGATAATCGTTCGCTTGCGCGGACTGCGTTTGCTGGCAATCAGTTCAACTTTTCCGCGCACGCTTACCTGCGTTCCCTCGCGCAGATCTTTAATCGGAACGACTTGGCTGTAATCCTCGTAGCGAAAAGGGAAATGAAACAATAAATCTTTTATTGTCTCAATGCCAAGATTACGCAATCTTTTCTCCAGCGTCTTGCCCACGCGATTAAGTTGTGATACCGGCGTCAACAAATTCATACCAAGAATAGTTTAACACAAAATCTCCCTAATTGGGAGACTTTGAAATTTGCCGGAAACTAGAAATTTATATTTCCCTTTTTTTCTTCTCAACTTTCAGCTCTCTCTTTGACAACCAAAAAAACAGACCGACCACCACCAGCGTGACTAACGGCGAAATCCACGACTGCACTTCCGAACCCAAACTTTCCGCCAGCATTATCAACCCAAGAAAACCGATGGAATACATCGCGCCATTTTTCAAAAACCGATATTTTTTCACTGTCTCAACTCCCTTGACCGTAACGTAACGAACAACGAGCGCGCCAATGCCGTTGCCGATTAATATCAGCGGCACGGAAATGGTAAACGCGAACGCGCCCAAAACTCCGTCAATGGAAAAAGTGGTGTCAATCAATTCCAAAAAAATAATTTTGCTTATGTCAGTCAAATGGCCGCTCGCCAGTTCTTTTTCTTTTTCCTCGGCGTTCTTTTTAAATCCGCTGGTGATAAAAAATGCGGTTGAACCGACGACCGCGCCCATGGCGATTAGTGGATTAATTTTTATCGTAATCCAAACCACGAGTAACAAAATCAGCGAAGCGACGGCATAAAACCAAAAAGAATATTTTTTGTGAATGTGTCGCTCAATGAAAAAAGCGTACTCTTTTGTTTCAACAAACAGCCAATGAAAAAACAAAAACACCAGATATAAACCGCCACCGGCCAGCAAAATCGGCTTCCGCGCTTCAATTATCGCTCTGATTGATTCGTCGGAGCTGAAAGTGGCGATAAAAGAATTTATGACACCCAACTCGGTATTTGATAAATAAACAATCACCCATGGCATCAGGCCGCGAACCACAAAAACCGCGATGAAAATGCCGTAAAGCAAAAACCAGCGCCGCGCTCTGACGGACATCGTCGCCAAAACATCGGCGTTAACCACCGCGTTATCCACGCTGGAAATTACCTCAAACAGCACCAGACCCAATACGATGACGATAATTTCATGAATGCTCATAACAAAAATAAATTACGCCGCCATTCTCACCGTATCTTCTTCCTGCGCCGCTCTGGCTAATTCATTTATTTTATCCTGCACATCGCTCATATCTATTTTTGCCGTATCGCCTTTCTCCAAAGCTGACTCCGCGTCTCGCAGTCTGCCGTCAATCATCTGCTTTACGCTTTTCCAGCCCCCTCTCTGTTCTTCCGACAAACCGCGAGTCAATATAATATGATCATTAATTTGTTCGGCCGCGCCTTCCCAAAAACCTAATAAAAAACGCCTTTCCAGGGCAGGATCTTTGGGTATGTCTATCATCGGCACGCCGGCAAAAATTTCACCTCCAAATATAACTTCGCGTGTTTGTTTCCAGCCCGTTTGCTCGCCCTGTAAATGAATTTGCCCCTCTTGCCTTTTTCTACTCTCTTCCAGAGATAACACTTCCTCCCCTCCCCCATCAGGTGATTTGATTGCTCTTAAATATTCCGCCATATAATCAAAATTAAAAGTGCACCCGCGAAGAATCGAACTTCGATTACAAGATCCGCAATCTTGTGTCCTATCCGTTGAACGACGGGTGCGTGTGCTAATGTATTTTCCAATTCCTCGCCGCCCGGTCCGTCAGCGGCTCCTCTTTTTCAATATCTTCCGGCAAATACTCGCGTAGGCTGTGTTTGACTTCAATCGGATTCATATCCAACAGCGGGATGCGCAACATTGGTTGCAGTGTGTTTTTGGTGTCCAAAAACAATGTCTTGACTTCCGGCGGGTTGTAAATAATGTAAAAATTTTCAAATTCAGAATAGGGATAGAAGCGAGTGCCGACGATCACGCCTAAGTCCGTTATTTGAAACGAAATCTGGCGCGGTTCCTGATGCGCTTGCAAAAATAAAATAATCGCCGCGAGAATTACAATCAAAGAAAATAAAAAATTTCCGGTAAAAACCCCATACAAAACTAATGCCAATCCCAAAACCGCGGCCAAGACATACCACAGCGTCCCGCGGGCATGCTTTTCATATTCTAAAATTGTCCACTCATGAATTATATCTCCGAGCAAAGTTTCTTCGGTTATTTTTTGCGGCATATAAATGGGGTTAATTTTGGTGGTCGCACCTGGATTCGAACCAGGGACCTTCGCAATGTGAATGCGACGCTCTAACCAGCTGAGCCATGCGACCGCGAGTCCGTGCGGCCTTGCAATCATAATATCACGCGATACGAGAAAAATCAAGCCATTTACAAATCCCCCTAAAACCGCTATACTATGGCCGAGTATGGAAACCAGACGTATTAATTTTTTGGACACCAGCAATCCGATAGAAATCCAACCGGAATTGCCGCCGGAGAAATCGCGCAAATGGCCGATTTTTTTGATTGTAATCGCGGTGTTAATTGTTGTCGGCGGGGTGATTAAACTGATGGCGAAAGCTGACGCGCCTGATGACCCGCTTGCTTATGATCCGATAACTCTGGAACCAAAAAAACCGGATGGATTCATCAGCAAAATCACGCAAATGGTCTTCTCGCGCGAATACCGGTTGAAAGGATACTCCGATGACCGGATCAACATTCTCCTGCTCGGCATCGGCGGCATCGGCCATGACGGGCCGTTTCTAACTGACACGATAATGATTGCCAGCCTGAAGCCGTCAACCGGAGAAATCGCGACTATTTCCATCCCTCGCGACTTGGGCGTGGAAATCCCCGGGCAAGGCCTTAATAAAATAAATTACGCCGGCGCTTATGGCGAAGCCAAAGAAAGCGGAACCGGCGGAGCGTTTGCCGCGAAAATCATTGAAGAAACTTTTGGTTTGAAAATCCATTATTACGCCCGGGTTGATTTCAAAGCTTTCGCGGAAATTATTGATGAGCTCGGTGGAATAACAATTAATGTGGAAAAATCATTCACTGATGAAATGTATCCGACAAAAAACAGCGGCTATGAAACAATAAGTTTTAAAACCGGCGCGCAAACTATGAATGGCGCGACCGCGCTGAAGTTCGTCCGTTCCCGCCACGGCAATAATGGCGAGGGATCGGATTTCGCCCGCGCTCGGCGCCAACAAAAAGCGATCTTCGCGCTGAAAGAAAAGGCGCTGACTTTTTCCACGCTGGTGAACCCGATTAAGATTAATAACATCCGCAAAACTTTGGCTGATAATATCGCCACTAACCTGGAATTTTCCGATCTGATGTCTTTCTTCAAGTTAATGCGCGAATTGAAAGTGCCGAACATCAGCACCACGGTTTTGGATGACAGCGTCAATGGTTATCTGCAAAGCGCTATAACTGACGCCGGCTCGTTTATTCTCTTGCCAAAAACCGGAAACTTTTCTGAAATAAATAATCTGATTGAAAATATTTTTGCCAAAACGCCGATTAAAACTGATGACACGCCTGAACAATCCAAAATCGCTTTGCCTCCCGCGAAAATAGAGGTGCAAAACGGCACCTGGATCGCCGGCCTGGCCGCGCGCATGGGCAAGAGATTGGAAGATAAAAATTTTGTTATCACCGCTGTCGGCAATACGGAAATTAAACCGATGCCAACCAGCGGAATTTATAAAATCAACGCCAACGCGCCGTTTGAAGTTATGCAAGCATTGCAAAAAGAACTGCGTATTCCAATTAGACAAACCTTACCAGACAACATCACTACTACCAGCACAGTGGATATACTGGTGTTGTTAGGCGAGGATATGAACGAGTGAAGTAAGTAGGTGTGTAAGTGAATAAGTGAGTAAGTACTTTATTTCGCCACTACTTACTAACTTATACACTTAATCACTTATACACTTAATTATGACGACTCCCGCCACAATCAAACCCAACACCCTCCCTACCGTCGTTTTGGTCGGCAGAGTTAATGTTGGAAAATCAACCCTGTTTAACCGGCTGACGGAAAAAAACCAGGCAATTGTTTCCGGCATCCCCGGCACCACCCGCACCAACAATGAAGGACTGGTTTTGTGGCGCGGAAAATATTTCCGGCTGATTGACACCGGCGGGTTGACTTTTGATGAAAAAATCCAACTGGAACCGGACATCATCAAACAAAGCGAAATGGCCGTCGCAGAATCGGACATCATTATTATGGTGGTTGATGCGCAAGATGGTATTTTACCGCAAGAAAAAGAGCTGGTAAAACGGCTGCGCCGTATCGCGAACAAACCGATAATGCTCGTCGCCAACAAAACCGACAGCTCTAAAATCGCCAAAAACTTGCGTATGCCGGAGTGTTTGCGCCTCGGCTTAGGTGAACCTCTTACCGTTTCCGCTATCAACGGCCGCAGCACCGGCGACTTGTTGGATGACATTTTTAAAATTCTTAAAAAAATCAAAAAAAATCCCAAAATAAAAATCGCGGAACCGGAAATAATCCAAATTAGTCTGGTTGGCAAGCCAAATGTCGGAAAATCTTCATTGTTCAACAAATTAATCGGCCAGGAAAAAGTCATTGTCAGCCCGATCGCTCATACCACGCGCGAACCGCATGACACGTTGATGTCATATCAAGAAAAAACCGGCGAGAAAACCCAAACCAGCTTGATTAATTTTATTGATACCGCCGGCATCCGCCGCAAAGCCAAAGTTGAAGGCGAACTGGAACAAAAAGGAATCGGCAAAAGCATTCAGGCGATGGAAAAATCCGATATTTGCTTATTTGTAATTGACGGCAGGGAAACAATTTCTTCCCAAGACCAGCAATTGGGAGGATTTTTGGAAAGACGCGCCAAAAGCGTGATTATTTTAATTAACAAGTGGGATTTGGCGACAGACAACAGCGATCACATGCGCAATGAAGTCAAAAAGATGATTTACAGCGAATTTCCTCACCTTCAATTCGCGCCGATTATGTTTATCAGCGGCAAGACCGGTTACCGCGTCCATGATATTTTTCCTTTAATCACCCGCGCTTGGCGCGCGCGGCACACGACTATTTCGGAAGACGCCTTGCGCGCGTTTTTGAAGCAACTGATCAAAGCCCATCGTCCGGCGCGCGGCAAAGGCGTTCGCCAGCCGGAAATTATCGCTTTGCGGCAGATTGCAAACAACCCGCCGGTTTTGAACACAGTCATCAAGGCCAGAACATCTTTGCATCGTTCTTATGTTAACTTTATTGAAAACAAGCTCCGCGAGCAGTTTGACTTCTTCGCCACGCCGGTTATAATTAAACTATCAAAAAACAAAAAGCTATGAAACTGATAGTTGGTCTTGGCAATCCTGGAAAAACTTACGCGAAGACGCGCCACAACGCGGGCTTTATGGTATTGGATAAATTGCGCGAAGAACTGAAAGAAAATAATATTTCCGGTTGGGAGTTAAGCAAAAAATTTAATGCCGAAGTTTGCGGCTGTGCCATCAACGGCAATAAAATCGTGCTCGCCAAGCCGATGACTTTCATGAATGATTCCGGCCAAGCGGTTCAGCTCATCGCGCGCTTCTACAAACTAACTCCGGCTGATTTAATCGTGGTCCACGATGATAAAGATATTAAACTCGGTGAAATAAAAATCCAGACTAACCGATCTTCCGCCGGCCACAATGGCGCGCAATCCATTATTGACCAAATTGGCACACAAAACTTCACCCGTGTCCGCGTCGGCATCGCGCCGGAAAATCCAAAAAAAATGTCCGACACCGCGAAGTTTGTGCTGAAAAAATTTGGATTGTTTGAGAAGAAGAAAGTGGATGAGGCAATAAAACAAACCGTGCGAGAAATATTAAATTTGATTAAATAAATTATGCCTGAAGGAATGGCTCGAAGAAATTTTTTGAAAAAAACCGGAGCGATTTTAGGTCTGGCAATTTTGGAACGACTGGGTATTGGTGGAGCCAATGCTGAACCAAAAACTGATGCGGCGGCGGATAGCAGGGAAAAAGAAAAATACCAACTGCCGGAGATTGAATACCAAGACAAACAGCTTGACGGATTCGTTTACCAAAAAAGCCATGACCGAACTGGAAAACTAAAAGCCGATTCTCCAGAAAACGGGAAAATAATCTTTTTTAAGGAATCTCTGTCCGGAAAAAACAACACTGTCCTGCGCAAGCTTGATCACGAACTACATCACCAAAATTTTGACAAAGCCGCGGTAGAAAAACAAACGGAAATCGCGCGGCTGGTGTTGTCTAGATACAAAATAGAAGGCATTTTTAAATATGTCTTGAATGAACCGATTTACGAAGCGCAGTTTGAACAGCTACAAAAACAATACGGACAACAGGCCGCGGAAATTTATGTTGTTAATGAATTTCTCGGCCACATCATGAGTTACGCCGATTATCCGCCGCCGGAAGTAAAAAGCCCCAAAGAACATTTCACTGAACAGCAGTGGAAGGAATTTTTAGCCGAGGAAATAAAAAACGGCGGAACCGAAAAAACCCTGATTGAACAATTTAAACAGAATCCCGGTCTGATAACGCCCGCCTCTTCCGTCGCGTATGATGTAAGCGACAAATTCTTTTTTGAACTGCAAAAAAACAACATGCTGCTTCCAGACGAACTTAAAAAAGCGCTGGAAAAATACGATTTAACCCCCAACACCGAACGCGCTAAAGTTTTATTGGAAAAAATAAAAAAATTACAATAAATATTCGTATTCATTGGTATCATTAGTACTCTATTCGTATATTAGTATCTTTAATTCATGCGAAAAGAAATCCTCCTCTCCTACTTCCCCAAAATAACCATTAAACGCTACCGGCAAATGCTGGGACTTTTTTCATCTTTAGATAACGCTTGGCAGGGCGGATTTGATGATTACAAAAAAATCGGCTGGGAAGATAATTTAATTAACGAATTTTTGAAATGGCGCAGCGCGGTTGATGAAGAAAAGATTGAAAAAATTTTAAAGCAGGAAAAAATCCATTGCTTAACCAAAGAAGATGCGGATTACCCGCCGTTGCTGAAAGAAATTTATGACCCGCCGTTTTGTCTGTTCGTCCGCGGAGAGTTGAAGCCGAACGAATTTACGTTGGCCGTGGTCGGCCCGCGCAAATTCACTTCTTACGGAAAACAAATAACCGAAGAGTTGACGCGCGACTTGGCCGCGCAGGGAATTACAATTGTCAGCGGACTAGCTTTAGGAATTGACAGCATCGCTCACCACGCCGCGTTGAACGCAAACGGGATCACCGTCGCGGTGCTCGGAACTGGAATCAATCGCGCGCACATTTATCCGGCGATCCACAAACCGCTGGCGGAAAAAATTATCGCCAATAGCGGAGCGGTTATTTCCGAATACCCGCCCGGCACTTTGCCGACCCAATTCACTTTCCCGCGCCGCAATCGCATTATCGCCGGCATGTCGCTCGGCACTTTGGTAATTGAAGCCGCGGAAAGCTCGGGCGCGCTGATTACCGCCCAATGTGCGCTTGATTACAATCGCGAAGTATTCGCTATCCCGCAAAATGTTACGTCGCCAACCGCGCTTGGGACGAATAATTTAATTAAAAATGGCGCGCATCCGGTTACCTCCGCGCAAGATATTTTTGACGCGCTTAATTTGCACGATGTGAAAAAATTCATCGCCAACCGCGAAATTATTCCCGACTCGCCAACCGAAGCCGAAATCCTCAAACACCTCTCCCGCGAACCGTCGCACGTTGACCAGCTCGTCAAACTCTCCGGCCTTGACAGTCCGGCGGTAAATAGTACACTGGTACTGATGGAGATGAAGGGAAAGGTGAGAAATTTGGGAGGAATGATGTATGTTTTAAGCAAATAGCAACGAAAACCCATATGATTTAACTAAAATTACCAATCCCCAATTTTCATAATTTTCAAAAAAAATTTAAAACTTAAAACTTTGAATTTCTTCTGAAAAATGAAAATTTGTAAATTGAAAATTTATAATATAATTTCTATGCAAAAACTTAATCTCAAAAAAATAGTATTCCTCTCCATTTTTGCTCTCCTTGGTTGGGGCGCAATGCAAGTCCCTTTCTCACAACTCGTCGGCGCAAAGGGTATTCGTTTCTCGCTGTTTGATTTCTACGGCCCGATCGCTGGTGGATTCGTTGGTTCAATCTGGGGCTTAATCGCGGTTGCGATTATGCAACTGGCAAACTGGGCTTGGCATGGATTTGCCACTGACGCCGGAACGATCGTCCGCTTTTTCCCGATGTTGTTTGCCTTATTATACTTCGCTAAAAAATCTCGCTGGATGCTGTTGGTCCCGGCAATCGCCATGATTGTTTTCTGGGCGCACCCCGAGGGAAGACAGGCGTGGTATTATGCTTTATATTGGCTAATCCCGATGGCCGCGTATTTCTTCCATGAAAAATCCGTCCTGCTCCGCGCTTTAGGTGCCACTTTCACGGCTCACGCTGTTGGCGGGGCGTTGTGGGTTTGGATATTTAATATGAAAGCGCTATTATGGATTGGATTGATTCCCGTCGTCTGGAAAGAACGCGGCTTGATGGCAGTTGGCATCACACTCACTTATATTGCTTTCAATTTCTTAATGAGCATCATCGCGCAAAAAACAAAAATCCAATTGCCGTTCATAAAATTAAATCCGAAATACTCGCTTCACGAAAATAAAACAACCCTTTAACAGAGTTGCTTTAGCGGCGGAGAGCAACGGAGTCGAACCGTATACGATTTCTCGTATCGACTAGTTATCAATTAGCGCCCGGAACCGTCCGGAAATACTCTCCTTGCCCGACCGCCGGCAATATTATATCACAAAATAAAAAGCAAAAACACTCCCTAAAGAGTGTTTTGCCGATACGCAACGTATACGGTTCGCTAACTGATAACAAGGGTATAATACATAAGAAATTACAATTTGTCAAGTCAGATATCCACAGTAAAAAATAAACTGTGAACTTCAACCAAGCGTACAACTACATTCTTTCGCTAAATAATTTGCCGAGAAAAGAATATATGAGCGACCCGCGTCACTGCGGATGGTATTTGTTGCGTTTGCAATTCTTTTTAAATCTAATCGGAAATCCGGAACGGAAAATTCCCCACTATATTCATGTAACCGGCACCTCGGGAAAGGGGTCGGTAACCGCGTTCATGCATTCAATTCTGCAAGCCTCCGGTAAAACCGTCGGTTCAACTTATTCCCCGCACCCAACGGTGGTCACTGAACGTTGGAAAGTTGGGAATAATTACATGACCAAAAAAGAATTTACCGAAATCGTTGAGTATCTAAAACCGAAGCTGGACGAATACATCGCCAAAACGCCTTACGATATGCTTTCTTTTTTTGAAGTTACCGAAGCGATTGGCTTGTTATTTTTTGTCCGCAAAAAAGTCAACTGGGCGGTAATGGAGGTGGCTTGCGGCGGCCGCACCGACTCCAGCAATATCATTCCTTGGAAAGACGCGGCAATAATCACCAACATCGGCGTGGATCATATCGGCGTGCTCGGCAGAAACAAAGCGGAAATCGCGTATGAAAAAGCGGGAATAATTAAGAGAAACTGCGCCGTATTCACAGGGGAGAAAAATAAAAAAATGCTTAACATAATCAAAAGGGAATGTAAAAAACAAAGAGTTTCTCTTAAAATTTCTAATTTTAAATTTTTAATTTCTAAACAATTACCAAATGAATCAATTTTTAATTATAAGGGTTGTGAATACTCCCTGCCATGTTTGGGGACGCACCAAATCAAAAACGCCATTCTCTGCATTGAGGTTGCCAAACATTTAAAAATCTCTCAGGAGATCATACGAAAGGGACTGCGCCAAGCCCACCAACCATTGAGAATGGAAATTATTTCTAAAAATCCGCTGATAATTCTCGACGGCGCGCATAATCCAGACAAGATGAGGACGACGGTAGATACACTACATAACTACATCACTACATCACTACATCACAGCGACACGAGACGCAATGCCCATTTACTAGTTGGTTTTTCCGGCGACAAAAACGTGGCAAAAATGATTAGACAACTCGCCGCTCTCAAACCACAAACAATCGCGGTAACGCGCAACACGACCAACCCGTTCCGCAAGGTTGCTGATCCCGCGAATGTGGCAAAACAATTCAAGAAACTTCTGCCTAATTCAAAAATTAAAATTTTCCTTAATCCGTCCGATGCTTTGGCGTGGTCTAAATCTAAAACAAAAACCGGCGACATACTGCTCGTCACCGGCTCTATTTTTGTAAGCGGAGAACTGCGCCCGAAATTTTAAGGTATTATTTCCCCCATTTTGTCTTTTATTCTCTCTTTCATCTCCCTTATTTGTCTTTCTAAATCTGCGGCAGCGCCTGCGTTGCCTTGAGCTTTGGCCGCTTTCACCGCTTCTTGAAGCAAAAATAATGTCCTCATTCTCGCTTCAACTGCCGTCCTGGCCAGCCCAATATTTTTGAATCCCTTTACATACTTTTTAAAATCCGATTTCAATAACCCGACTTTCACTAAATCATCCTCTGAAACAGATGTTTCGCCTTCTACTACAAATAAACTCTGTTTTCCATCTAATGAATGTTTGGCAACAACCCTGCCGCTGGCTTTTTCCGAAGAAAACACAACCGACGCTCTTGTATCTTTTTCTTCTTTTTTCGGTTCTGTTGTTGGCGCTGAAGTTTCTTTCTTTTGCAACCGCGCTTCTACTTGTTCTCTAAACATCGTAATTGTCTTCACCTGCTCTTCCAAATCCGGAATTGAGGACAGTGTAGCATCTAAAGCTTTTCTTATGTTGCTCTTTGCTTCTTGACTTACTGACAAGAGATCAACTGTATTATCAAAAAATTTTCTTGCTGTGGCCACATCTTCCGGCGTCACTTTTACCGCTTCTACTTCTCTGTCCAATTCGTCATCAGCCCTACCCGCATGTTTGCGCGTCCCCTCTTGAGCCGCCGCCGCCCCGCTCATTGATAAAATCAACGCCCCTAAACCGATCGCGACTTTCTCTCGCGATCCTTTTAAAAACTCGGTCAAAAAATTTGGACCTTCCCTTTTGGCTGGTTCTCTGCTTGGTCCGTATTCTCCCATATAAATATAAAAATAAAAATTAAACTTTCAACGCATATATTATACCACAATTTGACACTTTTGTCAATGTTGTATATCATTAAAGACAATTATGAAAACCCTCGTCATCGTAGAATCGCCAACCAAAGCAAAGACTATCACAAAATTTTTAAGCAAGGACTTCGTCGTGGAGTCCTCTTTTGGCCATGTGCGCGATTTGCCGGCAAGCCAGATGGGCGTGAACACGGAGGATGGCAGTTTTGAACCAAAATACGTTGTAGCTAGAAAGAAAGCGCCGACCGTAAAAAAACTGAAAGAGCTGGCAAAAAAGAGTGATGAAATCATCTTCGCTACTGATGAGGATCGCGAAGGCGAAGCCATTTCTTGGCACTTGGCGCAATTGCTGGGCATTGAACCGAGCGAAGCTAAACGAATCGCGTTTCATGAAATTACCAAACACGCGATTGACGAGGCGTTGAAAAATCCGCGCGCGATTGACCAAAAACTAGTTGACGCCCAACAGGCGCGCAGAATTTTAGATCGGTTGGTTGGTTATGAATTGTCGCCGCTGTTGTGGAAAAAAGTCGCCAAGGGTTTATCCGCGGGCCGCGTTCAATCAGTCGCGGTGCGTTTAGTGGTGGAACGAGAAAGGGAAATTCGCGCTTTCGTGCCGCAGGAATATTGGAGCGTGGAAGGTTTGTTCATGGAACACGAAACACGTAGCATGGAACAAACGATTACCGCCAACCTGTTTGCTATCGGAGAAAAAAAGCTTGATAAGTTGGATTTGAAAACCAAAGAAGAAGTTGACAAGATACTGGCGGATTTAAAAAACGCGGAATATAAAATCGCGGATATTAAAAAAACGGAAAGCAAGCGCACCCCGCCGCCGCCGTTTACCACTTCCACCCTGCAACAAGCATCCAATCAAAAACTCGGATATTCCGCCAAACAAACCATGCGCTTGGCGCAACAGCTTTACGAGGGTGTGGAATTGGGCGCCGGCGGTCCGGTTGGCTTAATCACTTACATGCGCACTGACGCGGTGAATCTGTCGGAAAAATTTTTGACTGAAGCGCGCGATTTTGTCCAAAAAAACTTCGGCGATAAATATTCCCTGCCAAAACCCAGATTTTATCAAAACAAATCCAAAGGCGCGCAAGAAGCGCACGAGGCAATCCGTCCGACTGACGCGAGCCGGACGCCGGAATCAGTCGCGCCGCATTTGGATCCGCAACAATTAAAACTCTATACTTTAATCTGGAAACGCGCGGTCGCCACACAAATGGCTGAAGCGAAGTTAGACAAAACTACAATCGACATCACAAGTCCAAAGTCCAAAGTCTATAGTCCCTCGTCCACCTACACTTTCCGCGCCAATGGACAAACAGTCGCCTTTGATGGTTGGTTAAAGCTTTATCCTGAAAGCGTGAAAGAAGAAACTCTGCCCGACTTAACAATTGACGAACCGATGGATTGCCGCGAATTAAAACCCGAACAGCATTTCACCGAACCGCCGGCGCGCTATTCGGACGCGACTTTAGTCAAAATTATGGAAGAATACGGCATCGGCCGACCATCCACCTACGCGCCGACGATCGCCACCATTGAGGACCGCGGTTATGTTGAGCGCGATGAAAATAAAAAACTTAAGCCCAGCGACATCGCGTTTGTGGTTAATGATTTGCTGGTGGAAAATTTTACCAATATCGTTGACTACCAATTTACCGCGGAAATGGAAGAAACTTTGGATAAAATCGCCGAAGGCGCGGCTGAATGGCGGCCGATGATCAAAAATTTCTACGAACCTTTCCATGAAAGCATAGTGGAAAAATCCGCGGAACTGAAAAAATCCGCCACGGTCGGCATGCGCGAACTCGGCCATGACCCAAAAACTAATCTGCCAATATTCGTGCGCCTCGGCCGCTTTGGCCCATACGCGCAATTAGGCGAAGGCGGCGGCGATGACAAGCCGCGCTTCGCGCCGTTTAGACCGGGTCAGACATTGGACGCGATTACTTTGGAAGAGGCGACAAAACTGTTTACTCTGCCCCGCGACTTGGGATTGAATGAAACCAATGAAAACATTACCGTAAGCACCGGACGCTATGGGCCGTATGTTAAATGCGGAGAGAAATTTTATTCGCTTAAAAATATTGATCCGTTTGAAATTACTCTGGAACAAGCGCTGACGGTGATTAAAGAAAAAAACGAGGCCGAAGCGAACAAAATCATCAAAACTTTTCCCGGCTCTGAAATTCAAATCCTCCACGGCCGCTATGGGCCGTACATAACTGACGGCAAAAAAAACGGCCGCATTCCGAAAGACACTGAGCCGTCCAGTCTTGAGTTGGCGCGATGCGAAGAGATTCTGGCCAACGCGAAAGAGAAAAGACCGCGGCGAAGCAAAACCAAAAAATAAATCCGGCACCTTTCTGCGGGGTTTAATATCTGCCAGGAAGGTGCTGGATAAACAAAATACCCTCGATAAAATCGGGGGTATTTATAAAGCTGTTTTTTGGGAGCAAGCTCCCAATACTGTATCCAAAAGGGCGTGTCTTAGAAATAAGCGAGCCGAAGCCTGCCATACCCTAGAACACACCCTCCATGCTTGTCTGGATACAGATGGTTATCCGTTTTCAAAAACCGGACTATCATCTAAATCCACAATTTTTGTCTTATTAACGAATGGCATACTATATCACATTTTGGCCGTCTTGTCAAGCCCTCCCTGTGGAAAACCAGAGTTTCTTAGCTAAAATAACACAAAAACCCCTCTACAGGGGCTACTTACACACTTACAAACTTACGCACTTATTCACCATTTCCTACCTGATCACCTGCCTCACTCACACCGACATTATTTTCTACAATTTCAGCCGGCTCCTCAGCCTTCTCCTCTACACCAACCAAACAAATCTGCGGCAAGGCCCGATAGTGGCTCTCGTAAACCGTCTCCTCTTTTTCTCGGCCATTAGAAAATTCGCGCGTATAAGCAAAAGAAGTGTCCGCGCCTCGGTAAGCGTGCTGACACTCTTTTTTACCGGGTTCTAACTTTGTTGTTTCAATTTCTTTCGGTTCGCCATAAGGAATCCAACGTTTGACAACCGGTTTGGAATAAAATCCTTTACGACCATCGCTCGTCCCCCACAAATAAAATCTTAATTCACCGGTCACGGTATTCATCTCGGTTTGAATCAAAACATAGTTCGCGGTATCGTTCCGAAAACGAAAATCCGGTTTGGGGTCGTAAAACGTGGCGTCAGTTCCCGGATTGCCATTAGACGGGTCGTTATAATAACTCACCACTAAAGAATGGTTGCGCCGTTCAATGATTTCCATGCCGGCGTTCATCGCCATTCTGAATAGCGTTGTGCCAATTTGGCACAATCCGCCGCCGATTTCCGGCTTTATCTCGTCGCCTTTAATAACCAGTTCCGGCAAATAACCCCCATCCAAAGTGAATGGCTGGGTATATTGTATAGCGGAAAAAATTTCCCCGGGCTTTACCAAAATGCCATTTAATTTTTTGACCGCGTTAGCGATGTTTTTAATGCGATTTTTCGGGCTGCCGGAATAATTGGACACGCCAACGCCTAAGATTTCTTTTATTCCCAAATTATTCACGTCGCCGGTTTTAATATTCGGCTCAACTTTTTCCACCACCACGGCTACGGCAGTGGCCACACCTTCATCGTGACGGGTGCGCTCAATCAACGCCTCGTTAATCGCCGAATAGGTTTTTTCCATGTCCAATTTAACTCCCGGCCGAGAACCCTGAAACTCTTCCATCTTGCCATCAGCGCCAATTTTAAATTTAGCGTCTTGCGCCTCAACATCAACGTTCGGTTGAACTTTTTTAATTAAAAAATCCACTACCGAGTTTTGCTCCAATCCAAAGGCCAATCCGCCATCCGCTGTTTTTTGCGCCTCCACCCAATCGGCAATCTGGCCCAAGCTAATCTGCCAATCGGATTTTAAACCGGTGTGCGGATCCTGGTAACTTAAACTAATCGGACCGTGGACAAAGACGCTTGGCAAACGGTTCTCAATGCTTTTCACGTCATTTTCAAAAATTTTCGGTTGTTCATTCTTGTTTGTAATAAATACTTGCGCGGGCTGTAAATCAGACCAGAGCCGCTTTACCTCCATTATCGCGCCACCATAATCAAAAACAACACCTGCTTTCGCCGGTAAAATTTCGTATTGCAGAGGATCAATTGATTTAATTTTTATTTCCGCATTTTGTGGAAGAGATTCGTAAATGGAAATTTTATTTTTAATCTTTTCCAATAATCGCGTCTCATCAACGCGCACTGTTCGCAATTTATATTTTGTTTCTCCCCAACCTGATAACAACGCGGATACGCCCCACGACAACAGGTTCCGATCCTTACCTATCAAATTATCTGCCTCTTTCTCAACATTCATCTCTACCGCATCCGGCAAAACGCTATCGTCAACCACCTCCGGATAAATCACCGCTGTTTCCTGCCGCCCATCAACCTGATAACTAAACCGCAGGCCTTCATTAGCTAATTTATCATTCATGTCCGATAAAAAAGCGACAACTTCGCCGCGATTAAGGCCGGCCAAAGGCGCGTCGCCGATAAACACTCCAGGCAAGACTTCGCCGCGAAAACTTGCGCCGTAAACGGCCAAGGCTGTGGCGCCAAGTATTATTATAACCATTGGCAGTCCAAAAACCAATAACAAAAATCGCGTTGGAGCTTTCCACAGCGCTTTTTTCTCTTTTTTTTCTTCCAGAAAGTCCAACGACATATCATTCATCCTCTACCATCACCGGAATTTTTGTGTCAACTCTTTGTTTTAAAAGCTGAATGATTAAGACGCCATTGCGATACTCGGCGCGCGCGGAATCCGGCTTGACATCAACCGGCAAAACAATGGTGCGCGAAAACCTGCCCCAAAAACATTCTTGGTGGAAATAATCAACATCCCCCGCTTCAGCCAAAGGCGAAACCCGCTGGCCGCGGATTGTCAGCAAATCATTGTGTAAATAAACTTCAATCTTGTCAGTCATTGCGCCGGCCATAGTGGAGATAATAACTATCTCTTTTTCCGTTTGCGCGACGTCAACCGACAGCTGGCCGTCTTGGTGTTCTTCGTGCCAATTTTCCGGCAATACAAAATTAGACGGCCGGGCGCTTGCCATCGCGTTTTCTCCGGCCGCGGTTTTCAAAATCATTTCAAACACCGGATTGGAATATGTTTTCTGGCCTGCTTCCATACTTCAGTATTATACCAAATTTCTAGAAAGAAAAATATGCCAAAGCAATAACACCGGCTATGGCCATTATTACCCCGATTAATTGATGGGGTTTTAATTTCTCGCGATTCACAAACAAACCCAGCAAAACAGTAAGTGCGATATAACTCTCAACAATGGTGGTAGTGATCGCGATCGGAATCGCGGTAGTGGCGAAGCCAAAAGTTACCCAAGCCAAATTATCAAGTATGCTCTGACCGACAATTGGCCCAGGGTGTTTTCGTATATCAGACACGAGAGAAACGGTTTCACCTCTAGAAAACAAACGAAGACCGCAAATAATTGTCAAAAACGAGTGGGCAAACCAAATGGCCATGAGCGGGGATATCTCGCGGCTGGACACGCCAACGAGAAAATCAGTTAATGCCATACCAATCGCGCCGACTCCGGCCAAAATCGCGCCCTTCTCAAAAATTCTTTTATGATAATGGAGATGAGTGTAATGTGTGGTAACGGCTGACACTATTCCGACAAAAACAACGCCCATTAAAAACAATTGCGCCGAAGTGATTGACTCTCGCGTCAAAGTCACACTTAAACCGACAACTATTGGCAGTTCCAAACCGATTATCGGCTCAATAATTGAAATTTTTCCTTGCCTCAAAGCTTCGAAATCAAATAGTGAGGCAAAAACCACCACTAATCCCAATAAACCGAGCAGGATAAAATCCGTTGAATCTAATCGTGCCAGATCATTCACTACAAATGGAAACAACCCAAACAAACCAACGATGCCGATACAAAACAAGGCTTTCCAGCTTCCTATTATTCTAACGGTTTTTTGGATAAAAAAATCCCCGAATCCCCAACTGATCAACGCGACGAAAGCCAAAAGTATGCCGAGAGAATGAGACATAAAAATTATCTGTCATTGCGAGGAGCTCGCGCCTGCCTACCGGCAGGCAGGCGACGAAGCAATCCAGTCATCAGCGGTTAACAAACATGGATTGCTTCGTCGGCCGATGAACATCGGCCTCCTCGCAATGACAGTGTTCCTATTATACCAAAAATTCTTCCGTCTTTAAAACTTTCCGACATTCTCCTCCACATAATTCCACAGTTCCCGCGCCACATCGCTCGGTTCGCCCTCCAGCGGCTCGTGGTGCAAATCAATGAACGGCGTGCCATTGCATTCTATTATACCCCATTTTTGTCCTTGCGGGGGAGAAGAAACGTCTTTAATAATAAAATCAAAACCAACCAGCGGGTCGTTAATTGCCGCGGCCGCTTGTTCCATGATTTTTTTTATCTCCGGATGGGTTTCTTTGATTACTTCGGCGCGCCAACCGCCGTAACTCACGCCGATTTTTTCCAAAAGATCAACAATTTCTCCGCTAGTGGGAACACTATCAGATGTCCAACCTCTGCGGGCTAAAAAATCCTTGCGTTGATTATCAAGCGCCACTTCGCTGACAAGAGGATGTTTATTTTCATTTTTAATCTCAACGAGTTCCGCGATGGTATGAACGCCATCGCCGACGACTCGCGGCGGATCTCCGCGCAACAAACCCACTAATTTGCCATTAACAAGCGTCGCGCGATAAACACTGCCCTCCAAATGTTCTTCCATTACCACCCAGTGGCATAATTGTTTGGCGATTTTAAACGCCGGCTTTAATTCTTCTTCAGTAAAAACATTGGTAGTGGTATGGCGGCCGCGGGAACCGAGCCGCGGTTTTATAATCACCGGCTTATCAAGCTGATGAAATGTTTTCAGCAATTCATCCCAGCGAGAAAATGAACCGCCGCGAGCAACCGGTAAAGACGCTTGTTGTAATCTTTTTTTCAACAATTCTTTATCATCCAACCAAAGCTCTGATCCACTGTCAGTTACTATCGGCCGCGGCAAACCATTAAAATAGATGCGCCGGCCGCGAACCACGGCCTGATACACGTCAACCGAACGGCCGAACACAATAAAATTTTGCATTACAATGCCGCGTTTAATCGCCTCTTGCCAAAAAACTTTGCCGCGCTCGCACACGACACGCGCGATATCAAAATTCGGTTTAGCGATACCGAACAGCCGAAGCGTATAAATACTGCCGATAAAAAACTTGTGAGCTAACGTTGATAATAACGAATAGACCCAGCCGCGAATAATCATTCTGTCCAAAGGATTCAAACAAACCTGCGCGGTTTCCGCGAGCCAAGTGGAGAAATGCGGCGTGGGGTTGTTCCCGCAAGCTTGACAGCTTTTTTTAGACAAACATTGTTGGCTCATAAGAAAACTTCGGAGACAAAACATTCGTTGCCTTGCCATAAATAATTTTATATAATTCCAGCATCATTTGGTCCACCGCTTCATTAAGCGTACATCTTGCCGCGATGCCGCGCAAGCGTGAAACAGTGTCTTGATTCGCGTAAAGAAGAAAATCAAACGGCGTTGCCGGAACGCTGGCCGCGCCGTTAGCCAATGTGCCGAGAACAAACTCGCCGCTGAAATAATCAGTGCTGATTGAAGCCAACTGATCAATTTCATTCCGACCGCCGCCAATTGTCTGTAGCAATGAACGATACGCCTCCTTCATGGCCGTGAGATAGCTGACTTGTAAAAACCCGCCACCGCAGGATAACCCGTAATAAAAACTCAAAACAATAAAAGTCAGAGCCATGCTCGGCATGATTTCTTTTTTAAGAATCGCCTCGCGAAGCGCGTTTGGCTCAAGCGCGACATGGCATAGGCCGTCATCAGATACCAGCGCCAAGCCGTCGCGAACCAATCTTTTTCTCTTGCCGTCACGGATCCCCCAAAACAACATCGTGCCGTGGAAATTCTCTGATGAAAACGCGCCGGAGATGCCATCAAAATATTTTTCAAAGGCGCACAAAGCTGACTCGTCGGTGAGCAGACGAGACAAAACTGTGTCACGTCCCAAATGATACGCGAGCAAAAGCTCATTGGTGATATTTTCCTGTTCAAGATAAATAAGATTAACCGCCGACTGTCCGGGCATTTTCTTCCAGAGATAATAATTTAAATAGGTAATTTGTTCCGAATAATATCGCGTGGAAAATAATCGCGGCTGGAGACAGATTTCTGTTATATTTTTTTTTAATTTCTCTCTAAATTCAATGGAAAAATTTTTATTCTTATCTTTTTCCCCAATAATCGCGTCTACAGTGGATTCTTGAAAACGCGGCAAAGTGAAAACCGGATGCTGGCGATGACGCAAGCTAAAAAAAGGCAGACGCTCTTCTCCCAGATCGCGATTGTGGAAAAAAAATCCGCGCGGAAAAGAAGAATTATTCAAAGATACACCGCCAACGGAAAAAACAAAAATACAATTATGATTATGCTGTTCATTCGCCAGCGAACGAACGAAATGGCTGTTGGCAAAAAATGGATGCGTGAGTGGACCATGATGATCCGTGGTGGAAACGTGATAATTCATCCGCAACTGTTTAATCGCGCTATCGCTCACCGCCGGATCAATATATTTATCAATTAAGTTTTTCAAAACCGCGAAAAGCTCCTCTTGTCGCGCTGGCAATACCGGCGACGGTAACTCGCCGGCTGTTTCTTGAAAAAAATTAAGAAGGGATAAGTCTCCCTTCTCATTAAGAATCCGTTTAAATACCGGGGTATGGCGCAAAACTTTTTCCCGTAAACTTTTGAAAGTCATACGTCAAAGTGTCTCTTTAGAAAAGCCCTATCCGAACCGGATTTTAGATATTTTTCAAAATTAAATGCCAAATATTTATCTTTAAACGCAAAGTAAGCAACTAACTCAATTTGAGACAACCACAACCTAACAAAAACCCGCCTTCGCCCCTTTGGGGCTACGGCGAGGCGAAGGCGGAGAGGCAGGGATTCGAACCCTGGGTCCGGTTTTAAAGCCAGACAACACGTTAGCACCGTGCCGCTTTCGACCACTCAGCCACCTCTCCATTGATAATTTTTTTGAAACCGTTCCCACCTTTGTACGATTTCACTAATTTTTCACACCCGTATGCTTCCTGTTGTCGAAGAAATTTCCGATAACACACCAACACCCAAGGACAACCGAATCTGGTTGACACGTTTTCACCCTTTCCATGTTGCCGTAGCCTCTTCTCCAAATCCTTCGTACAACCGATGTAGAACCTACCGGTTTTTAAACTTTGTATTATGTAGACAAAAAACATAATTGCCGCTTTCGACTTCACCCCGCCATGGCGGGGCAAGCTCAGTTTACCCCGCTACGGCGGGACCACCTCTCCATTGGTCGTTTGAACAGGTATAGTTTATATTGTTTACAGCTGATAGTCAAGACACACTACCCCCTCGCAACGCTAAATCCAATCACTTTTTTAACGCCGGAACTTTTTAACACCCGCGCGCACTCCTGCATAGTCGCGCCGGTAGTAAAAACATCGTCAGCCAACAAAACCGCGTCAGCCTTAAAATCACCATTAGCAAAAGCCTGATGAACGTTCGCGCGACGTTCTTCGCGGGAAAGTTTAGCTTGTTGCATGGTGTAACGCTCTCGCTGCAACCATTCAACCACCGGCCGTCCGATTTTCTGCCCCAAAATATCCGCCAATAATCTCGCTTGATTGAATCCGCGTTCAACCAAACGGCGGCGGTGTAAAGGCACCGGAACAATCAAATCAACTTCTGACAAAACGCCGAGTTGATGAATTAAAAAACCGTCAATCATTTTCGCGAACGCCGCCAGCGCATCTTCAGCGTAATTATATTTTAGCGCCTTAATCAATCGCCCGACCGAATTTTCCTCCTGATAAACCGCAATCGCCATTGCTTTGTCTAAACAAGATTGCGGCTGGCAAATTGCGCAACAAGTTCCGCTCCCATTCGGCCGATGGCAAACCGGACAACAAAAAACGCCGCGCAAATCCATTTTGCCAAAACAATCCGGACAAATCCACTCGCCCTCTTTGCCGCAATCTAAACAAAAGATCGGAAACAAACAATCCTTGGCAACTTCAATTATTTTCTGTCCTGATGGGCTAAACATAAAAAACATGCGAAATGCGAAAGACTGCGAAAATGCGAACAATTACTACAACTGTTTTTTCGCAATTTCGCAGTCTTTCGCATTTCGCATGTCAATTATTTTTCCCAATAGAATCCACCCACTTTCCACTCCCCATTCACATCAACCAAATCAACCGTGCCTGACCGATATGTCGTTTCTTGCTTGCCGGAGCTGCTTTTAATTTGTTGGGTGTCAACTTTGACTGACGCGCTATTGTCAGAAATATTTAAAACGCTCGCGGCAATCACTTTCGTGGTTACGCCCTGATATTCCGCCGCCGCTTTAATTTTTTGTGTTTCAATCCACTTGCCCATTTGAGCGGTGGATAAAATTAAAACATCATCAATATGCGTGTTGCCGTTCTGATTGGAAAAAGTGGTGAATCTTTCCACGAATAATCTGGCGATCTGCTTCGCGTAAATCTCGCGCGACTTCTCAACCGGAACAAAAACCTCCGGCGCTTTGGCTGGTTGCGCGACTGTTCCGCCGGTCGGCGCGGAAACTCCGCTCGGCAATGTGGAAGCAGTCTCCGTTGTTGTCTCTCCAGTCAACGGCGCTACTGCCTCTTCGGCCTTCTTTTTGTTTGATAAAAAATAAAACAACAGCGTGAAAGCCAAAATAAAGCCAATCGCCAAACTTAAGATAATAAAGATTCGTTTGCGTATGTCCAACATAAAAAATAATTAAATACTATCCTATATCCATATCCTGTTTGCCGCCCTGCGGCGCGCCCATCTGCGCTTCAAACTCTTGTTTGGCTTTTTCTATCTGCATCAACTGCGCCGGATCGGAAGTGATCAGTTGGTCTTCGGTGTAAGACGCGACGACTTTAATCGCGGCGCGCTTCAAACCGGCGAAAAAAATCCCTTCGCCCACCGCGCTTTCCAGCAATAAATATTTCTCGCCTTCAGTCAGCATGAAAGTTTTTTGGATAATATCAACTGCGGCCGGCAATTGGCGCAAAAGAAGTTGTAAAGCCGAGTTGGTAACGATAGAATGTCCATACTGCGATTGCAAAAAATCATTGACGTCTTGCGTAATAGTCGTAACGCCCAGATAATACTTGCGGCATCTTTTAACCAGCGCGTAAATAAATTTCGCGCTGTCTTCATGCGTCATCAGCCACCACGCTTCGTCAATAATCAACAAGCGTTTTTTCCGCTCACTCCTGACAATATTCCAAACATAATTAACCAAACTATAAATCGCCATTGGCCGTAATTCGTCCTCCAAATCGCGTACGCTGAAAACCACGAGCTGATTATTCATGTTAACATTGGTCGGCGAATTAAATAAACCGGAAAAAGTGCCTTCCGTATATTTTTTAAGTTTCAAAACCAATGTCTGCGCCCCTTCCATGCCTTCCAAAACATCCAATAAATCCTGCATTATCGGCGGTTCAACCGTGGCTAAATTAGAGCTGGGCGTGATATCTTTTTTCGCGTAAGTCTCGCGCAAGGCCTGATCCATTACTGAATCTTCCAACGCGCTTAAAGAGCCGAACATTATCCTGATTAATCCTTTTGAAGTGATTATCGCGCTTCTAATCACGTCTTCGGTGGAAATCTGCTGGCCGACCGGACGGGGCAAATCAAATGGATTAACTTTGCTTTCCGATGCCAAAGAAATATTGACGTAAGTGCCGCCAACCGCTTCGCACAAATGCTGATATTCCATTTCCGGATCAATGATAATGATGTCAGTGCCCATCATTAGACTGCGCAAAACTTCAAGCTTCACCGCGTATGATTTACCGGCGCCGGATGTCGCGAACACCACCATATTGGCGTTTTGCAAACTAAAACGATCAAACAAAATTAAACTATTATTGTGCTGGTTGATGCCGTATAAAATGCCGTTGTCGCTGGTCAGTTCGGCGGACATAAACGGGAAAGACGCGGCGATCGGCGATGAATTCATGTTAAAAGCGATGTTTAATTCATCCACGCACAGCGGCATAGTGGAATTGAAACCCTGTTCGGCCTGAAACAAGACATGCTTGCTGTAAATCAACCGCGCGCCAAACACATTTTCAATGTCTTCCGTCATTTTGTTCAGCTCGTCAACTGATTTCGCGTACAAAGTGACATAAAAAGCAAACTGAAAGAAGTGTTCGGTGCCTTGCGTCAAATCATCGCGCAGTTGTTCAATATCGCGGAGAGCGGTTTCGCGCAACGGATCGCGCGCCGCGCCTTTTTCCGCGTCCGCGCTGATTTGCGCCTCTAACACGCCGACTTTCTTTTTTAATTGTTTTAAAATAATCGCTGAATTAATCGGATAAAAAAACATTGACGTGTCCATGGTGGCGTTGAAATTCAAAATCGGCGCGCTCCAGCCCACGGCGATATAGCGCGGATAAGTGATGGCGAAAATCGTGCGCAAAAACGTTTCGCCCAATTGGATGAAATTTGACTCAACCCGAAAAGCGGACGGCGCGATTAAATCGCGGATGGCGACCGTGCCTTCGCGATAAACGCGCTCCTCTTCCAAAGAAATCAGCCCCTCTTTCACTTCTTTCTTTTTCTTTTCTGTTTCCTCTTGCGCTTTCGCTCCGCCAAGGAACCGCTTGTCAGTTGTGATCGGCTTAAAAGCCATATTATAGATTATGTTCAATCTGTAGTTGTTCAATCGGCTGTAATTGTTCGGCAAAAGAGATGTCCGGATTGTAGCTGGAATAAAACAACTCAATCACCGCCTGGGTGTCAAGCTGGACCACTTCGAGCCCCATGCCTTGCAAACCGGAAAACACTTGGCGCAAACGCAAATTTAAATCTTCCACCCGCTGTTTGAATCTTTCTTCTTTCAACCGCACGCTCAAAGCCGGTTTCAGCACCTCTTTAAATTTGGCCCAAAAAGATTTTCTGCTGTTGGAAAGCGGATCATACGGAACCACCACGTAGAAACGCTTGGTCATGATCTGCCCCATTTGTATCAACTCTTGAATGAAAGAGCGGTAATCAGCGGTTTGAATGCGCAAAAGCTCGTTTGGCTGTTCTTTTTCCAGTTGGATTAATTTTTCCACGTAAGGCTTAATCTGCAAACGGCGCGATTGGATGGCGATTTGCAAAGGAAAATCCAAAGAATTTAAAAAACTCACATAAGATGAAATCAAGGCGTTTTGTTCGTCTTCGGATTTCAACGCGAAATTAATGCTGGAAGTCATCAGCACCGCGCGCAAAGTTCCGTCTTTCAAAACCACCACGCCGTCTTTAATCTCCGCGATCGGCAGATGAGTCTGCGTGGATGGCTTGCCGGTTTTTTTCTTTTTAACTTTTTCGTTTTTCATAAATCCTCCTCCGGCCGATAAAACCCGCCGGTATTCACGATTAAAGCCAAATCTCTGATATGTTCGCTCCGCGCCGCCTTCCTCACTTCTTTAATTTCAATCTCCGGCGGCTCCAGTAAGCGCAAATAATTTAATTCGTCTTTGTCATAATTTTTCCGCCACACGCGCAGTCCCGGCCGACGGACAGTCTGCAATAAATTTAAAATAAAATAATGAAATGTTTGACCGTTGATTTTTACAAACGCCACAATCAGCGAACCACCTCCCACAACTATTAAACTCGTGATGAACAAGGCGAAATCCGCGTATTTGAAAGCGAGAAACACCAGCAGACCGCCGGCCAGCAGAATCAAAAATTGCCTTACGGTTATCGGCCCGAAAATCTTGTCTTCCACGTCAATGAATTGCGGTACTACAAACTGTTGCATAGACATTTTAACATCTTAACATAAAAACATCTTAACATCACTTACCCTCGCGCAATGGCGACATAACACGCCATAACATTTTCCCCACTTCCTCGGCATTTGTTAATATTTGCTTATACTCTTCTTTGGTGAGATAATCTTCGGTCATACTGAAGTAAAGCAAGTACTTTGATTCTTTCAGCGATGCATAGGATATTTCCCAAAAACGTAGTTTATCGCCCGGTTTAAATCTTGCGTACCCTTCAATAAAATTCAGTATTACTGACAATGCGGATCTTCTCAATTGTGAAGTAACTCCATAAAGTTCTTCCGTTGGGAACTTTCTCGCCAAATGATACGCATTTTTTACATATTCATGCATTTTTAATTTCAATTCATCGCAAAAATTCGGCATATCCTCCAGTTCGTTGTTATGTTTAAAAGTTAAAATGTTTATATGTTTAAACCGCCCTTCCCACCTCCGCTATCCGCGTCAGTTCTTCCCATTTTATTCCACCACCATCGTTCACCACCTCCGTCAACTTTCTCCCCTCATTCACCGCGCGCTTGATTAAATTTTGGTAATCTTTGTAAACAGGGCTCGCGAACCACGCGTCCAGCGCTTGAAGGTATATTATAACAGATTCTTTCCTTAAAGCCGAGAACTTATCTCGCAAAACCTGAACCGAATCAATCCCGCCAGTCGCCAAACGGCGAAAATCTGTCAATGTCATTGTCGCGATTTCGTCAATCGGCCCCAGGGAAACTTTCTTGGTTGGCTCAACTTTCGGCGGCGTCACATCTTGAACCAAAGGTTTGGTGTTAATCCCCAACACCTCCCCCGTCCTCCTCCGAGGAGGGAGCTTGTGATCTTCACTCTTAGTGGGGAATCTTAAATTTCCCCTCTCGGAGGAGAGAATTTGCGAACTCCCCTCTCGGAGAGGGGCGAGGGGTGTGTTCGCCAAATGCCAAACCTTTTTTATCGCTCCAATCACCGCTGATGTTTGTTCTTCAGAAAATCCCAACCCGCCATCCGCCTCGCTCCTTTGCAAATACCCGCGCATCTGGTCTTCGGTCCTCACCCCCTTAACAAAAGACACTGCCAGGGAATTCAATCTCCCCCGCATCTCATCTTTAATCGGAAATCTAATTTCTTTAACAAACAAATCATACAAATCATCCCTCTTGCTCGGCAAAACATTCGCGGATTTCGTTTTCACCGCTTCACCAACCGCATCTTCCAACAATGATTTATTGTCATCCGCCGTCCAATCTTTTTTGCCATAATCTTTTAATCTCTCAATCTTATAATTTTTCGCTGTTCGCATTTTCGCGTATTTCGCATTTCGCATGTATTTCGCTTCGTCCACAAAGATCTCCTTCACCGGCGCCGTCGTCGCCGGCAACACTTCACTCTCTAGCGCCGGCAATTCACCAACCGGAGTTCGTGGTTCTGATTTAGGAGTTATGATTTTTGATTTCGGAGTCTGTGATTCGCTCGTTTTTTTCTCATTTCGCATTTTCGCGTCTTTCGCATTTCGCATGTAAATTTGAAACTCATCCCAACTCATCCTTACGGACGTGCCGTCGGATTTTTTGACGAGGATTGTGGGTTGATTTGCCATACTTTAAAGTTCCCAAGGATAAATGCAGTGTTCGTCTTTTTTCTTTCCTTCTAAACCAACAACTTTGTAGTCTTTGGCTTTATATTTCTGACAAAATGAACCGACAGCATGTTTTTGAAAATTTCTAAAATTCGTCTTCGCCTCTATCGGCAAAAGAAAAGCGCGCAAATCCAAAATAAAATCAACTTCCGCGTGCCTGTGTGTCCGCCAAAAATGTATGTGCTCGCGTCCATATTTTTTTACGAGCTCGGCAAAAACGCTAGTTTCAAACAAATCGCCGCTAATCCTCGCACTCAGTTCTTTATAACGCAATACCTGCAACAAACCGGTATCATAAAAAAATATTTTAGACGCCTTTGACACCTCAACATTGGCGCTACGGCTAAACGGATGGACAAGCTTTATAATATACGTGTTCTCTAAAATTGATAAATATTGTTCAACTGTCTGCGCCGCCAAACCTATTGTGCTTGCCGTGGCAGATACGCTTAAAAGCTGTCCGCTCTGCCCCGCCAAAACTTTCAATAAATTATTAAACTTTTCTATTTCCACAATATTAACCAAATCTCTTATGTCTTTCCGCACATAGGTGTCAATTATAATCTGCAAATATTTTTCTTTTATTTCTATTGAATCTTGCAAAACAATCTTCGGATATCCGCCATAAAAAACATATTCGCGATACATACGGACGACATCTTCAAAAATCGGCCCTTTGCCAAGTTTAGACACCTGTTCCAAGTTATAGTTAATGCTTTTAAACCTCAAGAACTCGCTGAATGATAAATTAAAAACTTCAAAGTTGACTATCCGGCCAACGAGCGAATCGCTAAATTTATTCTTAATATCAAAACTGGACGAACCCGACACAATTAGCTTTAAATACTTATGATGATCTGCCAACAATTTCAAAAAAGACGACGGTTTCTTAAGATTCTGTATCTCATCTATAAAGACAAATAATTTTTTATCCGACCGGCTTAATTCTTTCAAATCAAATCCCGCCCCCTCAAGATAAGATAAAAAATTTTCCACGCCAGCGTCAAGGATGTCTGTTTTTCTTGAATCCTCAAGATCAAAAAAGTATGTTTTTTCACCGTCCGCATTCAGTTGATTTTGCAAACAGAGCATTATGGATGTTTTTCCAACTTGTCTCGCGCCATGTAACACCAAAACATCGTCTTTATTGATATACTTCAAAATTTCATCTAAAATATCACGTTTTATCAAGTTTTTTATCATAAGTGTATGTATTTCTAAACTGCACTTTCATTTTACCATACCTTTATTTCAAAGTCAAGTTTAACTTTACCTTATGATTATTTTATACCGTACTCCCATTTTTTCCCTACTTTTTCTACTACCACACTACCATTTTGCCGCATTTTTACTTCCTTTGGCTAAATCAAGCGAAAAATAAGTTGTAATTGTTGGGGTTTTGACGAGGATTGTTTTAGCGGGGCAGGCATAAATGTTATCCACTTGACAAAAAACCATTTTCATTATATACTTTAAATATCACGATGACAGAGCCAATGGTGAAAGGTTTAATCCTGATCCACTCTCTGTCTTTTTTTATACTCCAATTTATGTTTTAAATCATCCACAAAGAAAAAATAAGAACGAAAACCGCGCAACAGGGAAGAAAACTTCCGACGCGAAGGAATGCCGATCCTCAATAACTTTCCGTTCTCGCTCAAATATTTAATCGGACAATGAAAATCCCCATCCCCGGAAACAATAGTTGCTTTATCAAAGTTTGCGTATTCTATCATACAGTGTAAAACCAGTTCGGCATCAACATTTCCTTTTATTACTTTCAAATCTTTATCATAAATCGTTGGTTTAAACACCACCATATACCCGGCGTGCTGTAAATAAGTGTTTTGACATAATGTCTTACGAAACTACTCCTCACGATTATTTTTTATACTTTTTTCTTGCGCCACACTACCATTTCACCGCATTTTTACATCTTTTGGCTGTATTGGGGAAACTCTTGACGAGAACTACCATATATATCATGCGCTAAAATCAGATAAGATACCCAGAACATCGCGCAACCAACGTTTAAAAACATCCCTATTTGGTTGGCCTTGATAAAATCCTTGCAAAAATTCTTCGTGCTTAAAACCACCCGGCGACTCTTTACCAAGAAAAGCTATATAGTTTTTTACAATTTCAGTAAATTTTTTCCATTCGGAAAGAGTCGTTTTCATTGGTACTTCTTCCAAATTGAAATTTAATATACAATCGGACACCAACTTGCCTCTTTCCGACGATCGAACACCTTGCGAATAAACAAAATCCCTCAAAGCATATCGCACCGGCGCACCAGCTACAATTGACAAATAAAAATAATTATTCAGTAAAAATTTACGGCCATCATCTGATAAATCGCCAAAATGCCGCCATAATGCCGCCATAATCAATGCCAAAAGAAAGGCCGATTCCCACTTTATCACTACCCCTCTCTCTGGACTTTCGTTGCCAAAACGCAAAAATCCCAACAAAAGCTCCGGCACTACCGCAACATCTTTGCTATTTGCCACAATCAAACCCAGTGTATAAGCGAAAGGAATATCATTATAAAATTTAAATGTGCCGCCCAACATTGCTTGCATATCTTCCTGGTCATATGGATCCGCACCCGCCGATACTCCCAACCCTGAAGCTACTGTCAATAATTCTTTTGACAAATCAACCTCTTTAAACGGGTCGCGTGGATTATTTATAAAATCTTTCACTAAATCGGCGTCTAAAAACCTAACAACACCTTCCAACCGATCTTTTTCCTCGCCTTTAGCCGTATTTAATTTCTTCAAAATTAAATCCGCGTAAAAATAAAATCTTTCTAAATTTTCACCACCAGCTTTTTCCATTTCTGACCGGGCTTGAGAAAATTTAACCAAAACGTTCTTCACATCGTCGGGAGACTGAAAACAGTGATGATAAAAATTTTTTGTTATTTCCGTCATATTACTTTAAATAATTGGCGGCCTTGTCTGATTCAATTCCCACTGTCCGGTTTTATCATCAAAATAAACCAACGGTTCGTGAATGGGGCCATATATCTCTTCATAAACTTCGCTTAAAGTCAAAAGACGCGATAAATACGGCTCTTTTCGCCAATCGACATCCATAAAATCGACAATAATCACGGATCTGACTGAAAAAGGCCGCCGTAAAATTTTCATGTATTCCCTCACCTCTGCCAAATCTACGTCGCTTAAATCTCGAAAAACTAAATCTCTCCAATCAAACGGTGGCGATTTAACACCCGCCTCGCTCAACATGCCTTTGTAGTCCACCAGGTCGCAGTCGCGTAAGTGCAAATAAAAATCAAGGATTCCTTTCAAAGCAACCATGATTTCTTCCGGCCAATCATTTACTTTGTTTAATTCAGCAATGAATTGGTCCTGTCTGAGTGAATCATTTTGTTTTTCCACCGGAACGGCGGCCGCGTATTGACTGATAAACCCGCCCAAAGACAATGCGCTACCGCCCACTATTGGTTCTTGGTTATCTAAAATCGACTTTGCTAAAATCTCCGAAGATGACACATAGTACTCAAGAAATGGTTCGTCAGTCAATCCTTCTTGAATTTTCTTCTGCCAAGGAACACCCATCAACATAGCACACCAGCCATATTTGCTCAAAAGTGCTATTTTATTATTTTTATTCAGTGAATAAAAATCTTTGAACGCGACAAACAGCAGGAGCGCGGTAATTACTGTAATCGTAAAGCTATCATCGCCATTTTCTTGCGCTTTTAAATTTACCAGCACGCCGACGGCCAAGTCCCTCACCTGACCATCGTCGCCAAAAAAACCCTGAGCCAAATGACGAACTACCGGCAACCAATCTTTTATTTTTTCTTCCGACAGCTCTTCTCCGAGCAAGATCATTTTTAGTTGTTCATAATCAAGAGAGCGCGCGGGCTGGTAATGCAAGAGAGCGGTGCTAATTAGAATAAATTTCTTTTTGGCTCTCGCGTAGAGATCCATCAATTTCTCCAGCTCATCCCAACTCAAGCGATTAATCAAATCAACCGCGGTTGATTTTTTAAGTTCCAATATATTTTGCAATTCAACCCGCTTTCGTGTGTCTGCCACATTTGATTGTCCGACGCGGTTTTGTACGGCGGTTTTCAGCAGATTAGATATGTCCGCAAAATCATCATTAGCCAAATAGGCAAAATAAGTGAGATAAATCTTCTCTATCTCGTTATAATTATCGCCAATCTCCACCGTCTCCATCTCCTCAACAAAAAAAGAAAATAATTGCCACAAAGAACCCTTTTCCCACCCCCCTTCAAAGACACCTTCTGCTTGCGAAACAAAATCAGCCAACATTTTTTTCTTTGGCACCAGCCATTTGTCTGGATTTTCTAAATATACTATTGGCATATTTTACTTCAAACTTTTAACTTTTAATCTCACTCTTCCTCCCCTTCTTTTTTCTTTTTTCGTGGCTGAGATTGTCGTTTGGTAAACGCTTTCTTTATTTGCATCTTATTATTTAAATCAATGCGCTCCTTTGGATCTTCCTTCCTTCTTTGGTATGTTTCAACAAAATCTATTATATCATCTACATTATTTATAACCTTCCCGTTAGGCAACTGACAATTAAATACGCCGGTTACAGACTGGTCAAATCCCACGTTTGACCGTTTACCCAATGATGCAGCCAAAATCGTCGGCGCTTCATTTAAAAACACAGCGAAATTGTCCGCCAACTGAATTAACGCCGCCTCTTCTCTTTTTCCAGCATCTTCTATATAGCCAAATGTCCCCGATTGCATTTTCGAATTTTTGTGACCCAAAACCATCCTACCTGTTGTTGGGTCAATAAACGCGGCTTCGCCTGCTGCCAAACCGGCAACTTGATCAACTGTACGCCCATCCATCTTATTGAAGTTTAACTCAGTGTCAACGTTCAAAAAAGTTTCACGAATGGCGTCTCGATTGCGAGCGTCGATTGCTATCGTGCCAGTGTCTTCGTTCATCTGGGCAATGGTATGAACCTTTAATTTTTTCATCCTTTCATCAGAACCAACCTTGCGCCAATCCGACAAAATAAATTGCATAGCCGCTTCCGGTGTCATTCCTCTGAATACACCTTCATTTTGGTCATAAAACGTGTGTCCACCATCATCAAGATGACCGACTGCCATAGCTAAATTTTTGGCGTCGGCAAGCATTTGGTTTGCCTCAAAATGGTCCTTAACTGAATCCTTAAACCTACCCACAGAATCCTTAGCATCTTTAGCACCGACTACAAATTTACTGACAAAATTTTGCAGTTGCTTTAAATCCCTTTCTACTGATGGGTCAAATCCTAATTTTTTTGCCACACTACTAAATTCCGGCGCTGATACGTTTATTTCCTTACCCGCAAAAGCAGCTTGAACTTCCTTGGCGATCTTCTCCGCCGCCGCACCATAACCCAATCCTGTTACGTTCATCTGTTTCAAGACAGCGTTTTCAGCGCCAAGCAATTCAGAATCACCACCATAAGCAATTAAACGATGCAGATCATTCGTGCGCCGGTTGTCAGATTGATTGACGATTTTCCATTGCCCCGTATCTTTATCCACCGACCCCCAATGCAACTCATTAATCATCAAATCTTCAATTGCTTCCATCTTTTTTCTTTCCTCGCCCTGTAGACCACCGCTCCTCAATCTTCTGGTTTTTTTGGCCATTCTGTCTAACAAATCATCAGACCATGCTTGCTTGGTCAAATACGTTACACCAGCCATTAGCATCGCTTCTTGATCGCGCGACAACCTTTCCCCCGCTTTACGTAAAGAAACCAAATGCGCCAATGACCCCATTGCCATTTCTACTGATTGCTCTCTTTCCACTCCTTGAAATTCATCCATTTTTTTCTTTATTAAAGCTTTGAAGGCCGTAGCTGGGGAATCATACCCGTACCGCTCTTGTGTATATACTGTATCTGCTTCATCTTCCAATTCTCCTTTCGCGATACCTGTCGCCTCTTGAGTATATTTCTGCCTCACATTTGCCGTCACCATTTGGATGCCAGCCTGCGCCTCCATGTCTTCGCGTAACCCTTTCAACTCCTTTCTAAGCCCATCCATTTGTGCCCTTTGTTCTGCTTTTTTTGCCGGATCTTCTTCCATTTTCTCTTTTCTTTCTACATCTTTTAACTGTCTCTCCTGCTTGCCAAATTGTTTTATGTTGTTCAATGATTTTTCAAACAAATCCTTGAGCTTCACCTGTTTAATTTCATCAACAAATTTTTTGGCAGCATCGGTCAAAATTTCTTCAACTTGCGCCGCTTCAAACAACTTTCTCAAACCATTAACTCCCATGGCCGCTCGCATAGCCTGCTCTTCTGCTCTTTTAGCTGCCGCCTCTGATGTTTGGCGCGTAATTTTTGCTTTTATTCTCTCTGCCCCAGCCGTGCTCATACCTCTTTCTATCTCTTCGATTCTACTATCAACCTCTGCTTTCTTTGTTTTATATTCATCGGTCTGTTGATACTTCGTGCCTGCTTCTTTCAACGCTTTTTCTTTTGTCTTCCTTTCTTCTCTTAACCGTTGCAATTCCGGATCTGTGGTCACAACTCGCTCTATTTCTTGTTCACGCCGAAGTTTTTCCATATTATATTCAGCGTCCAACGTACTTATTTTTTCCTCTATCACATCATGAGCTTTGGCCTTTTCCAAAAACGCACCCAATGTCGTACCTTTATATTTCTCATCAAAGTCAGCCAGTACTTGCTTCCAACCTTCAACATCTGCACTTGCGACACTCTTTTCTTTCTGTGTCTTTGCCTCACCGAGCATCTTCTCCGCATTATTAATCTCATTTTCTATACTTACACGTTCGTCCATGCTTTTTCTTTCATCTTCGCTCAATTTCCCCATTTCTTCCACTGCTTCCTTATCCACCACTGACCGATTATTTTCCAATCCTTTTCGCTTGGCCAAGTACTCATCTCTAGCTGCATCAGCGCTTTCCATAAGCGGACTAGAAAGTTTTTGCTGTTTTTCATCTATCTGATCTTCGATGCCTGTTAATTCCGCTGACAAAGAAACTTCTTTTCCCGAAAGCAATTTTTTTTGTTCTTCCTCTATTCTCGCAGTCATTTCCTCATACTCCTTCCTGCCCTCTCCTAAAGCCTCTTCCTCTATTTCTTTCTCTATTGCCACAAAATTATCTTTGGCCGCCTCGGTTGACAAACGCAAATCGTCTTTATTAACTAAAAACTGCCGCCCTTCTTCAGATGACGCGTAATCTAACTTGGCTTTCTCTAACCCGTTTGTCATCGCTGTTTCCCAAAACTCCGAACGTATCTGGTGTCCGGCTCTTTGTTCATTGATTGATGTCTCATCCTCTTTTTTCTTTACTACTATAGTCAACACCGGAATTTTACCTTCTGTGCCGGTCAGTTTGTACCTTTCGGCCGCGCCAGCCGCTGCCTGACCCATCGCCGCATGCTCTTTGGTTTTATCATTAGACCTGGCTTTATTAAATTCCTCAATACCAGATTCAAACCTGGCAATATCAGTACGTATATACTTGGTTTTCCCTTTTTCATCCTTCATTACTTCACCGTTTTCGTCTCTCATCTCCATTACGGAATTACGTTCCGCTTCATCCATAAAAAATTTATGGGATGGATTAGCACTAATATAACGACTATTCAATTCCTCTCTCTTTTTTTCAAAATCCTGCATTTTCTTCAATCTCTTGGCGCTAAAATCATCTGCTTGCACGCGCTTATTTAACCAATGCTGAATTCCACTTTTAATGCCTTCCGGTGGCGCCTCTTCCATTATAACCCTGCCTTGTTCATCGGTATCCCAAACCACTTTGCCATCAACTCTAATTAATTCCCCCTTTTCATCTGTTTTAAGTTTTGGCTGACGGCGAGTATTTTTGCGCCAAGCCTGAAAAGAAGCATATTGATATTGCCCCCACTCTTTCCACTGTTGTCCTCTCACCCCATACCACGCCGCGGTTTTTGTTCCTTTCCATGCCAAACCAACGCCAGCTTTCGCTCCAGCCGCCGCTTTCCCAGCCAACCATCTTCCGGCCGCGTAACCGGTGGCGATCGTCGCCACTTTGCCGAAAAAATCCTTAGCTTTGCTCGCGACACTGCCGCCGGCAACATTGAGTTTCTGCACCTCCTGCAAACCGACGAACAACAAGACGATAGCGACCAAAAAATTCGCCATGTTTTCCCAAGTTGTCACCGCGGACAAAGTCAAAGCGCCGACCGAGTCTATTTGGCCGGACTGCAACATGCTGTCAGTGATGCCAATATCAGAACCCAGCGTGCCGGAACCGGCGGTGGCAAAAGCCAGCCACATGAAAAACGAAATCGTCGGCGCCAGCACCACGTAATTGGAAAATTCTTTCCACCATTCGCCATAGCGATTCGTTGTCTGCGGCAAAGCGATAAACAAAAACGCCATTGGCGATAAAATAATCAAAACCCACAGCACGGTCATCCGTAAAAGCATCATTATCGCGTAAGCGCCCATCACCAGCATGGCCAGCAGAGCGAATAACATAGCCACGATTGAAGCCACCAGCGTCCGGCCCATCATGTCAAAACTTTCTCCTTTCACGCCGACATCAACTTTCCCGGTAGTGATGGCGTAAATTTTTTCAAAATGAAACATGTTTATTAAATTTCCGCCGGCAGTGGCGGAGATCGCGCTGGCAAAAGTCAAGGTGAAAATATGCGCCGCGTCAATGAAAAGCTGGCTGATTAAATTGCTGAAATTTACAAATACCGCGCTTAAAATCAATTTCACCAAAGTCTTATTCCACTGATATTGCTCCATGCCGAGTATCGTGCCGATGGCGATAACTAACAGAATCACCACAAAAAACATATTGACGACATCGCGCACCATGAGCCAGCCGAGTTTTACCACCGGAGAATCAATATAGTTGTTGTATTGGGCTAACGCGATAAAGAACCGCAGGAAAAAAATGCTCATTTTTATAAAAAACTCGCCCAAACCCAAGGCGAACTTGCTGATTGCCAGCATCAAACCCCCGGAAAAAGTTTCCATGTCGCCCAAAGCTCTTGCCGCTGAGGGAATAAAAAATCCCGCAGCACCCAACGCTAAAACCGCAGTTAAAACGCCAAAACCAACACGGCTTTTTCTAAGCCTCAATAAACCTGAAAACCGTTTCAGGATAAGAAAAAATTTTCGCTTGAATAAGCTCTGCATGCTGGTTGTTTGAAGATGATGGTATTATACCATGTTTTTAGCGTGGAGTGGAGAGGGTGGGGATAACGCCAGCATCAAAACACAAAACACCCGCCTGCCAGCGCCTTGAGCCGCAGGCGATGGCAGGCGGGCGACAGGCAGCGATAACAGAATACATTTTTAAGAAACAAAAAATCCGCCGATGAGGCGAATTTTTTGTCTTAAAGTATTTCACTTACCCGATTTCCTCTAACACTTGCATAATCGGTTTTTTTAATTGTGGAATATCTTTTTGCACAACTTCCCAGACTAAATGCAAATCCACGATAAAATACTCATGAATCAATTTGTTTCTCATGCCGGCGATTTCCTGCAAAGGAACTTTGGGAAATATTCGACGCACATTGTCTGGAATCTGGCTTACCGCTTCGCCGATTACTTCTAGCCTGCGGATAAAAGCATCCTGCAAAAGTTCCGATTCTAAAAAATCTCTCTTTGTTTTACCGCTTAAATAATCCTCAACATTCTTAATAGATTCCAAAATATGCAATAAAAAAATTTTAGGATCTTTCTTCATAAAATACGAACTTGGTCTTTTTTAATATATGATTTTAAAAGCGGGTGAATGGAACGGTAAGTCACCACATCAACATCAAAACCGAGCTTATCCCGCAAATCTTCCTCAAGCCCGACTAGGCCCAACAAAGACATGCCTTTGGGCGGTTTTATTAATAAATCCAAATCGCTCTCATATTTTTGTTCATTGCGAGCGTAAGAACCAAAAATAGCGGCTTTTTCTATCTTATGCCGTCTCAACACCGGTTTAATTTTTTTTGTGATTGCTGTAAGTGTCATATGTTTACACTATACCAAAAATAACCGCCTTGTCAAATTAAAGATGCTAATAACCGGAATGTCTTTGCCGAATTTGGGACCGACGGCGAGCAGAATACAGAATACAAATAACAGAATACAACGACGAACAGTTGTGTTTTTTATGTGTCATGTTATCTGCATTCTGTGTTCTGTCGTCCGACTTATCCACACCTCACCCTTGACAGAAGCTCGCAAGTTAGCCAAAAGCTGTTTTTTCAACTTGACAAAACTGTATTTTTATGGTCTAATTAATATGGATAAATAGGTTTGTTCTTTAAATCGTTTCTCTATGTTCGCGGTTAAAAACCGTGATAAAGAGAACAAATATGGTTGGCCCCGCCTTCGCTAAGGCTACGGCGTGGCAAAGTAAACACTGGTAAAAAAGTCTGCGGTGAGGAGTGCGGTTAAAAAATAACTCTACTCCCCGCCGCAGACTAACAGGTAGTCTATAGCGGGTCGTCCCAATTTCGGGACATAGGAGGTGCGCCATGGTGCGTCATTGGGTGTACGCCCTTCTCGCCTGCGCCATTCTCGGCGCAACTCTCCTCGCGTCCTGCGATTCCGACACCCCGCCGGGTCCCACGGATGACGAATCCGTACCCGCCGCCTGCCAGGGCAAAGCCGACGACCCCGCCGGTTGTCTCGTCTCCCTCCCGGGAGAAGACGCGTCCGCCGGTGAGGCGGACACCGAGGGCTCCCAGCCCGACACGGAGCAACCCGCTCCCCCGACAGACTGCTCAAAAGTTCTCGAGCAGTACCCCACCGGAAAGTGGCTCGACTGCGGACCCATCGCAGGGCAATGCCAGATCCAATGGCACTACGACGAGCAATGGGGGTGCCTTGCTTCCTGTCCGCCGGCTTTCGGGGATCGCCCACCGGAGGTATTCTCCGACCCCGCTGCACTCCAGTGCCAACCCGCCAACCTCTAGCCTGCCGCAACATCTTCCCACCCCGCGTCAGGCTCCCAACAAAGGATTTTATTTATAAAATTCTTTCTGACAAAAAATCCACCTCATCGGTGGATTTTTTGTTCAATTTTGTTCACTTCACTGGTGCCACTACGATGATATTGTCAAAATCTTTCCATGCACTATTGGTTAAACACTGATCATAACTGGTTACAAGACCGCTGTTTAAAACTATTTCGTCATCATAACACCCACCGTTTTCCCAGACACTGCTTGTTTGTGGTTTTAAACAACTCCCAGTACACCACCCCCAATTATCCAAAACCTGAACGCGGGGCTGGAAGATACAGACTGAGTCGGTGGTTTTGAAGCCTTTGTCAATGAGAAAGTTGTACCACTTCTGGCTCAAAGTGTCATCAATAGACAGACTAAGAGTGGTGCCAACGGTTTTATCTTTAAACTTACTGACTGCCACAATCGGACCATTGTCCGCGTCGCAGGTGTAGTTAAAGATGCGAACGACCGGAGTGTCTTTGCAGGTTTTGTTTGGCTGGTTGCCGAATTTGGGACCGACATCAACGCAGGTTGGGGTTGCGGAAGGACACTCGGTATCGTTTTGACAAGTGATGCCGCTGCCGGAAACAATTTTATTGCCACCAGCATTATTATCTTTTTTCACACACTCCTTCGCCTTTCCGCTGTCATCTCCGCAATACGGTTTGTAGTTAGAATAATAACCCTGCGAAGTGCCGGAGATTGTGTTATCAGACCCTGTTGTTCCCTTCTCTCTCCAGTCAACCATAATCCGGCGCAAGGGCATTTGGTTGTGGTCAGCCCAGGCGAAGAATTGGACTTGCGCCATTTTGGTTTTGACGCCGAATAATTTGTCGTCAACTTTGTTGCCGTTCAAACCATTCACGGAAAATCCTTGTTCTTTACTGTCAAGCTCGCATTTTTGGCCGGCGCATTTTACGACCGGATAGATGCTTGGCGGAACCCCGCGGAAAGCGGCATGGTCGCCGAAGAGGACGATGGATGGTTCAACTTTAGGATCAAAAGAAGAAAATTGGTTTTTAATTGAAGAAAATATGTCAGTAGTAGAGCTTGAAAAATCCCAAACATGATTCAAAATGGGATAATCTTTAAGCTGAAACGAGGCCGTAGATTGATATGAATAATTGTAAGTTGTGTCACCTGTAATCTTGTTTAATTTGTTTTGTTGACTAATCAAATTATTTGCAGAATCAGTTGACAGTTCGTTTTCCTCATCCCCCATTCTCGTGGATTTCTCGTATAATCTCGCAAATAGCGAATCAAACAATAGATACTTTTCGGAACTTGCTAAAATAATGGGAGTAGCATTATAAAATTTACTCTCCCATGGTAATTCGGGCGTGTCCAATGCTTTTGTCCGATTATATCCAACCACTTTATCCTTAAATTTATCTTCCAAAGGACAGTTGCCGCCGAATACAACCCCTGCTTCTGATTTGAAACTTCCCAAACACTGCCATGGCGTACCGCCATGCAAAATGTCGTTATTGGGGTTCCGCTGTAAATAACACCACGGGTTGTCCGATTCGCAATTATTCAAACTATCGAACCTAGCCGAACCATAAGGACCCGCGTCAGCGCCATTATCAACAAAGTTGGATTCGTATGTGTTTGGAGCGGTTTCCTTGCCGCCATCCCAAACGCGGTCAGTGTATGCTTTGTTAGTTACCCCGTCTCCGCTTACAACTTTTACCGCCTCCACACACATTGGCTTCAAAGTAAACACAACTGCCATTGCATAGCCAAACTCATCGCCGTTATTCACATCTAATTCTACACAATTACGAGAACGGTAACCGACGAATTTGCCTGTTTCTTTGTCAAATAAAATTTCTACCGTGATAAAATGATTGTCGTCATCTTTTCCGATGTTGCAATGTACGTCCGCTTTTCCATTTGTGCTGGCCAACGGATTAACCAGGTAAGTATTGTCAACATATTCTTCTATCGCGGACGCGTCACCTGTCGTGGGATCCTCGCCGTTCATTGGGTCCATAGCGAACCATTGCAGTAAATACCCTTCCACATCTTTGTTGTTGTTAAATTTATCTTTTTTGTGCTCCGTCTTCATCGTCCAATATTTACAAAAACTACAACTATTCGCTGCCGCGCTTTTCTTCATATCCACATTAGCATCCAAACCAAACTGATCTGGGTATTCTTTGTCAACATACAAAGTTAGCGGCATACCCATGGCCGGTACCACAGGACCCCCAACAGTATTGTCTTCATCCCCGCTCAACCATAGTGGCACAAAAGATACCGCGTAAATCATATCTTTTGTTATAAATGTTTCCGCTTTATTTGGACCTTGCCTAATAACACCGCTGTCGTGATTCGAAATAGGTAGTGTCTCAAAAACGGAATTATCTAAACTAAATTTTTCACTAATCGCCTTTTGATTTGTTATCTGGTCGTACTGCACATTCGGAAATAAAGGAGGGTAGGGAACAATCGCCGAAACGTTGTTTGGATTAAGCCCGCCGGCAGCCATCACTGCGGTATATGTTATTGAATTCTTTCTTAATAATGTATTGAGGTCGCCCTTGTCATAATCGTAATTAAACCCCCACATACCGCCAACAACCTGATCTAAAGGAACTTCCTTTTTCTTCGCCGCACCATCAATATACCACATTATCGGCAGTACTGTCGTATCCACGCGGCTTATATAATTATAGGTCTGTTTTGCCATTTCCTCTGCTGACAAATTACCAAAAAATCCGCTCAAATCGCCAGACAATTCTTTTATCATTTTCCACGTCTTTTCTTGAACATATGATAAATCAAAACCAGATGTTTGGATATCTTGCGGTAATACCTCACCTCCATTATTACACAAGTTGGCATCCAGCGCCCCTGCTCCATCAAAAAAATCATCCCCTTTTAACCCAAGCTTTGTAAGATCACAACTAAAATCCAAATCCGGACTCAACCCTCCCACCCCCAGCATCTCGGTGCAATACGCCTGCCCCGGACTGCCTTTGCCGGTTGGCGGAACATAACCGATTGACGGGTCGCTGTAATAAATGTCAAACAGGCCGGGAACATAATCCAAAGGCAGCCAGGTGAGACAGGCGAAAGCGTCGGGCGCGTCGTCAATCCGGCCATTGACGTGGCGGCTTAAATCGCGCTCCAAACAGTAGCCGTTCCAGCCGATGCGAGTGTTGCGTTTTGATTGGCGGATGCAGGTACCGTTATTTGCTTCATCGGTTTTGTCAGCGCATTCTTTGTTTGAACTGCACGGCTTGTCGTCATTCGGCCCGTCCTGACAAATACCGCCTTTTTGCAAATCCGAATTTAATTCTCCGCCCAATTGATAGTATTTAGTTTCACCGCTTGAACCGTTCTCGCCGTATTCAACTTTAATGTAATTGCAGTCGCAATTTTCTCCCTCGGCGCAGAAACTCGCGTTGCTCAAAAATGACTGCGTGAATTGCGACACATCGTCTAATTTTCCTTTGAACGGGCTGTCTTGCGCCGGATAACCGCGGCACTCAACTTTGTATAAATACTTATAAAAATTACTCGCGGCAAAATTCTGCGCGTTGGCGCCAAACAATTCCGCGGGATATGAATCATCCGGAGAAACGAGGCATTTTTTATCATAACAAACGCCCTTGCTTCCGCACTTCGCGCCGTTGGCAGCTGCGCCGGCTGAACAGACGGACGCGGCTTTCTTATTGATATACCCGACAAAAATCGCGTCCTGCTCAAGGCCGGTAATATCTTTTTTAATGGTAACAAATTCCAAATTAGCGGCCGGCGGTTTTTGAAATAACGAATAGCCGGAATACTCGCGAGCGCCGGACCAGCTCACGTCGCGGCCAATATAGTCGCTATAAGTCAGACGATCGTCAGCTTCGGCAGTCAGAGTTGATGGAGTGGTGCACTCTAAACTACTGCCGGCCTCGCAGGGCTGAAGCGCGTAACAGCTGTATCGCTCGCCGGTGCCGGATTGAGTATCGGGAACCGGCAAAGACCCTTGGCAAGCCAGCCACTCGGCGCATTGGCGGTCGCGGATTACTTTTAATAACAAATTTGAATCTTTTTTATTTGTGTTTGTAACCAGCGGCACCAGCGCGAAATTTTTATCCTCGCTGTTTTGATAAGTTTTGACTGAATCATAAAGCAAATTCGGCTCATCGGTTTTGTTAAACAAGACACAGCCCTCTACCTGGCTTGCCTGTCCTTCGCACTCGCCGGCCTTGCCGGTAACCCGCTTGTCAAAAATCGCGTAATACGGCTGGCCTTTGGGGTTTAGGTCGGAAGTGTCGGCCGGATCAATTAGTTCGCGGCAGCCATTTTTTTCGCTCGGACAAACGCCGACATTTCCTTCGTACTGCGAAGTATTGTTTGACCAAATGTCGTAAAATCCGCCGGCCTGCAAATAGTTATCATAGCAAGGAACATTGCCTTTATCCTGGCAAGTTTCGGTTTCGCCGCAATCCGAATCTTTGCCGCAGATTTTGCCAGTGTTTATACTGAGCGGAGCCGAAGTATAACAAACACCAACATCTTTCAAAAACCAACCCTTGTATTCTACGCCGCCATTCTCCACTTTGGCTTTGTATTCGCAAAAACTATTGCCGGTCTTAAGCGGATTTTTAAAATAGAAAATATCGCTGCCGGCTTTGAAATCCTCGCAGCCGACCAAATCCGCGCGGCACAGCGTGCGATCCGCGCTAGTGTATTTAGACGGATCATTGATTAGATATGTCGCATTATGCTGATAAGAGGCACCGGAATTTTTATCAGGCAAAACCTGTTCTTCCGCGCCGACTTCCTGGCAGCCTTTGGCTTTTTCCAAACAGCCGAACTGCGGACGCACGGTTAAATACACCGGCTTGTTATCAGCCGTGTCTGCGGGGATTATAATCGTAGAATCCTTCACTTCCGCGTTAGTAACTCCGGCGGGCAGGCTTACGCCTTCCGGCAATGTTATCTTATCAACATAACAGCCGTCTTTGCCTTGCTCTATTTTGCACTCGCCAAGTTTATCTGTTTCGGCTTTTAATTCACAAGACGTATCGCCCACCGTTCCTTGGCACCAAACATTGAACGCAGTCGCGTCGGTTTCTTTTGTATTGTATGAATCAAACACCGCGCGGCAACCGACTGCCCCAACTCGGCACAATTTCTCAAATCCGGTAACATTCACTATGCTGCCGGTGCTTTCTTCCGCGTAAGCGCGGCAGCCCAATGCGTCGCCCGGGAACGGATCGGTTGGATTGGCGTCGCAAGCAAGAGGAACATCCGCGTTCACTGATTGTCCGTTGTATGGTAATTTCTTTTTCCAAGAATCTTTGATAATCGTTCTCGTATCAGGCACATAGCGCAATTCCACATTATCAAGAAAATAAAAGGTTGGATCATTAAGATTGTAATTGAAAAATTTTAAATTCGTGTCTTTATCAACAGCGCCGGTAAATTGAATCGGACCGAGTTGATATTCTTTCCACTCATCGCCAATGCTGATTTTGTAATCGAACGAAGTAAACTCGCCGGTTGGCTTATTGACGCCGTCAAATTGGCTAAACATAACCTCAAGCGACTTTGTCTTGCCCCGCGCCCAAAAAGATAATTTATACCAGCCGTCTTTTTCTAATGTGCTGGAAGCGATTAAGTAATTAACATTGGCGGTAACTTGCAATGAGTGCAAGCCAACCTGAACAGATTCGGACACCACCTGTACTTTATCCGCGGGAGACCAGCCGGCTTTCACTTTGCTCAAATCATTGCCGATTGGCTCAAAATCCAGATTAAAAACCGTCTTTGTGTCATTGCCCTCATTGCCCACATATTCGCGGCAACCGTTATACGCGTCTTTATTGCTACTAGGCCCCTTGCAGGAATCTGACTCTCCCGGTTTGGCAATCGCCCAATAAACGCAGGCGCCGTCTTTGTAAATACCGCCATTAGTACAGCGCTGGCAAACGTTGCTATTCCAATACCCGCCTCTTTCTCCGCAAGTTGCTGATGTTGTAAGCGCCGCGTCATCATAAAAATATGCCGTAGTTTTTCGCAATGGATGGCATTCTTCCGACACGGTGATCGTATCTTTCAAAATACGATAATAAACTTTGCCATCTTTATCATACAACGCGCGGCAGTCTAAACTGGCAGTGCCGTCAATGCCGGGCATTCCGCCGTTGATTAATTTATTATAGCCGGCGGCATTGCAACTTGTATAAAGTTCCGCTAATTTTTCCGGATTATCAGTCGCGTAAGCCGGCGAGCCGAGAGGAAAAACATCATCAACGGTTTCGTTGCCTAAATTTTGCAAATCAATTAAATTATTATCTTCCATTGACTCCAAATATGCCAAATCTTTATCGATGACCGGCCGCAGTTTATGCAATTTCAAAACATAACCTTCGCTCATTGAGCCATACCACGAATAAAATACTTTCTGATTTTTGTCATTCGGCAATTCGCAATATTTAATGTCGGTGTAGTATTCAAGCCCCTCGCCGCCTTTGGCTAATTCGTCAATGTTGGTAAATTCATCGCACCCCGCGTAATCGCCCGGACAAGACTTGCCGTTATCGGGAATAAAATAAAGCGGGAACTCAGATGGCGCGAAATTGGTCGCGTTTTGTTTGAAAGTATCGTAACCGACACAGCTCGCGTCGCATTTATTTTCTTCTCCGGCAATACCCGGAATCGACGTGGAATAAGTGCCTTTCTTGGGCGTGTAAGAATCGCAGCCGACTTCTTCCGGCAGACAAACCTGCGCGAAATCAGCGCATTTCTTGTCTTGGCTTACTTGGCCCAACTCCGGTTTGGTTTGCGGCCAATTAATCATTGGTGAATTCTGATTCTGATTTATATCATAACAGCCCAAATAGTCCGGCGCTTTTTTAACAAAAATCGGCTTATCATAATTATTTATATATTCGTCTGTTGTTCCGCTTTTTAAAGTGCCGAGATAAAACCCACTGCAGCCGTTATCCGACGCTGAACAGCTGTAATTTTTTATCCTCTCGTTGAAAAACAGCGCCTGGTTCCGACCGTAATTTTTGTAATCTTTATCTTTAGCGTTAATGCTTGCGACCCAATCGCCGCCTTCTTTTTCCGTGCTATATGCCAAACAGCCGACGCTGTCAAAATTGCACTCGCCGTAATCCACGGTTTTGGCCAGATAAGAAACGAATGCCCCATCGCCGGATGTATAAGTGGTGCAAGTATTGTTGTATGATTCGCAAGCCTCGCCAGGCAAACGCCAGACTTTCTTCTCACGCGCGCAATAGCCGAAAAAATCGCAGCTGCCGTCGGCTTTTTCTTTAATGCAAGTCTGCGCGTCAACGCATTCCTGCGCGCGCAAACCGCTGGTTTGGTCAATTAAATTTGAGCTGTAAACCATGCCGTTGCACCGCGTATCCGGCGACTTGATAATCCAATTTGGATCAATCAAACGGCAGTACGGATAATTACCTGCGTCCGGTTCAATAATGACATTACCGCCGGAATCTTTGGAATATTTGCAATCATCAAAATGATCAACCACATATTGCAAAGTCCATTTTTCCTGCGGATGATCGGGGTCGGCCAGCAAAGCCGCGATTTCAAAACCCAGCGGCAGAATCCGGCTCCGGCGCAATTTTTGGATATTTGAATAGCAATAAGCGTTTTTGTAACAACCATAACTCGTGTTGTCAGCCACTCGGCGCGGAGAAGCTAAAATCCAATCGCCTTTCAATAATCCTTCTTTCATCGCTTCCCTGATCGTCATCGGCTCGCCGGTGTCGGCGCGGCGCACGGCTTCGCGCAAACTGTCGTCCATCACGCAATTGTTCAATCCCGGAATTGTCGGCGCCGTGTCCGGACAAGTGGTGAACTCGGTCAGCAAATCATAATTTTCTCTTTGATCAATCTTAACCGCCAAAAAGCTGGAAAAAATTTCTTTGGCTTTTTTTAAATTCTGCTGAAACCCGGCTGATTCAAAACTCATCACACTGGAGGCATCTTCACCGCCACCGCTGCTTTCGTCAAACAAAGAAAGAAAATATTTTTGCAGATTTTTTATGCCCTCGGTCGCCAAAGTATTAAGAAAAACCGACCCGGCCAAAGGAATTACCTGCAAAGCGCCGCTGCCGTAAATGCCGCCGACTTGGCTCGCGGTCAAAGTTGATTGGTGTTTATTCGTGGCTGAATAAGTTTCTTCTTTGATTACCTGCGCCGGCGTTTTGACATTGCCGGTGATTAAATCCGTCGCCGCCTTAAACCCTTCGCCTTCCGCTCTTTGCGCCGACGCGCCGGCCACTTGTTTTGATTGAATGCGGTCAACCCTCTCCACCGCTCCGACCGCGACGCCGAAATCCGTATTTTCAAAACGCAAAGCGTTGCTGAACATTTTTTCCGACGTCAGCTGGCCGTTCTCGCCAAAATATTGCTCATCGGCGTTTTCCCACGCGCCTTTCATATCCTGCCATTTGCAATTCGGCTGAGGTCCGCCGGCGGCATCGCCAAAATATAGTCCGCGCAAACCAATCTGCAAAAACACCTGAAAATTCAAATCCGGCGGCTTGCAAAGATTAAGGCCGAACGGCTTGCCAAGCTCGCCGATAGCGTCAGCCGCCGAATCTAAGGCTACTGTCTGCAAATAATCGCCAAACCCCTGCTTGAAAGCCAGCGCTCCCTGCCCCTTGCCGCCGTTCGCCACATACATCGCGGAGTCGTAGGCCAGTTTGCGCATAAAATACGAAAAACCATGCACCAGCGCGCCGAGCGCGCTCCCCAACAACTGCGCGCCGACAGTTTCTTTTACTTCTTTCTTTGCCGCCTGCGCATCGGTTGCAACATTTACTTCTACCGGACCTCCAAAAACTTCCGTCGCTTGGGCTCTCGCTTCTTTTGGCAATAACACCAAACCAAAAAATTCAATAAAAATCAGTAGCGTGATTACGCTTATCAGTAAACCTTTCTTTGTCTTACCGGCAAAATACATAGATATACTAACTTTAAATTCACCTAATTCATTTATGTTTGTCTTGTCATTCCCGCGAAAGCGGGAACCCAGAAATCGCGTTGTCATTCCCGCGAAAGCGGGAACCCAGATGTGCGATTTTTTTCGATTTTTGGATCCCCTTTTTCAAGGGGATGACAAGATCGACCGCGGGGATGACAAGCCGCTTACTGCTTCTTCTTACGTCACTGCACACCACCTTCCATCCTTTTGTATATTGGTATCTATCACTGCGGCACTCCCCCATTCTCCGCCACAATCTCATCCACCATCTTCATCAATTCCGCGTCGCTGATTTTGCTCAAATCATCGGCGGAAATTTTTCCGGTTGATAAAAATAATTGCCTGATCTGCTTGGGATCGTTTAAGACTTTTTGCAAATCCGCCAAAGACTCCAAACCGGTGTCGGTTGGCACTTCCAGATTGACTAAGGGCGAAACAAAATCCAAAGTCGTGGTCGCGGCCGGAACCACGGTTTCATTCGTTTCGCAGGCTTCGCCTTCCGGACATAATGGGTTCCCGCCTTTTTCAATTTCCACTTTATCATTCAAACCATCGGAGTCAGTGTCAGCCAGATACGGCGAAGTTTCGTAAAAATTCAATTCCTCAAAATCATTCAAGCCGTCGCGGTCAGTGTCAATGCTCTGCAGTCTGGCTTCGTCGTTTAACAAACTTGCCTCTTGATTCGCGGTATCGGTTTTATCGCTCAACCTGATGACAAACGGCCCGTAAATCGTATTGCGCATTTGCAGAAGCCCCAAACCAATTGCCAGAATACCAAAAATCAACAATAAGACAAAACCCGTCTTTTGCTCTTTCGTCAGACTGTTTTTGGAAAAAGGATCTCTTTCCATGCGGTTGTTTAATTGTGAGGTTATTATAACAAAAAAAGCCCGCGGAGGCAATAAAATAAGATTGCGTGGGGATAACTTCGGCGACAGAATGCAAAATACAGATAACAAGATACATACGAATTCTACTGTCATTGCGAGCCGTCGCAGGCGAAGCAATCCACACCGTTATTGCGCTCTCATGCGATTGCTGGATTGCTTCGTCCCCCGCAATGGCGGGGTCCTCGCAATGACAGAAGCCCGTCACAATCAACTGCCTCTTTAAAAACTTTCTAACTTTCCAACTATCACTCTCCACTCCTCAACACTCACCTCCTCCGCCCTCACTTTCTCATTTCCCACCACCTCGCGCAAAACCGCCTTAACTTTGCCGCCGTCCAATTTTAATCCCTTCGCCAAATTATTCCACAACTGTTTCCTCTTTTGCGCGAACCCAGCTCTAACAACTCTAAAAAATTCTCTTTCTCTCTCGTCGTCGTGATGTAGTGATGTGGTGATGCAGTGATCACGTGATAAAGTGATTCGCACAATCGCGCTCTCCACTTTCGGTCTCGGCCAAAAACTCCCGGCCGGTACTTTGGCAATAATCTTTGGCTCCCCATAATACTGCACCGCGACTGACAACAGACTCATGTTGCCTGCCTGCCCTGAGCGAGTATGGCGAGCCGAAGGGGGCTGAGCGCAAATTCTCTCCGCCACTTCTTTCTGAACCATAATGACGATTAGCTCCGGCTTGTTTTCCAGCTCTAACAACGTCCGCAATACATCAGAAGTGATCTGATACGGCAAATTCGCAATCACCTTGTATTTTTGTATCTTGTTACTTGTATCTTGTATCTTATTAAGCGCGTTACCCCACACTATCTCAATTTTATCTCTATTTATCTCCCTATCTCCTCTTATCTCCAAGTCGCTCCAATATCCCGCCAACTTCCTCTCTATCTCAAACGCTATCACTTTCTTCACTCTCTCCGCCAACGCGAACGTCAACACGCCAAACCCGGGCCCAATTTCAACGACGATGTCGCTCGCTTTTAATTCCGCGGCTTCAATCATCTTTTTAATCGGCGCGTCGGTAATCAAAAAATTCTGACCATAGCCCTTGGATGGGGTAAGCCTGTATTGCTTACAAAGTTCTTGCAAAACAGAAGGTTTGGTTATATCTAACATGAAATTGGAGTTCACAAATTCCCTCCTCGGAGGAGGGCGAGGGAGGTGCTGGCGTATCACGTGAACACACCCCCTGCCCCTCTCCGAGAGGGGAGATAATTGATTTACAAATTAAAAATTAACCACGACTTCTCCCTCTCTCACCACCTCCACTTTCCCATCCACCACTCTCACAATCGTTGACGGCGCGCGTTGCGGCAATTCGCCGGCGTCAATAATAATATCCGGCTGGTTTGGCTGACTGGCAAAATATCGCTGAACCGCTTCAACGCTGTATGGCTGTTCTTGTCCGGAAATGTTGGCGGAAGTGGATACCAACGGCGCGTCTAATTCACGGCTCAATCGCGCGGCAATCGGATGACTGGTAACGCGGAAAGCGACGGTGCCGTCAGCCGCAACCACTCCGGACGCTAAACCGCAGTTATCCTTGGCGAGCGCGACAATCGTAAGAGCTCCGGGCCAATACTTATCCGCTAACTCTTGCAGTTTCGGACTCCATTCTAAATACCGCAAAGCCATCGCCGCGTCAGGAACCACCACCAAAAACGGCTTGCTTGCCACGCCGCAGTCCTGACCAAATCTGGACGAAGGCGGGCGCTGTTTTATTTTCGCCACTTTCTCCACCGCTTCGTTATTCCTCGCGTCGCAACCCAAACCATAGCAGGTTTCCGTTGGATAGACAATCGTAAAACCGTTTCTTAATTTTTCAACAACATCAGAAAAATCCAAACTATCTAATTTTAATATCTGCATAGTCGTAAGTATCGCAAAAGTGATGATGTGATTAAGTGGTGATGTGATGATGTGTGCGAAGCCATCTCAAATACGCCTCCACAAAATTATCTAATTCCCCTTCCAACACACTCTTATCATCCGTTGTCTCATAATCCGTCCGCAAATCTTTGACCAAATGATACGGATGCAAAACATAAGAACGAATCTGGCTCCCCCATTCCGGGCTTTTGTATTCCCCGCGGAGTTTTTGTTTTTCCTCATCCTCTTTTTCATCTTTTAATTTCTGCAATTTTGATTTCAAAACTTTCAGCGCGGTTTCTTTATTTTGCAATTGCGAACGTTCGTTTTGGCACTGCACGGTGATGCCGGTTGGAATATGAACAACGCGAACCGCGGAATAAGTGGTATTCACGCTCTGTCCGCCTTTTCCGCCGGACATAAAAGTGTCTATCCGTAAATCTTTTGGGTCAATATCAATATCCGGCGTTTCCTCCATTTCCGGAATTACCTCAACCAGCGCGAACGAAGTGTGGCGCATTTTTTCCGCGTCAAACGGCGAGACGCGCACCAGCCGATGCGTGCCGTGTTCTGACTTCAAATGGCCGTAAACGAACCCGCCCTGAGCGCCGCCAGCCACTCTAAATACCGCGGACTTAATGCCTGCCTCCTGTCCCCTGGTTTCGTCCAGCATTTGCGTTTTCCATTTTTTGCTCTCGCAATATTTCAAATACATCCGCAAAAGCATTTCCGCCCAATCCTGCGCTTCTGTTCCTCCACTGCCGGAGTGAATGGCAACGATAGCGTTCTGACTGTCATATTTTTCTGACATCAAAGTATTAAATTCCAATTCGCCAACTTGTTTATTTAATGATTGATATTGTTTTTCAATTTCTTCCCGCAAATTCACCTCTTTATCCGCTTCGTCTAATTTCGCCATTTCCAACAAATCTTTTATTTCTTTTGACAGCTTTCCCCAGTGTTCTTTTTCTTCTTTCAGCCAGCCCAGCTTCTGGCTTTTTTCCACCGCTTTTTTTTGATCAGACCAAAAACCCGGCGCGTTCACTTCCGCTTCTAATAATTGAATCTCATTCTTTTTTTCCGGCAACCTTAACATCAGTTTGATTTCAGCAAGCTTTTGATCCAGCGCTTCCAATGATTTTACCAATTCGTGCATTTCCATAGCGCTTAATTAAATTAAGGAGTGAATAAACGCATACGCCGGTAATATTTGAATCTTGCCCTCTGGCAATTCCAACTCGCCGCTTTCATCAAAAGTCAAAATCATTGCCTCGGCAACATGCAATTCTTTCATCGCCGTGGCCAAAGACGCCGCCTCCCGCTCTTTGGTTTTTGCGTCAGCCAACTCCCAACAAACCTGAATCAAATTAAAATTGCCATCCGTGCGTTTGACGACAAAATCAACTTCCGCCGATTTTTCTTTGTAATAATATAATTCTCCGCCGACGCGTTTAAGGTGCAAAAATACCGCGTTTTCCAGCATCCTGCCTCTATCTTCGGAAAAACTCATTGATACCGCGTTTGCCATTCCGGTATCAACCGCATATATTTTCTTAAACGCTTTTTGTGTGGTTTTCAGAGAATAAGAAAATTGGGATAAATCAAAAAGCAAAAACGCGTCCTTAAAATATTCCCCATAGTTCGCGGCGGTCTGATGCGACAGATCATAAAGCCGGCTTAACGCTGACACCGATAGTGTCTTGGCGGAATTACTGAATAAAAATACGCCCATTTTTTCTAACACATCTTTGTCGCGCACATCATACCGCGCCACGATGTCTTTCTGCACGATATCATTATAATACTGCTTCAACAATTCTAAATTTCCGCTTAAAACCGCCTCCGGAAATCCGCCCAGCTTTAGATACTCACGAAAATGTTTTGACAAAATACCCGACTTTAATACCATGTCTTTCTTGCCCGAAACTTCCACATTGTGAAAACTTAAATATTCGGAAAAAGACAGCGGCAAAAGCTGATAAGACAAGTGCCTGCCTGATAAAAGCGTGGACAACTCCGAACTTAATAATTTAGAAGACGAGCCGGTGATAAAAATTTTGAATCGTTCGTCGTCGCGTAATTTACGCACCGCCGTCTCCCAATTTTTTATGCTTTGAATCTCATCAAAAAACAAAAACTTTGGCGCCCCGCCAAAATACTCGGTATATGTTTCGACTATTTCCTCAATCACCTGCGGGTAATTACTTTCCACGAAAAACGGATCCTCAAAATTAACATACAACCACCTGCCGCTATCTTTTACTTTTCGTACCAATAATTTCAAAACTGATGATTTACCACTACGTCTAGGTCCGACTATATCAACCACCTCTTTGTTTTTTATATCAACTTTTTCTGTTAGGACACGCGGAAAAAGTTTACCTGATTCGGCTGATTTTAGCCAAAAATCTATTACCTTTACCAATTGTTCTTTGTTCATACCAACAAGATTGAAAATAATATATATAAGTATAGTTTAATATAAATCAAAATTATTGTCCAGTATACATGTGGATAACAAAAAACCGCCCGGCTCTCGCCAAACGGTTTTATGGATTGTGTAACTATCGTCTATAGTCTATTGTCCATAGTCCATTTTAATACATCCCACCACCCATGCCTCCCATCCCTCCGCCCATCGGCATCTGCGGTTCATCTTTCTTCGGCAAATCAGTGATGACCGCTTCGGTAGTCAAAAACATGCCAGCAATTGAGACAGCGTTCTGCAAAGCTGAACGAGTTACTTTGGTTGGGTCAATAATACCGGCCGCGACCATATCTTCATATTGGCCGGTTTGAGCGTTGAAACCGAAGTTGCCACTATGCTTTTTCACCTCGTTGGCGACCACCGCGCCGTCATAACCGGCGTTGATGGCAATCAAACGCAACGGTTCTTCCAAAGCGCGTTTTAAAATACCAACCGCCACAGTCTCTTCATCATCCATTTTCAAATCATCCAAAACCGACATCGCGCGGATAAGCGCCACGCCGCCGCCCGGAACCACGCCCTCTTCCACCGCGGCTTTGGTCGCGCCAACCGCGTCTTCAATCCGGTGTTTCACTTCTTTCATTTCGGTTTCAGTCGCGGCGCCGACTTTGATGACAGCGACTCCGCCGGCTAATTTGGCTAAGCGTTCCTGCAATTTTTCTTTATCAAAATCAGAGTCGGTTTGTTCAATCAATTTTCTAATCTGCGCCACGCGGTCTTTAATTTCTTTTTCCGCGCCTTTGCCTTCAATAATCGTGGTATTGTCTTTGGTCGCCACGACTTTTCTCGCCTTGCCCAAATCTTCCAAACTGGTGTTTTCCAATTTCAAGCCGATATCTTCGGTAATAACTTTGCCTCCGGTTAAAACCGCGATGTCCTGCAGCATTTCTTTGCGTCTGTCGCCAAAACCCGGCGACTTGACAGCCAACACGTTAAAAGTGCCGCGCAATTTATTCACGACAAAAGTTGCCAGCGCTTGGCCTTCCACCTCATCAGCGATAATCACCAATTCTTTTTTGCCGGTTTGCGCGACTTTTTCCAATACCGGCAGAATCTCTTCCAATGACGCGATTTTCTTATCAGTAATTAAGATGCTCGCGTCTTCATAATCCGCTTCCATCCGGTCCGCGTTGGTAACCATGTATGGCGAAACATAACCCTTGTCAAAACGCATGCCCTTCACGGTTTCAATCTCCATGCCGAATGACTGCGATTCCTCAACCGTAATTACGCCGTCGTTGCCAACCTCTTTCATCGCGGCGGCGATTTTCTCGCCGATCTCGCGATCATTGGCGGAAATCGCGGCCACATCGGCGATCTCGTCAGTTTCAACTTTTTTGGAAATTTTCTTTTTTAATTGTTCAACCACCGCTTCCAAGGCTTTATGCAAACCGCGGTTCAAAGCTACGGCATTCACGCCGGCAGTCACGTTTTTCAGGCCCTCTTTAACAATCGCCTGCGCCAAAATCGTGGCGGTAGTAGTGCCGTCGCCGACATCATCGTTGGTTTTGCTGGCGACTTCTTTCACCAGCTCAACTCCGACATTTTCAAATTTATCTTCCACCTCAATTTCTTTGGCCACTGACACGCCGTCTTTGGTAATTGTCGGCGCGCCATAGCCTTTATCCAACACCACATTGCGGCCTTTGGGACCCAATGTTACCTTGACGGTATTGGCCAGAATATCCACGCCGCGCACCAATGCTTGGCGGGCGTCATCGCTGAATTTAATTTGTTTAGCCATAATACAAATGCTTGAAATGCCTGAAAGGCCGGAAGGGCCTAAAAGGCTAAAATTAAGTAGTTTAATAATTGAACACGTCAATAGCCTTTCAAGCCTTTTCGGCCTTTCCAGCTTTTTTGACCTTTTACTCCACAATCGCCAATATCTTCTCCGCGCTCAAAATTTTATACTCCTCTTTTCCCATCTTCACTTCTTCTCCGCCCCATTTTTCAAAAATAACTTTATCGCCGACCTTGACCTCCATTTTTGCGCGCTCGCCGCTGTCCAAAATTTTACCCGGACCGACGGCTACAACCTCGCCCTCCATCTTTTTTTCTTTATCAACCGTATCCGGCAAAACAATTCCGGATTTGGTTACTTCTTCCTCCTTGATCGGCTTGACCAACACGCGGTCGCCTAACGGTTTTATGTTCATAAAACACAATAATTAATTAGTAAATCCTTTATCACTCTATATTATTGAGTGATAAATGTCAAGCCCCCACATATCCACACCCGCATTCGTTGTTAATTGCTAATTGTTAATTGCTATTTTTACACAAAAACAAAACCCCGCGGCTTTGCGGCTTGCCATATTCTAGATAACAGATATGGGGCCGGAATTTTGTCTTTCCGACAAGTCCAGCTTTTGTGGCCGAAACGACTTTTTAGGCCGCAGGCCGGGAAACCAACATCTGCCTCACCAACATAGCAAGTTATGCCACGGGGCACCGGAGGTGCAAACTACCCATAAGATAGGTTTTTGTTTGGGGGGTAGCTCCCCGCTAATACGGGGAAAACTTCTCTCCTCCCGCGGGCCTTGCCTCGCCGTAGTCCCGCCACGGCGGGACGAAGGCGGGCTTTATCCCGCCATGGCGGGACTTATCTATACTATTCAAAAAAGCCCAAAGTAGGAGACAAGCTCAAAGTACCGTGCAGTTATGATTTCATGATGCCTGTCAGTAACACGAAATCTCTGCCGCGTACAACGCGCCTGTCGCCAACCCTGGGCTTATTCAGTTTCTTCCGCAAGCCACCCGACTTGAATCTGGTATCCAACGGTGCGCCATCATTCGCAGACCACCAACCCCGAGTTGGCTCCCTGCGTTCTACACATCTATTATGCTTGATAAAATAACCAGTGTCAAGAGAAAAATTAACAAAAAAACTTGGCTAAAAACAAACCAATTTCAACGCGCGGTGGATTAACTGGGGACAACTTCCCGACTGTGTTTTAATGCCAAACCAAAGAAAATACCGGTTAGAATCAATCCGGTGTATGATGAAATTAAATAGTGATCAAAGAAAGCGAGGACGAAATAGCAGAATACAGAACACCCGCCTGCCAGCACCTGATGGCGCAGCCGATGGCGGGCAGGCAGATAACAGAACACAGTGATTTTCCTACTACGCTTACACGCGTCAACCTGTGATTCCTGATTCGTAACAAGAGAAAAGAGAAAAGAGATAAGAGATAACAAAACAAAAAACAATAACGCCACGCCAAATAGCCCCATTTCTGCAAGTAAGAGTAAACCCGCGTTATGTACCGGCTGGTATTCCCACGATTGGCGATCCGGGTCAATTTTTTGCAAATACGCGATATAATTCCCGGCGCCGACTCCGAGCCATTTGTTGTCTTTAAAAATTTCCCAACCCTCGTTAAATCCTTGCGCGCGTTCGACAACCGAAGCGACTTCATACGAGGAAGACACGGTGACACGAGTCTTCAGCGCGGGGAATAAAAGAACGGATAGAATAATAATTGGTAAAATCAGGCAGGAGATAAGAGATAGGCTTGTCCTGAGCGACCCGTCCCGAGGGGAATCGAGGGCAGCCGAAGGAAGATAAGAAAATTTTTTCTGTTTAAAAACAATATAACAATTTAACAATATAATAATTATCAAGGCCAACAACGCCGACCGGCTGAAAGAGAAAAAAATAACGGAAATAATAAAGATAAGAGATAAAAGATAAGAGATAAATAAATAAAATGGTAATCTTTCAGTCCTTCGGCTCTGCTCAGGACAAGCCTTACAGTCTTTTAATTTTAGCAGCATCAAAACAATTACCATAGCCGCATATCCCCCCAACACATTCGGATGCGCGAACGGCCCATACGACCTTAGCCAACGGCCGATTTCATCCCCGACAATCACCGAAGCGCCCGGGTTTGAGACAATATGCTCGGCCAACCCCAACCACTTGAAAGCGAAAGTTGATTGAGAAAAAAACTGCCAAATGCCCAACATGCTCGGCAGAACCGCGCCCAAAGCCAACCACTTCACCGCCTCGTTGAACTTCAGTGGGCCGAGAGTGAATATAAAAAACAACAGGAACGCTTCCATGACGCGCAAAGATTGCTGTAAAGCCAAAGATTTATCCGGAGACCAAACAATGGAGATAAAAAGATAAGAGATAAGAGATAAACACGCGGTGATGAAAATCCTATCTTTGGTCAACCGAAATCGTATTTTCCATTTTGATTTTTCCCTTTTCCATTTTTTCCAGTACCAAACAATAAACAACAAAACCGCCGCCCACAACAAAATCTCCGTCGCATAAAAACCCAGTGTCGCGTATTCCATTTTCACTCCGTTAACGAAAATCTCGCGATAAATCCAGATCGTCTGCCAAGGAAACAGGAATAAGAAGCTCTTTAGAAAAAAACAGAGAGTGGATTCTAAATCAATTCTCTTTGTTTGAAATATCATAGTAAGACTTATGACATACGCCGTAGGACGTAGGACTTAACTTCGCCTACGTCTTACGCCCTATGTCCTACGCCCTCGTCGCCATACGTCTTCGCCACTCCTCTCTATATTCTTCCCTCCTATCTCCCTCATGAAATTTAAGCATTTTATCATTAACCACAACCCGCGTATCCGGTTCGTTTTGCGCGCTCATAAAATTCAGCGCCATCCGCGCTTTCTGCATCCCGCGCGCCTGCGCTTCCATCAGATCGCCGTATCCGCCGCCCCACATTTTTTCCAAAACGCGCTTGACGGCAATTGACAGTCGGCCATCTTTAACTTGCCAGCGTGAAACCGGCTGAAACGGAGTAAATGCGTTGGGCAACGACTTGCTCGCCCAAACATTCGCGCGTTGAATTTCCGCCAACAGATTGTCCGGGTCGTAAACCGGAATCAATTGCGCCAGCCAGTATTTTAAATAAACATCGTCTTTAATCGCCACTTTTTCCAAATTCAAATTATCCTCCGTCACATAAAAACTCAAACAAATCCGATTATTAATTTTTGTTTTTGTTCTCCGCACTCTAAACACGCTCAAAATCAGCGTGGCCAACGCGCGCGCCAGCCAAATCCGTCCCGCCCTGACTACCACAAAAACATCAATATCGCTTTTCTCGTCAGCGAAGCCGCCGGCGACCGTGTTGCAGACAAAAACCGCGCGAATAAACGGCGCCCAACGGATTTTCTTAATTCCCTTCACGGCGATTTTCATTTTCTGTTCAATGATTTTAACTTTATCCTGCCTCGCCGCGACAATCGCTTCCCGTCCTGGCAAAAAATAGAAACCGTGGCGATGTTGAATATGTTGTAATTGTTGAAGTTGTTTTAAATGCTTCACTAAATCAAAACAGCTGATATCAATATCTGCGTTATCAACGCGATACAAGTATCTGCGCGTCTCTTCTTTCGTCAACGAATAATCAAAAATATCAAAATAGGCCAGCGTCTGTAAAGTTGATTGCTGAATTTCATCATGCATACTATCAATAGTCTACCCCAAAACGAAAAAAAAAGAAATAAAAAAGGCCGGCTATGTGCCGGTCTTTTGTTCCCCTTGATCTGAGATTTTTGGTCGTTTCCTTTTTGCCACAACATAATAAATTATGGCGCCCAACAGGTTCAAAAAAATCAACAACACTACCCACATAGTTTTGTTTTCTTTTTCGTGCTTTATAGCGTCTACCAGCATCCACAACCAAAACACGAAACCTGCGACCCCGATTACGGATAAGATTACCGTCACTCCCCAAAACCACGGCGGCATCTCACCGCAGGGAACTTCTTTGCCATTCAATGTACACTGCGCGGCATATGCCGATTGTGCACTGGCCAAAAAGACAAACAGACCCACAAACCAGGCATATAATGATCTCATACGCCTAAATTAATAATTACCCCCCAATACGTACATATCGAAAAAATATTTAAATACCAACACCACAACCAGCGCCAACCAACTAATCTTATTTGCCTGTTTCGCTTTCTGCGGCAACTTTTTCTTCAAACCATAATACAATACTGTGCCGTTAATTATCGGAAAAAGTAGACAAAATATCCAAACCAGTAATAATTCTTTTCCTTTAAATAGATCGACAGAAGTTTGGCCATCGGCCACTTTTGATTTCTGTTCCTTCAAAAAGAAGATACAACCTATCAACGCTACGACTACAGTGAAAAATGATAATGTGTCACCTAAAGATGAAAAATTCGGCATATTTTTTATTTAAATTAAATTTAATTAAGAACATCTCGACCTTTAAAATTTATTAAATTTTATTCTCTCATCACCGCCCCCCCTGCTTCAACCTTGCCAATTTTTATTTTACTCCCAATGTCTATTTTGTTACTGACTCTCATTACATCATCATCCACCACTATTTTCTCCGCGCTGACGCTCAACACCTGATCGCGACTGATTAAATATTTTTTTCCGCTTAACAGCGACGCGGCAACTTCATACTGCGCGACAAACTGGCCGTCAATATCAAAAACTACATCGCGAACCCGACCCAACAGCTGGCCGCTTTTAGTGACAACCGGAAGTTTTTTGAGCTGTTTCAAAGTTATTCGCATAAAAATTAGCAATTAACAAAGAACAACTAACAACTCGTGGAATCCGCCGTTAATTGTTAATTGTTAATTTATTTTTAAACACAATCGCCTGCTGCGCCACGGTCAACACCGTTGACAACAGCCAATAGAGCGTCAGCCCGCCGGGCAGTTTCAAACCGATAAACACCGTCATCACCGGCATAAAATACAGCATCTGCTTGTTCATCATGCTCATCATATTCTCGTCCTTCGCGCCTTCGCCGGCTTCTTTCGGCGCTTTTTTGCGCATCATCATTTTAGTCTGCCAAAACTGCGACGCGCCGGCCAAAACCGCAAGGATAATATTCGCGTTTTTTAAATCAACCAGACCCAAAGAAACCGTGTTGATTTGACCCGGATTTTTAACGAACGAATAAAGCGTGTCAAAATTATTGCCGGTTAACCCGGAGCGCAAAACATAGTATAGCGCGATTAAAATCGGCAATTGAATCAACAGCGGCAAACAAGACGCCATCGGATTGACTTTGTTTTCTTTGTACAGCTTCATCGTCTCTTGCGCCAATCTCTGCTGGTCGCCTTTATGCTCTTTTTTAATCGTGTCCAATTTCGGCTGAAGATCCGTCAAAGCTTTTTGCGATTTGATTGATGACGCCGTCAGCGGGTACAAGGCGACTTTAATTAAAACCGTGATAATCAAAATCACCACGCCGACGTCCGGAATCAAATTATACAACCCGACAAAAGCGTTAAACATCGGCTGGGTTAAGACCGTCTGAAACAACTCGCGCATAAGTAATAAATAAGAATAGCCGAAGTATAACACCAATCCGCCAAACTATCAAGATGATCGCAATAAAAAAACCCATCTCTGGGTTCCTTAATGTAGCAGCGAGGAGGAAGCCTCAATACCATTGGTGATGTAAAGGCCCTCTGCCGCTACGGAGATAATATAGCAAATGCGGACAAAAAAAGAAAGACCTCCATCTCGCGATTGAGGTCTTCCTTAGGTCTTGAACACTTCCTTCCCTATACATCACTGCATATATGGTACCAGAATGGTTCGGTGTTGTCAATGGCTGTTAAAAATTGTCAACGGGAAATTAAAATATCATTTTCTTGATTTAAGCAATTTGTAATTGTACTTGTAAATTCCTCTGTGCATACTTTTGCGAGCCAACAATATCTACGAATAAATCTGGTTTCTCATCAAGCTCCTTTAACCTTCGTTCAGAAATTTTTACGTATTTTTCATTCGCGTCAATGCCGATATAGTTCTTTCCCAATTTCTTAGCCGCCACCGCCGTTGTTCCACTGCCAACAAAAGGATCCAACACCACCGCATTTTCAGCAAAAGCGGATAATCTAATTAGATATTCGCATACTGCCAAGGGTTTGACGGTTTTATGATCATTATATTCACCCTTTTCTCTTTTGGTTGGTTTTGGCAAAAGAAAAGTTTTATCTATTAGCTCATTTATGCTATCCACTGCAAATACATTCGCTGGATACATGTTATTACCGATTCTAACATGGGTATTTAACAAGCCGACTTCGTGCTCAAGCACATTGTTGAGATATGTATGATCGGTCGGTTTCTGGGCCATAGCGATAGGTTCAAAGCAGGATTTAATTTGTGGGGTTTTCCAACCATTCAGTTTTTCTTTTATTTTTTCTTTAGCTTTTTCATCTATTTTCATTTTTTTAATAAAGTGATCGACTCCCATTGCCTTAGCTTGATTTTGAGTATAAAGCCACATAAAAGCATCACGAATTTCAAAACCAGCATCATCTATCGCAGAAGCCATTCTGTGATATAATCTGGGGCTGGAAAACGAAAAGAAAAAACCACCGGGCTTTAAAATTCTAAAAATTTCTTCGGAAATTTTTAAATACCAAGCATAAAATTTTTTACCCTGTGCTCTGTCAAATTTCATTCCGGCGGGAAGAGACTTAATTGTGTACTGGTTGTTTCGGTTTGATACCTTCTCATGGTCCCAGTTATCATCCAGCTTATCTAAAAAATATGGGGGGTCAGTCAAGACGACATCAACTGAACCGCTTTCAATTTTAGGAAGTAATTCTAGAGTGTCGGAGCAGATTATTTTGTTTATAAATTTATTATTTTTCATGAAATTCTCTATATAATATCCGATACATTTTCTCTCTGACATTTTTATCAAAATTTTTGACAAAATTCGCGTCAGCCAATTTTATTACTCTGCCTTTTTTGTCATAAACCCATCTATTTCTATCGGCTCTATTGCATTTTTGACATTGAGGAATAATATTACCCCCAACTAATGGTTTGTTCGGGTCCATGTGCGCTTTTTGTAATTTAGTTTTAGTCGCAGGCCAGTGAAAATGCGGTTTATTTTCCTGCGAACCGCAGGTGGCGCAACGAAAGTTGTATATTTCTTTAATTTTTCCCCAATCATCAGTTTCGAAGATTCTGTGTCCTTGCTTGAAACCAGGATATGGTTGTTCTAAGGTGTAAAGTTGATATGAGCCTCTTTCAATTTTTAAAACGATATTATCTCGTCCGCCAGCGACTATCCACCAACCGGCTTGCGCGCCCAAATGTCGCGCTTGTTGTACGTCGTTAGTGTTCGGGTAATAGCTTCTGACAAATTTAGTAAGCTCTTCCTTGCTTACTTTCCTGGTCTTAGGATAATCATAAGCTAAATAAACCAGAACTAATGCGTCTTTTGTAAACTTTCTTTTTGAAGCGTGCAGTTTGGGCAGCTTTACCCCAAATTGCGACAGGTATTTTTTGTGGTACTCACAAATGCTTTCATAGATACTCTCTATGGATTTTTTATTTAAAAGTAAACTATCCAACATAGTCTATTTAAAATTTTGAATAAAGTCTACTCTACTGAGAGTTTATCCTATCTGCAAAATAAAGTCAAAGTTGTGTATCCTACAACTCATCAACTCCCCGCAAAAAACTCCCCGGACGAAACTGCCGTTTTGGTTTTTCTTCGTCAATATAAATAATTTCTTCTGTTTTATCATTGTTAAACACCGCTCCGCGCAAATCCGCGTCAACTAAATTTTTATTGATTTCATTGACAAACAAACTCGGACCGCCGATTGAACCGCCGAAATTTCCTGATAATAAATAACTGATTTGCAGATGTTTTTTCGCGCGCGTTACCGCCACATAAAACAACCGGCGCTCTTCTTCTATTCCATTATCCTCACGCATCGCGCGGTCATTGGGAAATTGCCCGTCGGAAACATTGATAATAAATACCGCCTGCCACTCTAAACCTTTGGCTTGGTGAATGGTGGATAAAATAATTTTTTCGCCGCGCCGTAGAGACGCACTGCTGTGCGTCTCTACGGCGGCGATCCCCCGAAATCCCTCCTGCAAACTGGATTCGGCCAAAAATTGATCCAAATCCTCGGCATTGTCCGCGAATTTCGCCAACTGCTCCAGATCCTGCAACCGCTCCCGATAATCCGGATATTCATTTTCCAAATATTCGGCATACTTGCCTTCCATGATAATCCTAATTAAATCCCCAATTTCCGCGCCGGCCGCGTTTTGCAAAGGCCGAAAAATCTGCAAAAAATCATTCCACCCCGCCTGCGCCTTCGCCGGCAACCCAACCACGCCAAACTCACCCCCGCCATCGCCCCCCTCTCTCTTGTCAAGAGAGGGGGTTGGGGGGTGAGTTGCCACCTCCGCAATAATCCGTCCAGCCACCATCTCTCCAATCCCCACTTGCATATTTAAAACCCGTCGCCAAGCGATCTCATCTGTTTGATTATTCAATATCCGCAAATAGGCCAGAACATCTTTGACGTGCGCGCGTTCAAAAAACCGCGCGCCGCCGCGGTAATCATAAGCGATGCCGCGCTTCATCAGTTCCATTTCCAGCGCTTGCGAATGATGCGCGGCGCGGAATAAAACCGCGATGTCTTTCGGTTCCACTCCCTCGCCCAACAATTCTTCCACTCGGACGGCGATAGCAACCGCTTCTTCTTCGTTGGTGTCAAATGAATGGACTTCCGGACGAACAAATTTTTCTTGCACACTCTTCAATTCTTTTTGATATTGATTAATGTTATTGGAAATTATGTCATTTGCCAAACTCAAAATCTCCGGTGTGGAACGATAGTTGGTTTCCAAACGAAAAATCTTCGCGCCGGCCTGCCCGCCGGAGAGGCGGGGATATTCTTTCTCAAAATCCAAAATATTTTTAATCTCGGCCGCGCGAAAACTGTAGATGCTCTGCGCGTCGTCGCCGACAACAAACAAGTTGTGGTGCTTCGCGGCGATCAAACGGATGATTGACGCTTGAATTTTATTAGTGTCCTGATATTCATCAACCAAAATATATTGGAATTGTTCTTGGTGTTTTTGCCTAATCTTTTCTGATTGTTCCAGTAATTTCAGCCAATTAACCAGCAAATCATCAAAATCCATCGCATTCGCGGCTAATTTTCTTTTGGCATAATTCCCCGCGATGCTTTTGATCGTGTCCGCGAGCGGCGCGAAATGCGGATGTTTTAGATCCAGCGCGTCGTCAATAGATGTTTGCGAATTTCGCGCGTAGCTGATGATTGACTGCAAAACCGTGGGGGACGGAAAACGCCGCAGTGTCCGATCAACACCTTCGTCTTTTAAACACTGCTTAATTAAATTTGCGCTGTCATCACTATCCAAAACCGAAAAATTGCTTTTATATCCCAAGAACGAACAATATTTCTTTAATACTCTGTAGGCGATATGATGAAACGTCCCGGACCATGGCAATTTTATCTGCACCCTCTCAATCATCTCTCTCGCCGCTTTATTGGTAAAAGTAACTAACAAAATATTTTCAGGACTAATACCCCGCTCCAACAAATATGCCGCGCGGTAAGTGATCGTCCGCGTCTTGCCGCTGCCGGCGCCGGCCAAAACCAAACACGGCCCGTCAGCGTTCCGCACCGCGTTTAATTGTTCTTGATTTAATTCCGCCTCGTAATTTGGCATAATTGACTCTTTGTGGTAGGATTATATCATATTTTTCGACATCGTTGTCATTCCGAGCGAGTCCGCCCGCTGGCGGAGGAGTCGAGGAATCCCTTTGACCAAACAAAACTATGCTTCTCAAGACAACTCTTGACTTTATCCTTCACTTCGACGTTTATCTAACATCTCTCATCGCAACCTACGGCAATCTCGTCTATCTATTTTTGTTTTTAATTATTTTCGTGGAAACCGGACTAGTAGTCATGCCATTTCTCCCCGGAGATTCTTTGATTTTTATCGCCGGAACTCTCGCTGCCGCTGGCTCGCTTAATCCTTTTATTCTTTTTCTGCTTCTCTCCGCGGCGGCGATTATCGGCGATACTGTCAACTACTGGCTCGGAAGGTATTTTGGCGAAAAAGTATTCGCGAGATTTATCAACCCGGCGCATATAGAAAAAACAAAATCATTTTTTAACCGCTATGGCAAAAAAACCATTGTGCTGGCGCGGTTTGTTCCCATTGTCAGAACCTTTGCTCCGTTCGTTGCCGGCATCGGAAAAATGGACTACTTCACTTTTTTAAGCTACAACGTTATCGGCGGAATATCCTGGATTGCGATTTTTGTTTTTTCCGGATATTATTTCGGCAACATCCAATTTGTAAAAGATAATCTAACCGCGATAGTTCTCCTAATAATTTTTATCTCAATCATTCCGGCCGTAATAGAATATATCAGACACAAACGAAATTCACTCAACAACTAGCACCACGCGCTTTCCGTTTTTCACATCCCCGCCGTTCCAATCATGAACGGCGTTTAATAAATCTTCATACTTATATTTAAATCCCCTGCCGAACTGCGTTCCGGGGTCGTTGGTGATGAATTCGGTTCCTGTGTAACCGCGGATAATCAGCGCGTGATACACCGGCCCGCCGTTTCTAAAATGCGAATTCGGCAAGACTTTTCCGTCTGCCACAACCAGCACCGGTTGTCCGTTAGCAATAAATTTTTTAATATCTTCCACCGTCGGATTCTCAACAATTCGCGCGTGATGTGGTGATGGTGTGATGGAGTGATCAAGTGAAACAAACCGCTCAACCAACCCCTTCACTTTTTCTATTTCAATACTTGTGCCCCATCCCAACTTTTCTTCTGCGTCAATCATCTTTAAAATTTCATCTTTCGCGAACAACGGACTTAAGCCATATCCTTTATGGTACGCGTCCAACATTAGAACCGCCGCTTCCTCGCACGCGTCTTGCCATGGCTGATCCCAATTTTTCTCCGGCGCTTGGGAAGTGAAAGGGACAGGTAAAAGATACTGCAATGGTAAAACGGCATCGTCTTTATTTTCCATTTTGATTTTTACATTTTCAACTTCATTCTTCATCACCCCCAACTCCGCTTCATAATTTACTTCGCTCTCCCCCCTCCACACCCGCGCCGTCCCAAACAAAAAACCCGCGCTCAAAATAACACAGGTCAAATTTATCAGCCAATATCTTCTCATATAAACATATATTATGACATCTTGATTTTTTAGTCAAAGACTGATACACTCCAACCGAATATAGAATTCGGATAACAAAATGCAACGAGCTGACGACAACTAAAAAACACCCACAAATGTATTCTGTTATCTGTATTCTGGTAACTGTCTATGTCTTTCTTCCAAATCACCCACCAAGACAAACACTCCCTCGCGAGAACCGGAGTAATCCACACCGATCACGGCGACATTGAAACGCCGGTTTTTATGCCGGTTGGCACGCAAGCGACGGTCAAAAGTTTAGACAGCGCTGATCTGGAAAATCTTGACGTGCAAATTATTTTAGCTAACACTTACCACCTGCATCTCCGTCCGGGCGAAGATTTAATCAACAACTTCGGTGGTTTGCATAAATTCATGAACTGGAATCACCCAATTTTAACCGACTCGGGCGGGTTTCAAGTTTTTTCATTAAAACACAAAAACATTAAAGCATCTGCTTCATCGACAGGCAAGTCAAAACAATTTAACAATTTAACAATGGAACAATTTAACAATGAACAATCCAAATTGGTTGAAGTTGATGACGAGGGAGTTACTTTTACTTCTCACTTGGATGGAAGCACCCATCGCTTTACACCGGAATCCGCGATTGAAATTCAACACAAACTCGGCGCGGATATTATTATGGCGTTTGACGAATGCACCCCAGATGACGCGGATGTAAAATATACACGCGAGGCAATGGAACGAACCCACAAATGGGCCGAACGCTGTATTACAGCACACAAAACTCACCCGCTTACAAACTTACCCACTTACAAACAAAACTTATTTGGAATAATTCAAGGAGCTAATCATAAAGAGCTTAGGGAAGAAAGCGCCCGGGTAATATCATCACTCGCGTTCGACGGCATCGCCATCGGCGGCGAATCAGTCGGATTTAATATGGAGGCAACAAAAAAAATATTAGACTGGGTCAATCCAATAATTCCCAAAGACAAACCGCACTATACTATGGGCGTAGGTTTTTCCCCGGCTGATTTGTTTGAAGTGGTTGAACGCGGCGTTGATATGTTTGACTGCGTCGCCCCCACCCGCATGGCCCGCAATGGTGCACTATTTCAACACTGTCATCCCGAGCGACTGGAAGGAGCCGAGGGATCCCTTTCTTACAGAATAAACATTAATAACGCGCAATATAAAACTGACCGGTCACCCATTGATCCAACTTGTACCTGCCCAACCTGCTTGAATTACTCCCGCGCCTACCTCAACCACCTCTTCAAAGCCGAAGAACTCCTCGCCTATCGCCTCGCCACCATTCACAACTTGCATTTCTTTTTAAACTTAATGCGGGAAATTAGACAGGCAATTAAAGAAGATAAATTTCTGGAATTAAAAAAAGAGTGGATTTAATTGACGACAAAAAATCCCGACCTAAGCCGAGATTAATTTTTTAACAATTACTCACACAACATTTCCAACGCTTTAATAATATCCTTCACTGCCTCTACTCGCTCACTAAAAACAGAGCGAACGGATGAATCTTCTACTTTTTTCTCTACTTTGCCCAACGCTTGCTGTAAATCATAAATTACTTGTTTCAGCAACCCAACCTCCCAATCTTTATCGCTTGAAAAGTCATTCTTATTATAAAATAAATCTTGCAACAGCAAAGAGTTCTTTCCTTCTAACAGCGCCATGAGCTCCCCAAAAGCATTTTCTACTTTATAATCCTTTTCGCTACTAATGGGGCAATTATATTTTTTAATAGCGGCAAGATAAGCTTCCCTCGCTTCTTCTCCTTTTTTTATTTTTTCTCCTCCACCACCCTCAATAATATCTCCTGGCATATAAATAATTTTAAAAAATAAAACTAAGCCGCTTTTTGAAGTTCTCTCCTGTCTCTCGCCGGTTTATTCAATTTTGCGCCCTTACCTCTTCTTTCTGAATCTGCTTTTCTGCGTTTTTTAACTCCGCCCTCCAAGCCCTCTAATGCCGCGGCTTTCCGCAAACCAACGCCTGGCTTGCTGGATTGGGCGGTTTCCTCCAAATCATAACCCCCGCCCCCACCTTCTTCCGTCTCACTCTTTTCATCTCCTATGTCTGCAACTTTTTTACCAATTAATCCCCCGCTCTCTTCAAGCAACTTATCCGTGTTTTCTTCTCGCGCGATTAACAAACTTTCCGGGTCATTACCTTCGTCCGGTATCTCCTCCACCGGCACATAATCCGATTCCCCATGTTTTCTGCTTCTAAAATTTTTTGCTTCCCCCCATTCATTATGAAATCTGTCCATATTTTTGATTTTAGCTGTATTAATGAATATATTATACCACATTTTACCCTGTTTGTCAACCCGGACAAATTATGCTATAATCCGCATAACAATTTAGCAATATAACAATTAAACAATCTAGCAATATGAAGCCCTACAAACACCTCGATCTCATCACCACTGCTTTCGCTGTTGTGCTAATTTTATCAAACATCGCCAGCACAAAAATATTATCGCTCGGCTGGTTCAGTTTTGACGGCGGGACGATTTTATTTCCTCTCGCCTACATCTTCGGCGATATCTTGACCGAAGTGTATGGCTACGCCCGCGCCCGGCGCGTCATCTGGATCGGCTTCGCGATGAATTTGCTGATGGTGATTACTTTCTGGGTGGTGCAAAAACTCCCGCCGACGCTGGACTGGGGTAATCAAGCCGCGTTTGAATCAATCCTTGGCGTGGTGCCAAGAATCGTGCTGGGAAGTTTGTGCGCGTATTTAATCGGAGAATTTTTGAACAGTTATGTGTTGGCGAAGATAAAAATAAAAACACAGGGAAAATTTCTTTGGCTGCGAGCGATTGGCTCAACTGTCGTCGGCCAATTTTTTGACACCACTGTCTTTCTCCTCATCGCCTTCGCCGGCGTCCTGCCGTGGAATTTAATTTGGATTATCTGGGTATCAAATTATATTTTCAAAATTCTGGTGGAAATAATTCTCCTGCCAGTCACATATCGCGTTGTCGGTTGGTTGAAAAAGAAAGAAGAAGTGGATTATTATGACAGAGATACAGACTTCAACCCTTTAAAACTAAAAACTGGGGTTTAAACCTCAGTTTTTAGTTGGCGACCTTTTGGCACTGTCCCTTTCGGCAAAAACAATCTGGAAAAATTATCAAACAAATAGTCCCCGCCCTTTTCGTCAAAAAGCTTTCGTATCCGAGCGTCTTGACCTTTGTTAACTACCAGCCACCGCATGAACGGCGGAAGATTTTGCCAATGACGGGCGATGTATTCTGCCGGCAGAGCTGGAATGCCTTCAATTTTATGACGGCAATTCTGTGAACCGCACGAACACCTCATCCCATAGTTTGGGTTGCATTCCAGCAAAGAATAATCAGCCGTCAATTGACTCCCTTTTGGAATTTTTCGAGTGGCAAAAAAAGTAAAAACATCATTCATGTGCCTGGCGATATTTGGCTCGCAAGAATGATTAACCCAACGAAGCGGACTGTTTTCGTCCGGTACGGCCCAAATAAATTTATCTGCTGCCGGATGACTAAACGCCGCCGCAAAAAAATTTTGACTTTCTTCGCCAACTACGATTCCATCGACAAACCTGCCATCATAAATCGAAAAAAAATTATCTTGATCACCTTCTAATAATTCTTTCCGACCATCAAAAGTAAAAACCAAATCTCCGGTTTTAAATGGTTTGCGAGCAAACAAGCCACGGCCTTTATATTCACTCACCGGTCTTACTTCTAAGCTTTCTGATTTTAGCGTTTCATCCAGCACATCTGGTGAGCGTCTTGGGTGTAAATCCGGATAATTGTCTTTTGGCTGCTCAATCCCATTTGGTTTATTCACTGCATCGTGAAAAAATCCGCCTTCTCTACTGGGCATATAATATCTACTTAATTAACATCGCGTCCCCAAAACTATAAAACCGATATTTTTCTTTCACTGCTTTCTGATAACATTCTAGCATAAACTTCCTGTCTCCCGCAAACGCGGACTGCGTCACGCCGTAGCCGAGCTTCGACGAGGCGAAGGCGGAAACCAGCATCAGCAAGGTTGACTTCGGCAAATGAAAATTCGTAATCATCGCGTCAACGATTTTAAATTCAAATCCGGGAGTGATGAAGAGATTGATATCTCCTTTATATGGTGATACGTGGGTCTCCCCCCTACGAAGGGGGGAACAAGGGGGGTGTTCGCAAGGCGCGAGAAAAATACCCCCTCTGTCTCCCCCTTCGCAGGGGGAGAACCCTTTAAACAAGGCCACGCCTTCCAACGTTCTCACCGTCGTCGTCCCCACCGCCACCACTCTTCTCCCCTCTTTCTTCGCCAAATTAATCTTCTCCGCGTTTCCCTCGCTCAACTCCACCCACTCGCTATGCATAGTGTGATCTTCCACCCGTTCGGATTTGACCGGTAAAAAAGTGCCAAGCCCGACATGCAAAGTTATTTCGGCAAACTCCACGCCTTTGTTTTTTAATTTCTGAATTAACTCCGGCGTAAAATGAAATCCGGCCGTCGGCGCCGCGACCGAGCCCTCGTGTCTGGCGTAAACGGTTTGATATGATTCTAATTCGTGCGGTTCGTCTTTAATATACGGCGGCACCGGAATATGGCCGTATTTATTCGCTTTTTCTCGCACTGTCTCCGCGTTGGTAGCTTGCCCTGGTTCCACTGAGTCACCACGAAGTGAGCTTGCCGAATGGGGAAACTGAACCAAAATCTCTCCGCTCGGTTCTTTTACAACAACGTCACAATAAAAATCCGTCGCGAATCGCACGCGCATGCCGGGCTTAACATGTTTGCCGGGCTTGGCCAAAACTTTCCACACCCCTTCATTTTCCATTGGTCTGATTAAAAATATTTCAATCGGTTTTTTATGTTCAAACAATTCATTGTTATTTAAGTCAGTTAGCTTGCCAAATAATCTGGCTTTAAAAACTTTGGAATTGTTCCAAACAATCAAATCGCCCTTTTTAATATAACCGGCAATGTCATGAAAAATTTTGTGTTCTACTTTACCCTGAGCTTGCCGAAGGGTCTTTCTATCAACAATCATCAACCGCGAAGAATCGCGCGGACTTGCCGGAGTCTGCGCGATTAATTCGGAAGGTAAATTGTAATCAAAATCACTGGCTAACATAAATTTTGTTTTTGTTGTGTTCTTCAAGTGTCCTCGCATATCTAACTTCCCCCTCTGATGTCGTCAAAAAGTACCAATAATCATTTTTCTCCGGATAAAGCGCGGCCTTGATTGACACTAATGACGGATTGGAAATCGGGCTGGGAGGCAAGCCGGGATATTTGTAAGTATTCCACGGCGAAATACTGTCGCGGTCTTCAGGAGTGGTAAAAATTTCCCCGCTTTTATTCACCGCGTAATGTACGGTGGAATCCGTCTGCAAAGCCCAGTTTTTTTTATACCGGCGCCAGAAAATATCCGCGACTAAACGTTTGTCTTGTTCTGACTTTACTTCGCGTTCCAAAATGCTGGCCATGATTAAAATATCATAAAAACTTTTCTGCTGTTTTTCCATTTCCTGCCACATCTCGTCGGTAATCTCCGACTCGCGCTGTTGGATTAATTTTAAAACGATATCTTGCAGTTTCGCGTTTTTATAAATCCGGTAAGTTTCCGGCGCCAAATATCCTTCGTAACTGACATACCACGGTTTGTCTTTCAAAATTTCCAGACCTGTCCTGAGCGAAGCCGAAGGATATACATTTAACTTGGGTATGCCTTCTTTCCAATTTTTATAACTCACTGCCGGCAAGCCGACTAATTCGGTTAGCTCTTCGGCTTGAAACATGCCTTTGGATTCAAAATATTGCGCGGTGTCGCGAATCGTCCAGCCGGGAATAATTGTAATCTCTCTCTCGTTCAGCCCGGGCCGAGACAAAACATCGGCCACTCGCGCCAGAGTAATCGGCGCGACTAATTCAAACTCGCCGATGTTTATCTTCGTATCCAAATTTTTCCAGCGTAAATATTTTTTAAACAGCCATGCGCTTCCGATTACTCGCTCACTTTCCAATCTCTCGGCTAACTGCCCGACGCTCTCGCCGGATTTAACTTCAAATGTCAACCTATCAATCTTCTGCGCCTCGGCAGTGTAGATTTCGGAATACAAAAACCAGACGAATGACAGAATACAGAATGCAGATAGCAGCAAAAAATATTTCCGCATAACAACTCGTTTCGTCCACTAATTACTATTTACTACTTGCTAAATGATCAATTTTTTACTTTATTTTCACAACCACCGCGCTGGCGTCGTCAAACGCGCCTTTTACCTGAACCGCCGCGATAAGTTCGTTGGCAAGCGAAACAGCGTCTTTTTGCTGGCTTAAAATTACTTCGATCTCCTTGTCATCAAGTACCTTAAAGACGCCATCGGACACTGCGAGCCACACGTCGCCTTTCTCAACAGAATATTGCTGGACGGAAACATCCGCTTCTTCATAACCAAGATAGTTGATTAGGACGCTTTCATCGCGCGCATTTTTCACCGGTTGACCTCGAGAACGCAACTGCTCGGCTCTGGTCTGATCGCGCGTAAGCTGGGATAAAACGCCGGCGCGCAACACATAAATCCTGGAGTCTCCCAAATGCGCGGTTATTATCTTATCGCCGTTAAATACCATGCCTTCAAAAGTGGTTGGCCTATCAATAGCGCGGCCTATTTCTCTGTCTCTTTCCTGACCCACCAACTTTTTCGCATTCGCCCTCTCAATGGCCACTCTTTCATTCGCGCGTGATTTCGCCAATAGTTCAACATTAATCGTCTGCAGAAACATCTTTATCGTGGCCGAGTTTATTTCTTCGCCGCGTTCCGCCCGTCGCCGCACTTTCTCCACAAAACTCGTGCCGGCAAGATTGGACGCTTCTGCCGCGTGTTCCGCCCAACTTGCCCCGTCAGCCACCACCGCCGCCCACCAGTCTCCTTCCATCGGAAACGCTACAGTGCAGTAATCTTGCTGTTCATGTTTGCTCGGCCCTTTAATCTGCGCCGAACCGAAATCAAATCTATCAAAAATCTCCCCCTCTTTTTGGGCATCGGGCGGAGCAATAACGCGTGATGGATCTTGACCGCGCGATCCTTCTGTTTTTGTCATAATCGTTAATATTTTTTTAATATCTTTTTAATATTTCGTTAATATCTTTCACTTAAATATTCGCCAATTCTCTCTCGCCCACTCCAGTCTCTCCGGCACGCCGATATCAATCCACGGTCGATCGGATTTGTAAACATACAAATTTTTCATATTGGGAAACACATCATACTCAACGCTAAATTCTTCGCGATTCGGAAAATACTTTTTTACTTGCGGATTAAAAATATAAACCCCGCCATTTTGATAGCCGGGCTGGTGGATGCCTTCTTTTTCTTTAAATTCCCGCAAATGATAATTTTCATCGTAAACCAAAGTGCCATAGCTCGCGACATCATCAACATACGCGCCTAAAATTATTCCCTCGCCATTTTCCGGCAAACGCGACACCATATCCGCCAAATCAACCGTGGTCAAAACATCGCCATTCAAAATTATTGTCGGCTCGTTTGGCTTTTCTACATAATCAAGCCCGTGCTTAATCGCGCCGCCGGTTCCTAATCGTTTGTCTTCAATCGCGTAAATCAATTCCAAACCTAAGCGAAAAAAACTAACGGTATCTTTTAAAACTCCGGCCAAGTGCCCGGCCGCTAAAACAACCTCTTTAACGCCAATTGATTTTAGTTTTTCCAATTGCCAATCCAAAACCGTCTTGCCGCCTATTTCCAGCAAAATTTTTGGCGTGTTTTTGGTAATATCTCCCAAACGAGTAGAAAGCCCTCCGCATAAAATTATCCCGTTCATAATGCTTTTACCGCGTCATTAAGTTTAACGCTCACCAGCTGGCTGACACCGCTCTCGCCCATAGTTACGCCATAGAGAGCGTCGGCCGCGTGCATGGTGGCGCGATTGTGGGTAATTAAAATAAATTGTGATTTGTAAGATAATTCATGCAAAATGCGGTTTAGACGCATGGTATTGGTTTCATCCAACGCCGCTTCCACCTCATCTAAAACGACAAACGGCGATGGATTGGTGTGCAAAATCGCGCAGACCAAAGCGATTGATGTCATGGTGCGCTCCCCACCGGATAAAGCGTGGATATTTTTAATCTTTTTCCCGGGCGGACAAGCAACAATATCTATGCCTAATAAAATCTGTTTCTTCTTTTTATTTACCAATTCCTCGCCCGCGCTTTCACCATTAACCTGATTAACCAGCTCCGCGTCTATCTGCGTCTCGGCAATATCCGCGGATGCTTCCTCCCCATACAACTCAACCAATTCGGCTTTTCCGCCTTCAAACAACATGGCAAAATAGCGCGCGAATTCTTTCTGAATTTCTTTAAACGCTTTCCCGCGCTTTTTTTTCATCAACTCATCAAGCTCAACAACCATTTGCTCCAAATCCGCAAAAGCTTTACTCAAATCAGCCAATTGCGCGGTTAGGTGTTCGTATTTTTCCTTTGTTTCTTTATACTCCCCCGCGACTTCTTCGTCAATGCCGCCGATTAAACTCAGCTGGTATTTTAATTTTTGAATCTTAACCTGCGCCTCTTCCAAATCTCGCGGCAATAAAATTTGAATCCCGCGCTCGCGCAAAGAATCCGGCGTAGTTTGAATTTCTTGATAAATCTCATTGGTCAAGTCCTCCAACTTGGTGTCTAATTTGGCGGCTTCTATTTTTTTCAAATTTTTAGCTTCAATAATCTTATTGACTTTTTCTTGTTTGCCCTGCATCGCGTCTTGCAAAGAAAAAATCCGTTGTTTCTTTTTTTCTTCTTCATTATTAAACGCGGCAATCTTTTTTTGAATTAACTCTAATTTTTTGTCTAAACCAACAATTGATTGATCTGATTCTTCTTTTTGATTCGCGATTGTCTTCAAACTGGCGTTGAATTCCTCCGGACTCATGGCGCAAAGCGACAGCTCTTGTTCCAACATGGCCAGCTCCCGATCGGTTTCCTGTTTAGCCGTACCTAAAATATCCACTCGGCTGGTTGCAACCTGCGCGCCGGATTGGCAAGTGGTGAGCTCGGCCTGCGCTTGCGCCAAATCAGTTTCAATTTGCGTTAAACGATTTTGCAATTCAGTCATTTTTTCCTCGCTGTCCAAAATATTATTTTGCAAAAGATATGGCGAGCTTCCCTGTGAAAAACCAAGCCCGCGGCGCTTTTCCGCCTGCCGGTAACCGCCTTTCATACTGCCGCTGGTTTCCAAAATATCGCCGGCCAAAGTTACCATGCGAATCCGACCGATACCGATTTCTCGCGCGATTTCCAAATCGCGCACAATAAGAGTGTTGCCTAACGCGTAAGAAAAAATATCCGCGAACCGGCTGTCAAAAGATACGAGCTCGGATGCTAAACCAAACACGCCGTCGTGGTTGGTTAAATCTTGAATATCATTCGCGACTAAACGCGATTTGATTTTGTTCAATGGCAAAAACGTCGCCACCCCCAACTGGTGCTGGCGCAGATATTCAATGCAAGCCTGCGCCGTGCGATCGCTATCCACGACAACCGATGACAAATGCGAGGCCGCCGCCACATCCAAAGCCAAACGATATTTCTCATCCACCTCGCCCAATTGCGCCACCGTGCCGTAAATCGCGCCCAATCGGTGCCGTTCTTCCAACACCGCTTGCACGGCTTTTAATCCGGCGTATTGCCAATATGATTGTTCGCCTTTTAATTGCGTTAAACTTTGCTCATAATTTGCCAGTTGGCCATTTGCCTCAGTTTTTTCAACCAACAATTTATCCATCTGTTGTTTTTTGGCTAAAATTTCCGCGCTGGTTTCCTCCACCGTCGATTCCGCTGTTTTTAATTCGCGCGTTGCTTTATCCACCACCGTTTTTAATGTTTCAATTTTATTTTCCAGCCAACCGATATTTTGTTTCCCGACCTTAGAATATTCCGTCTGTAATTTTCCTTGCAATATCGCGCGTTCCCGTTCAAGTTGATTTTTTTGCCGCGATAAATCTTGATATTCATTTTGCAAGACAACAAATTGTTCTTGCCGCGAACCTTCTTTGGCTAAAGCCGCCAATTCATTTTGTAAAGTTTGCAGATGATCACGCGCAATATTATATTCCTCTTCAATTTTAATCAATTCGGCGTTTAATACTGACAATTGTTCATGGTTGTGCGAAAATAAAGTAAAAAAATATTGTTCCTGCGTCTCGCGCAATTCCACTTCCACTTCCTGCCGCCGTTCCAATCTTTTCACTTGACGCGACAATGTCCGCAATCGCGGTTCAACTTCTGTTAACAGCATTTCCGCCTGCGTGATATTTTCTTTGGTGCGCGATAATTTCAAAATTGCTTGATGTCGTTTGATCTGAAATTCTTTAATTCCAGCCGCCTCGTCAAAAAACGCTTTTCGTTCCGGCGGCGTGTGCAAAAGCAAGTGGTCAATCATTCCCTGCCCGATAACGCTGTAAGCGCCTTGTCCGAATTGAGCTTGAGCCAAGAGAATTTGTAAATCCAACAGCCGCACCGCGTTGCCATTGATTAAATATTCGCTCTCGCCGGAACGATAATAACGGCGGGTTACAGCCAATTCATCGTAATCAATCGGCGCGCGGTGGTCGCTGTTGTCCAAAATCATGGTAACGCTTGCCATGCCCATCTGGCCTTTGACGTCCGAACCGCCAAAAATAATATCCTCGCCTTTTTTCCCGCGCAAAGTTTTCATGCTCTGCTCTCCCATCACCCAGCGGATCGCGTCCGCGATATTGCTCTTCCCGCTCCCGTTCGGTCCAACAATTCCGGTAATACTGTTTTTCCCGTCTTTAGGCGCCACAAAATCCAAAATCGCCTTCTGGGCAAAGGACTTGAAACCATGAAGTTCGATGGATTTTAGAAACATAGATTAATCACTTTTTGTGTCCAGTAAAATATCTAAATAATACACTCTTGAGCCCCGACGGGGGCGGCAGATAATAGCCAGGCACTTTTTTATTGGCAATACCTGATATATATGGGAAAAGCCGATTCCTTAATTCTTTGGATAATAATTTTACTCTTTCTTTGGTGCTGAAGACTGCGTGAAATAATAGGTTGGAACAGGTGTTAGACATACCAGTGCCGCCCCTACGGGGCTATTGTTTTGGTGATGAACTGTTCCCAGGCCTTAAAAGGCCTGGCTACTATCTATCGTCCCTACGGGACTGGTTTGAGACCATATTAGTTAGCGGGCACTAAAATACCTGTCTAACGATCAGACGCCTTGATAATTTTGAACCATGAAAACTCAATGGACATATAAAACAAAAAGTTGTATCCATTATACAACTTTTCTTATAGAAGTAAAACCCCGCTACCCATCTCAATCGCCTCCATTATAATGATGAAAAAGATAATTGATGGGGGGACGGCAGCTGTCCCCGAGAAGAAAGAACGATGTGGCGTGCTGCCTGATTAGAAGCCGAGAGTGTAGAGGAACGCGAGAGAGACACAGATAAGAATAGCAGCAAGAACGAACCCCAAAAATGTGATCATGGCGACCTCCAAAGATGCGAAATGCATCAAACCGCCCGACAAAAAATTATCTTAATAACTTGCTATCGGGTGGTTTTAGCTAAACTATGCTAAAATTATATCAATAAATAACAATTAATTATATCGCCTTTCAACGGTTTTGTCAAGCCCTTCCGCAATGCCTGCGGCAACGCATGGCAGGCGGGCCTTGACACTTTATTATAAATATAATACAATCAACCGTCGGTTTTATAAAAATTCCACATCCTAAGTCTTGCGCCCTACGCCGTCGCCACGCCTTTATGCACCGAATCGCCAAACAAATCCACAATGAAATCTTGAACGCGAAGAAAATTCTTCTCGTGCCGCACCAAAAGCCGGATGGCGATGCCATGGGCTCGGTTTCGGCATTTTCGCATTTTCTGCGGAATATCGGCAAGCCGCACGACGCTTTTTGTTTAACCCCAATTACCTCTCGCCTCGCTAATCTTCCGCACCTGATTAAAATCTCAACCGATCCAAACATCTGGAACACGGCTGAATACGACGTAGTGATTGTGTTAGATTCCGGAGATTTGAATTACGCCGGAGTTGAGGCGCTGGCGAAAAACTTGCCGCCGCGAACAATTATTATAAATATTGACCACCACATCAGCAACAAAAAATTCGGCCATCATAATTTGGTTATTCCGACCGCCTCTTCAACCGCCGAGGTTTTGCATTTTTTCTTCCGCCAGAATAATATTGGGATCAGTAAAAATATGGCGCTCGCGCTTTTGACCGGCCTGATTACTGACACGGAAAATTTTTCCAATCCCGGCACCACCGAACACTCGCTGAAAGTCGCCAGCGAACTCATCCGCCATGGCGCCAATTTTAATCTGATTAAAAATTGGTTTTTGCGCGACAAACCGATGGAAGCGCTGAAACTCTGGGGTGTGGCCCTGTCGCGTTTAGCAAAAAACGAAAAACTTGATATTGTCTATACTTTTATTACGCTTGAAGATTTGAAAACGCACAACGCCAGCGAAACCGAGAGCGAAGGCATTGCCAATTTTTTGAATAACATTAACGAAGGCCGCGCGTCTCTGGTTTTAAAAGAAACTTGGGATGGAAAAATCAAAGGCAGTTTCCGCACTACGCGCGATGATTTTGATGTTTCTTTAATCGCCTCAACTCTCGGCGGAGGCGGGCACAAAAAAGCATCGGGGTTTTTAATCGCTGGTGAAATTAACGAAGCGTTGGAGAAAATTTGGGCGGCTATTGAAAAAAACAACGGAACGGTATAAAATAATACTTGATACTAAATATTAAATATGTCTAACGTCAAATCCCAACATTTAATCCCCACAGTAATTGAGAAGACATCCTACGGCGAACGGGCTTATGATATTTATTCGCGCCTGTTGAAAGACAGGATAATTTTTCTTGGCAGTGAAATTGATGACGGCGTTGCCAATACTGTGATTGCGCAGATGCTCTTCTTGGAAAATCAAGACCCGAGCAAAGATATTAAATTGTATATCAATTCTCCGGGCGGATCAGTAACCTCGGGATTGGCGATTTATGATACGATGCAATACATCAGACCGGATGTTTCCACCATTTGCATCGGTATGGCCGCCAGCATGGCTTGTGTATTGTTAACTGCCGGCGTAAAGGGCAAACGATTCTGTTTGCCAAACAGCGAAGTGATGATTCACCAGGTGATGGGCGGAACGCAGGGACAAGCCAGCGACATAAAAATCCACGCCGAAAGAATCTTAAAACTAAAAGACCGCCTTAATCACATCATTGTTACCCACACCGGCAAAGATATGGCGACCGTGGAAAAAGACGCTGACCGCGACTTCTTCCTCACTGCCGAAGAAGCGGTAAAATACGGCATCGTGGATAAAGTGGTGGTAAATCAAAAGTAAAAAACGTGTGGATAATTATGCTTGACAAGTTTGATTCCATTTGATATACTCTATCTAGGTATCAATTGGTGAAACCGCATACGCGGAACGTACCCAAAAAAACAACCCCGAAAGGGGCTGTTTTCATTTCAAAAAATTTGATATAATATTTGCCGACGGTGAGAATGGAGAGTAAACTCGGCCGGTATACGAACACCAATTTTTAGCGCCTCGGTAATCACGATAATTTCATGACGACACTCCTAAAACATCATCAATAAAAAGCCCAACTCTTTTTGAATTGGACATTTCATTTGGCATTAGTAGTTAGACATTTGACATTATCGTATTAAACTCTTCTTGCTCCACGATTTCTTTCTCCATCAAAACTTTCACTAATTTATCCATCTTATTTTTATTTTCCTGGATGATTTTTCCCGAGGTTTTGAGAGCTTCGTCTAATAAACGATTGATTTCGTGATCAATCATTTCCGCGGTTTTTTCGCTGTAATTTTTTTTCTCATGAATTTCTTGCGCCAAAAAAATCAATTCCTCATTGTCGCCATACCGTCGCGGGCCAAGTTTATCGCTCATGCCATAGCGCATCACCATTGAGGTCGCGGTTTGCGTGGCTTTTTTCAAATCGCTGGACGGACCGGTGGAAATCTGCTCATCGCCGTAAATTAACTTTTCCGTAACATAGCCGCCGAGCATCATCGCCAAATCATCTTTGAATCTTGCCAATGTCTGGTAACGGACATCCTTTTCCGGCATGCTCAAAGTGTAGCCGCCGGCCAAGCCGCGGCCGATAATGGAAACCTTGCGTATTGGATCGCAATTCGGCAAAAAGTGTCCGACAATGGCGTGGCCGGCTTCGTGATAAGCGGTCATCTCCCGTTCTTGGTCAGACATTACGCGCGATTTTTTCTCCGGTCCGAGCAAAACTTTATCAATACTTTCCCAAACCTCGGTTTCCGTCACTTCTTTTTTATTTCGCCGCACGGTTAAAATCGCGGCCTCGTTCAAAAGATTGGCTAAATCCGCGCCGGAAAATCCGGGCGTGCGTTCAGCGACATTGCGCAAAGATACTGATTTGGAAATCGGCTTGCCAATGGCGTGGACTTTAAGAATTTCCTCGCGGTCGGCGATGTCCGGCAAATCAATCACCACGCGGCGATCAAAACGGCCGGGCCGCAATAAAGCCGGGTCCAACACATCGGGCCGGTTTGTCGCGGCGACGACGATTACGCCCAAATTCGGATCAAAGCCATCCATCTCCACCAAAATCTGATTTAAAGTTTGCTCGCGCTCATCATGCGATCCGCCCAACCCGGAACCGCGCTTGCGTCCCACGGCGTCAATTTCATCAATAAACACGATCGCCGGCGCGGATTTTTTGGCGCGGGTAAATAAATCCCGAACGCGCGACGCGCCAACGCCGACAAACATTTCCACGAATTCCGAACCGGAAATTGAAAAGAACGGCACGCCCGCTTCGCCCGCGACTGCTTTGGCTAACAAAGTTTTTCCCGTGCCCGGCGCGCCCATCAGCAAAACGCCTTTAGGAATCTTCGCGCCCATTTCCGTAAAACGTTTAGGCTCTTTCAAAAACTCAACAATTTCAAACAATTCTTCTTTCGCTTCTTTCGCGCCCGCCACATCTTTGAAAGTTTTCTGATTTTTGTCATCCGGCTTTGTTTGCCGCGCCGCGCTCTGACCAAAACCCATCGCCCGATTATTCATGCCCTGCACTTGCCGGCTCATGAAATAAATAATAACCAAAACCAGCAAGACCGGCACTAAAAATGGCAACAACGATTTGAACCAATACGCCGCGCCGGATTCATCCACTACTTCCACTTTAACTTGCTGTAATTTTTCCGCGGAAACTTTGTAATTGTCCATCAGCTCGGAAAACGACTGCCCATACTCTTTTTTTACTATCTGTTGTTTGGCCGTTTCATCCTTTAACGCGACGACCAAATCGTCCCCGCGCACCTTAATTTCCTTAACCGCGCCATCATTTATTTCTTGCACCAGTTGGCTGATCCCTGCCGGCTCGGTCTTTGGCTTTGCCGAAGAGGAAAAACTCAACAACCCGGCCACCAAAAGCAGGACAAAAAAAATGATAGTAAAATTTTTCAAAAGATTTTTCATATTCGTTCCAAAATCTGTGTAATCAATGTTAAATCAGTCTGAATCAATGCTGTTAAAACAACGAAGTTTAGTATAGCAAAAAGAGATTAAAAGTCAAGAACAAACCGACGAAAGTATTGTCTTTTTCCATATTTGTTAGTATTATTAATCTATTATGAAAAGGGAAGACTCACACACTCAAGAAATATACAAAGAGCAACTTATTCCGACCGAACTCACTTCTGAAGAAGAGCTCGCTCAATTCTGGCTTGCCGTCTACCAAAACAATGGCATGGCACTTTTTTCTGACCCCGAGAAGGAAAAAAAGGCAGCCCTTCGCGAAGCCAAACTGACACTTTATGAAATAAGACGAGCGGATCACCCTGTATATTTTTTCGGCATCAAAAAAGACAACCGCATAATTGCCACAGGCAAATTAGACATCCGTACCAAGGACGAAACAGACAAAGACGGTTACCTATCGTTTCTAAGTGTTGATGAAAATTTGCGAGGCAAAGGTTTATCCAAACAATTAGAAAACATCCGCGTAGAATACGCCAGACGCAACGGCTGTTCTTCGGTAAGCGGAGATGTATTCACTGAAAACCCGATTGCTTTGGTAACTAAATTAAATGATGATTATACCGTAATTGGTCTTGAGTTCTACGACGACGATAAACAAGCGGGTAAATTTACTGTAACCAAAAAAATAAATGGCAAATCAAAACATGAAAGGAAAAAAGAGCCGCTTGGAGAACTGCGAGAAATACAGCTTTCAAATTTACCTGCCATTAAAATTTTGCTTGACCAAGGATGGGTCGGCATTGACGTAAAAAATCTTAGTGATGCAAAAGACAAAAATCCAGAACAATGGATGCTGATTATGGAAAAAACGACAGAAAATGTTACAAAAGAAAATGAAACACGACAAGAACAACCTGCTGAATTAAAAGATTATTTTAAAAAAGCTGAAATTGTGGTCTTAGCCGAGACACATCATGGCGCTCACCTCGAAACAATAATGAAATTCCTTAACCAATTCTTATCACAAATTAATGGAATATTTTTTGAAATACCAGTGACATACCAATCTTCTTTTGACTTATACATGAAAACCGGAGAAACAGATGAAAAACTAAAAAAATTTTTTGCAGACGCTGAAAGAGAGGGTAAAAACATAAGAGGTGGTTTACTTTTGTTACTAGATAAAATTAAACAATTTGGTAAACAAGCCGTTTGTGTTGATTCATCAAAATTACCGACCGAAGAATATCCACACAAATCAAGATATGGGGTATACTTTTTACGAGGTGAATCTAGAGATGAGGACATGTTTGACAACATCAGTACGTATTATCAGAAACATCCAGGAAAATATTTAGTTGTTGCGGGTGCAACACATGTGAAACAAAAAAAACATCACGATAGTGGGGATGATACAATGGGCCAAAGACTTACTAAATTATTTACTGACAAACTTACAACAATTTTGATGGGTACATCTGAAGCAATAGCTGAAGAAGAAACTAGCGATTACAATGAAATAATAGTTGAATAAAATTAAATTTAAATAAAAAAATATGCCGCAATACGATAGAGGAGAATTCTCCGATCCAACAGAGAATATAATTCTTCGCAAGAAATACCGAGGCGGGCTCGGAAGCCCGCAGAAAGGTCAATTTATGGTTATGGCAACTTTCTTGGACATGGAAGGCAAACCAAAAGGCGGAGGGTGGGTGGAATCATTTGACTCTAAAAAAGATGCGGAGGATTGCGTGCAAGAAATAAATGGCATCAACACGAGTCACGAACCAAAAATTTGTCCGGTGAAAGAATAGCTCATCAAAAAAGACCACCTTCTCGGGTGGTCTTTTCAATCTTACAATCTTTTGGTCTTTTATTCCTCTTTCTTCTCCTCAACTTTTTCCTCTATTTTTTCCTCCTTTTTCTCCGCCACGACCGCCTTTTTTTCTTTCGCTGTCCCAGTCAGCTTCAAACCCAATCTATGCTCCGACGGCTCAACCGAAATCACTTCAAACTTTTCTTTCTGGCCGATTTTGAATCTGTCCCTCAATTCTTTCGGATCACGAGCGCCGAGTTCGGAAATGTGCGCCAAACCGTGGATATCGTTATCAAGTTTGATCATCAAACCAAAGGCTTCAATTTTGTGTATCTCGCCTTCCACTTCCTGGCCGACTTTATATTTATCTTTAACGGTTTTCCACGGATCGTCCACCAGTCGTTTGATGGATAAATAAATTTTTGATTTGTTGATGTCAATCACCTGCGCTTTCACGCGGTCGCCGACTTTCAACACATCTTTGGGATGATCAATTCTCTGCCAAACAATTTCCGAAATGTGCACGAGCCCTTCCAACCCTTCGCCAAATTTGATAAACGCGCCGAAAGAAGTTAGGGCGCTTACTTCGCCTTCAACTGTGTCGCCGACTTTGTATGAATCTAAAACCGCTTTCTGATCATCTTCCCAAACCGCTTTTTCCGACACGATCAATTTTTCTTCTTTATCATTGACGTCAATCACTTTCACTTGCAGTTCGCGGCCGATTAATTTTTGCAAATGTTCCAAAATACGATTGCGGTCCCCGCCCGGCACGCGCGGATAATTATCCGGGCTTAATTGCGACACCGGCATAAAACCGGACAAAGAATCCACCTGCATCATCAGCCCGCCTCGGTTTGCTTGAGTCACTTTAGCGCCAATCGTCAGGCCGTCTTCTTTATACTTCTCCATGCGAGACCAAACTAAACGATGTCCCGCGGCGCGGAAAGAAAGTTCCATTTCGCCGTTTTCATTTTCCAATTCCAATACGGTCGCTTCCACCTCATCGCCGACTTTGATGTTGGAAAACTCGCGCGACTCGGCATATAGTTCCGGTCCGCGCACCACGCCGGTTATCATTCCGTCAATGTCCATGCGGACAGCGCCGCTTTCCACGGAAATAACTTTTCCTTTTACCAAATCATCAACTTGCGGAGTTTTGGTAAAAAAATTCTTAAACAAAGCGGCGAAACTATTGCTGTTTTGGCCCGCGCTGTCTTTTTCGTCTTTCATATTAAAATTAAATTTAACCAACAGGCGACGAACCCGTCGGGCACCACCCTAAGGCGGAATAAATAAGTGTCCGGATTATATAATGTGGGCTGCAAAATGTCAACACCCTGCCCTTGTGCCGGCCTTGCACAATAAGTAAACATAATGTATAATATCATCAATTCTAAACGCAATTTAGGATTTTAGATTTAGGATTTTAGATTCAATTATGCATATCTCATGGCTCGGCAATATCGCTGTCCGCATTCAAGTGAAACCATTTGATAAAGACGTGGATGTCGTCATTGATGCTTACCGGCCAAAAACCGGTGAATTTCCGCGCAACTTATCCACTGATATCGGCCTGTTTACCCATGGCGCGGCTGACTCAATCACCCTTTCCGGCAATCCGTTTATTTTAGACACGCCCGGCGAATGTGAAACCAAAGGCGTGCTGATAACCGCAATCCAAGGCCACGAAGATGGACAAATTATGTTTCGTCTAGATGCCGAACATTTAAGCCTCGCGCATTTGGGCTCAATTAACCAGCCACTGACTGACCAACAGCTGGAAACGTTGTCGGATGTGGATATTCTGCTCGTGCCGGTCGGCGGAAGAAATTGTTATGACGCCGAGGCCGCGGCCAAAGCCGTTAACGCGATTGAACCGCGAATTGTCATTCCGATTGCCTATAAATCCGACAATAATCCCGATTTTGAACCGGTAGAAAAATTTTTGAAAGAAATGGGCGTCGCCGGCAAAGTCCAAGCGGAAAAGAAAGTTATCATTAAAAACAAAAGCCTGCCACAGGAAGAGACACAGGTCATTTTACTCTCTAAAGAGTGAAGAAGTTTGAAAATTGGTAATTGGTAATTGAAAATTTCAATAGTATGCCTGTCAAGCGAGGTAAAAGTAAGGCGAGCAAAGCAAAAAAAAATTTGCGGCAAGATATTAGAAAAGCTGTTGAAAAACTGCCGGGCTTGATTGTTGAGCGAGTGCGTTTATCAAAACCTGAACCGCAGACAGGAGCCGCAGAGATTGAACAAGCGCCGGAACCAATCCAAACCCAGCCGGAAGCGCCGCGTTCTAACAACCAAGCGCGCATGCGCCACGATCCGCGTCAAACGCGCTGGTTGTGGACCGGAGTGGTAGTATTCTGTCTGGTGATTTTCAGTATGTGGGGCTGGAATATGTATGTATTGATTACCGACGCCACACAAGGAAATGGGCCTGACAAAGGCTGGCTACCGGACCCGGTTAAAGACGATCTGCGCACGGTGTGGCAAGAGGTGGGAGCGCCGGATGACGCAACTGACAAAAAAGAAACCATAAAAGAAAAAATCAAAACCGATATTAAATTATTAATAACACAAGTTAAAAATCTACCAGACGCCATAACGACCAGCACAACTGCGTCGTCAACAGAACCCGCGGCAGTATCATTGTAAAAAAATATGAAAGACGCAAAACCAAATCAAGAAAAACTAATACTGGCTCCTATCGGCAAAGTGGAGCCGATTGCTCTTGTGGATGAAATGAAAACATCCTACATGGATTACGCGATGAGCGTGATTGTTTCTCGCGCCTTGCCTGATGTGCGAGATGGTTTGAAGCCGGTGCATCGCCGCATTCTTTACGCCATGTGGAATATCGGTTTGAAACACAATGCCAAATTTCGCAAATCCGCGCATGTGGTTGGTGAAGTGATGGCCAAATACCATCCGCACGGCGACTCAGCGATTTATGATTCCATGGTGAGAATGGCGCAAGAATTTGCCATGCGCAACCCTTTGGTTTATGGCCAAGGCAACTTCGGTTCCATGGATGGAGATTCAGCCGCGGCCATGCGCTACACCGAAGCCAAGTTGTCAGCAATCGCGGAAGAAATGCTATTGGATATTGAAAGAAACACTGTCAACTTCGCGCCGAACTATGACGGTTCAACGAATGAACCAATAGTTTTGCCGAGCAAACTCCCTAATCTGTTGTTAAACGGCACTATGGGCATCGCGGTCGGCATGGCGACAAATATCCCGCCGCACAATTTAACAGAACTTTGCGACGGTCTTACCGCGCTGATTAATGATCCGAAAATCACGATTGAAGAATTGATGGAACTGGTCAAAGGCCCGGATTTCCCGACCGGCGGTATTATCTACAACAACAAAGACATTGCCGCGGCTTACGCGACCGGCAAAGGCGGAATCGTCATTCGAGCTAAAACTGATATTCAAGAAAATAAATCCGGTTTGTTCCAAATCGTCGTCAATGAAATCCCATACCAAGTTAACAAATCAACCCTGATTGAAAAAATCGCAACCTTGGTGCAGGAGAAAAAACTTGAAGGCATCAAAGACTTGCGCGATGAATCAAACAAAGACGGCGTCCGCATCGTGGTTGAGCTGAAAAAAGATTCTTATCCGAAAAAAGTGCTAAACCAGTTGTTCAACATGACCGAATTACAAACGACTTTTCACATCAACATGCTCGCGCTCGTTGACGGCATCCAGCCGCGCGTGCTTAATCTGAAATCGGTATTGGAAGAATACGTGAAACACCGTCAAGAAGTCATTCGCCGCCGCGCTGAATTTGATTTAAACAAAGCGCAAGAACGCGCGCACATTTTGGAGGGTTTGAGCAAAGCGCTGGATAAAATTGATTTGGTAATCAACACTATCCGCAAATCCAAAGATAAAGACGACGCCAAAATAAACTTGATGAGCAAATTCAAGTTTACCGAGCGGCAGGCAGTCGCCATTTTGGAAATGAAACTCCAACAATTGGCGAATCTGGAGCGGCAAAAAATTGAGGATGAATTAAAAGAGAAACGCACTCTGATAAAAGAATTGGAATCAATTTTGCACAGCCCAAAAAAAATCTTAAATATAATAACAAACGAAATTAAAGAAATAAAAGAAAAATACGGCGACGAACGCCGCACCCAAATTGTCGCCCACGGCGTAAAAGAATTTACCACTGAAGATTTGATCCCGAATGAATCAATCGTGGTCATGACCACTCGCGACGGCTATATCAAACGGGTCGCGCCTGATACTTTTAAAACCCAAGGCCGCGGCGGCAAAGGCGTGATTGGTTTGACGACCAAAGAAGAAGACGTCGTTGACCAACTGTTAACCACCAATACTCATGATAATTTGTTGTTCTTCACCACTCGCGGCCGCGTGTTTCAAATGATGGCCTATGATATTCCTCCGGCCACGCGCACTTCCAAAGGACAGGCAGTGGTAAATTTTCTCCAGCTCGCTCCGAATGAAAAACTTTCCGCCATTCTGTCAATGAGCAGTTTGAATCAGCACCAATTTTTGGTAATGGTGACCAACAAAGGCACAATTAAAAAAACCGCCCTATCTGATTTCTCCAATGTACGCCGTTCCGGCTTGATCGCGTTAAAATTGAAGCCTGATGATAATTTGGAGTGGGTCAAACCGTCAACCGGCAAAGACGAAATTGTCATTGCCACTGACGGCGGACAAGCGATTAGATTTAGAGAAGCCAATGTGCGCGCCATGGGCCGCAACGCTTCCGGCGTGCGCGGTATGCGATTGAAAGGCAAAGATTATATCGTGGGCATGGATATTGTCCAGCCGGAATTGGTGAAAAAAGCCGTATTAGAATTGCTGGTGATTTCAGAAAACGGTTTAGGAAAACGCACCGCTTTGTCAGAATATAAAGTGCAAGGCCGCGGCGGCAGCGGCATCAAGACTATGGCCGTAACGGCAAAAACCGGAAAAATTATCAGCATGGCGATAATAAATAACACCGAAGAACGCGACTTAATGGCTATTTCGGTAAACGGCCAAGTCATTCGCGTCCCGCTTGATACCATTTCCACTCTCGGCCGCGCCACTCAAGGCGTGCGAGTAATGAGATTTAAAGAAGAGGGCGACAAAGTGGCGAGCATGACGTTGCTGTGATTCACTTTCCCAACTTTCTCAACGCTTCTTTTACTAATTTTCCAGTGTCTTTGCTCTCAACCGGCAAATCCCTCACTGCCTCGCGGGCTTCTTCACGGCTGTAACCCAAAGACACCAGTCCATCTATCGCTTCACCCAACACTTCGCTATCACCGAGCTTTGTGGACTTTACGGACTTTATGACTTTGGACTTCAACTCAACCACCACCCTCTCCGCCGTCTTCTTGCCAATACCGCTGACTTTCGTGAGATAATCAACATCGCCCCGACCGATCGCCGCGCTGATTTCTTCCAAACTGCCTAATTCCAAAATATGCATGGCGCTCTTAGGTCCGATCCCGCTGACGGTTAATAATAACTCAAAAAAACTTTTTTCTTCCAGGGTTTCAAACCCAAACAAATCCAACGCGTTCTCTCCCACACGCAAATATGTGTACAGGTTCACGTTCTCGCCAACTTGCAAACTTGCGCACTTTAACACTTGAGCACACACTTCATACCCAACTCCACCTTCAGTCAATACCAAAATCGACCGCTCGCTTTTTTCTAGAATTTTGCCTTTAATATATGAAATCATACTTCAGAATTCAGAATACAAATAGCAGGATACAACGAACCAAACTCCTGACCTAAATAACCTGACAGTATACTAACACAAAATAATTCCAGTCGCAACAAAAACCGCCCCTCTCAGGACGGTCATTGCCTCACTAAAATTTTCCATTCGATAACAGCCCGTCGTCATCGCCCCTTATTCTTAATTCATGATTCATCACTCTTTTTTTCTTCCTCGACCACCTTTTCTTCCTCGCCTGCCACTGCTTCCGGAGTTTCAACCACATCATCGCTGCTCACAATTTTTTCTTCCCCCTCATTCTGCACTACATTTAATTTCCAACCGGTCAGCTCCGCGGCCAAACGAACATTCTGCCCGCCGCGGCCGATAGCCAAAGAAAATTGATCCGCGGCGACATAAACCGCCGCCTCTTTCGTCTCTTCATTTAAAGACACCGCGGTAACTTTGGCCGGAGATAAGGCGTGTTTAATATATTCAGCCGCGTCATCGCTGAATTGAATCACGTCAATTTTTTCTCCGCCCAATCCTTCAATAATCGTGGTAATGCGGCTACCGCGCTGGCCAATACAAGCGCCGATTGGGTCGATGGAATCATCGCCTGTCCAGACCGCGACTTTGGAACGATGGCCGGCATCGCGCGCCAAACCCTTGATTTCCACCGCGCCGGAACCAATCTCCGGAATTTCTTCGGCGAAAATCGTTTCCACCATTTTCTTGCCCGCGCGAGATAAAATAATTTCCAAACCGCGCTGGCCCATTTCCACTTTTTCAATTAAAAACCGCATGCGCGCGCCCGGACGATATTGTTCGCCGTAAATCTGTTCTTCTGCCGGCAGTGTTGCCGTCGCTTTCCCCAAATCAATAATTATCGCGCCTGCGCGATCTCTGCGCTGGACAATGCCATGGATAATATTTCCAACCTGATCTTTAAGTTCATCATAGACGGTATTTCTCTCCGCCTCGCGCAAACGCTGGATGACCACCTGCTTGGCGGTTTGCGCGGCCATGCGGCCGAACTCTCCCGGCACTTCAAGCTTAATTTTTATAATCTCGCCGACTTTGGCTTTCTTAACCTGCTCTTTCGCTTGCGTAATCATTATCTGCATTTTTGGATTGAAGCGCGCCAAATCCGCCATCTCTTCTTCGGTTAATTCGCGGCCTTCTTTCTGCGCTTCCTCGCGGCGTTTAGTTAATTCTTCTTGGGCTTTTAACAAAATTTCTTCGTCAATATCTTCCACGACTTCTTTTTCATCCCAAACTTCCATGCCCATAGTTTCCGGGTCAAATTTTACTTTGACATTTTGCTGGCGATTGCCGAAGTCCTTGCGATAAGCCGCGGACATCGCGGCCTCAATCGCTTCCATTACCGACTCAAAGGTTAGCCCCTTCTCGTCGCAGATGAATTGAATCGCTTTGGTGATTTCCGACATAAATAAAGTTTAAGATTAAAGCAACCTATTTTGTAGGTTGCTTTATAATAAATATATTATACCACGGAGTGAAATACTTGTCAACAGTTTCAAGATGACAGTGTCGTCGTAAGGGAAACTGGGCCAGGAACTGCGGTTCCATCTGTCCAATCATTGGAATTTACACTGTGCGCCGCGCTGCTCTTATCCGACCAGACAAAATATCCGTTCACTCCGGCAGCCGCGGTCCACGGTTTATCCATAACAACATCGGCTGGCTGATAAATAAAAGAGGTAACAATGGTTGTATAATAATTCAACACATTGGTTAAATTGGCTCGTAATACAAAAACCCTTGATTGATTCTTCGCAATAGTAATTTCATTAATAGGATAATTAGTTGCCCACTCGGTTCCGCTGGTGGCCCACAATTCTCCATTATCATTCAATTTACCCAACTTGCTTAACTCACCGATTAGTATCCCATCATTACTATCGGTAACATCAAAAAGCTGCAGGGACTGTACGTTGACATTAGCATATACCATCTTAAAAGAAACCTTATATAAGCCAACATCACCGCTTTCAGCTTTAATACTAAATTTATATAAATCATTCACACCATTAGTCAATTTTTTACTTGCAAGAGGTTTGTTCGAGATGACCGGCCGGCTCTTGTGTAGAAAATGATAAACACCGCCCCCATCATTAAAATTTACCTTTACCGCCTTGCCTGTCGTCAATGACACGGCCTCTATCGGATTTATAATTTTATAACCAATCACATGGCCTGATGTTGCCCCGCCTGACGGTTTAAGCGGTTGTAAAACTGCTTTTACATTAAGACTGGAATAAGGAGACGACGACGCCGTACCGGGCTTGACGACAAAATCTGTTGTCTGCAGTACAATCTCACCAGAGCCAGTCGGTATACCAACTGCATTAGGTATATCCACAGAATTAGAAGCCAAATAAATAGAATCGTAATCATTTAATGAGGTTAAATTAGAATCACCCACTACCGGAGCGAGCTTAACACTCTTAACAAGCACATCACCCCCTGTAGCTGAAAACTGATAACTACTCAAATACACTTTTGATAATTCATCTCCGGCAACACCGGTCGTCATTATTTGAGAGTATATCGGTGGCGGTGGTAATTGCACTTTCAGTACTGTGGTTTCATCATACACTGGCACCGGCTTCACACACGCTCCATCCACACAGCTTGTTCCGGCTGCGCAAGCGAAACTGTTCCAAGTTACTTTGTTATTTTTAACATCGCAAAAAAATTCCAACAATTTTTTATCATTCCAACACTTATCAGTGCTGGAAACAAATTGAGTGGAATTTGTTTGTATGCCATAAGCTGTGCCTTTGATTGCTTGGTTGATAAAACTATACCTCAATACTGACGACCCCCCGTCATTCTTCGTCGCATAATCACTGTCAAAACAATTATTACCGCTCGGACCGCTTTGCGGCAAAGTCAACATGCCGGCCGCGATCGCGGCAAAGCCTAAAAAGGCGACTGCCACCGCCATGGCGGTTTTAGAGACGACTTTCGTTTTCACTTCTGTCGCGGTGGCTGCGACAGTCGGAGTAACTGCTGGTGGTATGATCGGTATCGTGTCCGGCGCAACCGCGGACTTTGCCATTTTTTTTGCTCTCGGGGGCATAGATTTTAATTATTAATGAATATTAAAAAAATATTATTCTAGACGCAAGGAATCAGCCGTGTGCTTGACAACACCGATAAAACTATCGTAATCGGATTCGTCAGCAGAAAACGTGAAGCCAAAATACATTTTATCTTTTACAGTAAACATCTCGTAAGTTTTAACAAACCGTGTCGGCATGTTCAATCTTTTAACGATTATTTTCGCCGGCGCTCCGCTGATCTCAATATCTTTAAGTTCCAATATTTTTTCCCCTGCCAACAAATATTGTGTAGCGCTGTCTTCCGCCTCTTTCATATATTGGCTCGGGCTGACTCCTGAATCAGAAATATCCTTTTCAGCGACAGTAAGACTTCCGCCAATCTGATCAAGAACCACGCCGTCAACAACCAAAGGAAACCTCGCCGCTCTTTCTCTTGTGGCCGGATATTCCGACAGACTAACGACCGTGCCCTCCGGATAATCAAGTTGAAAATGATATTTTGGATTAGCAAATTTCACGTAATTCACGGATGAGGTATCAGCGGTTTCCGCGGCCACCGCGCCGCACTCTTGCCCGACCGGACAAGATGCCCAATGATCTTCATTTGTGGAAGATAGTAGCGATGCTGATTGCGCTAATCCGTAAACCACAATCAAAACCACAAAAGCCAAAACCAACAGTAAACTCGCCCACGCGCGTTTTAAAAATTTAAATCTGAAAAAATAAATTACGGAACCGATAGATAAAGTGAATAAATTCAAAACAATCCAGCCGATTTTTTGCGAAACCACCGCTATTTGTTTATTACGGATAATAGAAACTATCGCGCTTACCCACAGCGCGAATAAAGCCGCGAAGATTAACAAGCCCAATAAACCCATCTTCGCGCCAAAACTCATTGACGCGTAAAAATCCGCGAAATTCATAATTTTAAATCATTATACTACTGTGAAAAACCAATGGCAAAATCTTTCCAAGAATTGCCTTTCACTTTCTTACCATCAACGAACAAAATCAATTCTTTAATAAACCAAAATACTTTTTTTTGCTGGACCATTATATTTAAATCACCAAAATTAAATTTTTTACCTTCCGCTAGCTCCTCTTTCGAATAAATACTACCAATCAGCCGCCATTTGTCTTCCTCTCTTATTTCTTCCACAGTGGCAACAATCCGATCCGTCACCGCTAAATTGATTTTCTTGTTATTTAAGCTCCCTCCTTCCCAAGTAAGAAGAAAAGTTCTGTTTTTATTTTGATCAGGATAAACCATGTTTGCCATATTTAGTACAATAATAGCACAAAAAATACCATTGTTCAAATTATAAACCAACTTATCAACAGCCAGGCCGGCAATAAAAAATACTTTTTAATATCTCAACCTATCTCAATGTATCTCGTTTTTTTTCATCCCCACCCAATCCGCCACCACTTCTTTGATATGCTCAACACCAACCTCAATCCACCCCTGATCGCCTTTCTGCGCCGCTGAATATTCTTCAATCTCTTTAACTTTATCAACAATTTTTTTTCTGACTGAAACCAGCGCTTTTTCATCTTGTGTCTTCTCTTCTTGCGAATGCAAAGAAACCAGTTCTTTTTGCAAACGCGCCATCTCTTCGCTTAAGTCGCTTTTGTTTCCGCTAACTTTCCCGGCTGCGCCGTGAAGCAAGGCGACAGCGTGATCAACCGGCAGGCCTTCTTTAACATTAACCATAGCCGCCGCTTCGTCCATCACATCAATCGCCTTGTCCGGCAAACGCCGGCCTTTGATGTATTCGTGCGACAAACGCGCTGCGGCCTCAATCGCCTCGTCGGTAAATTTAACCTGGTGAAAAGTTTCGTAATTCTTTTTTATGCCGTGCAGAATTTGAATCGTCTCGGCGACTGTCGGCTCGTCAACCAAAACCATCTGGAATCTGCGGGCAACGCTTTCATCCGGCGCGATAAATTCGTTGTATTCTTTCTCTGTCGTTGCTCCGATGAGTTGAAGATCTCCGCGGGCGAGAGCGGGTTTTAAAATATCGGAAAAATTCACCGCCCCCTCCGCCCCTCTGGTCTGCATCACGGTATGAATTTCGTCAATAAATAAAATAATCGTGCGGTTTGAAATTCTGATTTCATCAACTATTTTTTTCACGCGCTGTTCAAATTCTCCGCGGTACTTGGTGCCGGCTAATAATTCTGAAACGCGCAAAGATAAAATTCTCTTATTGCGCAAAACCTGCGGTACATCGCCGGTGACGATTCCCATTGCCAAACCTTCAACAATTGCGGTTTTCCCAACTCCCGGCGGACCGGCTAAAATCACGTTATTTTTAGTCCGGCGCGTTAAAACCTGGGTGACGCGCATAATTTCTTCCGCCCGCCCGACCACCGGATCGATTTTTCCTTCTCTCGCCAATACTGTCAAGTCAACCGCGAAACCGCCCAGACAACCAACCCCGCCGCCAACATTTTTGGTAGTGAAAGATGTTGTCTCACCGCCACGACGTTTATAAAAAAAATACATTGTCACGCCGACCATTAACAAAACCGAACCGCCATAACGCAAGATTTCGGGAAGAGAAGAAGTGTCCATAGTTTATTTTTTAAGATGGTTTAATTATACCACACTTTTCACCACATCACATCATCACATCATCGCTTTAATCATCTGCGAAACTTCGGCCTTCTGTCAAAAAGAAAGCTCGGCAAAATATACTTTTTAAAACTAATTTTCTTATTCTCTTTATCCACATACACGCTCACGTGTTCAAACCGGATGCGGGTATTATCAACATCAATCCGGTTGAAGTAGCAATAATTCTCCGCCGTGGATTTTATTTTCTGCGCTTTCTCCTTATTCACCGCCAACTCCGCGCTGTCTTCGCCTTCGCTTCTGGTTTTTACTTCCACAAAACACAGCGCCGGTTCGTCTTTGTCGCTTCGGTCCCACGCCACGATATCAATCTCTCCGCCCCGCGCCAAATAATTTCGCGTCGCGACTTCATATTTGTTCCTAACTAAAAAAAGCGAAGCCTGTTCTTCGCCCCAGCGGCCTATCTCTTGAAGTTCCGTTCTTGACACAACTTAGTAAACTTAGCTACTTAGTTAACTTAGTCTTGCTTATACAACACCACCCCATGATGGTATCCTCCCATGTCAAACTCTTCCTGTACCGCCAACCCCTTGTTTCTCGCCCATTTTTTAATTTCACCAAAATCAACCAACTTATCCGCCGGCGGAGCGAACGGCAGACTGTTTTTCCTCCAATCAACCACTATTAGCCGCGCTTTATTCTTTAATAACTTCAGCGCGCCATCCAAAACTGCCGGACGATTTTTAGCTTGAAACAACATATTGATAATAAAGGCGACATCCAGACTGCGCGCCGGAATTTTTGTGCCGTCAATGCGCTCCAGATCCGACCAGACCGGCTGAATATTGATTAAACTTTCTATTGCCGCGCGCTTTTTTATTTCAACTAAAACTTCTTTCAAAATATCCACCGCGTACATCACGCCCAGCTCGCCCAAAATCGCCGCGCCGGGAAAAACCACGTGGCCGGTCTTGCCGCAACCCAAATCCGCCGCGTGCATGCCGGGACGCAATTGGACTTTTTCAAACAAGACCGCGGGGTCTATCATTTGGTTGCCACTGTGATACATATCATTTTAATCCGAATAATCTACCAAATACACTAATAATTACTTCTCCCAACATTCCGGTCATCCCCATCATAGCGAGAATAATAAAAGCGACGCCGATGAATTTATACATCAGCCGCGTGCCGCCGCTGGAACCGAGATGCTCTTCCGCCCAATTGCTGGTGCCGAAATTCTGCACAAACCATTCGGTTTTAATTACTAAAAAAATACCAACGATAATCGCCCCGATGCCGAAGAAGTATTTCATAGCATTGATTTAGACAGAGCCAAATTGATTTAGACTGATTGGATGATGTGTGATATGTGCTTATTATACACCAATACCCCTTGACAAATCAATAAAAATGCAGTATACTTCCGCATTAATATCCTTCGGTGTGTGTTGCTTGAAGCGGCCAATTCTGGTCCGCGGGTTCATCAATTATATTAGTGGGAGGGAGTGTTTCAAATCCCTCCCCCTCGTAGGGGGAGGTAGGAGGGGGTCTCAACCTTTGTTAACAAAATTATTTATCTGACTCAACACCAAAGGTAGATTATAAATAACATCCTCGTTCTTAAATCTTAAAATCTTATAACCTTGTTCTTTCAGCCACGTTTCCCTTTTATTATCATATCCAACTTGTTCCTCGTGTATTCCGCCGTCAACTTCTATGATAAGTTTTAATTGATGGCAATAAAAATCAACAATATATTTACCGATGCTTGTTTGACGGCGAAATCTAAAACCGGTTTTATTTTTTCTTAACCATTGCCACAGAGTAGTCTCTGCTTTTGTTAACGAGTGGCGGAGAGAACGACGGCGATATTTTAGATGTTCATTTTCTGGATAACGATCGCGGAGTTTTGGTTCTGTTTTTGCTAACATAAAAAAGCTGATGTCTATTTATGCGGATTGATTGCTTTTTCACTCGCTGAGACCCCCTCCCCGCCTCCCCCCGTTCGGCTGAGCTCATGGCCGAAGCCTACGAGGGGGAAGGATTGTTCAGCACCACGCTATCTCCCCCCACCACCTCCACCCAAATCTTCCCCGGTTTTAATTTTATTTCCTCGCCAATAGCGTCATAAAACCTCGTCCTGTCATTTCTATTTTCTTTTTTCCAAATTCCGTCAATTTTTTGACCGTCATAAAAAACCATCGCTTCGCCGCTGCCGACAGTATTGATTTTCTTCCGGCCGATTTCATCAATCACCAAACTTTTAACGCGCTGAATTATCAATGTATCCGCTTTAATTTTTTTACCGCTCGTATCTCTCTGCAATTCATCCCCCTGATACCGGTCGTATTTCTTTGTTGAACTGTTAAACTTCCAATCAACAATATAATTCGGCGATAAAAATGTTATTTTTAAACTCGCCGCCAACTCACTCTCGCCAAGTGATGTTGTGATGGTGTGATCAGGCCTGCCCTGAGCAGAGCCGAAGGGTGATGAAGTGGAAAACGCCCATCCCTCATAATTCGCCACTAAATCCTCATCTGAATAATCATCCAACGCCCGGCTCCACAATTCCGATGAAGTATAAATATAATGCGGAGCCGAACGATCTGGCGCGCGCCAATAATATCGGCCGAAATAAAATTCATTCAGATCAAATAATTTGTATTCTTTTATTAAAACAATCGCTTCCGGAGAACCGCCGACATGCATATACATCGCGTCGCCGTATTCGGACAGCCAGTCTAAATAGTAGGGTCGCGCGCTTCTGACCGGCCCGATTTTATCCACTTTAACATTCGCCGGATAAATTGCAAGAAAGCGGGTGTAATTCGCTTCCACCGGCGCTTCGTAAACCACACTCGCCTCGGCTAAACCGGATAGCGGCCGCGCGTCAACGTGATTTTCAACCATCACCGCGACTAATTTTGGATTAATTTCTTCTTCGCTGGCGACACAAATGCCATCTAACACACGGCGATATTGGCAGTCAGTTCCGGATTGCGCAAAATCATCGCCTTCTACCGTGTTGTTAAAATCCGCTTGATTCCGATTCAACAAATAACCGTACCCAAACCATCCAAGCAAACCCAACGCAACCAAAAAAACCAACCAGGCGAGGAGGTACAGCAGTCTTGTTTCATTAGATTGTTTACGCGGAAGTTTTTTCAGCATGAATACATTGTAGCACAAATTTGTGATGAATGCTAGATGAAAAATTTTTACATTTGGACATTTTATTTGAAATTTGGTATTTAACATTTGTCATTTCAAAAAGCCCCTCGCGGGGCTTTTTTGTTATTCTTTTTTCTTCTCCTCTTTCTTCTCTTCCTTCTTTTCTCCAGCTTCGCCGGCCGCGGCTTCGCCTTCCTCTTCCACTTTGCCTTTCTTCTCCACTTCCACTTCCTCAACGCTCTTCGGACCGGACTCTTCCATGGCTTTCAACTGCTCCTCGGTCAAAGGCGGCATAACTTTCGCGACCACCAAATCCAGTTTATTCATGACTTTAATGCCATCCGGAAATTTAATGTCTTTAATATGAATCGCGTCATCAAATGTCTGCAAAACTCCCAAATCAACTTCTACCGAACCGATTAAATCCTTCGGCAAACAGCGAACATCAATTTCTTCAATTGATTTATTCAGGGTTCCGCCCAACCCTTTGACTGCCGGCGGTTCATTGATAAAATGAATCTGGATTGTAACGTCCATTTCCTTGTCCATTCTAATTTGGCGTAAATCAAAATGAATCGGTTTTTGTTTTACCGGATCGTATTGAATATCTTGAATCAAAACTTTCACCGGCTCTTTCCCGCCTTCCACGGTGAAATCAATCAAACTGGATTCCCCGGCTTGATCATATAATTTTTGAAATTTGACGCGATCGGCCGCGAGCGAAACCGGCTCAATGCCTTGGCCGTATAAAATACCTGGCAATTGGCCGGCGGCGCGCACAACGTCCGCGTTTTTCTCCGTCCTTTTCTGCGCAGTAAACGTAAACACCATATTATTTTATTTCACTAAAAATCTCTGATAGATTCCGCTCCTTTAATAATAAATGACAAGCAAATAATTCATCCTCGCTGATTGAACCGCAATGAGACAGTCTGGAAACATCTCCCGCCGCTAAATCCGTAAGCATCCCGACCGAACTCAAACCCACCGGCGTGGTCACAATTACCGCCACGATTGAATTGGAACAATGCGGACAGGTGATGTGAACCAAATGCGCTTCGTTTTTCTCTTCCAATATATTCTTCTGATCCGCCCGATAATCGCCCTTGCAAACCGGACACTGATTCATCAGCCGCAAACCTTCTTGAATCGGCTTGGGTTGTTTAGAATCTTTATGCATATTTAAGTGTTCAATACTTTATCATTATTATACTATAAATGTCAAGAGTTGGCTACTCTACACCGATAGACGCTCTCCACCACCCCCAACAACAAAAAATTCATCACCAATGATGAGCCGCCATAGCTCAAAAACGGCAAAGTAACGCCGGTAACCGGCAAGAGCCCGACCGCGCCGCCGATATTAACCAAAATCTGAACAAAAAACACCAATAATATCCCCAAAACCAAATAAGATAAAAAATCGTCTCGGCTGGTTTTGGCGATATACAAAAGCCGCCAAAGCAATAAAAAATAAATCACCAAAACCACTGACACGCCTAAAAAGCCAAGTTCTTCGGCGATCACGGAAAAAATAAAGTCGGTCTGGGCTTCCGGCAAGAAATGCAATTGGCTCTGCGAGCCAAAACCCAGCCCGCGGCCGAATATTTGTCCGGCGCCGATTGCGATTACCGACTGATTCACGTTATAACCGGCTTTGAGCGGTTCGCGCGACGGATCCAGAAACGTCAGCAAACGATCTTTTTGATAATCTTGAAACAAAAAAAACCATGATGCCACGGCGGTGATGCTGGATAGCGCCACTAATAACGCGATATATCTTTTTTTTACCCCGACTAAAAATAACAAACCGAACCAAACGCTGAACAAAACCATCGCCGAACCCAAATCCGGCTGAAACATAATCAGACCAATCGGCAAAAGCGTGAAAAACCCGCTAGTCAGCAAAAACTGCCAGCGGTCAAACCGCCGCGCCTGAATGCTGATCCACCAGGCTAAAAAAATCGCCAACCCGACTTTGGCGAATTCCGCGGGCTGAAAAGAAAAACTGCCCAACCGAAACCAGCCGGTGGTTCCGCGCAAAGATTGTCCGAAAAATAAAACCGCAATTAATAACAATAATGAAAAAAGATAAACTAATTTAGCTGAGGCGCGATAGAATGAAATGTGGAAAAAACCCGCCGTAAAAAATAAAACCAACCCAACCGCTACTGCCAGCGCCTGCGTGGGAAAAAAATTCAAAACATCGCCGCGGGATAAATCAATGCTGTAAATCGCCGCCAAACTGATGGCCGTCAAAACCAAAACCAATGCCAAAATCACCCAGTCAAAACTGCGCCAGAGAAAAAGTTGACGAGAAGTTAGACGCATAGTATCGTGTATCATCCCGAGCGACGACGAGGGATCCCTTTCAATTGATAACAAAGATTGATTTTTAAATCAAGGGATTCCTCCACTCGTCCGATGTGACATCGGACTCGGTCGGAATGACAGTGGCGAAATCTACTCCACCTTCAAATACACCGAGGTATCAAACGGATTAAATGCCGGCCAAATTTTCACCTCGTTTACATCCAACGTGTCAACCAACGAACGAAGGTCAATGTTACGCGACTCGCCGGCTTGAAATTTTGGCGCAACCAAATAAATCATTCCGACCGTCTGCACGCCGTCAATTAATTCCACGTAAAATTTCGGCTCCCAATAACCATACGCCGAATCATTAAACAAATCAAATTCAATTTGATTGTTAAGCGCGCCGGTGATTTTGCTCGCCTTGGTAAAAACAAAATTTTCCACGGTGAAATTCATTCGCTCGGCCAAAAAAGCGCCCATGTCCGCGACTTCCTCCGCGCCAATACGCTTCCACTCAACTTTTTCAATCACCAGTCGCGGCGCGGTTGGATAAATATCCGACTTTTGGCCAAAATACACGATCGGACGTTCGCTCATTGGCAAAAGCAAAGTCTGCGCTGACACCGTTTCTCCGCCATTATAAACAAACTTGTAAGTTACACGCGCGGTATTTCGTTGGTTGGGATTTTTCACCTGCGCCACGAAATCAAACAGCTCGCTCACACTGTTATAGACTTCAATTCTGCCGACTTGTAAATCTTTCGCGTTAAACAATTCGCTGGCAGCCGCGTGGTTGGGAATTTCTCGAGCTAAGGCGCCGGCCATTTTTTGATCTTGAAAATAACCATAAGAAAAATAATACAGCCAATAACCGAAACTATAGCTCACGGTTACCACGCACCAAACAATCAAAATGTTCTTGCCGATTTTTTGCAATAATAATTTATGTTTCAAATACCAAACTCCGAGTTTCAATTCACGATTGCTAAACTCGCCGGTCGGATCGGTGTAACGGGAGAATTTATCAGGAGTTTTGAGTTTGGTGAACATACGATAGTATTATAACACAAACATGCGAAATGCGAAAAATTGCGAAAGTGCGAACACGACAAACACGAATCTTTTCGCAATTTCGCAATTTTTCGCATTTCGCATGTGTTTTATTGACAAACCCTCTTTTTTATTATACCCTTCCAATAGATCGTCAACTCGGCCACAGCGGCCGGGAAGACTTTAACAAGTTTAGAGGGAGGATACGATGAACACGGAAAATAAGTGGAGCTCGCCATCAAGGATTGGCGGCGCGGCCGGATTTGCTCTATACCTCGTCGTGGGGCTCTTTCCATCAATGATCTTCGGCAAAAAAGTGGGGTTGTTGCTCAGTAACAGCATACTGGGGGTGGAAAATCAACTAACGCTGACAAGCAAAATGCTCATCGGCGGCGGCTTGCTCCTCGGCTTCGTGATCGGGCTGTTCATCTTCGTGTGCTTGGGCGCGGTTGTAGCTGGTGGCATCAGCCACTTAATCTATTACAATCGCCGCATTGAAGCAGAACTCGCCGAAAATGGCGACAAGCTCCACGATCTCCCTCCTGACTCCGCTCCTTACACTTCTCAAGGCCCCAAAAAGTCTTGAAACGGCGGCCCGACCATTCTCGGGCACACTCAAAAAATCCTCCTTCGGCTGCGCTCAGGGGGATTTTTTGTTACTCTGATGGACTAAACCACGTATTCGGATCCCACGGACGTTCAACATTTATAAAATTCTCCGCCGGCATATTATTCAATTCCAAATGCGGGAGCAAACCCTCACTGTTAAAATCTCCGCGGATGCCGAATTTTAAATTTTGCAAAATAACATTATCCAAAATAACCGAGCCACTGTCGGTTTTGATTCCGGTCATATCAAAATCCGGCTCGACCGCGTTGCCAATCACAGAATCTGTGATATTAAGATTTGAATTCAGCGAATAAATCACATTGCCCGGCGCGCGAGTGTCTAAAATATTAATATTATTCAAATTAACCGTGGAATTTTCCGCCATCAACACGGCACGGTCGTTCGGGTCGCCCTGTAATGTGCGGTTGCCGCCGATAAAGTCGGTGTAATTAAAAGTTGAATTTGAATTTTTTAATTTGACATAACCCCACTTCTCTCCCGGAGTCTGTATTTCAAAAATAATCGGCTGTTCCGCGGTTCCGTTGGCTTGGATTGATCCTTCAGCTTCAATCGCGCCGTATTCCGCCAATTTAATTTTAACGCCCGGGTCAATATTTAAAGTAACTCCGATTGGCACAGAGATATTGTTGAATAAATACTGCGCGGTGGAATCAAGAGTGTAATCTTGAGTCAGCGTCCAAGAATCCAAACTAATATTGTCGCTCACGTTGTTGACGAATATGCTGTCCGATAGACTGACAAAATCACGCGCGGATTTAATCAGTTGATTTGGATTTTGAAAATTTTGAAAAGTGTTGCCGGCTAAATTTGTGGTAATTGTTTGGCTATTCCCCTGCCTGAAAATTTTTATCGCTCGCCACCCGCCGTTGAAATTACTATTATTGACTGTCAGCGACGCGTCATAACCATTCGGAGCTTCAACATAAATAAGCGCGCTGTATTGTTCATTGTTAACGCTGGAATCAAAATAGTTAAATAAAAATTCCGCGTTGTTCAAATTTACCGACCCGCCGTAATTAAGAATAATATTGGAATAAAGATAGGGCGGGAGCGTGGAACCAGGATTTCTCTTAAGCGCCTGTCCTCCGTATAAAAATTTAACAAAACTGCCGATAAAACTTCCGCCCGGCTCAACTTTAATTCTGGACCAGTCGCCCGGCGCGGCTGGACCCGACAAGCTTGTTAAATTTGTTTGAACATAATTTGTATCCAAAGCCGAAGTGAAAACAACCGGCGCCTCAACAGTACCGTCAACGATTAATTTCCCGGCAACTGACAAATATGATGTCCTATCCAGACCAATCAAAACCACCCCCGGCTCAATTTTCAAAGTATAACCGGCCGGAATATCGGTTTGATAATCAATAATATACGGGCTGTTGGCTTTGGTTAAAGTTAAAACTTTATCAGCGCCAATCAAATTAGAATAATAAAAAGTCGGCGCGTTTAACATCCAATAACCGTAATTAGAAAATTTGGGCGAACCATAAATCACGCCGCCGCCGTCAACTTTGCCCTTTGCCGGCAAGCCTTGGCTGGAAAACCAATTGTTCGGATCATTCCCGCTCGCAGTCGCGCTCTTGCGCGCCATAGAACGGTATTTAATACTGTCGCCGGCAAACCAACCGGCGGAACTATCAACCTCGTCAACCACATCGCCAATGTTGTTAATCAATCTCAACCGCGCGCCGGAATTATTTAATCCTCCGGCTAAAGTAAATATATTATCAGCCGTAATGTCAGTAACGGTTTTGTCTTTTGTCCGCTCCAATAAATAATACCCGCCGACCGAAATCGCGCCGGATAATTTAATTTCTTTGTCGCCCACTAAAATTTTCCAACCGGTCAAATCAATCGTGGATGTCGCGTTGCTGTATAACTCAACCCACTCATCATTTGCTTTACTTGATGCTGTCCCGGCCCACGCGATTTCGTTTATAACCACTGTCGGTGGTGGCGGAGTTTCCACGATTGGTAATGTTGATGTGGCGGCTTCTTCTGGTGTGGAAGTCGCAATAACTATCTCAACCGTCGTAGTAACGATTTGTTCTGTCGATGTCGTCGTTTGTTCAAGTGTTGAAGTTGTGAAAATTGTTGAGGTGGCTGTAATTATTACATCTACCACATCCAACGTCGTAGTTGTTGTTTGTTCGGTTGTTGTTGTGATCGTCGTTATACCATCGCCAACACCTCCCGCGCCCTCCTCCGAGGAGGGAATCGTTAGACTCTCGTATGGAATGGAGGACTCAATGGTCGGCAAACTCCCCTCTCGGAGAGGGGCGGGGGGTGTGTTCTCTGTTTCGCCACCACCTCCTCCTCCCTGCCCTGAGCCCGCCGAAGGTGCCTGCCCTGAGCCAGCCGAAGGGCCGCCAAGATACCAAACTTGTTGTGGCATCGGAGTCACCGTCTTAACAACCGATTTCGTCTCTTCCCATTTCACCGCCTCCTCCACCACTGGTTCTTCAACAGCCGCCGCTGTCGTCTGTGTTTTGCTAATTGTGTTTTGAATTTTATTATTTATTTGTATCTTGTTACTTGTATCTTGAATCGCATCGTCAATCTGTATTATATTTAGTGTGTTTTGTGTTTTGTCATCAACCATCGCCACTGTCTGTATTTTGTTATCTGCATTCTGTATTCTGTCATCATTCTCTCCCGCCATCACCAAACTCTCATCTTTCCCCTTAAACATATTAAACAAATCCTCCACTTTATTTATCACTGTTCCCAGCAAATAATCCGCGGCGCCAACTAGACTATTTTTATATTTAGCTAATTTTACATTTTGCTCTTTTTGAACTTCTTGAAAAAATAAATTGATTGTGGCGATGGTGTAGCCGGTTGCTTTGGGGAGAATATTTTTGGAATAGTCGGTTAGGACAACAGTATTAAGATACGGAACAATTTTTTTGTTTTTATTTTTCACATCCAACGAAACATTCCATCCTTTTTTGTCACTAGATTTTACAAACAATCTGACATTGTTATTATTAACACCATATAATTCAAAACCATCTGGAGTTTCAACTTCAATATAGTTTATAATTGTCGGCCTATTATATTTTTTACTTTCAATCGTATCATCACTGTAAAAATTATTATTTGAATAATTGGCCATTGCGTCAAACGCTTCATCCAAATTATTAACTTGCTCCTTTTCAAAACCAACAGCGAATTTTCCGAGATTAAGCCAATTATTTTTTACAAACTGCTCATAAGAATCCCCGGTCGGATGCGCGTCATCGCGGGTATGGGCCGGAACCGAGGCATCGGCAATCAGATGCAAAATGTGGCCTAAAGCTTTTAAAGCTTTTTTCTTATCGCTTTTTTGCCAATAATCAATCGCGCGATACCAGGTCTGATCCCCAAGAGCGAAAGTGGTTTGAAAATTCGTCATTTTTGACCAATCTTTGGAGCTCGGATATTTACCGTTGTCCAGTCCTTGGTTATAAACCGGATCGTAAAAATGATTCAGCCAGCGGGTCGGCATATCTTCTTCCACCGCGCCGTCCGCCAGCCAGCCGATTTCTTCCAAAGTCAGATCCGGATCGTAAATTTTGTTATATTCCAAGCCGGCGATAGTAACGATGCTCGGATGCGCGATATGAGTGTCATAAGAAAAAGCCCGTTTGCCAAAGACAAACGAGCCGATAACAAATACGCTAAAAATTACTGTTGCCAAAATCCAAACCCTCCTTGATTTAGACATATTATAATGATTCAATCAACCAAACGCCTTGAGAATTTTTGAGAAAACTCAAATATTCCTTATACTTTTTGCCATCCCTCAAAATTGAATAAAAATATAATGATTTTGTGTCCCCTATTGTTTCTGGTTTTATACCATTCTCTAAGTCACTTACCATAATTTCTATTTGTTCTTGCTTTTTTACGTTCTCCAATCCCGCTTTCATCTCCTCCCACTTCCTCTTCACAAAACAACACTCCACCGCGCCGTTCAAATCATTGGCTTTTAATTTTTCCACAAATTTCTTATGCGTTTCCTCCGGCGATTGGGTGGTCGCGACATCAAGATTCTCATACTGCGGGTACAGCTTATTTAATTCATCTTGCGAATATTTAAAATACGGAAAAAACGGTTTTGCCAGACCGGCTAACACCAAATTCTGCCGATTCATCGCCCAAGCAAACGAAAAAAAGATTAAAAATAAAACCGCAACAGTTATCAGCGCGGTCCAAACGACAAACTTCTTGGTCATAAAATTTTCTTTTAAAAAAACTCCTCTAAATGGAGAAGTTTACCCTTCTTGTTTGATATTATAACAAAATTTTGGTGGAAAATTAAATTTTGTTGTGGATAACTTTAGCGACAGAGTACAAAATACAGACCTGCCTGCCGGCGAGGCAGATAACAGAACACAATGAACAAAACGGAAAAAATAAATTCTATAATTCAAAACGCTCCTTCCATTCCTTCAATCGCTGGCGCGGACTGCCAAAATCCACTTCTGACAAATCAAATTTACGCGGGTCTAGTTCTTTTGGGTCTTCTATGCAAAGCCAATCCATCATCTCAGCATGTTCCGGATGGTTAGGATCTTTAATAATCTTTTGCAAGTCCTCATAACCGCCAATGCCGCCGCAATCCTCCGGCGGACAAGCATTCTCGCCAGCCACGCATTGCGGATATTTGGTTTTCGTCCCCCGCGGAACAACGCGTTCAAAAAGAATCGTGTGATCCCAGTTATCGCCCATATCATAACAATAAATACACTGCTTGCATATTTCGCCGAAATAATCCGCGATAAACTCTTTACGCTCATCGCGCGTATCACCGCGAAATGGGTCATCGCTTTCCGGATCGGGAAACTCAATTGTAATCATATCTCTTTCTCCTCTCTTATCAATATAAAAAGCGTGCAAGTGTCCGCCGCTCCACCCCATCGCGTCTTCAGTGGCGCAATACAAATCAAAAAAAGTATAATCTGCCGGAACTAAAATTCGCCGCCAAATTTTTGGATTACTGTCGTTGAGGGTGATTTTGAATTGAAAAATATAATCAACTCTGTTTTGTTTGGACATATGTAATATTTATTACAAATTTGTGTTGCGTCCATAAATTATTTTTCCGAGCTTAGACTTTTGAACCAGACCAACTATAATCCAAAATGCTTTTCTAAATACCGTCTAACTTCCACCATTATTTGTTCGCTTGCTTTGCCAATTTTACCAAAAATCCTCTGATAATCAAAGGAGGTAATATCATATACTTTTATCACAGATGCGCTTCTCAATCCATTTTTCTCATCCGGCTCAATGATAATGTCATCCTCCATCTTATTCCTTATATTGCCGGTCATGGCCACAAGTGTGATTAAATTGGATTTTGCTAATTGCCCATCGTTTTGAACAACCAACGCAGGCCTTTTATCTTGAAATTCATGGCCGACTCCGGGGTCAAACTGCGTCCAAAGTATATCACCGCATTTTACATCGCTTCTTGTAAACATAAATTTTCATAATAATCGTAATCCCCTTTTGAAATCGGCCCGAGATCTTTCAAAATATCACGAGCACCGGCTTGTCTCCATGCCGCCAACTCATCCGGTTGTTTCATAACCTTCACGACCTTACCGGCCATTAAATAACTATCCAGGTCAACGCGATGAACATAAATTGGGGGAAAGTCCTGATTTGATTCGGAAACTAAAATAAATTGCTGATTTTTGTTATCAACGTAAATCTTCTTAATGTTTGCCACGCCATCAATGACGGAAACAACGCAATCGCCATCGCTGGGAACCGCAACCTCTTTGTCAACAATTACATAATCGCCATTTTCAATTGCATTACCCGATACATCCGCCCGATTCATTGAAGTACCGACGGCGCGTAAAACAAAAAGGTGTTTTATCTTATCTATTAAATTACCCAAAATATGTTCGCTCACTTTTAAATACCCCTCAACATGATCATCGGCAAAAAAAGTCGCCTCGCCGCAATTTGCGGAACCATAGATAGGCAAAGAAATCAAACTACCTTCTTTATTCACACCGGCTTTTATCTTTTCAATTTTGTTATTTTTCTTATCAATTCTAATCAGACCCTTCTGCGCCAATTGATTAAGGTGATGTTTGATCTTTTGCGGACTGCCGAATTCGCCAATTTTTACGGCAATCTCGCGCAATGTTAAATTAGAAACATCTTGTGTTTCCATTAGTTTCAAGATTTTTTCTTGAATTGGATGCATATTATTCATTCTTTACAATACTACTATACCGCGCCTGTTGAAGTTTGTCAAGTAAAATTATACTTACCTGTGAATAAATAGTATTGACAGAACGGAAAATAATTTCAAACTTCAATACCCGCCCCACCCCCCCCC
>JACQQA010000001.1 GCA_016207245.1 Candidatus Magasanikiibacteriota bacterium | reverse complement strand
TCCACAGCGACGGCGCGGTTTGGCACCTCGATGTCGGCTCATCGCATCCTGGGGCTGGATAAGGTCCCAAGGGTTTGGCTGTTCGCCAATTAAAGCGGTACGCGAGCTGGGTTCAGAACGTCGTGAGACAGTTCGGTCTCCTATCTGTTGTGGGCGTTGAATGTTGAGAAAGCTCTTCCCTAGTACGAGAGGACCGGGAAGGACGAACCTCTGGTGTGGGAGCTGTTCTGCCAAGAGCATGGCTCCGTAACTAGGTTCGGCACGGATAAGCGCTGAAAGCATCTAAGCGCGAAGCCGTTTTCAAGATTAACATTCGTTTAAGACTCGTTAGAGACTATGACGTTGATAGGCGCCAGGTGTAAGCCCCGTAAGGGGTTGAGCCGAGGCGTACTAATAAGTCGAGTGTACTACGGAAACACAAAGCGGTGCTTTAGAGTATTTGCTTGCAATTAAAAACCCCCGCCACTTCCAGCATGATTTTTGAAAATGGCGGGGTAAATCTAGACTGAGTATAAAGTCTAGGTGCTTCAAACGACTAGGTCCTACCTGATCCCATCCCGAACTCAGCAGTAAAACTAGTCAGTGTCGATGATAGCGGCAACGCGAAAGTAGACCAGCGCCTGGACTTTGTACTCAGTTTTTTTGTTGCCTAATCAAGAAGAAAGCCGAAAAGACAATGAACGGGACGCTCAGAATTTGTCCCATAGTTAGACCGAGAGAAGTTTGATAATCGGCTTTTAGAAATTCAATAAGAAAACGTGAAGAGAAGTAAAGGAGAAAAAACAGATTGGTGATGAAGAGGGGTGGAAGTTTGCGATTATATTTTTTATAGATGAAATAGATAGAGATAAATAGAGATAGGGAGATAAGCGATTCGTAGAGTTGGGACGGGTGGCGGAAGACAGGGATGGTTTCGTAAAACGGAAATTTGACGCCCCAAGGCAAGTTGGTTGGTTTGCCGACGATTTCAGAATTAAAAAAATTTCCAATTCTTATGAACGCGGCGAGAAGCGGGATGGGAATAATCAAAATATCCAAATATTGTTTAATGGATATTTTTCCGCCCAAGGCGGATCCGCCTTGGGCGGATTTTATTTTTGAAAATAATAGCAAGGTTAAAATCAATCCAATCGTCATCCCATGGCTGGACAACCCGCCGTGGTTGATAAAAATCATTTCAATCGGATTGGAAAAATAGTACGCCGGTTCGTAAAACAAAATTTCGCCCAACCGCGCGCCGAGCAGTCCGCCGATCGTCAGCCAAATTCCCAAATCAAGCGCCAGATCAACCGAGTATTTTTTTTCTTTAAATAATTTGGTGATAATTAAAATCGCGAGCGTTACGCCGATGGCTAAAAAAAGACCGTACCAGCGGACAGTTAGCGGGCCAAGAGAGAGCAGGATTGGATTGAGAGTGTTTGTAAACATTTTTTAGTCCTTATCCTATCAGTAGCAACGCCATCATAATGACAATTCCAAACACGAAAGCCGCTAATTGAAAGGAAGATTTTTTAAAGTCAGTCTCTTTGTGCAGCTCCGGCATCAAGTCTGACCCGGCAATATAGATAAATCCGCCGCCGGCGAAGGGGATTAAGAACGAAGTTAAGTGAGGGACATAATTAGCGGCCAGCAGAGCGACAACCGCTCCAGCGATCGCGGTTAACGCGGTGATAAAATTTAAAAATAACGCGCGTTTTTTTTCATAACCGCCATGCAGAAGAATACCAAAGTCGCCGATTTCCTGCGGGATTTCGTGCAGAATCACTGCTAAAGTCGTTGCCAGACCAACCGGAAAACTAACCAAATAACTTCCGCCGATTATCAGACCATCAATAAAATTATGCGCTGAATCGCCGATTAAATTCATTTTGGCGAATGATTGAATTTGATTGGTGTGGTGTTCGTGTAAACACTCCGGCGAATGGGTGTGGTGGCAGTGGTGCCAATGAATGAATTTTTCAATAACAAAAGCCAGAAGAATACCGGCCAAGACAGAGAGTGAGATCGTTAAAGTCATTCCGCCGCTTTCTTCCACCGCTTCCGGGAGCAAATGAATAAACGCGTCGCCTAAAAGCGCGCCAGTGGAAAAACTGACTAAATAAATCAGGATTTTTTTGAGCTTGTCGGTTTCAATAGAGATGGCGGTTAAGCCGACTAAAGAAATTAAACTGACGACGAGTACGCTGATGATTGAGTAGATCCATGCGGACATAATTATTGGAGTGTTAGATTGAAAGAAATAGAGATAGGAAGTAATTGAAGTACTGTTATTTTTTATCTCCACTTATCTCCATTTATCTCAATATATTTTTTATCCCCCGTCATTTTTCTAAAAGGGATCCTTCGATTCGTCCTCACGTGAGTTCGGACTCACTCAGGATGACAATGTGATTGTCACCGGACAATGATCCGACCCCATCACTTTATCCAAAATCTCCGCTTGTTTCAGCTGTTTTTTAAGTTTATCAGAAACACAGAAATAGTCAATCCGCCAGCCGACGTTCCGTCTTCTCGCCCCGAACCTGTACGACCACCAAGAATACTGGATTTTTTTTGGATATAAAAAACGGTAGGTATCAATAAAACCGGCTTTTAAGAATTTTGTCATCCATTTACGCTCCTCCGGATGAAAGCCGGGATTGCCGTCATTTTCTTTCGGATTCGCCAAATCAATTTCTTCATGCGCCACGTTTAGGTCTCCGGTAAAAACTACAGGTTTAGTTTTAGTAAGGTTTTTTAAGTGAGATAAAATAGCGTCGTCAAATCTTAATTTAAAATCAAGCCGCGACAAATCATGCCGCGTATTCGGAAAATACGCGTTGACTAAAAAAAATTTTTCAAATTCCGCGGTTTGCACGCGGCCCTCGGTATCGTATTCTGGCTTGCCAAGCCCATTTGTAACAATTGGTTGTGCTAGTTTTTCACTTACCAAAATTGCCGTACCCGCGTAACCCGGTTTTTGAGCCGAATTCCAGTGTTCAGTGTAATTTTGAAAATCGAACACCGCCCTGTCCCTTGCCGAGGCGCTTATTTTTACTTCTTGCAAACACAAAACATCCGGTTTTTCTTTTTTCAAAAAATCGACAAAACCGTGTTTCACCGCGGCGCGGATGCCGTTGACGTTCCAGGAGACGAGGGAGAGTGTTGACATATTTTAAGAATACAGAATACAGATAACATAACACACATTAATATATCAGAAAAGACATTCGCATTCAATACATTCTGTTATCTGTATTCTGCATTCTGTTATTTTATCCACAGCCAGCCGCTATTGCTTTTTTTGCTGAAAAAATATATAAATATTAACAACAAAACTAACATCAAAAAATTATGCCAAAGAATAATTATGATCAAATGAAGTCAGCCGTTCTTTCCCACATCCAATCTCTGTTTGACGAAATGGAAAAAGAAATGGCGCTGTCGCATCAGGAGAAATATGCTTTGCTGGAAGACGCGCTGGAAAACGCCACCGATGAACATGAGTTGCGAGTGGCATTTGATCAGTGGCACGCGGAGCACGCTGACGATTTGGGGTTTGAGGAAAATGCCGGCGAGCTATGGCTACAGGCGCTGGGCGAGAAAGGCGTTGATTATGGCGGGTTTAAAGTTGAGGATAAAGACGATGACGAGGAAACAGCCGACTCGGAGGTTAATTTTGAAGAAGAGGACGAAGAAGAGCCGGACGACGATTATAATGGCTAGCGTTATAGAAAGTTATGACAATGCTGTGGGCTACTTTCCCTCGGCACGGCTCGGGATAAATTCCCCGCAATGACTTTCGGGTGTCGCCCCTCTTGTCGGGGCGGTTTTTTTATGTTAGGATACATCCGCTATGGATAGAAATTTAGCTTTGGAATTCGTTCGCGTAACCGAGGCGGCGGCGATTGCCGCCGCCAAATGGATGGGCAGGGGAGACAAAAAAGCCGCTGATCAGGCGGCGGTTGATGCCATGCGCGAACGATTTAAATCCGTTGATTTTTGCGGCGAAATTATTATTGGCGAAGGCGAGAAAGACGAGGCGCCGGAATTGTATATCGGAGAAAAATTGGGGCGCGCGGACTGTTCAGAATTGGACATTGCGGTTGATCCTTTGGAATGCACGGACAGCGTAGCTAATGGCGTGCCGAACGCAATGTCAGTGATCGCCACCGGTTCGCGCGGCTCGCTTTTTCACGCTCCGGATATGTACATGAATAAAATCGCCTGCGGTCCGGCGGCAGTCGGCCAAATTGACCTGGACGCGCCGGCAGATGAGAACTTAAAAAAAGTTGCTGTCGCGCTTAAAAAAGATGTGTCGGAATTAATGGTGGTGATGCTTGATCGCCCGCGCCATGAAGAATTAAAGAACCAGATCCGAAAGACCGGCGCGCGCGTGCGTTTAATCTCTGATGGCGATGTGGCCGGCGCTATTGCGCCGTCTTTGCCAGGCTCAGGTATTGATTTGCTAATGGGCATCGGCGCTTCCGCAGAGGCGGTTTTGGCAGCAGTGGCGGTTAAGGCCTTGGGTGGAGAATTACAATGTCGTCTGGCGCCGAAAGATGGGGCGCAAAAAGAACGATTAAGAAAGATGGGGATTAAAGATATTGATAAAAAATTATTACTTGAGGATTTAGCCAAAGGCAGTGATTTGGCTTTCACCGCAACCGGCGTGATTGACGGGCCATTGCTCAAAGGTGTGCGTTATACCGCTGATTACGCTATTACCCATTCGGTTGTAATGCGCGTCAGAAGCGGGACGATTAGATTTATAGAGACGCATCATAAATTGCCGGCTTATCAATAAATTTACACCTATGTCATTGCAAGAAATCGCCCTTCAACTCGTCGCCCCAAACAAGGGAATTTTAGCCGCGGATGAAAGCACGCCGACAATCGGTAAGCGGTTTGCTAAAATTAACGTGGAAAATATTGAAGAAAATCGTCGCATCTATCGCGAATTGCTTTTTACCACGCCAAACATGGGCGAATTTATCAGCGGAGTAATATTGTATGATGAAACCATTCGCCAGCGCGCGAGTGGCGGACACACTTTTGTGACAGTTTTAGAAAAACAAGGCGTTTTGCCGGGTATTAAAGTAGACGAGGGCACAGAAGCGTTGGTTGATTCTCCAAATGAGGTTGTTACTAAAGGTTTGGAAGGCTTGCCAAAAAGATTGCCGGAGTATGTAAATATGGGAGCCAAGTTTTGCAAATGGCGCGCGGTAATAAAAATCAGCGCCGATATTCCAACTGAAAAATGCGTTCAAATTAATTCTGAACGGCTGGCGAAATATGCGAAATTATGCCAGCAAAATAATTTAGTGCCGATTGTTGAGCCGGAGGTTTTAATGGATGGCGATCACACAATAGAGAAATGTTTTGAAGTGACAAAAAAAGTTTTATTAACAGTTTTTGCGGAATTAAAAAAAGCCGGTGTCGCGTTTGATAGCATGATTTTAAAACCAAATATGGTTATTTCCGGTTCAGAATGCGTGAAACAAGCCGGCGCCAAAGAAGTGGCGGAACTGACTGTAAGGTGTTTGAAAGAAACCGTGCCGGCAGAAGTTCCCGGGATCGCGTTTTTATCCGGCGGGCAGAGCGAGGAGTTTGCTTGCGAGACATTGAATGAAATAAATAAAGTGTCAGCCGAATGTCCGTGGCAACTGTCGTTTTCTTATGGCCGGGCGTTGCAGGCTTCCACACTCATGGCGTGGGGTGGAAAGAGTGAGAATATAAAAGCCGGGCAAGAGGCGTTTTTGAAACAAGCGAAATTGGTGAGTTTGGCGAGAGATGGAAAATTGGAGGCGTAAGTTTTGTAGGTTGGCTGAGTTTACTAAGTAACTAAGTTTATGTTGATAAAAAAATTTAATGATTGCAAAGAAATCATTGCCGGAGATAATTGTATTCTGCGCGAGCTATTGAATGTGTTGCACGGCGATAAAGTTGATTGCCGCTATAGTTTGGCTTGGGCGAAAGTGCCGGCTGGCAAGACGACGTTCAAACACGCGATGAAAACTACGGAAGTCTATTGGATTTTGAAAGGTAAAGGAAAAATGTTTATTAACGATGAGATTGAAGAGGTGGAAAAATATGACACTATTTATATTCCGCCAAATGCAATTCAGTGTATAGAAAATATCGGAGGAGAAGATTTGGAATTTTTTTGTATCGTTGATCCGGCCTGGAGATCGGAGGATGAGATTGTTTTATGAACCCAATCGCGCAAAAGTATTATGAAAAGAGCGAGGGAACGGTAAATTTATCCTGGCAAGATGTTGAGCGGGATGTTTTGCGTATCATTGATAAAATGAGAGAAGACAATTTTGAGCCGGATGTAATTATATCTATTGCTCGCTCCGGCTTGATTCCGGCGTCTATGATCGCTTATGTTTTGGGAAACAAACAGCTTTATGTGATTAAAGTTGATTTTTCCAAAACGCAGAAAAACGGCAAGGATCAAGAGTTGAATGACCGGCCGGCGATTACGCAGGAATTAACAAAAGATATTCAGGGATTAAAAGTTTTGGTGGTTGATGAGATGGTGGTCTCCGGCTCAACATTGAAATTGGTTGACGCGTATATGGGGATTAAAAACCCGGCTGAAGTAAAATACGCGGTTTTATATAAACAGCCCTGGGCCGAGTTTACTCCAGACTATTTCGGCCGCGAGGTTAGAGAGTGGCCATTGTATCCGTGGAAAGAATTGAAGAATAATGTTTTGGATCCGAGGGCGAACACCAGTCCCGTTAGGGACGCCCGATAGTAGCCAGGGGCTTTAGCCCCTGGAAAAAAAAGATTCGCATTTAAATCGTAGTCCCGTAGGGACGGCACAAATATGCCAAACACATTTTCAAATTTATTATTTCACGTTGTTTTTAGTACAAAAGAAAGAAAAAGATTGTTGTCAAAAGATTTGAGAAGCCACCTATTTAGATACATATCCGGAATAGCCGACAAAAACAATTTTAAAACAATAAAATCAGGCGGGACTAGCGACCACATTCATACGCTGCTTTCGTTGAACCCTGATATATCTGTATCAAAAGCCGTCCAACTAATAAAAGGCAATTCATCAAAGTGGATACACGAAAATTTTTTGGATTTGAATATATTTTCTTGGCAAGAAGGTTACGGCGCGTTTACGGTTAGCAAGTCGCAGGTCGGTATTATTCGAAAATATATTGATAACCAAGAAGAACATCATAAAAGAATGAGTTTCGAAGAAGAATATCTGGAGTTATTAAAAAGAAACAATATTGATTTTAATTTGAAATATTTGTTTTGAGCGATGTGCCGTCCCTACGGGACTTCGGATATTTGTGGGTTATTGTTCCAGGGGCTAAAGCCCCTGGCTACTATCGGTCGTCCCTGTCGGGGCTCAAAACGACAGGAGAATTTAAGCGCTTGTCTATGTCCCTAACAGGATTTTTTTGTTTTATTTGGCACGCTTGACATCGTTTTTATCCACAGCCATTGTCGGAAAAAAGTTGACAAAAATAAATAGTCATATTATACTTAAATAAGCTAAAATATGTATAATGAGCTATTAAACAAACTGGGTTTTTCTGACAAGTCAGTCAAAGTGTATTTGGCCATGCTTCAGCTTGGCCCAAGCTCTGTGCGTAAGTTAGCGGAATTTTGCGAGTTGAATCGCGGGACAGCTTATGATACTCTTAAATGGCTGCAAGAAAAAGGTGTTGTTACTTTTTATCAAAAACAGACTAAACAGTATTTTGTAGCAGAAAATCCAAAAAAACTGCTTAGTTTAGCTAAAAATCAAGAAGTGGAGCTAAAAGAAGCTCAAGAACGCATTGGCAGGGCTATTCCGGAACTTCAAGCTTTGTATAACAAAGGCGGCGAGCGGCCGGTGGCGCGATATTATGAAAAGGACGAATTAAACCGCATTTTGGAAGATGTCTTAATCACCTGCGAAGAAGACGAAGAAAAAATGTACCGCATTTATTCGGCCGAGGGGGTAAAAGAATATTTGTATGAGGACTTTCCGACTTTTTCCGACGTTAGAATAGCGAAAGGGATAGCGGTTAAAGCGATTTCTTTGGGCGGAGACGGCGAACTGCGCGGGCTGGATGAACGAAAATGGTTAGCGACCGAGTTTGATAAGCAGAGTAGGCAGACTAAGCAAGATAAGCAAATTGGGGAAACATATATTATAATTTATCCGGGCAAGACCGCCTATATTTCACTTAATGCTAAAAAAGAGCCAATCGGCGTGGTGATTGAGAACGACGGCGTGTTTGCAACGCAGAAAATAATTTTTGATAATCTTTGGAAAAATTTATGAAGTTTGATTATTCATTCGTGGACTTTGACAAGACGATCTTTGATTGTTATAAATTTGAAAAAGATATCTGGGCGGTTTTTGAGCGCCAAGGCGTGAAATCGAAAGATTATTCCGCCACCTATAAAAAATCTTTATGCACGGTCAGCCCGGACTTATTTGATTATAATTTTCAAGAGCATATAAAGTTTTTGCGAGAATTAGGCTATAAGCTCGGTAAAGAAGTGGAGATTGAATTGGAAAGTTTGCTTGATAAAAATAACTATTTATTTCCTGACACCGAAGAATTTTTGCGATTTCTTCGTGAAAACACCAAAAAGATGGTTTTACTTACTGCCGGCGATGATGAATTTCAGAAAATTAAAATTAAAAAAACAAAACTAGGCCGTTGGTTTGATGAAGTGGAAATTGTGCTTGGCCATAAAGAGGATTTTTTGGCGGATAAAATTAAACCTGGCGACAGTGTGTTTTTTGTAAACGACAGTTTAAGAGAAAATTTGATTATCAGAGATAATTTTCCGGAGATTTTGATTGTTACCAAATTAAACTCCGTGCGTTACACGGTTGATGAGGCGGAAAAAAGCGGGATCCCGTTTTTTGAGACTCTAAAAGAGATAAAAAATTATGTTGCTGGACTTAAGTAAAATCGGCGCGGTGATTTTGGCCGCGGGCAAGGGAAGCAGGTTGAATTGCGCGGACGCGCCAAAGGTAATGCTGAAAATCAACGGCAAGCCGATAGTGAGTTATATTATTGACACTTTGAAACAAGCCGGATTTAGCCGCGAGCAAATCTGTTCGGTGGTTGGATTCCAAAAAGAGCAGGTAATGGATCATTTTGGCGATAGTGTTACTTACACTGTTCAAGAAGAGCAGAAAGGCACGGCGCACGCGGCGTATGTTGGAATGAGGTCATTGCCGCCGGAGATAAAACAGGCGCTGGTGATTGGCGGCGATGACAGCGCGTTTTATACCAAGGAAACTATTTTGGATTTTATCAACACCCATCGTGAAGCAGAGGCGAAATTATCGCTTTTGTCAGCCGAATTGGAAGAGCCGGGCTTGGTAGGCAAAATTATGCGCTATCCGGACAAGTCCATTGCCATTATTGAAAAAGAATATTGGACAGATTTGGAAAAAAATACCAAAGAAGTAAGCACCGGAACTTTTTGTTTTGATCGGCAATGGTTTGAGGAATTGTTCCCGACTATGCCGCCATTGCGCAAGCTTGGCGAATATGGTTTGCCGACCGCGCTGGCCATCGCCCGAGGGCAGGGTGTAAAATACCAGGTGATTAAATTAAAAAATCCAAATGAATGGTTTGGAATAAATACAGCGGAAGAATTAAGAGAGGCGGACGAGAGAAAATTGTTAAATTGCTAAATTGTTATGAAGACAAACAAGAAACAATTTTTAACTGGCGCGGAGGTTGTGGTGAGAGCTTGCGTGGATGCTGGCGCGAAGATGATGTTTGGTTATCCGATAACGCCCGGGACCGAGATTTTGTCGCATTGGATTAGAGAAGCGCAGTCCCGCCTCATCGGCGGGCAGGCAGACAAAAGTTTAAAATATTTGCAAACCGAGGATGAGATTGCCGCCGGTTTTTGTATGTGCGGGGCGGTCATGGCCGGAGAAAAAACATTTACCGCCACTGCCGGACCGGGCACGGTTTTAATGCAGGACGCGTTAAGCATGGCTGACGGCATGCGATTGCCGGTGGTAGTGATTGTTGTCCAGCGCGGCGGTCCGTCATCCGGCACCGTGATTTATTCACAACAGGAAGTCAATCTGGCGATTCATGGCGGCAATGGCGAGGGTTTGCGTTTGGTGTATTCTCCGAGCAATTTGACCGAGCTGTATGAATATACGCGGCTGGCGTTTAATAACGCGTGGAAATACAATTTTCCGGTCATAGTTTTGTCAGATGGGTTTTTAATGAAGACCAGACAGCTCGTTGATTTGGAAAAAATTAAAATTAAAAATATAGAAACAGAGGCGATAATTTCAGAAAACACCCAGAAAAATATTAGAAATATATATACTTTTGAAGAAGAATTGGGAGAGAAGTTGGCGCGAGATAAAAAAGATTTTGAAAAGATGGCTGGAGAAGTTATAATGTCCGAGGTGTTTTGTGGTAGAGGACAGGTCGAGACCTGTCCTTACGAAGAATTGGTAATTGCCCATGGAATTGTGGCAGGTGCGGCGAAAGAGGCAGTGAATGCCCTTCGACTCGCTCCGCTCGCTCAGGGTAAAAAAGTTGGATTATTTAGACCGATTACGTTGAGTCCGTTTCCGGCGAAGGAGTTGAACGAGTTGGCTAAGCAGGCGAAAAAGATTTTTGTGGTTGAGTCCAGCATGGGGCAGTTGAGAGATTTAGTTAAACAAAATTTAGAGGTGGCGGTTGAGGTTAGTGGATTATACAAACCAGCGGAGGGGATTGAGAGTGAAGAAATTGTTAAATTGTTAAATTGTTAAATTGTTGTATGGCAAAAGAAGCAAAATTTTGTCCGGGCTGCGGGTATCCGGTGGTACTGCGGTTTTTGCATACTATTTTAAAAGACAAAAAGCTGGACAAAAAAACCGCGCTGGGTTTGGATATCGGCTGTTCACTTTTGGCATGGGATGCGTTGCCGATTAACACTTTTCAAACTCATCATGGTCGCGTGGTGCCGACAATGGTCGGCCTTAATCGCGCCAAGCCGGAGTTATTGTCAATTGCTTTGGTCGGCGATGGCGGGGCTTATGCCATTGGTTTGCAGAGTTTATTATGGGCGGCGATGCGCAATGATCCGATTTTAGTGATTGTGGCCAACAACACGGTTTACGCGATGACCGGCGGTCAAATGGCGCCGACGACGATGATTGAGCAAAAGACGGATACATCCCCGGCTGGCAGCGATCAACCGCCGGTGCTGGGGCCGGAATTGATTCGCGGTTTATCGCCAAAAGCGTATTTGGCTCGCGCCGCGGTTAATGATGTTAAACAGTTGAACGAATATCTAAACAAAGCGATTGAGGCCTGCCAGCTCGGCAATTTCGCGCTCGTGGAAGTTTTGTCATTCTGCCCCACCAACTGGCGGACCAAAGGCGCGGAGACGAATGAGAGAGTGGAAGAGATGAAGAGAGTGTTTAAAATTGGTGAGTTTTAGCTGTTAAATATCTAATATTTAATATCCAATATTTTGTGTGTATTAGCAGGAAGATATTAGATATTGGATATTAAATATTCTAAAATATGAATTTGAAAATATTACTCTCCGGCGACGGTGGGCAAGGCATTCAGCTGATGTCAGATTTAGTTTGCCGCGCGGCGATTCAGCGCGGGTTTTTCGTCAGCCATATCCCCAACTATGGTTTGGAACAGCGCGGCGGAGTGTCGCTGGCGTTTATCCAGATTTCCGACAGCGAAATCGCGTATCCGAAATTCAGCAAGCCGGACATCACGCTTATACTTTCGCATCAAGCTGAAGAAAGGACCGCAAAATTTTCAATTACCAATTCCCAATTTTCAGTTAAAGATTACGAGGAGATATTGAAAAAAAACAACATACCACACCAAAGTTATAATATGTTTTTTTTGGGACTACTTGCGAGGATGTTGGGGGAGAAAGGTGTTTTGCAGAGAGAAAAAGTGTTTGAGTTGTTGAGAGAGAAGCTGGAAAAGAAGCCGAATTGGGAAGAGAATAAAAGAGCGTGGGAGTTGACGAAAAATATTAGATATTAGATATTGGATATTTTTATGGAGGAAGGATATATTAAATTGGGAGATTTGCAGGTATATCTGATGGCCGTGGAGTTATCGGATAAAGCGTGGGAGATTTATGTTAAGTTGGGTTGGGAAAATAAAAAGGTAATTGGTTTTCAGTTTGTGAGCGCAACAGATTCAGTTGCGGCAAACATAGCAGAAGGTTATGGAAGATATCACTATTTAGATAGAATTAAATTTTATTATAATTCCCGCGGGTCACTTTTAGAAACTAAACATTGGATACTATCTTTGTATAAAAGAAAGATGATCAACAAAAACGAGTTTGATGATTTTTTATCTAAAGCCAACGCTTTACACTGGGAGCTGAATAAATATATTAAAAGTTGTTATCCAAAAAATAGAGTAAAATAGTTAATATCCAATATCCAATATTTAATATCCAACCCTATGTGCGGAATCATCGGTTACATTGGAAATAAAGAAGCAATGCCAATATTATTGCAGGGTTTGCGCCGTTTGGAATATCGCGGTTATGACAGTGCCGGAATTGCCGTTTTAAATGACCAAGAGACAAAATACAAGATACAAATACAGCGAATTCGCGCGGTTGGGAAAATTGACGCGTTAGCTGATAAGTTAAAAGGGAAAGATAAAGAAATGAAAGGTACGATCGGCATCGCGCATACCCGCTGGGCCACGCATGGGGGCGTAACTGAAGAAAACGCGCATCCGCATTTTGCCTGCGACGGAAAATTAATCATCGCGCATAACGGTATTATTGAAAATTATCGCCAATTAAAAGAGCATTTGGGCGCGAATCATGAGTTTAAATCAGAAACCGACACCGAAGTTTTGGCGCATCTGATAGAATCACATTATACCGGAGATTTGCGCCACGCGGTTGAGAAAGCGCTGATGCATACGCGCGGAACTTATGGTTTAGTGGTAATGCACGCGGATCATCCGGACAAAATCGTGGCCGCTCGTTTGGGCAGTCCGTTGGTGGTTGGAATCGGCGATGGTGAATACTATATCGCGAGCGATGCCACGCCATTGTTAGCTTATACAAAAAAAGTCGCGTTTTTAAACGACGGCGAGATCGCGGAAATCAGCCGTACCGGATTTGAAACCTATAATTTAAGAGATGAGTCAGTCGCCAAATGCGTGGAAGAAATTGATTGGAACGACGAGCAGGCGCAAAAGCAGGGTTATCCGCATTTTATGCTGAAAGAAATTTTTGATCAGCCGACGGTATTGGAAGACGCGATTCGCGGCAGAACGAATTTAGAAGACGGCACCGCACATTTAGGCGGATTAAGTATGTCTGAAGAAAAAATGCGCGGGATACATCGTATAATTTTGATTGCCTGCGGCACAGCCTATTACGCGGCTATGGTTGGCAAGTACGCGTTTGAGCGTTTGGCCGGCATTACGACGGAAGTTGACGTGGCATCGGAATTTCGTTACCGCGATCCGGTGATTGACGAACATACTTTGGTTTTCGCGATATCGCAATCCGGCGAAACCATTGATACTTTGGCCGCGGTGCGCGAGGCTAAACGCCGAGGCGCGTTTGTGCGCGGGATTGTGAACGTAATCGGTTCCACCATTGCCCGCGAAACCGGCGCCGGCACATATATTCACGCCGGACCGGAATTAGCCGTGGCTTCCACTAAGGCCTATATTAACATGTCGGTAATAATGATTTTGTACGCTTTGCAATTCGGCCGCTTGCGCCACACGACACTCGCGACCGGTCAGCGTTTGATCCACGCGCTTATGGAAATTCCTGAGAAAATGAATAAAATTTTGGAGCAAAGCGAGGCAATCAAAAAGTTGGCTGAAAAATACAGCGGCTATAAAAATTTTCTTTTTCTCGGCAGAGGCATAAATTATCCGGTTGTATTGGAGGGTTCGCATAAGCTAAAAGAGGTTTCATATATCCACAGCGAGGCTTATCCGGCCGGAGAAATGAAACACGGCGTTAACGCTTTGTTGTCTCCGGAATTTCCAGTGCTGGCGATAATGACAAAAAATCAGCTTTATGAAAAAATGCGCAGCAATATTGAAGAAGTGCGCGCGCGCAAATCAAAAGTTATTCTGCTGGCCAGCGAGGGTGATACCGAAGCCCAGAGTTTGGCCGATGATGTTATTTACGTTCCGCAAACTATGGAATTGCTTGAACCGCTGTTAAACACCATTCCACTACAGTTGTTCGCGTATCATATGGCCGTCTTGCTTGGTCGGGATGTAGATCGTCCCCGCAATCTAGCTAAATCTGTTACAGTTGAGTAATATGAAAGATAAAAAGAAGGTAGTTATAATCGGCGGGGGTAATGGCAGCGCGATAGCGTTGGAGGCGTTAAAAAAACACCGAGATATTTTTGACATTTCCGCTGTCATTTCTGTGAGTGACTCCGGCGGGTCTTCGGGTCGTTTGCGGCAAGAGTTTAATACTTTGCCTCCGGGCGATATTTTACGCGCGGTATTGTCGCTGTCATTATATGATTATTCGGTTTTAAGAAAATTTTTTTACAGTAATCGGTTTTCCGGCGACGGCAAATTGTCTGATCATAATTTGGGCAATCTATTTTTAACTCTGACCGGCAAATACGCCGGAGATTTTATGTCAGCGGTGCGGGCATTGGAAGAAAGCGTGGAAGCGGTTGGCCATGTTTACCCCGCGACTTTAGAACAAACAGACTTGTGCGCGGAATTGGAAAATGGGCAAATAATAAAAACTGAAGCAGCGATTGATAAGCCGAATTATGATCGGTCTTTGAAAATCAAGAAAGCGTGGTTAGAGCCGGCCGGGCGGATTTATTTTGAAGCGCGAGAAGCGCTGGTTGGGGCCGATTATATTATTTTTAGTCCGGGAAGTGTTTACACCAGCGTAATCGCCGCGATTCTGCCGGCGGGAGTGAAAGAAGCCATCGCGCAATCAGAAGCAAAACTTATTTTTTCTATGGGTAGCGCGTATATAAAAGACGGTGAAACCGGCCCGACCACGGTAAGCGATGCCATCCGTACTTTGGAGAAATATTTACCTCGGAAATTGGATTTGACTTTACTTAGCGATACTAAGTTAAGCGATATTCAAAAGGCTGTCAATGAAAAAAGAGGCTGGGAAGTTTTTATGGATGATGAAGAAAATCAAGCGGGGATGAATATTGTCCGGGCGGATTATAGAAAAGAAGACGGCTGTTTGTGCAGTGATAAGTTGGGGAAAATTTTACGCGAGGTGATTGGTGATAAAAATAATTAGAGATAAATTGAGATATATGGAGATAACAAAAAGCGAGATAAAATCAAAAGCGATTAAATTTACAATTGAGAAAGATGGTAAGGTTGCTGGACGGGCTTATTTATATTTAATTTATAACAACCTGCACAAAGAGTCGTACGGTTTTCTTGAAGATGTTTTTGTTGAGGATGTTTATCGCGGACAAGGAATCGGCGGTGAATTAGTTGGGGCGGTAATTGAAGAAGCAAAAAAATTAGGCTGCTATAAATTAATTGGCACCAGTCGGCATTCCCGTTCAGAAGTGCATGAGTTTTATAAAAAATTGGGGTTTGAGGATTATGGCGTGGAGTTTAGAATGGATTTAAAATAAGTTACCAAGTCTTCTAAGTTATGATTTTAACAACCAAAAAATCAAAAGACTATGAGCTGATTGACAGTGGTGGGGGAGAAAAGCTGGAGCGGTTTGGAAAAATTGTAGTGGCCAGGCCAGATCCGCAGGCGTTGTGGCCGAAGTTAAAACCAACTGAATGGAAAAAAGCGGACGCGGCTTTTTCCCGCGAAGAAAAAAATATTGGTTGGAAGATTAATAAAAACGTGCCGGATAATTGGTTTATAGAGCTGGGCGGGTTGAAATTTAAAATACATTTATCGGCGTTTAAGCATGTAGGATTGTTTCCGGAACAAGCGGGGAATTGGCAATGGATTGGTGAGTCCATAAAGTCTGTAAAGTCAGCGAATGTGTTGAATCTTTTTGGTTATACTGGCGGCGCAACACTTGCGGCGGCAAAAACGGGCGCGGAGGTGTGCCATGTTGATGGGTCAAAAGTTGCGATTAATTGGGCGAAAGATAACGCGGCGGCCGCAGGATTGGCGGAAAAGCCGATTCGTTGGATTTTGGATGACGCGGTTAAGTTTGTCAGACGCGAAATCAAACGCGGCCGGCGTTACGATGGCGTAATTATGGATCCGCCGGCGTTCGGCCACGGCCCGGGCGGCGAGATGTGGAAGATTGAAGATAATTTTTTGGAATTGCTTGATTTGTGTTTTCAAGTTTTATCCAACCAGCCATTGTTTTTTCTCATAAACGGTTATGCTTCCGGATACTCGGCGCTGGCCTATGCTAATAATTTGTTGGGATTAAAAGAAAAGTTTGGCGGTGAAATTGAGGCCGGGGAATTGACAATTGCAGAAAGTGGCAGTGAACGATTTTTGCCTTGCGGCATTTTCGCGAGGTGGAATATATGATAAAAGTTTTGTATGAGGATAATCATCTAATCGTGGTATTTAAACCGGCCGGTATTTTGGTACAAGGTGATGAGACTGGAGATGTCTGTCTAATGGATGAGGTGAAAAAATATTTGAAGGAAAAATATAAAAAACCCGGTAATGTATTTTTGGGTCTGCTTCATCGATTAGACCGGCCGGTGTCTGGTATTGTTTTGTTTGCCAAAACCAGCAAAGGCGCGTCAAGGTTGTCGGAGCAAATCAGAAATCGCACAGTAGAAAAAATTTACCACGCGGTCGTTGAAGGTTCCTTCGGCTTCGCTCAGGATAAAAATGAAAAAGGCACATTGGTGAATTATTTAAAAAAAGATGAGAAGAAAAATTTTGTGGAGGTGTTTGATGAACCGGTTGATGAGGCATTGCGCGCGGAGTTGGATTATGAGGTGGTGGAAAGTCATTGCGAGGAGCGGAGCGACGAAGCAATCCAGTCGCCAATCGACACTGGATTGCCACGCTCCCTTCGGTCGCTCGCAATGACAAGTGGTGCCACCCTATTAAGGGTGAATCTTAAAACCGGCCGATCGCATCAAATCCGGGCGCAGTTGGCGCACATCGGACATTCGATTGTCGGCGATGTTAAATATGGCAGTAAAACTAAATATAAAGATGGAGAAATTGCGCTTTGCGCGACTGAATTGAGTTTTGAAACTGCGACCACGAAAGAGCGGAAAGTCATTTCAATAGAGTATGACCCAAAAAATTCTTGATCTCCACATTCATTCCAAATATTCCCGCTCGTGTTCGCGTGATTTGGAATTACCAAATATCGCCGCGGGGTGTGTGAGAAAGGGAATTGATATTGTCGCGACCGGGGATTTCACGCATCCGGGATGGTTCCATCATATTAAAGATACTTTAGAAGAAGAAAACAGAGGGGTTTATAGATTGAAAACAAAAAAACCAAGAGACAAGATACAAATAATATCAAATATCCAATATCAAATATCCAATGTAAGGTTCGTTCTCGGCACAGAAGTGGCGGTGATTAAGAAGCATAAGGGCGAGACGAGAAGATTACATTTGTGTGTTTATGCGCCGTCAATTGATGTGGCAGAAAAGTTTAATAATAAATTAGAAGTAATGGGCTTTAATTTAAAGTCTGACGGCCGGCCGATTTTGGGATTGACCGCAAAAGAGCTGTTAGAAATAATGTTAGGGGTTGATGAGCGGATGGTGATGATTCCGGCTCACGCTTGGACGCCGTGGTTTGGCGTGTTTGGCTCCAAAAGCGGGTATGATTCGTTGGAAGATTGTTTTGAAGAATTGACTTCCAATATTTTTGCCATTGAAACCGGACTCTCAAGCGATCCGGCCATGAATTGGCGCTGGTCAAAATTAGATAATATCACTTTAGTTTCCAATTCTGACGCCCACAGTTGCGCGAAACTCGGCCGGGAAGCGAACGTAATGCGATTTAATTCAGAAAAAGATGTTACTTATGATAATATAATGCGGATTATTAAAAATGGCAGTCGCGAAGAATTTTTATATACGATTGAATTTTATCCCGAAGAGGGAAAATATCATTATGACGGCCACCGCGACTGCCAGTTTGTTTGCGCGCCGGAAGAAACCGCGCGACTGAAAGGGGTTTGTCCGGTTTGCAAGAAGCTGTTGACTGTTGGCGTTGAAAATCGGGTACATGAGTTGTCGGACCGCGATGCTTCGTCTGTCAATAAAATCGCCGGAAAGAAAATATCTTACAAAAGTTTAGTGCCATTGCCGGAAATAATTGCTGATACTCTGCAGGTTGGCGTAAGTTCAAAAGCAGTGAAGAAAGAGTATGATAGTCTGATAAAAAATTTTGGCAGTGAATTTAATATTCTGCTGAATATCAGCGAAGATGAAATAAAAAAAGCGAGCTCGGAACGAATCGCCGCCGCGATTGCCAAAGTTCGCGCCGGCGATATTAATATCAAGCCGGGGTATGATGGCGAATTTGGCGTTGTTAAAGTATGGGGCGAAGGCGAACGCGTTGGCCAACCAATGCAAGGCGGGCTGGAGATTTGATGTGTTTGTCATTTTATTGGACAATTAGAATAATTAGGTGAATTGGGTGAATTAAAAACCCGCCTCATCGGCGGGTTTTTATGCTATTTTCTCTTCTTAGCTTTTTTGTGTTTTTTTACGTGTTTTTTTGCCTTTTTATGGGCTTTCTTGACTTTCTTTTTAGCTTTCTTCTTTGCCATATAGGTTTACCTCCTCTCAAATTGAGATTAACGCGCGAAGGTTCTGATGTGACCATGGCGCACACCAATGATCGTGATCGCGCGCTGAAGAAAATTTCACACGACAAGCATGTGCGTAAAATTTTTCTTTTAAAATTTTTTCACAAAAATAAATTTGGAAAAAATCTTTCGACCTTATAGCTATATTATAGTTTGCCTGTCAACATTTGTGAATAGTTTTTAGCGGCGGCCTGTGTATAACTTTAGTCCACCAATTTTTACGACTGCTAATTTACACTAATATGCGACTGCGAATTTTTTGATTGTGAACGATTAAGAACGGTTTTGTTTTTTGTAAAATTTAAAATAAAAAAATTCCTGTCGGAATTTTTTCTAAATTTATTTTTTGTGACCTCGACAGGAATTGAACCTGTATTTTCGGCTTCGGAGGCCGATGTTCTATCCGTTTAACTACGAGGCCGTGAGGTGTGTTGTGTGCAATTATACCGTTCCGCTCGAACTTACTTTATCAAAAATTGTTGAGAATTACCAGACCCACCCCGCGGCTCCGCGCCCCGCAAGCGGGGCAAGCAACGCCCGCAAAATGATTCCTTAAAAGAAAAATTGCACGCGCCCATTAAAAAAGTCAGATTTTGGTGCGCCCACTTGGATTCGAACCAAGGACGGCTGCCTTATAAGGGCAGTGCTCTACCACTGAGCTATGGGCGCTTTTTTAGATTGATTGGAGTGGTGCTCCCCGCCCGCAACGCCAGCAAGACCGCTTGCCGGCTTGCATGGCGGGCGGGTACCACTGAGCTATGGGCGCGTAATGGCGGTATTGTAGCATATTTAACTTGATTTTTCAAGGGTTTAGCCATATAATGGCTGGGTCTATGAAAGAAGCGAAAAAACAGCGGTTTTTAGTAAAAAAATCCAGCCAAAGCGAGAGGCCTGATGTTTTTAAGATTGTTGGTGAGACTGCAGATTGTGTTGTGGTTGAGAAGCCGGCGTGGGTGTTGGTTCATCCGACCGAGGCAAATGAGGCGGATACACTTGTCGAATTTTTAACTCGTAAATACTCTGATATAAAAAATGTCGGTGATAACCCGAAGAGACCGGGGATAGTGCATCGGTTAGACAAAGAAGCGTCTGGATTGTTAGTTGTGGCGCGGACGCAAGAAATGTTTGAACATTTAAAAAAACAATTTCAAGACCGGACGATTGATAAAGAATATTTGGTTTTGGTTTATGGCAAAATGGAAAGACAGCATGACGTGATAGATTTTGCGATTGATCGCGGCAAAGACGGCAGAATGGTTTCGCGGCCGAAAGTTGATTTGCTGAAATTAAAAAGCATGAGGTCGGTTCAGCCGGGTAAAGAAGCGCTGACCGAATTTACCGTGGAAAAAGAATACGGCAGATTCAGTCTCTTGCGCGTGAAAATTCACACCGGCCGCACCCACCAGATTCGCGTGCATATGTTCGCGTACAATCATCCGGTTGTCGGCGATAATTTATATTTCAATCGCAAGTTAGTTAAAAAAAGCGAGTCAAAATTAAATCGGCTTTTTCTTCATGCGGCAAAATTGTGTTTTACCGACTTGGCCGGAGAACGGGTGTGTTTTGAAAGCAAGCTACCGGAGGAATTGGAAAAATATTTGAAGGATATTTGAAGTATCAGCAAGATGCAGAACTCCGGAAGATTGAGGCGTGGTCCTCGGAGTTTTGTGTTTTTTTGTTTCGTTACCCATCGGATTGTGATATTTGAACAAATATCACAGCATCTTTTTCGGTTGCTTTGACTGTTAGTATTTTAAACGTATTCAAAGCAGTTACCCGTAATTCAGTCTGCCCCGCGTGTTTCACGGTGATTTTTATTAAGGACCCTGTGTCAGGAGAAATTGCGACCATTCCAGCATCTGCCGATATCCATTTCAAACTCGCATCTGTCGGTCGTTTATTCGCGTCAAGCGATTTGGCTTTGATTTCCAAAATAAAATCGGAGTGACCCTGTGTCACGGGCCCAAGCACCGGCGGCGATGCCCAAAAACCGGACCCATAATTCCCGGAGATGAGCCATGGATCCAATCTATAGGAGATAAAAATAGTTTCGCCGCCCTTAAAATTTTGCTGTGATGGCATTGATGTTGGAGGAGGATTGGTTTGGATTGTTTGATCTGTGTCTTTGGTGCTTGTCGTCGCGGTAGGCAACGCGGCTTTTGTTTGAGCGGTTTGTAGCGGTTTCGTTAGTGTTATAGGTGGATTGGCTTGAGCTGTTTGGTTTGTGTCTTTGGTGTTTGTCGTCGCAGTAGATGGCGCGGTTTTTATTTGGACGGCTTGCGGCGGTTTATTTTTTAAAATTCCATAAATCCCTCCGCCCACGAGTCCGGCAATTATTATTATCAGCGGTATCTTCAAGATTAATTTTTTATTCATATTAGTTTTATCTTAACGCTTTGGCGTTAAAATAAAATTAATATTACAGTCCGCTCTGTTCGCGCGAACTGGTGCGGGGAAATTTTTTCGCCCCGCTTTTTTGTAAAAATTCCGCTATTTGCGGAGAAGATCCCGGAAGATCCCAATCGCAGTATTCTATGGCGCTACCACCGAATAAATCATCAATGTTCACGTCCGCGCCTTTTTCCACGAGCAATTTGGCAATAGCTAAATTTGCTTCATCGCCGTAGCGCTTCGGATCAGCGGCGCGATGCGCGATTCTGATTAGCGGCGTTTTACCGGCGAGCCCCATCACATTTACATTTGCTCCCGCTTCTATCGCTTCTTTCACTTTTGATACATTGCCATTGGCCACGGCCTGAAACAATAAATCGTTTAACTCCCTTTGTTTTCCAATGGAAGCGTCGCAGTCTTGTTTATGTTTTGTTTTAGCTTGAATCCACCAAAAGAGCATGTAAACAACCACCAGCGCCGGTATCATGATAATTATCCAGCCGAAAGAGTTTGAGAGCATATGTGAGTGGGGTTAAAAAAGTGAAACTTGGCGGAAGGGGTGGGATTTGAACCCACGGAGGACTTACATCCTCAACAGTTTTCAAGACTGTCGCCTTAAACCACTCAGCCACCCTTCCATTGTTTTATAAGCGGAGGCGAGAGGATTTGAACCCCTGAGACCCGTTAAGGTCTTCCGCGTTTCGAATGCGGTGCTTTCAACCACTCAGCCACGCCTCCATACTTTATAATTCTAACAGCTAACCATGCGAAAATCAATTCAAAAAGCCCCTCGCGGGACTTTTAATTTATTCTTTAACTGCTTCCGCTTTTTTCTCCACTTTCACTTCTTTCAGCTTCTTCTTATAATCCCGCAAGAAGTAAGCCTTGCTTCGGTTTACTTTTAACTGCCGAACCAGCTCAATTTTCGCGACTATCGGCGAGTGGATCGGATAGATTTTTTCCACGCCAACGCCTTCGGAAATCTTTCTGACGGTTACGGTGGCGCCGGTTTCACTGCCGTGTTTGACCGCGATAACCGTGCCTTCAAAAATCTGAACGCGTTCTTTTTCCTCGCCTTTGGCGTTCAGCTCTTTGATTTTTTGATGCACGCGGACGATCATGCCGGGTTTCAAACTTGTGCGAATGTCTTCTGTCATAAGTGTTTTTTAAGGTGTCGATATTCTACTAAATTAGCTCCTTTTTGTCAATACCCGCGTTCTGGGCGATAAAATTTGCCACTTTTTGCACGGTTTCGTCGAGTTTTCCTTGTATATTCACGACACGATAGTCATAGTCGGCCGATTCTTCCAATTCTCTTTTGGCAACCACCAATCTTTCGTCAATTTGCGCCCCATTAAGCCCTCCGCGCCGTTCAATTCTCGCCCGCAGGATGTCCAGACTTTCGGGTAGCAAGTAAATTGATAGATGTTTAATACCCATTTTGTCTAAATTATGCTTGCCATTAACTTCAATTTGAGTAAAGACTAAATTGTATTTTTTTAGAGTTTCATCTAAACGGGCTTTTTCAATTCCGTAATAATTTTCCGAATAAATATTATGCTCCAAAAAAGCGTCCCGTTTTATTTTTTCTTTAAACTCGTTTTGGCTGATAAAAAAATAGTCCACGCCCTCTTTGTTGCCTGGACGCGGCGGACGGGAGGTGGTGGTGACGAGTCGCGCCGAATTAGGAAAGATTTTCAACAGCGCGTTGATGACCGCGTCCTTCCCTCCGCCGGAAGGAGAGGAGATTATAATCAGTTTTCCCTTTGTAAACATAACTTGTAAGATTTACCAGCGTTGTTTATATTTTCTTAAACTGTTAAAGGGCGTATCTGTCATTGCGAGGACCCCGCCATGGCGGAGGACGAAGCAATCCAGCAATCGCGCGAGAACGTAATAACGGTATGGATTGCTTCCTGCCTGCCGGCAGGCGAAAACATGCGAAAATGTGAACAAAAATTTAGCAATTTAACAATTCAATCACTACTGTGTCCCCACTCTTTTTCTGACATCATTTATGGTTTTTTGAGCGACCACCCTTGCTTTGTTGGCGCCAGCCGTCAGTATTTTTTCCAATTTATTCGGATTAGACAATAATTTGGCGCGGCGGATTCGGAAGTCCGCGAAATAGACGCTGACGGCTTCGCCGACAGCTTGTTTTAAATCGCCATAACGGATTGAGCCGTCTTTTTCCGCTTTAGCAAATTTTTGATAGATTTTTGGAGCGGAAAATTTTTGCAATAACAGCATTAAATTTCGCACTCCCGGAGCGTTGCCTCCGCCGCTGGTTGCCGTAACCGCCTTTTTTAATTTTTGTTCAATTGTTTCCGGTTCATCAGCCAGTTCGATCACATGCCCCGCGCCCAAGCTTTTGCTCATTTTTTTCTCCGGCTCCAGCAGACTCATTACTTTTGGAACATCGGTCAAGAGATGCTTGGTTTCTGGGAAGTAATTATCAAATCGATTATTAAACCAGCGAGCGATATCGCGGGTTAATTCAACATGCTGAATTTGATCCTGCCCCACTGGTACCAGATTGCCATGATAAAGCAAGATATCCGCGGCTTGCAATACCGGATAAGTAAACAAGCCGGCGTTGATATTTTTTTCCTGCTGTTGCGATTTATCTTTATATTGCGTCATCCGTTCAAGCTCGGCAATCGGCGTTACGCAATTAAAAATCCAGCCTAATTCCGTATGTTCTTGGACGTGAGATTGGACGAACAACGTGGTTTTCTTTGGGTCAATTCCAGCGGCGAGCAGTTCAGTCGCGGTTTCTATAATTTGCCTCCGGCGCCGATTAGCCGGCATGTTGCCGGTTAAAGAGTGCAAGTCAGCGATAAAAATATACATCTGGTATTTGCCGGAGTTTTGCAAATCAACCCAATTTTTAACCGCGCCTAAATAATTGCCTAAATGCAAGTTGCCGGTTGGTTGAATGCCGGAGACGATGATGGGTTTAATCATAGAGCATTGATTTATAGGGTATTGAGTGGTGTGTATTTTACTGTATTTACAGTTTAGATTCAAGGTCGTCAGTAAACAGAACACAGATAACAGAATGCAAATACGACCGATTTTTTGCTTTTCATTTGTTACTTTCTGCCCGGATGTATTCTGCTATCTGTATTCTGAATTTTGTCTACACCTCAATCACCACCCGCCTACGCTAAGGCTGCGGCGGGCAAGCCGGCCTCAAACTTCTATCACAACAGGGAGTATCATCGGTCTTTTTTCCGTCTTGCTATACAAAAACTGCCCGACTTTGTCACGGATGTCATTTCGGATTTGATTGGTGTCAGTCCAGTTAAGCGGGGCGGATTCAATTACCATTTTTTTAACTTTGTGCCGCAAGTCTTCAATCAGCTCGCGGTTTTCTTTCAGAAAAATGAAACCGCGGGAAATGATGTCCGGATTTTGCACCAATTTTCCGGATTTGGTGTCAACCGTCACAATCACCACTACCATGCCATCAGCCGCGAGAACTTGGCGGTCGCGCAAAACAATATTTTGCGTGTCGCTCACCCCCAGGCCGTCGACAAAAACATAATCGCTCGGCGCTTTTTTTTCTAGAATTCGCGCCGACTTCGGGGTGATTTCAATGATTGAACCGTTGTCCGGAACGAAAATATTTTCTTTGGGAAACCCGCGCTCAATCGCCAAACTTCTTCCCTCTTTCAAGAAGTAATGATTGGCGTAAACCGGAATGAAATATGTCGGCTGAATTTGTTCAATCATTTCAACAATATCGGCGCGCGTGGCGTGGCCGGAAACATGCACATCCATTATTTCACCGTGAATCACGTGATCAGCCTGGCGATAGATATTATCTTTAAGCCGCTGAATCGTGCGTTCATTGCCCGGAATGATTGAAGAAGAGAAAATCACCGTGTCGGTTTTTCGCAGTTTAACTACGCGATGTTGTTTGTTCACAATGCGCGCCAGCACCGCGTTTTCTTCGCCCTGCGCGCCGGTGCAGATAACCACAACTTGCCGGTCATGATATTTGTCAATGTCTTTGACATCAATCAAAACGCCTTTGCGGATTTTTATATAACCCAGCTCTTTGGCGATTTCAATATTCATTTTCATGCTGTAGCCGTCCAACGCGACTTTTTTACCCAACTGGTCCGCGGCATCAATTACCCATTTGATGCGCTCAACTTGCGATGAAAAGGTGCCGATAATCACCCGGCCTTCGGCTTTTTGCAAAATCTCCAGCAGGTTTTTATACATTGTTTCATAGTCAGCTGAACGGCGAGTATTCAACGCTCCCAAACTTTCCAGCATCAGTACGGTCGGCCGCGGCAATTTAGACAGTTGGCGGTAATCCAGCAGAGAATTTCCTTTGGCATCGTGTTCCAACGTCCAGTCGCCCGGGTGAATCACGGTTCCGGCCGGGGTTTCAATAATTATCCCCATCGCGTCCATGATTGAGTGTTCAATTTGGAAAAATTTAATCGTGAATTTGCCCAAGCGCAAAGTGTCGCGCAAATTTTTTACGGTGATAGTTTTTAAATTTTTGGCGCTGTGCTGTTTGTAATCTTCCTGCTTGTTTTTAATCAGTGCCAAAGTCAAATCACGGCCGATAATCGTCGGATTGCCGAGTTTTTCCAAAAGAATCGGCGCGGCGCCGATGTGGTCCAGGTGGCCATGGCTGAAAATTACGCCGCGGATTTTTTTTTCTTTGCCGACAAGATATTTTGTGTTTGGGATGATATAGTCAATACCCGGCATGTCTTCTTCCGGGAATTGCAGGCCCATATCTAAAATAATAATATCGCCGCCATATTCAAAGACAGTCATGTTGCGTCCCACCTCTTCGCACCCGCCCAAAGGGATGACGCGCAATCCGGCGTTATCTTCCGGTTTTTCAGTGATAGCGATTCCGGTTTGGAATGGCCGGGTATTGCGCGGCGGCTGATTCCGGCCGGGGAAGCGGGAACGCGAGCTGAATTTGCGCCGCAATCGCGGCGCTGAAGTTTTTTCTGCAAACATAAAAATAAATTATTAATTAATGATGAAGTAGAAAATATTATTATTTTTTCGCTGCGGAACTCCTCGCGCGAGCTCGTCACACAGTCCTCGCTTCAAAAATAATAATATTTTCTACTTGCTTGATAGAAACCTTGTTTAGGGAGAAAAATCGTGCCCGAAGGGAGATTTGAACTCCCACCCCCTTGCGGGGACTGGCTCCTGAAGCCAGCGCGTCTACCAGTTCCGCCATCCGGGCATATTCCTCAGCCTTGTAGGTAATGATTTTTTTGCGCCAAAACTCGCGTATTTTCGCTCAAACAGTTGTCGCTGCAAAAATCATTACCTACCTCGGCTGGATTAAAATTTTACCACTGCCATTGTCCGTTTGTTTTTATATACCATCCGGTCACGTCGGCAAAACGGTCGGCCGGGCGGGAAATACGTTCCACCCCCAACCCGTTTATGCGGTCAGTGGTTGCGTAAGTGTAAGTTGGCATGTAAAGGAATATTGCCGGCAATTCTGTTGCCAACAACTCTTGGAATTTTTTATATAATTCCGCTCGTTCGTCTTCATTCGCGGCAGTGCGGGCTTTTTCAATCAAAGCATCGGCATTGCGGTTTAAATATTTTGACAAGTTTAATCCCGGATAATCAATCTGGCTGGAATGCCAGAAGGGGAATGGGTCCGGATCATCGCCGACAATTTCTCCGTACAATAAAATATCATAATTGCGCGGCTTCAAAACTTCGCGGCTGAATTCTTTGGCTTCATAAAATTTTAAATTCGTTTTAACTCCGATTTCCTGCCACAAGCCGGCGATAATCTCGGCCGCTTTGCGGTACTCTTCGTTTTTTACCGTCACTAGATTTAATTCCAAAATTTTTCCTTGCTTATCCTGCCGGTAAAATGTTTGGGGAGTTGATAATTCGCTTTCCAACTGGTTGTTGATGTCCGCTTCCGCTTTTTGTTTGGCGGTTTCGTCAGGTGTGGAAGTGGCCGCCCCGGTCGGAGTAGACGAAGCTGTCTTTTGGCTGTCTTCCCAAATTTTCCACAATTCAACTTTTCTTTTTTCGCGGTAACTTTCAGAAGTGACGCGCGTCCATTTTTCATCCAACAATTTATTCGCTTCTTCTATGGAATGAACGATTTTTCCGGCAGTCGCCTCGTAGCCGATAAATCCCGGGAGAATCGGGCCGTCAATCGCACTGCCTTCGTTTTTCAAAACTTGCTGTAAAATTTTTTCTTTGTCAATCGCTTTAGCCAAAGCGAGACGTACTGACTTTTCTTTTAAAATCAGCTGGCTGTCTTGGTTGAAAAACAGTGCGGTGTATTGCGGCAACTGGGGCGTGCGCAGCACCGCATGCTTGCGTTCCACCTTGTCGCGCAAAGTATGCGGGACAAAATTCAAGCCGTCAACTTTTTGTCCCCGAAACGCTTCAATCGCGCCGGCTGAACCTTCATATTCCGAGTAAAATTGAAAGACAAATTCATTCAAAAACGGCGGCTGGCGGAAGTATTTATCAAAGCGTTCAAGTTCATAGCTGTAAATATATCCGGTATCGTCTTTGGCTAATTTTTTAAACATGAACGGCCCAGTGCCGACCGGCTGTAAATTTAGATTTGAAAAACGCATTTGTTCCGGCGGCACATCAAACCAAGCATGCTCCGGCAAAATGCCGACGGTCAAAATTGATAAAAATTGATTGAACGGCTCAGGCAAAACAAAGCGGACAGTGTAATCATCAATCGCTGAAACATCAACTCCCTGAAAACTCACGAACAGCGGACTATTGACCGCCGGGTTTTGAATTGCTTCAATGGTAAATTGCACATCTTTGGCGGTGAATGGGCTTCCATCATGCCAGAGCGCATCGCGGCGCAGTTCAAAAGTGTAGATTTTTTTGTCCGCGCTTAAATCATATTTAACCGCCAAATCCGGCACTAAACGATGCTTGGCGTCATAGCGCATCAGGCCGGAAAACACCAGGCGCGCGATATCCATGTCAACATCATTGGTGCTGGCAAAAATCGGGTTGATTGATTTTGGCGATCCGATCACCGCTTCCACATAGCGTCCGCCGTTGACCGGGCTTTGAATCAAATGCGAGTCGGCAAAACGCCAGCCGGCCCAAACCAAACTTAACAGCAAAATTAAAAAACTGACTCTGATAATATTTTTTTCCGTTGGAGAAAATAATCTGCGCACGTGCCATAGTTGCGAAAATTTCGGCCAAAATCTACCCTTTGCCCTTTGCAGTAATCTAAAATCATGCCGAATTGATTTTATCGGCCTGGCGCGGCAACGTCGAATAATTTTAACAATTATATTTTTTAAATAAGAAAACAAGGAAGAGACCATAACGAAAAGTAGAGGCCAAAAATCAAACCATTAAACTTGCCACCGCGATGCCGAAGAAAATCACCGCGATAACGATGGTGGCGCGGAAAAGCGTTTTGTCAATGCCGCGGCGAGTGGAGAAGATATTGCTGGAACCGCCAAACGCCGCGCCCAACCCCGAGCCTTTTTGCTGGAGCAGGACCACGACGACTAACAAAATGGCGCTGATTGCTTGGATAATAAGCAGAATTTTGGAAGTCATAAAATCAATAATTTTAGGGGTTAATCAACAGTGTAAACAGTATATCATAGGTAAAAAGGAATGGCAAGAGGGGATTTGGGCCGGCGCTGACAATGTCAGGCCGGCCCGAGAAAAGAACGGACGGTTAGAGGCGGGGCGTTTGACGCCATCCGCGCTCTATGGAGCGGATGATGATGTAGGAGGCGACTCCACACTGGAACGCCAAGATTCCAGGCAGGCAGAAAAGAACCAGTCCCATTGCGTGGGACGCGCCAGCGTTCTCCACAACGTTCGCGACGAAGTCGTTGTATACTTCATCGTTGAACGCCATGATCTGCCAACTGGCGGCAACGAACGCCACCGCGAGCAGACCGAACGCTGCCACGGTTCGAATCGCCACGCCGATCAGCTCCAGCACCAAGAAAAAGTATCGCATTGTCCCTCTCCTTTTATCCATACTCCGATCCGGACACCGCAACCGCCATGGCCGCGGTGTTTTTAACCATCGGGTTTTGCAACCCGCATCAGCAGAAGAAATAGGACGAAATGAAAGTTTCGCGGAGAGAGAATGCGATACTCTCATCGCGCGATATTATCTTCTGCTGGTGCGGGTCGGCGTCAGATGTTACTGCGACGCTGATTGTGTTGTGGATAAAAATTTGACAAGAATATTTTTTTTGATATACTCATATTGGTGATAATCCTCTTGTGAGTAACACTCACTTTGGATCTCGGAGCTCCCGCAAGGGAGCTCTTTTGTTATAAATGTGGTATAATATTCGCCGGTGGCGAAGGGCGGAGTTTGTGAGTGGCCTCTCACGAGCAGGATTATCACCCTAGCTTCCGGGGTTCGATTCCCCCTCCGTCCACCACCCAAGCAACTCTCACCCGAGGGTTGTTTTGTTTTTATAAAAATTATCCTCAATCATCTCTACTGTTTTTCTGTCATTCCCGCGCAAGCGGGAATCCAGCGGTAAAAATGACAATTGGATGGGGGAGCGAACGGTGTGCGACCGACGCTCCCCTTATTTCTCCGTCTTGCGACGGGTTGCCGCTGTGTGCCAGCGGCTTTTCAGTGGCTAACCTCCGCCCGTGGAGTGACCCGGACCCCGTATTCTAGACACAAAGGGTACAATATCTTCGACCTTTGTGTCTAGAATACGGGGTCCGGGTCAGAACCTCTTGTTTGGCGTTTTCAAATTCCACGTCAGTCTCCTTTTTTCCAATTTACGACGCGACATTTGTTCCGTGCGGGGCAATTTTTCTGACATAATTTTCAACCTTAAATCATCTCCAATTTAACACAAAACTACCGGCAAAGTTAAACCACCCTTGACTTTTTCTCTCTGCTATAATACAATATGACCACTTTATAATTTTTTTGTATGAAAAAAGACACTCATCCGGCTTATTACGAAGATGCCAAAGTAACCTGCGCCTGCGGGAACACTTTTATGGTTGGCTCAACTTTGAAAGAAATCCGCGTGGAGCTCTGTAATTTGTGCCATCCGTTTTACACCGGCAAGCAGAAGTTTGTTGACACCGCCCGCCGCGTGGAGAAGTTTCAGGAGAAAGTCGCCAAGGTGGCCAAGGCCGCGTCCGGCCATGTGGGCAAAAAAGCCAAGCATGCCGCCAAAGCGATTAAAAAAATCGCCAAGACTTCCGGGACGAAAGAAAAAAAATAGCCACAATAAATTAAACCGGTCTGTTTTTTGTCAGCCGGTTTTTTATATGTTAAAATGTTTACAGACATATGCTGCTTAAATACGAACAACTTAAGAAAAGATATTCTGAACTTGAACAGGATCTCCAAAATCCTGTTGTTATTGCTGATCAAAATAAACTAAAAATCGCGGCGCGGGAGTATGATGGTTTGAAATTATTGGCGGAAAAAATAACTGAGCTGGAGGCGCTGGAGAAAAATTTGGCGGAAACAGAATTGATAGTTAACGAAGAAACTGACGCGGCGATGCGCGAGCTGGCTGAAATTGAGGTATTGGAATTACAAACAAAAAAAAATTTGCTGGAACAAGAATTGGTTGGATTAACCGCGCCAAAAGATCCTTTGGATGGCAAAAATGTTATCGTTGAAATCCGCGCCGGAGCCGGCGGAGACGAAGCCGCGCTATTCGCGGGAGATTTGATGCGGATGTATTTTAAATACGGAGAGAAAAAACATTGGAAAAGCAAATTGATTTCCGAAAGCCGGATCGGCATCGGCGGTTTTAAAGAAGTGATTTTTTCGCTTGAAGGCCGCCCTTCGGCCGTTCGGCAAGCTCACGGCTCAGGGCAGGGGGTTTATAAAGATATGAAGTATGAAATGGGTGTGCACCGCGTGCAAAGAACTCCTGAAACGGAAAAAGCCGGCCGCATCCACACCTCTACGGCCAGCGTGGCCGTCATGCCGGAAATTGAGGAAAAAGAATTCGCGATTAATGTGAAAGATTTGCGCGTGGACACTTTTTGCGCCGGCGGACACGGCGGACAAAGCGTCAACACCACCTACAGCGCGGTACGCATTACCCATATTCCGACCGGATTAATCGTCCAATGCCAGGATGAGCGTTCGCAAACACAGAATAAATTGAAAGCGATGGATGTTTTGCGCGCGCGGCTTTATGAAATTGATCGGCAGAAACAACAAGCGGTACTTGATGCCAAACGCAAGAGCCAGATCGGCACCGGCGATCGCAGCGAAAAAATCCGCACCTACAATTTTCCTCAAGACCGCATCACCGATCACCGAATTCATCAAAATTGGAGCAATATTACTGTCATACTTGACGGCGATTTGGAGGAAATAATTGAAGCATTAAGAAAAGCTGATATTGGTAATTAATGTGTAAGAATCGACAGCGTTGTTTATACTTCTTAAAGTCATTGCGAGCCTTCGCAGGCGAAGCAATCCACACCGTTATCGCGTTCCCATGCGATTGCTGGATTGCTTCGTCCCCCGCCATGGCGGGGTCCTCGCAATGACTAATTTGCCACATAAAGCTCATAAAAGTATAAACAACACGACTAATTCTTACAATTAACGCTATGAAATTTTGGTTCAAAAAACACTACCCATTATTTATTGTGCTTGCTACTGCCGCCGCTCTGCGTATCAATCTTCTGTTTGTTCGCGGCACTTGGTGGTTTGATGAAATGTTCAGCGTGCATTACAGCCTTCTGCCGTGGGGGCAGGCGATTAAATACTGGCTGTTGGAAACCAATCCGTTTTTGTATAATCTGGTTTTGCGCGGGTGGATGAATCTTTTGGGACAGGGCGAGATGACAGTGAGGATTCCTTCGTTGATTTTTGGTTTAATAACCATCGCGTTCGTGTATTATCTCGGCCAAAAATGGATTTCCCGCCGCGCGGCAATTGTTTCTTCTTTAATTATTTCTTTGTCGGGAATACATCTTTTTGTCAGCACCGAAACCAGAACTTACGCTTTGTTTACGCTTTTGACAGCGCTGTCTTTTTATTGGTTCATAAACATATTTGTTGAGAAAAAAATCGGCCGTTGGACTTGGCCATTGTTTTTTTTAACCCAAGTCGCCCTACTTTATTCTCATCTTACCGCTTTAACCGTAATCATTATTCAAGTTTTGACGCTAGTATATTTTAAAACCGCTGATCGCGCGTCGCGCAAAAAGTTTTTATTAACCCAGTGTTTTTCTTTGCTGATTTGGAGTCTGTGGTTTACCCCATCGTTCTTGCAGAAGTTAAACGCCGGCAGTCTTCGCGGCTGGTTTTTTACTTATGACACTAACTCGTCAAATATTTTTACCAATCTAACCACGCTCTTTGTCAACACCGGCGTTCCGGATTTCGTTCTCGCTCTGTTCGCGATTATTTTGCTGGGAATAATTTTTTACGCGCTCAAAGTTTTTCCGCAACAAGGACAGAAAAATAAAAATTTGCTTTTTATTTTAATGTTATGGAGTTTTGTTCCGGCCGCGCTTGGCGCGTTTCTCGGACAATATGTAACTAAATATTTTGTTTTTTCTTTGCCCGGTTTCGCTCTGCTTATCGCTTGGACATTTGATCAGATTACTGATAAAACCGCCCGGCTGGCCATTACCGCGCTTTTTCTTGTTATTTTTATACCTTCAACGCTCACTATCGCCACCGGTCCGATTTTTTCTTGGTATACGATTACTAAATACATAGAAAAAAATGAAGTTCCCAAAAGTGCTATCTTGGTGATTCCGTTCAACGAAGAATTGGTGATAAAAAAATATTACCGCGGGCAAGTTCCGGTGGAGGGGGTGTATCCGCTGGAGGATAATTTAAGTTTGGAAGAAAGAATCGTGCGCTATAACTGGCAGTCTTTGCTTTCTTCCAATGGAGAATATGACGCTTGGATGGCGGAACACACAAAAAACCGCGATAAAATTTTCTTTTTGCAATATGATAGCTTTGAAGGCAAAGGGACGACCTGGTTTGTCAACCATGGTTGGAAATTTAAGAAAAGAGTCCGCGCCGTCGGCCATATTGGAATAACAATGTTTGAATTTGATGCCCCAGACTACTATCAAACAACTTCTTCAACAAGCGCGCGAGCGAATTGATTTGCTGGACGCTGAATTGATTGTCGCTCATGTTTTGAAAAAGACAAGAGAGTTTGTGTTAGCGCATCCCGATCAATTGATCACCGCATCACAACATCACTTAATCACAGAATTGTTTGAAAAACGCGGCCGGGGTGTCCCCCTTGCTTACTTGACAAAACATAAAGAATTTTTTGGATTGGATTTTATGGTGAATAGAAGCGTGTTAGTGCCGAGACCGGAGACGGAAGTGTTAGTGGAGAGTGTTTTGTCAGAATGCAGAATGCAGACAACAGGAGGCAAAAAGATAGCACTGATCGATGTGGGAACTGGTTCCGGCTGTATTCCCATCGCTATCGCCGCATCACTTCATCACCCCACCACCCCATCACTGAAAATTTATGCCATTGATATTTCAAAGTCGGCGTTGCGAATTGCAGAATTAAATGCGAAAAAGCACGGCGTTAAGATCAAATTCCTCCACGGCAGTCTTCTCCAACCGCTCGTTGACAATTTAACAATTCAACAATTTAACAACCTGTCTGCCGGTGAGGCAGATTCAACACTCGTTATCACCGCCAACCTTCCATACCTCACAAATAAACAACACAAAAATTCGCCGTCTATTCAGCGCGAACCGAAAAATGCTCTCGTCGCCGGCAAAACCGGACTGGAGCTTTACGAAAAATTGCTGTCTCAAATGAAAGATTTTACGGCTTATGGCTTATGGCTTACGGCTTTTTTTGAAATCAACCCAAGACAAGCCAACAGAATAACGCGTTTGATCAAAAAATATCTTCCCAACGCCTCGGTGGAAATAAAAAAAGACCTATCCGGGAGGGATAGGGTGGTTGTGTTGACGGGATATAATTAGTTATCGGATGTAAATTCTATCCGCCGTGGTTATTCGCTTAACTTTTTTAAACGCTTGATGACTGAATCTTGATACAATCTAAAAGCTTTCCTTTTCTCCTTAATATAAATATAAGGCACGCCAAGCACTTCTGAACATTTTTTACATTTTAATACAGGAATGTTTTTTATATTCTCGTTTTGCAAGCCAACCATTTCCGAAGGCTCGAATATTCTGTCTAAATATAAACGTCGTAAATTACCCGGGCCATCTTTTTGATAGACAACAACTACACTCTCGCACTTACGACAGCAAACAGTTAACAGCCTTGAATGGCCGCCTCGAGAAGCCTTATATTTATCTTTCTTAAAAGAAAAGCTTGTTTTTTTCATCTTAGGATAGAATTTATTTCCGATAATGGGCGGCGGATATGCGACGTCCCGTCTGACCCCGACCGCAGTCGGGGGAAGGCGGGATGTAGCGAAGCGGCGCATATCCGACAGTTCGGCGTTGTCGCGAGCGCCTGCCCGCAACGCTTCGCGTAGCGAGGCGGGCAGGGGTAAGGGGTGAATGCCCCGTAGCCATATCATTCGCTCTATATCAACAAGAAATAATCTAGCGGGACTTTTATGATGTCGGCATCTTCTAACAATGTTAGTTCGTTGCTACATATCACGATACCATATTTGGCCGAGCGCACTTTTTTCATGGTATTTCTCACTTGTCTGCCCAATTTTTCACCCATGCCAACTTCAATAGGGATAATATTTTTCTCCGCGATAGTGAGAATATAGTCGGCACCGCCTTGGGAACTATCGCAATTTAAGGCGCCACGGCTATTAGTAACAAATTCACGGTATAAAGTCATGGCAACAATATCCTCCATTAATCTGCCTTTTTGTTGAGCAAATATTTGAGGGTTGCCAGCCACCAATAAAAAGGCCGATCGCATGGCCGATGACATAAATTGGTATTTTGAGGGCTTTCTAACTTTTTTGGAATTAGAGCCATACGGCATCACCCTGATTAATAATTCCGCCTGCTCCAACACCTCCAAAATATTGGAGACGGTAGTAACGCTGGTTTCTAATGTCTTGGCGAGATTTTGCACACTCGATACCTCTGATTCAGCCAATAAAAAAAGAACTCTTTTGATATGGCCGATAGTTTGTGAATCAAATCTTCCCAGGCCTTGGACATCTTGGTTGATTACCTTATCCAGCAATAAAGTAATGGTTTGGTAAACTCTGGATTCGTCTTTAATTCTAATCGCAAAGGGCAAGGTGCCAATCTTTAGGTATTCATCAACATAGTGTTGGTCAACTTGAGACCAAAAGCTCAAGACGGCCGGTTCAAAAGTTTTCAATTTTTGGTATGCTTCAGCCGCTGATTCCGAAGAGAACAAGGCATCTTTAATATTTTTTTGTAAATCAGTAACCGGATATTTATCCTCTTTGATCATTAAAAATTCACAAAAGCTAGTTGGAAATAACTTTTCAAAAATTGCTCGGCGGATGACATCGGGATTAGTTTGTAATGATACTGCCGACGAACCGCTGCAAACCACAAAAACTTTGTTTGATCGGTCATAAACAGATTTTAACACTGATGCCCATTTGGGGTCGTACTGCGCTTCGTCAATAAAAATGAATAACGGTTTAGTGAGTTTTTCAAAACTTTCTCCAAGTATTCTTTCATAAGCCGTTAAAACATCTTTGAGGGACGAACCCAAAACATTGACTACTTCGTCAAGTGAAATATACAGCATTCTTTGTGGCTCAACTTCTTGGTAGTAGTTTAAAAAGAGTTGAGCCATTATAGTGGTTTTGCCAACACCGCGAAGGCCGGGGATAATGATCCAACGGTCGCGCGCTTCCGGATTATGCAAAAAATCCTTCAAGTATTTATCAATTTTGGGATATATGTCTCTTTGAGGATATTTTTTACCTTGTTCGTCTTGTATATACGTTCGCAAGCGGAAAGGGGCTTGGACAAACTGATTTTGGATGTATTTGAGTATTTCCTCCATAATCGAAATGAGTGAGAGAAACAATCAAATGTGTTTGATTGTTTCCGAGTGATTGAGATTATACCGAAGGTATAATTTGTATGTTAGTTAAGTACTATAGTAACATCACTTACTATACTACTATACTGGCACAGTAATGTCAAGGGCTCGTTTTTGGGCTAAAATAGGGGGTTTTGGAGTGGTTTACTAAATTTAATGTGTAAAAATAAGATTATTTTTTCTGTGTAATCATTTTTACAATTCCCTTATCTGCATTTACTTCAACTAAGTCTCCGTTTTTGTATGTTTCACTCGCATTTTTTGTCCCAACAATACAAGGTATTTTTAATTCTCGCGATATGATCGCGGCATGGCAGAGTTGGCCACCTTCATCTGTAACAATAGCAGAGGCTTTTTTTATAGCAATGAAAACATCGGGAGTAGTCATGGGAGAAATAAGGACTTCCCCTTTTTTCATCTGGTCAATTTCATCTTTTCTTTTAATGATCCGGACTTTGCCAATAATTATACCTGGGTATGTAGTCGTCCCTTTTACCAGGCCATTTGTAGTATTTTTAAAAACCTCAATTTCAATATTGATTTTTTTGACAAAACTATTTAATTTGGTGGTTTTTGAATATTTTCCAGGAATAGAAATAAAATTATTAAGTCTTTTTTTAAGCGCATCCTTTTTTGGAATAGTTGATAAAAATTCATCTTTGAATATAACAGTTTCCAAACCTTTCGTTTTTGGGAATCTTTTCAAAATCCTCTGTCGTACGATTTTGTCATTATAATCAAAAATGATATCGGTATCTCTTATTTTCACAAATTTATTTTGCAATTCTTTTTTTGTTCCACTTTCCCGTATTCCATACCAGAAAATTGCAAAAATACTAATCGCCTCAAATAAGTAGCCAATATAGGTAGAGTCTTTAAGATTAGTGTCTTTCAATTTCTTGACTAAAATTGCGTACCTCTTAAATAAAAGATTAAAAAAAGTAATGTCTGAGTTTTTCTTTAAAATTACCCCCATTATTTTTTGTATGAAACTTTTATTTTCCCAAACCTCAATAAGTCCTTTGTTAAAAAAATAGAAATTTGGGTATTCTTTTGGTGGTCTTAATTTGAGTATATCCCAAAGCCCTCTTGAAAGAGCGTGATACCATGCCTCTTCCATAATTATAGAAAAGTCCCTGGTGTATGCTTTTGTGAAGATTTGTTTTTCCATGTTATGGATAATTTGTTTGGATATGTAACCAGTTTTCGGTCGTGACATTATAATCCACCTTCAACCCCCTCAATTCGTCCGCTCGTCGCCCCCCCCGCCAATCACCAATCACAAAAAACGGGACTGTTAATACTTTTCGTGGGATTTAATGGGATTTACCCGTTTCTTAAATAATAAATTATTCCGTTAATAATCAGCTCGGCGTTAGCCGGGCTTTTTAGTCCTCGCGTGGTTTTTAATCTAGCGTTGAGTTCGTATAATAAAAGCATACCATTCATGGTATGCTTTTACAAGCGAGATCCGCGCAGCGTCGTGTTGGGGTTTACCCCGCTCTTGGCGGTGGTTTTATCCCCGTCGCCTAACGTGCGGCCTCCTTGCTTAAGCTTAATAAGCGGATAAATTAGTTCGTATAATAAAAGCATACCATTCATGGTATGCT
>JACQQA010000003.1 GCA_016207245.1 Candidatus Magasanikiibacteriota bacterium | reverse complement strand
CGAACATTTTTTGAGCAAAACCCCGAATGATTGCGCGCTTCGCGCGCAAAACCCGAACGCTCGGGCGGGCAAAAAGGATGGGGGTTGGGGGGAAGGAATTTTTGCCCGCCCTCGCTTTCCGCCGCCGCCGAATTTCGTATTTTGCTTTGCAAAATGCGCCGCCATAAATGGAGTTGTGCTTGCCCCGCCCACCAGTGCGTACACAACAATTTTTCTCCCTTTATTCATATGTATCATTATAATACAACATTGCCTAATAATGCAACAAGGATTATAATGTGGATAATATGAACGCAAATATTTTTATCTTTCACGGCACCGAAGGCTATCCAGAGGAAAACTGGTTTCCGTGGTTAAAACAAGAGTTAGAGCAAAAAGAATACAAGGTTTTTGTTCCTCAGTTTCCCTCGCCGCCAATAGTTCCGGCAAAAATAGCCGAATGGTTTGATGTTCTTAAAAACTATGAACAAAATATAGATGAAAATTCTATTTTAATTGGCCATAGTTTGGGCGGAATATTTTTGCTTCGCGAATTAGAAAAACTTACTCATCCAATTAAGGCGGCTTTCTTTGTTGGAACGCCGATCGGCGTTCGGCCGATTTTGAATTTTGACCGAGATAGCGCTTTCAGTGGTTTTGATTTTAATTGGGAAGAAATAAAAAAGAAAGCTCAAAATTTTGTCGTCTTTCAGTCGGATGACGACCCTTATGTCGGCTTAGACAACGGTAAAGAACTTGCAAAAAATCTTGGCATTGAGCTTTCTTTTGTGCCGAACGCCGGACATTTCAACAAAAAAGCTGGATATTTAAAGTTTGATTTGTTGAAAGACAAAGTTTTGCAAATTTTGGAAAAATAATTTTATGGCTGATATATCTTCACAATTAGGGCAAAATCTTAAACGGATAAGAACAAAAAAGAAAATGTCGCAGGGCGACATTGCAAGAGCGTTAGAAGTTCATCGCGCATATATTAGCGGTATTGAAAGCGGAAAAAGAAATCCGACCCTTGCGACAATTAAAAAATTGGCTGATGCGCTAGGCGTTTCGGCAGATGAGCTTTTGAAATAATTTTATGAAAACTGAAACAGAATTAATAATAGAGAAACTTGAATCTCTGAAAGCGGAGGTAGAAAAGGAGAAAGAGAATTCTGATAAGATCATTGAAGCGTGCCGTGTTGTTGGTCGCGCATGGAGTGGAAGCTCTCTTGCGGGGCATGCCAAATTTTTCTATAGCAATTTTGAAGAACCGGATGCCCACCACAGATTCAGTATTGAGTGGGGGTTAATACATGGAATACCCACGGGCTGGTTTGAAAGAAGTGACGAGGAAGTGATAGAGGCAATAGAAAATAATTCTGGGCAGAAACTTTCAAGGGTTCGGGAGTATGCAACAGAAATTGAACAAAAACTAACTGATCTCCAACGTGAAGTAGTTCTGGCGTTATCCGAAGAGAAGAAAGAGGTAGAAAAGGTCGAAAATTTCGCCTTCAGATCTGCAACAAATATTTTTAATGAGATATTTCCAACTCGGTATATGACACGGGATTCGGAGGCAATGACTGGCCACTATGTTGTCCCTCATATTTATTATCAAGCAATAGCAATGTATGTTCGGAATTTTCCGGAAGAACTGAAACGTTTTATTTTTGAGATTAAGAAGGCAACCAAAGCTTCCTCGGCAGTAACAATAACGGATGGCAAGGTGGGTTTTTATGTGGAGAGTTCAACAATTCTGCAATTATCTGAAATAAAATCTGAAAATTTTGACCTGGCTCGTTTAATAAAGCTCTGCAAGGAATTGAATGATAATTATAGCCTCGGAAACTATTTGTCATGCGGAATGATATTGCGCTCCATGCTGGATCATATTCCTCCTATTTTCAAGATGAAAAATTTTGAGGAAGTCAGTTCAAATTATGGTTCAAAAAGTTTTAAGGATGTAGTAAAGCCGCTTCAAGAATCAACAAAGAAAATCGCCGATTCGTACCTACATACTCAAATAAGAAAGAAGGAAATTCTACCAACAAAGACGCAAATAAGTTTTCAACCTAATCTTGATTTTCTTCTTCAAGAAATAATTCGGCTCATTAAAGAAGATTCATCGAAATAATTTTATGAAGATTTTAATTTTTTTGCATGGCACGCTGATAATGCATAAAAGCGCAGAAGGCAAAACTCGTGAAGAAAGGGTAAAGCAAGTAATGGACGGTGACCTTTCGGTTCACGATTATGTTTCTTATATTCCCGTTGGTAATGCTGTAGAAAAATTAAAATCTTGGCAATCGCAAGGTGCAGAAATTTTATATTTAAGCTCACACGAAAGCGCCGAAGATGTAGAAAAAGATAAAATTGTTTTGGAAAAGTATAACTTTCCAAAAGGTCAAGTTTTCTTTCGGCACAATGCCGAATCCTATAAGGATATTGCTGAAAAAATTATTCCCAATGTTTTAATCGAGGACGATTGCGAAAGTATTGGCGGAGAAAAAGAAATGACGATAACTTTCGTTAAACTAGAAACAAAGCAAAAAATAAAATCAATCGTTGTTAAAGAATTTAGCGGGATTAATAATTTACCAGAAAAAATAGAAGAACTGACCAAATAAATTTATGGAAAAAATTTACCAAAAAATTATTGAACAAATAGTGAATAGTGGAAAAAGGATTCGTGAAAAATCTGGCAAAATTCAAGATATTGGTGTTACGAAAAAGAATTTAACCGAAGAAGATATCAGAATCGAAAGAGAATTGAAGCAGATTATTAAGGATTTTAATCCGAAACACGAATTTTATTCTGAAGAAGAAAACGAAAATTTTTTGGAAGCCGAAGATGTTTGGGTAGCTGACCCAATTAGCGGCACTCATGTTTTTATAGACGGGCTGCCCCATTACGGGATTGTTATAGCCCATCTTCATAATCACGAGGTTCAATTTGCCGCTGTTTACGACCCATCAATGAACGATTTATACACTGCTTATAGAAATAAGGGCGCTTATCTAAACGGCCAAAAAATTTTCGTAAAAAGTAATTCAGAAAAACCAAGAATAATTTTTAATTTGTCGCTCGGCTGGAAAGATGCCGCAAGCGCTAAAAAAATGTTTTACGAACTTAGCGATTTTGAGCTTTATCGAGTTTTAGGTTCTCACGCAGTCAATGATAGTTTAATAGCTTGCGGCAAATATAACGGCGTAGTTTGCTTGGCAAAAGATAGTTTTCCGTATTTTGCAAGTAGTTTGATGATTAAAGAAGCTGGCGGAGTTTTTACAAATCTCAATGGCGATGAAAATATAAAGCCGAGCGACAGAGTTTTCATTGGTGGCGATAAAGCAACTTATCAAAAGTTAAAAGCGATTGTTGAGCAAATTCTGAAATAATAAGATAATAATTGCGGCGCGCCAACTGCGTTGGCACGAAATTCGGCGGCGGCGGAAAGCGAGGGCGGGCAAAAATTCCTTCCCCCCAACCCCCTTCCTTTTTGCCCGCCCGAGCGTTCGGGTTTTGCGCGCGAAGCGCGCAATCATTCGGGGTTTTGCTCAAAAAATGCTCGAACTTCGTTCAAAAAACACCGCCAATTTACAATCTCTATGCCAACGCCGGAACAAAAAAAACCCGCGATAAAATTTGATGAAGCCGCGAAAACTTCAATAGAAAACTGGCTAAATCCAAAGAGTAAAGAAGAACACGAAGAATCGCAACGAAAAGATAAAGATTTGTTTAGATTTGCGCGCTACATCAGAGAACATTTTGAGATGGCTATAGAACTAAAAGCTACAGATATTTTAGCTGGAAAACCACCGCGGCAGATAGAAGAATATCTGCAAGAAGTTTGGCCAAAAAAACTTGTTGAGATTGACAAAGATGGCGCGGTAAGCTTTACTTTTGATGGTTTTTCCAACACAGTCAGCGACGATCTATCGGTGCAACAATTGCATTGCATCACCGGCCAATCATCTTGCAACTCAAATTTCTTTAATTTCATATCTATCAATACCGAACCGATAGACAGTGAAGACATTGACGCGGATAAATTGCGAAAGGCAATGAAAAGAGTGGCGGTTGATATAACTCATGAAGTGGAACATTGTTTTTATCCGGGCAAAGATTATACATCTGGCGACAAAATAAGCCTCTTGAAATATCTGTCTAATCGTGGCGAGATGCGCGCCCACGCTAAAGGATTCGCGCGAGCTTACGTTGACAACTTTCCTAGTGAAAAATTTGATTATGGAAAACTTAAAGCGCTGGCGCTCCAAACGCCGGCTGGACAAAACTATTTCGGATCTTTCTTAGACCCCAAAAAACAACAGCTGTACAGAGAATACTGCGACCTTCAGTCGCTTCATGACATGATGGTGGCGCTGGTGCGAAAATTCACAGAAGACTTTCGTGCCTTTGAAGCTTTACCGCCGCTTACAACCAAACAGTAAACAAAACTAAAACAAAAAAAACGGCGCGCCGCCGTTTTTTAAATTTATTTAATACTTCTTTGACTCTCTAATTATCTTCACCATCTCATCAACGCCATCAACGATTTGATAGAGCTCGTCATCTTCATCGCCGATGGTTTCCACGTCATGCACCATGGTCTTTTTAATCCAGGTGTGAAGTGGTTCCCAAAATTTATGGTCAAAAAGCAAAACCGGAATCGGTTCCATTTTTTTGGTTTGGATTAATGTCAAAACCTCAAACAACTGGTGCAGTGTGCCAAGGCCGCCCGGAAAAAACACGAATGCTTTTGACGGCGCGGTGATGATCATCTTGCGCGTGAACGGAAATTGGAAACCGATTGACCGCGTCAAATACGGATTTTTTCTTTCTCTCTGTCCGTATCGCATGTTTACGCCCAGCGACTGCCCGCCGGCCTCAAACGCGCCCTTGTTGGCCGCTTCCATTGTGCCCGGTCCTCCGCCGGTTACAACGGTGTAATTTGCCTTAGCCAGTTTTTTCCCCAACTCATAGGCCGCGGCATAATAGTGACTGTCAGCGGCAGTGCTTTTTGTGCCTAACACTGTCACATCGTCAACCAGGCCGGTAAGAAAATCAAAGCCTTCCACCAATTCAGCCATGATGCGAAAAATTTTCCAATCCAAACTGCCTTGGCAATGAAAACTTCCAGGAGATAACTCGCAGATATTTTTTTTATCTTTTGTGTCTTTAATAAATCTGTATGCTTCTTCAGCTGTGTCAACTAGATGCCACGAATTAATATTATGAACCGGCACTGAACCGACGCCGGCGGACTTCTCGCGCAAAAAATCTAATAGCGACAGCCAATATTTTTTGCCGACCAAAATTATCGGCGCGCGTTCCATCTTGTTTAATTCCATCAAATCAACCACTTCAAAAAATTCGTCCATGGTGCCAAAACCGCCGGGAAAATACACGAAAGCGTTGGCCGGAGAAGTCAGCATCACTTTGCGGGTAAAAAAATAATAAAACGCGGTTGAGCGTTTGACATAAGGATTAATCCGCTGTTCAAACGGAAGTTGAATATTTAAACCGATTGATTCGCCGTTGACTTCATGCGCGCCCTTGTTGGCCGCTTCCATAATGCCGGGACCGCCGCCGGTAATTGTCGTAAAGCCGTTCTTGCCCAACAAACCACCCAATTCGCGAGCGATTTTAGAATATTCGTGATCTTCGTCAAACCGCGCCGAACCTAAAACCGTTACCTCGCGCTCAAGTTTGGATAGAAACTGGTAGCCTTCAACGAATTCCGCCATAATGCGAAAAATGCGCCACGTGTCGCGGTAGTCGCCGATCACATTAATTTGATAGGCATAATCGTTTTTAGCTTGTTCAACTGATTTTTTTATTTCTTCAATGCGCATAATTTTCAATTAATTTAGCCGTATGAAAAACTAAATTCTCTTTTAATCTCGGTCCAATAATTTGCAAGCCAACCGGCAAACCGGATTTAGTTTTTCCTGCCGGCACAGAGATTGCCGGCAATCCAGCTAAAGCCGCCGCTCCAACAAAAACATCTGCCAGATACATCGCCAAAACATCATTTTTCTTTTCCTCGATCCCAAACGCGGGAAACGGCGAGGTTGGGGTTAATAATACATCAACATTATTAAATACTTGATTAAAATCCTGAATAATTAAAGTGCGAACTTTTTGCGCTTTGCGATAATACGCATCGTAATAACCGGCGGATAGCGCGTAAGTGCCGATCATAATCCGGCGTTTTACTTCTTCAGGAAAACCTTGCGCGCGCGATTTCGCGTAAACATCATATAAATTTTCCGCTTCTGCGCGCACGCCGTAACGAATGCCATCCAATCGCCCGAGATTAGATGAATCTTCGCTCGGCACGATAATATAATAAACCGGAATCGCGTATTTCGTCATCGGCAAACTCACATCAACTATCGTAATCCTTCGGCTCCGCTCAGGACAAGTCTTCAAATCTTTTAGTCTTTCAATCTTTCGTTCAATCAATTTTTTCACCTCCCCATCCATCCCATTCCCGCCAAAGGCGGGTCCGCCTATGGCGGAAAAATATTCTCTCGGCACCCCAACCCGCAAAGATTTTTGATTTATGATTTTTGATTTATGATTTTGGACTGTCGTCGCATCCAACTCATCAGGTCCAACGATAATTTCTTCCACAATCGCGCAATCTTCCACAGTTTTCGTTATCGGCCCGACTGTGTCCAACGATGAGGCCATCGGCATAATGCCGTAACGCGAATTTCGGCCGTAAGACGGACGCAGGCCGACAACGCCGCAAAAACTTGCCGGCTGGCGGATTGAACCGCCGGTGTCTTCGCCAATGCCAAAAACGCACATATCGTCAGCCACGGCCGCGGCTGTTCCGCCGGATGAACCGCCCGCGACTTTTGTTAAGTCATGAGGATTTTTTACCGGACCATACATTGAATTTTCATTGCTCGCGCCGTGACCAAAAGCGTCGCAGTTATTTTTCCCCAACAACACCGCGCCTTGCTCGCGAATTTTTTTAATCACCGTCGCGTCAAACGGCGGAACATAATTATCCAAAATTTTCGCCGCGCCGGTTGAACGCCTGTCCTTGGTGTTTATCGCGTCTTTCACGCAAAACGGAATACCGGTCAGCGCTTTTTGTTTACCCTGAGCTTTGCCGAAGGGTTTTCCACTGATAAGCTCATCAGCCTTTTTTGCCTCGTCCAACGCTTCTTTCTCAAAAACTGAAATAAACGCGTTAATATCTTTGTTGCGCTCTTTAATTCTTTTCAAACACGCTCGCGTCAGCTCAACCGAGGAAAACTCTTTTTTTTTCAAACCGTCGTGGGCTTGTTGGATTGTCAATCTGTTCAGCATATAAGCAGAGTAAGCAAAAAAGGCAGATTAAGCAAGATATTTACGCTGGCTTTGTATCCATCTTGTTAAAAGTCTGCCCACATCTTCACATTTTTTTTGAACAACGCCATATACAATTTCATCAATGTATTTTAAATCTTTTGCAAGCAATAAGTGATACTTGAGTTCCTCTAATGAAGCATCGGAAATATTATAAAAATTTATGCTATCCCGCAATCCTTTTCTTCGAAAACCCTCAACAATGTTAGCTGGTACTGATATCGCGGCTCGTCGTGTTTGACTTGTTAATGTAAAGAGTTCATGTTTTGGATACAAATTAGTTGTCTGATACACACATAAGACAAGTTCGTGTGCTTTTTGCCATGCCACTAAATCCTTAAAAGTCTGTATCTGCGCCATATTTTACAGTTACTTTACTCTGCTTCCTACCTTGCTTATTCTGCTTACTCTGCTTCACTAAACACCGCCCTCACCTTCAACAAATTCCCTACCTTCTCCGGAAAATTTCCGATTATTTTTTCTTCAACCCCCGGCGGACATTCTACAACTTTATCGCTCCTCACCACATCTTCCAATCCGGTCACCTGGCAAGTTTCCTCTACTCCATCCGTATTTACTTCATTCAACATTTCCATATAATCCAAAACAACCGATAACTGTTCGGCGTATATTTTTTTTTCTTTCTCGCTTAATTCCAAACGAGCCAGCCGGGCAATTTCCTCAATTTGGTCCACACTTAACCTCATAACTTAACTAACTTAGATAACTTAGCCAACTCCAACTACACTCGTCGTTGTCTCCCCACTCTTCTCTCCGCCGTGTCTTTGTCAATCAACCCGTCTTTTAATAATTGTTTGATGGAGTTTTCCATTGTTACCATGCCGTCTTTGGCGCCGGTCTGCATGGCGCTGGAAATTTGCGCGATATTATTTTCTTTGATTAAATTGGCTGTCGCCGGAGTGTTGACCAAAATCTCGCGCGCCGCCACTAATTTTTTATCCACGGTCGGCAATAATTGCTGGGAAACGATACCGCGCAAAACCGCGCCGAGTTGAATCAATACTTGTTTTTGCTTCGCACCTTCAAACACATCAACGATGCGCTCCACCGCTTCAGCCGCGCTGGAAGTATGCAAAGTGGAAAAAACCAAATGGCCGGTTTCAGCGGCAGTTAAAACCGTGGCGATTGTTTCCGGGTCGCGCATTTCCCCGACCAAAATAACATTCGGATCCTGGCGCAAAACATGTTTTAACGCCGCGGCGAATGACTTGGTGTCAGTGCCGACTTCGCGCTGTTCAATCAAACTTTTTTTGTCTTTAAAAACAAACTCAATCGGGTCCTCAATCGTGATAATGTGCGCCTTCCGGCTTTTGTTGATTTCCTCAATCATGCTCGCTAAAGTGGTTGACTTGCCGTGGCCGGTCGGGCCAACCACTAACACTAGACCGTCCAAAAGCTGGGTAAATTCCAAAAGTTTTGGCTCAAAACGCAAGTCTTTCGGCGTCGGGATTTCTTCTGGGATCAAACGCGCTGATAAACCGATTTTTCCTTCCTGCTGATGCAAATTAACGCGAAACCGCGCGTTTTCTTGCTCATAACCAAAATCCAACTCCAACTCTTCTTGATACTTTTTTTTCTGCTCGCTGTTAAGCAAAGATAAAATCCCCTCTTCCAATTCTTTGGCTGATAATAATTTATCGTCTATTTCTTTTAATTCACCATCAATTCTCAATGTTGGCTTTTCGCCGGCGATTAAGTGTAGGTCGGAAGCTTTTTGTTTGATTGCTTCTTTAAAGTAATTTTTTACACTAAGCATAGAAAAAAATAATTAATGGGATTTAACTTATCACCGCGCCACATCATCACTACATCACGATGACAATTTAGCAATTTAACAATGATGCAATATGTCATAATTTTACCACATCCCCCTCTTTTTAGCAAAATTTTTGACTATAAAACCAACCTCTCCGGTTGGCTCTAATTTTATAACCCATTTCTTCTGATACATATCTATACACCGAAAGAGATGGGTGGCAGAAAAAATCCTCCTTTCTTTTCTGCCTCCTCCTTGAATTGTTAATTTCTCCTATTACTCGAACTCTGGCTCCTCGGCCGGCAGCGATTCGTGAAAAATCGCGTTCAGTGTGTTGAGCGCCTGTGGCAGATTTTCTTCCGGTAGCGCCGCAATCTTCCTGATCGCCTCCAGCGCCAGAATGCGCGCGTCCGGCGCTATTTGTCCCAGCAGAGCCGCGGCCCGAAGTACGGACGCCATCCATGGCGCGCGTGCGAGGACGATATGAAGATCGTTGCTGTCCACCTCGTCCGTTTCCGTTGACTCTCCCGCGTCGTCCGCGACGTCTTCCGAAGGCGGTTCGGAGGCTCTCGAGCGAGGACCCGGTTTGGGACCGTCCGTCTCACTGTAGTTGCTCATGTCGTTGGCCCAGTAGTAAGACCCGTCGGTTCCGATGATCAGATCATTTTGACGCAGTCTATCCATGAAAAGCTGCGCATAGGCCGGCGAACCAAGGCCGAAGATCTGCTGGAGCGCGTCAGTGGCGTTACGCAGGAAAAGATATTCTTGCTTTTCTACCGCCGTTTCGCCCGGAGTGTTATTCCAGGCATGGCGGACACGATCCGTGAACGACATCTTTCTCGCTCTGTTTTCCAATTTCATTTCTCCTCTCTCTTCTTGTTCTGGTGTTGGCACAGTTGTGGTATCACTGACTTCATCGTCGTGCGGCGGCGGAACCACCGCTTGGGGAACAGCCTCCGGAACTTCCGCGGGTGGCGGAGACTCAGCGGGTGGCACAGGCAGAACTGGCTCGACTGGTAGCGAAACAGGTGTTGGCTCGGCGGGTTGCGGCGCTGGCTGGGGTGTTTGTACCTCTATGCTGGGAACGACTACCGAGTGTCCGCGATTGACCGATGAGGTCGATTTCCGAGGTGGCGGAACGAAATCATCACCGTCCACACCGTCAGCAGAATTGACGAAGTCGGTACGATTTCCACGACCCTGCGGACAATGCCAACAAGCAGACTTGCGGTTTTCAAACGCAGTGGCGTTCGTGTAATCGTCCAAGCACTTCTCAAGCGATTGTTTCTTGCGCCGAGCCTTGCAGTAGAATATTGTATTATCAAGCACGCTTGGTCGCTCTATCACCGTTTCACTCATTTTCACCTCCTTCCTATCCTGCCTATCCTGTCCAAAAGCGACAACTGTCTCCAAACACACCCTGCGTCTGGACAAAATGTAAAGAACAGCGAACTTTTATAAAGTCTAACACGCAATGCTATCTGCTGTCAACAAGCCCAAACCCTTGAAAAAAATCCGTTTATCATATACTCTATAAAGGCAAAAAGCGTGTTTATGCCGCGAGTGAAACTATTTGAACATAACGCCAAAAGAATCGTGTGCAAACGGTTGTTTTTTCCATACAACGGAATCGCTGTTACCCCGCAAACAGATATTGATAGTGTGATAAAAACATTGGCTTATGACAAAAAATATGTGGTTAAAGTTGATCAAGGAGTAAAAAAGCGGTTTAAAAATGGATTGGTAGTTTTGAATATCGGTCGAGCTGAAATTAAAACAACTTTAGATAATCTTAAAGCAAAGGGTTTTGATTATTTTTTAATTGAAGAATTTGTCGCGCATAATGCTGACGAAGAGAAATATTTATGTCTGGAGCGCGAACGCGAAGGAATAACCGCCAGTGTTTCCGCGACTGGCGGGGTTGATATTGAAAACAATGCCGGCGCGATAAAAAAATATTTGCTTGACGACGCGGGATGCGAAGCAGTGGCTAAACAAATTGGATTAGATCTAAAAACAATAACCAAGTTGGAGCAAATATTTGATGATTGTTATTTTTCTTTTTTGGAAATAAACCCGCTGGTCGTTTCAAATAACATCCCGTACTTTCTTGATATGGCCGCGCAAGTGGACAGCGCCGGACAATTTTTTGCCAATCACGCGTGGAATGAAACAGATATCGTTCCGAATAATAAAAAAACTCCGCAGGAAAACGCGGTCGCGGTATTGAAAAAAAACAGCCAGGCGTCATTCTCGCTTTCCGTAATAAATCCGGATGGCGCGATCTTCCTTCTGCTTTCCGGCGGCGGCGGAAGTTTAGTTGTCGCTGATGAAGTATATAATCTCGGTTACGCGGATAAACTGGCCAACTACGGCGAATACAGCGGGAACCCGAATGAAGAAGAAACTTATTTTTACGCCAAACAAGTTTTATCATTGTTAAAAAATTCTAAATCAGACAAAAAAATTATTATTATCGGCGGCGGCGTGGCGAACTTCACTGACGTCCGCGTAACTTTCCGCGGGATTATCCGCGCTTTGGATGAAGAAAAAGATGCACTGTCCGCCCAAGGCGGATCCGCCTCGGGCGGAAATAAATCCGGTGTAAAAATTTTCGTCCGCCGCGGCGGACCCGGGCAGACCGAGGGGCTGGCGATGATGAAAGAATTTTTGGAAAAAAATAATTTATGCGGCGGCGTTTACGGCCCGGAATTGCCTTTACAAGAAATAGTGAAGTTGGCGATAAAATAACAGCCTCTGTCATTGCGAGGAAGCCGATTCGCATCGGCTGACGAAGCAATCCACGTTCGTTAATCGTTGACGACTGGATTGCTTCGTCGTCGCGCGAACTCCTCCTCGCAATGACAGACAACACTGGTATTATCATATATGATTGAACTCAATCACCTAAGAGACAACGAACACAGCATCATCATGATAGGCTCGCACCCGCAAATTTTGCAGTCAATGCTAGATTTTGACTTTTTGTCTGGAAAACCAACACCGTCGGTAAAAGCAATCATCGGCTCCGGCAGAAAATTGGAAAAATTTTTCTGGGGCAGGAAAGAATGTTTGATTCCGGTTTACGCGAATGTTAATTTAATACCGACAAAAATAAAAGAGCAAATAAATTTATTTATCAACGTATCCTCTGGCCGACGCGCTTTATCAAGCACGCCAGAAACCATCGCGGCCCTGCCGAACTTGCGTGGCGGAGTCATCTTCGCGGAAAACCTGCCGGAAAAACACGCGATAGAGATTTGGAAAACCATTCGACAAGCTCATGGTAAAGAAAAAAATCTATTTATCATCGGACCGGCCAGCGTGGGAATTTTAATTCCAGGAAAGCTAAAACTGGGAGCGATCGGGGGGATTGAAAACAACCAACTGATTGCCGCGCATCTGTTTACATCCGGGAATACCGCCGTATTATGTTCATCCGGCGGGATGACAAATGAACTAATTAACCAATTGGCACGACAAAACATCGGTCTGTCTTTCGCGCTCGCTTTCGGCGGCGATCGTTTCCCTATTCTAACTCCGGAATCAGCGTTTTTAACCGCTGAACAGGACGCGGAGACAAAACAAATAGTATATTTCGGCGAACTTGGTGGAACCGATGAATATCGCCTGGCGGAATTGATAAAAGAGAAAAAAATCACCAAGCCGATAATCGCCTACATCGCCGGCAGCGTCGCCGGTGTGTTCGCGGAACCGCCACAATTCGGCCACGCCAAAGCGCTGGCGCAAAAAGGAGAAGAAACCGCCGCGGCCAAAAAAACCGCCTTGCGCGACGCCGGCGCGCTGGTCGGCGAATCTTACGAAGAATTTATAAATTTGATTAAAAATAATATTATGAGCGGCGACAATCAAACGCAAAACCACGAAGACCTGTCGAATCGCAAACACACACTGTTCACCTGCGGTATTTCCGGAGACAAAGACGGCGCGCCGACGATTCTTAATGAAGAACTTACAAAAATCGCGGAAAAAATGTCTTATCCGGAAATGATAATTTCCATTTTGCTCGGACAAAAACCAAAATCAAAAGAGCTGGTGGACTTTACTGAATTGGTTTTGAAATTATTGACTGATCATGGACCATGCGTATCCGGCGCGGTCAATACGATGATAACAACGCGAGCGGGCAAAGATTTGGTATCAAGTTTGTGTTCAGGGCTTCTGACCATCGGCGATCGTTTTGGCGGAGCGATCAATGAGGCGGCGAATAATTGGCTGAAGGGCGCGGGAGAACAAATTGACCCGGCAGTATTCGTGGAAAACTGCGCGAGTACGCAAAAACATATTGCTGGAATCGGACATAAAAAATACAGCTCGCGCCAGCCTGACCCGCGCGTGAAGATGATTTTAAATTTTAGCCAATCGCTTAGTCAAAAAACTTTCACTGATTTCACGTTAAAAATAGAAAAAATCACTCTGATGAAAAAAGCAAATTTAATTTTGAATGTTGACGGCGCGGTGGCCGCGGTAATGCTTGATTTGTTAAAAGAAAAAGAAGGATATGATAATTCAGCGCTATCCGAACTGGTGGCAGCAGAGTTTTTTAACGCCTTGTTTGTCTTAAGCCGCAGTGTCGGTTTTGTCGGACATTATCTTGACCAGCGCCGGCTTGACGAAGGATTGTTCCGTTTGCCGGAAGACGAAGTGGCGAATCTGGATTGGTCGGGCTAGTGGGACTTGAACCCACGGCCTCATCGTCCCGAACGATGCGCGCTACCAACTGCGCTATAGCCCGTTAAAAACGGATATATAATATTATAAAAAGCAAAAAAAAGCAAGCGCAGCAACACAAAACCGCCACATGGCGGTTTTTGTTAATATTTTTTTATCTCAATAATATTTTTTATTATCTCCCAATACCTCACATCCCCCTGCTTCTCTTTCATCCAATACCACCATTCCACTCCCCACAAATAAGCGCGGGAGGCGCCGATGTGCTGAACAAAATCAAGATGTTTTTGCAACCGTTCCGGATTCATGCTTTTTTCTTGTTCACTGATTGCGGTATTAGTCGGATTGCTGTTGTTAAACCACGGTTCGGCTTGCAGTTCGGAAACGAAAAAATCATCATAACTCCTGCCGAATAGTTTCGCTTTCCATTTATAAAATCCGGCCGGCAACCAATCATACTTCCAATACCGGCCGCTTGGCGTTATTACAATCCGATAAACCGTGGTGCCAAAAATATCTCCGGCTCGGCTGGCGGAAATCCACGTGCTTAATTCGCCGCTGTCAGTAACGATTACCTTGCGCTGCTTATCCAACGAGTGAACTAAATCAATCTCTTCTTTTACCAAACTCTCGTCAAAATTTTTGCATTCGCCAAAACGAAATTTGATAAATGGTTCGTTTTCCACTTGCCAGATTTCCAGCGCCGGATGATTGCGATAGCGCTCCACGATATATTGGACATAATCTTTAGCCGCTTGTTTGTATTCATCGCTTTTCAACTCATTCGCCCAGCCCGGCACATGGCACTCGGGCCAGCGCGGCGCCTTTTGGCCCACCACTAAGGTAACTTTCACGCCACGCTTCGCGGCTTCCAACATTTGCCAATCAACAAAGTCGCTGTTTTTCTTACCTTGTTCGGGTTCGGTCTCCATCCATGTGGCTGAAATGCGAATAAATTTCGGTTTTAATTCATCCAACATCGCCAAATATGTCTGTTGCCAATCAAGTCCGAGCGATTCAGCGTGCTCTTTGCTGAAACTGATGCCGTAATCAACTTTATATGATTTGATGCTTGTTAACCAAAAAAAGCCGTAAAACGCTGACAAAATAATTATAATTGCTAACATAATTTTTTTCATATCATAAACACAAGCCCGATCACCACCAGCGCCAACGCAATCAGCTCAACAGCAATCTCTTTTCTGGTAAAATATTCTTTGAACACGCGCGGCGATAGTTTAGTTAATAAATAAACCATAACAAACATCAGCGCAAACTGCAAGCCGCTCATCGCGCCCACCAAAGTGACCGCGCCGATGGCAATGGCGAATTGGATAAGCAAATTTGAAACAACGGCAAAAATTTTATCAACGGCCATAATCCAGCCCGCGTGGCGCCGGGCGTAAGTTTTTGGTTTGGTTTTAGCGTGTTTAAGCGCGGCGCGGACAGATGGAAACAATAAAACCAGCAGACCCACCAAACCGGTGGCGGCGCGCGTCCAAATCAGCGCGGTCCAAAACGGATAAATGCCGTATAAATATTTCGCGCTGACATGAGAGATGGCGAAGAATAATCCTGAAACAATCGCCCACCAAAAACCAATGTGAAAACCATTATGCTCTTTGCTTTTTTCAAAAGATAGCAGTAATGAAGCAAAAACCAAAATCACGATTCCTCCCATTTGCAAACCGGATAATTTTTCTCCCAAAAATTGCCAACCCAAAACATATAAAAAAACCGTCACCATCGCCCCGTTGAACGGACCGATGTGCGTAACCTCGCCATGATGGACAGCTAAATAAAAAGTCCACAGCGCCAAACCGAAAGCGACGCCGGACATCGTCGCCCACAGCCAATCAATTCCGGCTAACAAACCAAAACCAACAAACGGCAATCCCAAAAGAGCGCCGAACATTATGATTGTTGAATAAAAAGTATACACCACCGGCTTGCTGACGGATTTTTGAACAATCAGCTTATCAAGGATGAAGACGATTGCCAACAAAAAGTAACCGGCGACTGCAATAAAAAACCACATAGATTAATACTCAATTCCCAATTACCAATTCTCAGAAAAAATTAAAAAAATTAAATTAAAAATTTGTTTGAAAATTGATAATTGGTAATTGAAAATTACAACAAGTGTATATCCTCTATTTCGCTCCTCTTACTTTTTAATACTACTTCTTCAATATGATATGCGCCGTTGCGCGGAGCGTGAAGAAAGCCGTTCATCGCCGCCTCGGCCAGCCAGCCGGATTTCAGCCAATCAAACAGCCACTCGTGCGTGTAGCGCGGATTTTCCTGCTGAACGCCGGCGCCGGTTGATTCCAGCCACTGCCGATTAAATTCTTCTTGCGAGCCGACGGTCGGCGCCATAATTATCGGCAAGCCCAAACCGGCGTAAAAAGACAGTTCGCTCGGTTTGGTCCACAAAATATCAGTGGCGAGCAAAATTTGATTAAATTTTTTGAAATATTCCAATTTATTATCAGCAAATAAAATATTAACATGGCCGTTTTGTTTTTTTAACAATCCCAATTCTTTAATCACGCGCTGGTAGTATAAATAAACATCGTTGCGCGCGCCGGCGATTAAATTTAATCTCAGCAGTCCCTTATCAATGTGGTGGCGCAAGCTGGTTACAATCTGCGCGCCCAATTCTCTTTGCGCGCCGGCTCCGCCGACGGCGAAAGTAATCGTCAGCGGATGTTTGGAAGCAAAACCGATCGGACAATAATTATCGCCCAAAAATTCTTTTAATGTTTCATGATATTTTTTGCGATACCGTCCGTCTTCATCCAAATGAGCGATTCTTTCCCCCAAACTTTTTTTCAATACCCGCAAATCACGGCCGCCGATATTTTCTTTCGGCAGAGGAAAACCGGTAACAAAAATTTGCTCCGGTTTGACGCCATACAATCCCAGCCGCTCTTTAACGCGGCGATTAGGCACCAAATATTTTATCCGGCTTTTGGCCGGAACCAGCGGCGCCCACGCGCGCGACACATCAGTATCACAGCAGATTAAATAGATTTCGCCTTTATAGCCGTGTTCCTCGGCGAAATAGGCCGGAGAAAAAAACGCGCTGACTAACGGCAAAGGATTTTTATTCAGCCGTTCAATCAAATCTCTCCCCCACCCTTTCCGAATCATTGAATAAATTGTTTTGAGCTGAACTGTCGGCGCGGATAAATCTCGTTTGGGATAAAACGGCTCAATGCGCTGAAAATAATCCATTACGGAAAAAATCGTTTCGCCGATCAGCGGTAAATTTTTTAAACGGGAGATTCTTTCATATAATCTGCGCCCGCCATCCCAGCGCCGGCGGTCAACATTTGGAATCCCGGCGTAATTATTGGCGTTGATAATCCCCATCTCGCTTTTAATCCCGTCTAAACCAACAACAAAATCGCGCAATGGAAAAGCCGCCCGTTGATGGCCATAGCCCATATCAACGGTGATAACATACGCGCCTGAATTGGAAGATTGTTTTTTTGTCACCATATGTTTATTATTATACCACAAAAACAAAAAATCCGCCCTGAGCGTAGTCGAAGGGGCGGATTACTTATCTTTTTCTTGCGTACAACTATCTGAACACAAGAAGAAGTGATGCTCGCGGAGTTGGTGAGGAGCGCGAGCGGCTCCGAAAGAGCGGGGGGTTAGTGGATGGTCGGTGAACCGGAGCGTCTGCGCTGGCGGCGACCAGCGCTGGGAGAGAAAGCGATTCCGCTTAGAGCGAGACTGCAAGAAGAGATTGATGGTGAATCGCTGTCCTGATGCAGAGCGTGAGGAAATTCTACTTCCGCGCATCCTTCAACGATGAGTCCTCTTGGACTCGGCGTGCTTTTCTCTATTTGGATGTTCCTCACAGGTCCTGACACGTATGTGCCCAACAAGGCATAGACGCACGCTGTCGCGTCACCTTCCGGATTGACCAGCAGAGCGAAGCTGATCTCGCGGTTTGTTGTTCGTCTGACGAACGAAACCGTAGAACAAGATCCGATAGAAAGCATAACTCTACCCCTTTACTTTATTCCCCCGCCAACATACCGCGCCTTGCGATATGCTGATTTAGAGAATAAAATATTCTATATTTTTTAGATAAAAATGTCAAGTCCGCAAACTAACTTCATACACCACCTGCTCTAACTTATGCACCGCCTGCTTGGCTTGATCAAGTTTTGTCCGCAGATAACTGGTTAAATTAAACTCTATCAGCTCGCCGATAATTTCCTGCGCCATATCAGCGCATTTTTTTACGGTTTTAATGTCGCGATTGGTCGCGGCTTTGATAGCAAAACGGTACAGCTCTCCCGGCACATCGCACAAGCCGGCCAGATAAACCTCGCCGTCAACTGTTAAATTTTTTATCTCGCCGATTTTACCAACCGTAATAAAATCAAAAAATAATTTCGCTTCCACATATTCTTCCAACGCGGCCAAAAATGCGCCTTCGTGCATCATTTTATTATCTTTTTGATAAGTCTTGCGCAAATCCAACAGCATCTTTTCCGCGAAATTTAATTTTTCTTTCGCTTCTTCAACGTTGTCGCGATGCAAAGCGAAAATCACCCGTTTGGCGTGATGCAGAGCTTCGTTAGATTTATTAATAACTTCAACGCGCTTGCTGGCGTAGGCATGGAGATTCTGACGCAACTGACCGAGATATTTTGTGTTGAGCATACGTTTAGTAATTAATTTTTATTTTAATTAAACGCGAGAGCTTCAAAAACACCGCGACAATAAACGGAACCGCGGCCATCAGCAATAATTCTATCAAAACCAAAGGCGTGAGGGAAAAAACTTTTCTTAAAAATGGCGTATAAATTGCCAGCACAAGAAAACCGGCGGTGATTAAAGAAATATAGAGCAAAAATTTATTGGCTTTGATCTGCTCCCACTCCCGATTGATAAGTATAAGAAAAATCTGCGAAAAAATCAATGAGCCGAAAGCCAAAGTGCGCCCCAAATCCGTCTGTCCCAAATAAATCGCGAAATAATAATAAAAACCAAAACTGACCACGGTAATGCTGACGCCTTGCGAAAGAATTTTTTTCCAAAGCGCCGGGTTTATCAACGGTTCGTTAATCGAACGCGGCGATTCGTTCATCAGCCCTTTTCTAGCTTTTTCCCGCTCAAAACCCAGCACGGCCGACGGATCACAAATCATTTCCAAAAAAATAATATGTATCGGTGAAAAAATCAAGTTCTGCCCAAAAAACAGAGGCAAGACTGCCAGACCGACAATGGGAATATGAAAAGAAAAAAGAAAAACAAACGCGTGGCGGATATTATCGTAGATTCTTCGGCCATCCTTTATCGCGTTGACGATAGTGGAAAAATTATCGTCCAACAGCACCATGCCGGAAGCGGCGCGCGCGACTTCGGTTCCTCTCCGGCCCATCGCGATGCCGATGTTGGCTTTTTTTATGGCCGGCGCGTCATTAACGCCGTCGCCGGTCATGGCCACGATTTCACCATGTTTTTGCAGAGCTTCCACCAGCAGATATTTTTGTTCCGGCAAAACGCGCGCGAAAATGTCATGATGTTTAACCGCCTCGTACAAAGCGTCCGGGGACAATTTTTCCAGTTCCGGTCCGGAAATAATATTTTCGTTATGTTTGAGTTTAATCTGCTCGGCGATGGAATGCGCGGTGAGCTTGTTATCGCCGGTGATCATAATAATGCGGATTCCCGCTTTTTGGCAGAGCTCAATCGCCTCTCTCACTCCCTCGCGCGGCGGGTCGCTCATAATCAAAAGGCCGACAAACTTAAGGTTGTTCAAAGTTACCGGCGCGTCTTTGGCGATTTCCTTGTAGCCGATGGCTACGATTCTTAATCCTTCGGCAAAATTTTCTTCCAAAATTTCTTCTATCTTCTTTTTTTCCGGCGGGCTAATATTGCTATATTTTAAAATTGATTCCGGAGCGCCGGCGGTATATTGAAAATAGCCGTCGCTCTTGTCTTTCCAAATGTGGCTGACTAATTTTGTCTTGGCGTCAAACGGCGCGTCTTCCGTTAAGACATGCTCATCATAAAATTTCTGCGTGTCAATATTTAATTCCCTGGCAAAACGTTGGGTTTCCAATTCAATCGGATCAACCGCGATCTGTTCCAGAGACAGCAGGGCGGTTTTGAAAAAATGCTCGCAATCCGCTTGCTGTTTCTTCGCCTGCGTCAAAGTTAAAAGCCGACCGGAGAAATAAATTTTTTCCAAAGCCATTTTTCCTTCAGTCAGAGTGCCGGTTTTATCCGTGCAAATAACGGTTGCCGAACCCAACAGTTCTACTATGGCCATTTCACGGATTAACGCTTTCTCTTTGGTCATCCGCCACACGCCCATGATTAAAAACACGGAAAAAACCACGGGAAATTCTTCGGGGATTAATGAAATGGCAATCGTTAATCCGCCCAAAAGACCGGCGGTCCAACCATTTTTTACGGCTAAAAATAAACCGACAAACACTGCGAAAAATATCGCCGTTAAAGCGACACAACGAACCAGATGATGAATTTTTTTCTGCAATGGAGTTTTTAAAGAAATAATTTTTTCCAACAAGTCCCCCAATTTGCCGTATTCGGTTTCATTGCCGATTTTTTCTACGATAATATAACCTTCGCCCTGACTTACCAGTGTGCCTTGAAAAACTTTATTTTCATCTTTTACTACTTCAACATCCTTCCCCACTTCCACCTTAGTCGTGGAAACAGATTCGCCGGTTAAAATAGATTCATCAATTTGCAGACCGGGGGAATTTAATAAGTAGCCATCAGCTCCGATTTTATCGCCGGCAGTCACATAAACCAAATCACCGGGGACTAAAAATTTGCTTTCCAACTTAACAATTTTTCCATCGCGATAAACCATGCAATATTCTGTTATTATCTTGTCTAATATTTTGATGGCTTCATCGGTTTTTGATTCTTGAGCGAACTCAATAAATATTATCGGAATTATGGAAATCAAAAGAATGGTCGCTTCCAACTGATCGCCGATAAAATAATAAACCACCGCGGTTGCCAAAATCAACAGAATCATCGGCTCGCTGACAATATTAAACAGACGCTTGTGCCAAGTCTTCTGCTTCGCGCCTCGACGGATGTTTAATCCGTACTGCTTTGTCCTTTCCAGCGCTTCGGCGGAAGTAAGGCCTTTGTAGGTTTTCCCGACGATAATTGACATACTGGACTTATTCTAACAGAATATGACTAGAAAAACAAAAAATCCATTCGCGAATCCTCCGCATCTTCGCCTAATTTTATTTAGGAAAAAATGTGGTGTGCGAATGGATCTTTGCGCTCGCATCCCCCACAGCCTTTCAAGGGCGGGTTGCGAAGGTTAATTTTGTTATCTTTCATTTCGGCGCAAGATGCGCCAACTCGGGATGGTCCAGCAAAAACTGCTTGCCGTGGCCGACCGACATGTTGATCGGTACTCCATCGTGACAGAGCGGACAATTGTCTGGCTCGTAGGATTGCAGATTGATATCGACGAGCGTGTACAGCAACGGCGAATCAATCATCTCGCACGTAACACAGCCTCGATTGCACAAGGCGAATACGACGACGAGATGACCTTCATCGGCACGCACAGTAGCATTCACTTTCTTGACCGAACCACCAGTCGTCAGAATATCCTCAACTACGAGAACTCGCTTTCCAACGATCAGTTTGTCCTGTCCGCGCCTGAATGCGAAGCCTTCTCCTTCTTTCTCGGCGTACACGGCAAGGACCTCCCTGCCAGTGAGTTGCGAGAGATGAAAAGCGACCCATTGGGCCAAGATCAATCCGCCCATAGCCGGACCTGCCACGACATCGATGCCCGCGTTCTCGAGCTGCTTCGCCATGAGGAAGCAAAGCCTGTACACGGCCTCGGTGTGTGGGTAGATGACATCCTTGTTGACGTAAGCGTTCCCATGTTTGCCCGACGTGTAGACGACGTGGGTGTTTCGCAAAATGGCTCCCAGGGACTCGAACAACGCGAGAATCGTCTTCATCGTTTCCACGGTTCACCTCCCAGACTCGGCCAACGCCTGGTCGATCTCTTCTGCAATCAGCTGCGCCGCCCTGATCGAATCGCCGGTTTCCGACGGCGGGCTCGTGATTGGACGGCCGATGACTAAATAGTCAGCGCCGGCCTTAATAGCGTCACCCGGGGTCATGATACGCTTCTGGTCATTGGTTGCTGCCCACCTGGGACGCACACCGGGGACGGCCGTGAGCAGACCGTTGAAACTCTTCGAGATATCCCCGACTTCTTTCGGCGAGCAGATCACGCCATTGCACCCAGCTTCGTATGCGGAACCGGCAAGTTGTATGACCTTGGTATTCGGAAAGCCGCCGAAGACACTGACGCACTCGTTCATGTCAATGGACGTCAGAACCGTAACCGCGAACACGAGCGAATTGCCCCTGTTCTGGACCGCGGCCTGCATGGACCCGAGGCCGCTAGAGGCGTGGACATCAAACATCCACACTCCCATCTGGGCGACTGCGCGCGAGGCATTCCCCACCGTGTTCGGGATGTCGCTGAACTTCCCATCAAAGAAGACGTTCCCGAACCTCTTCATCTCCTTGACGACCTGCGGAGCGCCCTCACTTGTGATCAGCTCAAGGCCGACCTTGAAAGCGCCCACATAGCCGCCGAGTTGTTCCGCGAGCAAATGCGCCTCGCGAAGAGTTGGCACATCAAGCGCCACGATGATTCTGTCCTTTGCTGCAAGTTCCAAGTTGCACCTCCCTTTCAAACTCTTAACACAACGTCAATCCTCCGGAACCATTCCGGCTGATTTTGGCTATGTTAGAATTTAATAATGATCTGAAGTAAGACTATCACGAAATTGAAAAAAGTTCAAGATACAAACATATTTAAAATCCACTCATATTTCTATAAGTGGATTTATTATTTTTTCAAGACCATCTCCCTAAAGCGACAAATTATTATCACTTAAGGGAGCTGAGTGGTCTTGTGATCACACCCAGCGAAGGGATTGGTGGTACAGATTGAAAAGAACGATAATTACTATTTGTCCCCACGAAGATAGGCTCCATAAGCAGCTAAAGCTTCGCCACCGCAATCCTCAGATTCCCAGATGATAGGCCGCCTCTTAACAGTCTTGAAGCCGTCGAGTGGACGCGACGGGTATATGTCGCCTTTAATCTCGAAGTCTAACCCACTGCCGCTATCATCTTTCCGGAAGACTAACTCTACGGACGCAATGGACTGATTATGGTCGATTACCTTCCCCCCCAGAGCATCGAACAGTGAAAAACCGGCCCCGACTGGCAGTGACCCGTCGACTGTGGATACAACCACAAAATCCACGCGATTATCTTGGACAAGAACTACATTGGCCAACGTTCTCCAGAGGACGAAAGAACCGTTAGGTAGGACAATTGTATCGACGACATACACTCTGTCTCCGATAAGAAAATCTGTGGCGTAAAACGCTCTCATCAGAGTACTCCTTTCCTTTTGCCTAAACTCTCAACACAACCTCAATCCCCCGGAACCATTCCGGCTGATTTTGGCTGTGTTAGAGTTTAATAATGATCTGAAGTAAGACTATCACAAAACTAAAAACGGATCAAGACCGCATACACACCATCTTTTTGGTTGATTTAAGCTAATTTAACTGTGGATAAACCGCGCTTGACAATCACTGATTTATTATATATACTTTTGTATATACTTAATTTTAAAGTAAAAAAATATGTTGCAAACTTTAAAACTGCTCAAAAACGAGGGTTTGGTAAATATCAAGGAACTGCAAAAAAGCCCATCCCGCCACCTGCAGGGCGTTACCCGCATTTTAAGAGGCAAAACAACGCTTGGTTATTTTTTTGCTGAAGATATTTTCAGTGATTTGATTGAGGATATGGAAGCAATTTCCAGTCCAAAATATTTAAAAAGTGTGATGCGAGCCAGACAAAGTAAAAAATTAACACCTTTATCTCAAATTGAAAAGAGATATGGAATATAACACCGTCTTTACCGACGAAGCAATAAAAGACATGGACGGTTTGGATAAAAAAGAGTTGTCAAGAATAATAAAAAAGCTGAAATGGTTTGCTAAACAAGAAAATCCATTAAATTTTGCCAAGCGTCTGCAATACGACGCTATCGGCCAGTACAGATTTAGAATTGGAGATTATCGGGTGATTTTTGATTGTGAAGAAAAAAATATAAGGATTTTAAGAGTCGGGCACCGATCAAGTATTTATAAATAAAAGAACACTCCCATGATGGAAGTGTTCTTTTTTGGTGACCCGGGTGGGATTCGAACCCACGACCATCAGCTTAAAAGGCTGTTGCTCTACCAGCTGAGCTACCGGGCCTTAACAAAAATAACGCGTATATAATAAAGCATTTTAAAAAAAATGTCAAACGAAAATCACATTAATAAAACCGCCCTGAGCTTGCCGAAGGGGGGGTTTTTTTGTTTTTTTGAACAAATCTATCCCCTTAGGTTACAGATTGTTTTTTATATCACTTAAGGGAGGTTGGGTTGATTAACTTGAAAAAAATCAGGAGTAGCGTCAAAATCTTGACTTTCTCGCAAACTTATGTCAATATATCAACATCAAAGTTACCGGGCATGGTGTCCGGATATACCGAGTAAACAAACGGAAAGTGAGGAGAAAAATGAAGTTCGTGGTGACTACCAAAGTGATCAAGCAGGCGCAGGCTCTGCTGATCATCAACGGCCACGATGACGACGGCCAACTGAACGCCGACGGCGTGTTCGGCGAGCACACGCGCAATGCTCTGGAAGGGTTCCAGATGCAGGAAGATCTCCTGGTTACCAGAGAGTTGGACGACGCGACGCTCAAGATCATGAGCGGCTGTGAATTCGAAATTCCAGATGAAAGGGATGGCATCAAGCGTCTTCAGGCAGTGCTGATTCTCACAGGCTTCGACGACAACGGCCAGCTGAACGCCGACGGCGTGTTCGGCGAGCACACGTGGAAGATGATAGTCGCCCACCTTCTTTACAGAAATATCGATAATGATACCTTCTGTATAGACAAACCCGAGATCGACGAAACGTCATCCGCAAAGCCGCCCACAACTATGATCCCGACCGGAATAATCATCGAGCGCGCCGATACTGTCGTCGTCGAATCGCCCTCCCCCGATAGCTCCGCCGAAGTAGACCTGCCGTCGAACGGCGAGGGCGAACGCAACCGGCTCTAGCTAGACAATCAGTTCTTTCCACACAACATCCAACCTCTCGTTGGATGCGCCGCAAGTCCATCCAACTCCCTTGGTTGATAAAATTTACCACTCAAGGGAGATGGACTTAATAAAATAAAAACCGCCCTGAGCTTGCCGAAGGGGCGGTTTTTATTAGTGTTAATTAGTGGTCGTCGTATTAGTGGGCTCAAATCGTATTAATCTCCTTTTCTTTATCCTCCCCTACAACTTTTATTTTATCATTAAATTCTTTCACCAGCTTTTCCAAGTCCTCTTGAAATTTATATTTATCATCTTCGCTGATTTCTTTATTTTTTTCTTGATTATCAATTTCTTTGCGGACATCTTCCCTGATTTGACGCACGGCAACGCGAGACGCTTCCAATTTTTGATGCAAGACTTTAATCAAATCCTGCCGGCGCTCCTGCGACAATTCCGGCAAAGGCAGACGGATAATTTTGCCGTCATTAACAGGGTTAAGGCCGATTGGAGACAGTCTGATTGCCGCTTCCACTGCCTGTAAAACGCTTTTGTCCCACGGGCTGACAACCAATGTCTTGGCGTCTTGAACTGAAATTGACGCGACAGCTTTGAGCGGCTGTTTCACGCCGTAAGCTTCAACTTGAACATCTTCAACCAAGGCCGGTGTTGCCCTGCCCGTGCGCAAGGAAGAGATGTCATGCTTCAGATGTTCAATCGCTTTGCTAAACTCTTCTTTTTTTTGATCAACTATGCTCATAAGTAATCTAAGATTTTAGATTTATGATTTATGATTAAATTATTTCTGTTTCGGCGGAATGCTAAACCCGAGATAAATCGCGCCGGTCTGGACCGGATGCACGCGCAAAATCGTGGGTAGCTGTCCGGAAGGAACCTTCTTGGTGGTCCAATTTTTTCCTCCGTCCGCTGATTTGTAAAAATTGGAACGATTGCCGGTGGTGCCGACATAATACATCTCTTTATCGTCTTTTGGATTGACGGCAAACGCATAAATATCCACGCTTCCGGGCGGAGTCAAAAGTTTTATTTCATTCCAGGTTTCGCCGCGATCGTCGGAGCGCAAAATGCCGTAAGTGGAAATCCAAAAGACCGTGTCAGGCTTGGTGGCGTGCAAAGCAAAACGCCGGTATTCCAATCCGCCGGAGAATTTTTTCAGCTGTTCTTTCGTGGAACTCCAGCTTACTCCGCCGTCTTCGGAACGGTACAGTCCGTCATCTTTCATCGCCGCGTATAATAAATTTTCTTTAAGCGGACTGGCGACGAAATTAACCAATCTCTTTTTGAATTTGTACAATACCTGCCAACTATGGCCGCTGTCAAAACTGTCTAAAACGTCGCCATTGGTTTCAGCGGCGTAAATCTGGTATGGCGGAAACTGATTGATCGCTATCGCCCTCACGGAAACGTCCGACCGCGCTTCGCTGAAAACTTCGCTCCACGAGCGCAGGCAGTCATCCGAACGAAAAACTTTCTTGCCATTTGAAACGTACAAAACGCATTTATTTTTCGGATGCACGGCCACGGCGTAAATAAAGCCGCCGGACAGCGCGCCCTCCGGCTGGCGCCAAGTCTTGCCGTCATCAAAGGAATAGTACAGTCCATTCTCCGAACTGCCCAGGTACATCGCGCGCGGATCCTGCGGATCTTCATAGAGCCGGTAAACGCTTACCCCGCTGATATTTTTCACGCCCTCGGCCGTAGGTACGGTGGAAATTGCCTGCCACGACTCGCCTTTGTCGGTGGAGAGAAACATGCCCGCCGGCCCGGTCGTTCCTGATTTGTTGGAAGAGAATGACACACAACTCGCGCCGATAAGTAAAAATCCCGCGGCGATACCAAATATTGTTAAAAAAAACTTGCGTTGCATAGTTTTTTGTTAAATCTCTTATTATGTTATGTTACGGTAAATTTAATAAAACATTCTCCACCACTAATCTTGGATGAATATTTTGATTAAGCAAACCTCGCGCTGTTATTATCTGCTTTTCCAGCTCCACCCAGATCTTATTTTGACTACCGGTAGAAATCTTAATTTGATTTACCGCTTCTGACGCCAAACCCGCGGCCGTCAAACAAATATCTCTTATCAATAACTGCCACAAACCTAAAACTTTATCTAAATTCTCTCTCGTCATTATCGTGTCTCCGCCTTTTTCGCCGAATAATTCTTCCACTGATTTTAATTTAGAAAAAAATGGCTGACCAATCATTCCTAAAAATCTATTCGTCTCTGTTTTGTATTCAACAAATTCGTCTTCATTCCCCAGCCAATCAATCAACCGCCCTGGCAAACCCTGCGCCGAACTGGCCCATTCCGGTTTATTAATCCCAAGTTTAAGCAAATAGTTTTCAAGTTCTTCTTTTTTTACCGAGTGAAAATAAATCCGCTGGCAGCGCGACAAAACCGTTTCCGGCAATTTTTCCTCATCCGTGGTAATCAAAAATAAAATCGTGCGCGGAGCCGGCTCTTCCAATCTTTTCAACAGCGCGTTCGCGGCTTCAAGATTCATTTTTTCCGCGTCGTCAATCAGCGCGACCTTGTAGCCGCCGGCAAAAGCGCGCATAGCCAGACTGGAGCGCAATTCGCGCATCTGTTCAACCGTGATGTCTTTTCTGGTTTTGCCGGTTTTTTCGTTAAGCGATTGTCCGACCAGAATAAAATCCGGCTGTCTGAATAAATTTTCCCGCGATGTTTTTAATAATTTAGCCGCGATTTCTTCGGCCACGGTTCTTTTTCCGACCTGCTCCGGTCCGATAAAACAATAAGCGTGGCTTAAATTATTATTCGCGATTACTTTATCAAAAAACTCCAGCGCCTCTTTGTGGCCGATTATCTCGCTCATATACAATATAATACCACACTTACGTTATTCCTAACAAGCGGGCGGTCGCGCTGGCGCTTTTTTCCCAAGAAAATCGCTCAACCTGTTTTAATCCAGTATCCGGATTAAAATTCTGTCTCGCAAATTGAATCGCACGCGCGATTTCATCAACATTTGTCGGATCAACGTAAACACACGCCTCGCCGCCGACTTCTTCTAAACAGCTCCCCTTTCCCGCCACGACCGGCGCTCCGCAGGCCAATGCCTCTAAAACGGGCAATCCAAAACCCTCGTATAAACTCGGATAAACAAACACCTCGGTCGCGTTCATGATATAAGGCAGGTCGTCCGCGCTGACGTAACCCAATGTCTTGATATCTTTTTTATAAGGACTACTGTTGATTGCCTCCTCTACTTTTTCATAACCATGTCCGGATGGACCGACGAGTATAAGAGATAAGTGATAAGAGATAAGTGATTGCCGCACAAGATTGAAAGCACCAATTATGCGTGCAGTATTTTTTTTCTCCTCCAATCTCCCAACGGATAAAATAAACGGCCGCTCAATATTATATTTCTTCAACATTTCATCAATTCTCTTATCTCCCTTCGGCAAGCTCAGGGCTGGCTCTATCTCATATCTCTTATATTTTTTATCATACCCGTGCGGAATCACATGAATTTTCTCGTTATCTCCTATCTCATATCTCTTATCTCTGATATCTCTTAATAATTCTGTTTTTACAAAGTGACTTGGGACGATAATCCGCCATAATTTCTTCACCGCATACCTCGCTGACCACACCGTATACCACCGTTCAAACCAATTATAGCTCTTTGGAAAACGCAGGGCGGCGATGTCGTGCACGGTCATTAAGGTTTTTTTGGGATGAATAATCGGAAATACATGCGCCGGAATAAATAAAACATCCGGCGGGTTAACTAACATTTCCCAACTTAGTCTTATTTGCGTCCAAAATTTTTGCGGAGGCCATTTGAGCACTTTTTGTATCCAATTCTTCGGCAACTCCGCCAGCTCGCCTTTCAGCGGCTCGCGAGTATATAAAATAAAATTCACCGGTTCGCGTGTGATGAAGTGATGGTGTGATGAAGTGATGGTGTGTTTTAATTCTTCAATCAAATGCCAAGCATACCAGCCCACGCCGGTCTTTTGGTCTTCGTTCGCGCGTGAAGCGTCAATCCCTATTAGCATAGGCTTACTTAGTCGCAAGAATCGACCGCTTATAGCTCTCCAAATTTTCTAACGCGATTCCTGTCCCTTTGGCTACGCACAACAATGGCTCATCCGCGACATAACACGGCACGCCGGTGGCATCAGCGATCAGCTCGTCCAAATTGCGCAATAAACTGGATCCGCCGGACATTACAATTCCCTTGTCCATCACATCAGCGGACAACTCCGGAGGGGTTTTGTGCAAAACTTCTTTAATCGCTTCAACTAGCTGGTGCAAATCGTGCTGTAAAGCTTCCGTCACATCATCAGAAGTGACGGTAATTGTTTTTGGCAAGCCGGAAATCATATCCCGTCCGCGCACATCCATGGATAGGGGTTTGTCCATAAACATTGCCGAGCCAACCACGATTTTCACGTCTTCTGACCTTTGCTCGCCAATCGCCAAACCGCACTTGCGCCGAATATGTTCGGCGATTGAAGCGTCAAACCGATTGCCGCCGATTCTGACTGAACCCCAAGAAACAATCCCGCCCAAAGATATAACCGCGATTTCGGCTGTGCCGCCGCCAATATCAATAATCATGTGTCCGGACGCTGAACCAATCGGAATATCAGAACCGATTGCTGCGACAATCGGTTCTTTAATAATGTAAGCCGCGCGCGCGCCGGCAGCCATCGCCGCGTCAATCACCGCCCGGCGTTCAGTTGAGCTGATTCCCGCCGGCACCGCTACCATTACTTCCGGACGAAACAAATGCACTCCGCCAAGAGCTTTGTTGATAAAATATCGCAACATCGCTTCCGTGGTGCGATAATTCGCGATCACACCATCTTTCAGCGGCCGCTCCGCGATAATCGTGTCAGGCGTGCGCCCGATCATTTCTTTCGCTTCCAAACCGACTGCCAAAACTTTTCGATCTTCTTTTGATATTGCCACCACCGACGGCTCATTAACAACAATACCGCGTTTGGGGACATGGACCAGGATGTTGGTGGTGCCGAGGTCGATTGCTACTTTTTTAATCCACATAAAATTCAAACTTTTTGTCTGCACGTAGTATCGTATTAGTAGTTGTACCAAATTTTGTATTAATCGTCAAACCCATTTCCGGAAGTCCTGATTGTTTTTGAACAAATAATGTGTACGAACCGTTTTTGATTTGTTCACTAATTGTGTTCGGAAGTAAATAAGAAAAAGAGAGACGGCCGGTTTGGCCCGGTTCAATCGCGATAAACGCGCCGAACCATTTTTTGCCTAATTCCTCGCCTTGGTCAATTTCTCCCGGACCCGGCGCGCGATCCCATTTCATCGTGCCGCTGGCGCTGATAAGTTCAGAATCGAGCGGTGCGTACACGCGCGCGTAAGTGCGGTAGCGCGAAGTGCGCCAGTCAAATTTGCCGGTATGATTGTATACCATTTCAACGCTGGCTACAAGCCTGCTGTCCGCCCGCGGCGTGATTTTATAATCCAAATTTCGCTCAATCGCGTGATCGGTTTTTAAAGACGCTAAATTCGCGTCAACCCACAACAAATAATCTCCGGAGGTGTTTTTAACACGTCCCGTCCAGTCTTTCTCGTCTAACGACTTTTGCAAATCCGGATTAACGCTATAAACTAAAATCTGTTTTTCTTCGGCTAATTTTTGAACTGAGTCGAGATATGCTTTAAAATTACTCCAGCCGGACTTCTTCAGCTTGCTTAAAAATTCCAACATCAGCGGTTTTAAAATATTTTTACGCTCCAAAAAATGCAATCCTTTCTCGTCATACCCATATTCAACTTCATATTCCAATTTTTCAGTGATATTTTCACCGGTAAACTCTATTCCATCAACGGTAATCGGGCCGGTTAGTTTCGATAACTCTTCAACTACCGTCGGCGTGATGCTCGCCACCGCGTCTATTTCTCCGGCCATTACGCCGCCCTCGCCTTGATACAGCTCCAGCGCCTTTTTCGCGCTCTCGCTGAAATCAGGCGACCAATTAGCATCGCGAAAATACCAACGGTCAACTTTCAAATGTTTTTTCAATATTGCCGGCGGCTCCGGTTTCCAATCCGCCGAAGCATTTTTATCCAACACTTCCGTCCCCTCAACTTTTAACAACTCCGTCTTGCCTTTATCAAATCTAACCACCGCGTAAACACCAATAAATCCTCCGCTCGGCCGCAGTTCCGTATTATTTTGAAATAATAACAAGTATGTCACTGGCTTGGAAAATCCCAATAGCGCCGGCGCCAAATTCAAAATTTCCATCTTCTCATCGCCGATTTTCTTTTTTATCTGCTCCTGCACCACCGCTGATTTGAATATTCCAACCGGCGTAAAACTTTTCACTACAAAATAACCACCGATGCCAATCGCCAGAAGAAGCAGAATAGAAACGATTAATAATTTTCTAAACATAACTATGGTACGGGCAGGTCGCGACCTGCCCCTTCATCTCCTCTTCTTCTGTGAAATATTAAACCCCAAATATTTTCCTCTCATAAGGTGAGTAACCGCGTCAATGGCCGGAATTGAACTGACAAAAATCAAAGAAAACGGCAGAAGAAGCCACTGTAATAACATTATAATATATTTATATGGAGATTGCGACTCGGGCCGGCGCGGCAAAAGCGGCAGGCTTAAAGCCGCTGACAACAGCATCCCGCTCATGGCGACAATCATCAGTGTTTCCAGAATATACGGCGCGTTGAAAAAAAGCGCGCTCTGCCTCACACCTTCCGATGCCACCCACATCGGCAAGCGGCCAAGCAAGGTGATAATAAGCGCCACCATACACCATGACCACTTGCCCTCCCACTCCACAAACAGCCATTTGATTTTTTTCCAAAGCGGAAATTTTTTTCTTTCTTCTCTGCCAAACTCATACAGCAAATAAGGCACCTGCTCAACGCCCCAGGCCCAGCGCCTTTGCTGGCGGTAAAGATTTTTCATGCTCTGCCACCACTTATCATCACGCACCGTGTCCATGGAAACCGGCAAATAAATCGGCGTAACTTCATAATCGCCGTCATACGCCAACAAACACTGAAAGAAAATGCGCGAGTCTTCGCTAACAATTCTTTTTTCATGGTAACCGGCGTCAACGATCGCGCGAAAGCTCATGGAATGCGAAGAAAAAGTGACCAGCGAATCTTGCCGCGCGAGCGAAGTCATAATCCAGAACGTAGTGCCGAAAGCCATAATGCGCAAAACCGCCGGCGATTCCCAAATATTATTATCATACAGTGCGATCGGCTGAAATGAACTGCGCGTCGGCCGCGGGTGCTTGCAATATAAATAAGTTAAACAGGCAAAATATTGCGGATGGCAAACTGTGTCAATATCAAAAATCGTGGCGATAACTTTATCATAATTCCAGCCTTTGGCGTCAATATATTTCCTCATCTCATTTTCCGAATAATTCAAATTTGATCCCTTGCCGGGAATTTCCTCAATCGGATCTGCCGGATGCAAAGTACCAACAATATCGCCGAAACAATCCCCGAATGTTTGTCTGATTTTGCTCAAAATATCTTCATAATGCTCGCGCATCCTCGCCTCGCCCGCGACCACAATCACGAATTTATCTTTTTCATACGCCGCCGCGCAGACACTTTCAATCGCGGTCTTAACCACATCCCATGTCTCATTAAACAAAGTAAGAAAAACCACATGGTGTTTTTCTTGCCAGTACGACACCTCATCTTTCATCTTGGCAACCCAATCAATTTTTCGCGCTATTCTAAACCGCCACCACCCCAAAATTAAATAAAAAGAAAAATTAACCACTTTCAACACCCAATAAATATCAAACAAAATAATAAAATAAATCATCCATAACGGACGGAAGAAAGATAAAATGATGGATAAAATCAAAGTCAGCCAAATGCTTAGTCCTGGTAGTATTTCAAAGAGACGGTATTTTTGATAGTCGGATAGCATAAATTAAACATACTAATAGTATACTAATTTGACCTTCAACGCAACATTTGTTATAACATAACAACGAGAACAACCGCAAAGATCCAAACAGGTGTTTTGGAAAATGCGGTTAGAATAAGATGGGGGAAATAAATGGGGGCTCAGGCAGTTGCGCTTGGGAAAACAATCTTCGTGGTGACTGACGGCGGACACAACCGCTACCCGGACCCGGACATGACGCGTGGCCGCGCGAAAATCAGAAGACTCCGCGACAAGCTCCCCGAACACATTGAAATGGTCGTATGCGGCACCGGATCACGGCATCGCCAGATTGCCGAATTGCTCGGAATAACTCCGACGAACTTCACCATCCTGGCTGGCACAGCCGACAGCGAGCAAAAAGGAAAGAAAAACCTCCGCTTGGTCGTATTCGCTGACGGCACGAAAGTGCCAGCAATTGCCGTGACCGATGCTGTGGTTCTCCGCGACTCTGTTCACACCTACGTACGCAACACCCTGCCGCACAACACCGTGGTCTGCGCCAGCAAATCATTTCTGTGCGCCCTGCAAAACGCTCTGGGCACCCAAAGCGAAATCCTGCCGGCAACGGTCTACGAGATTGATGTTGACCGCGGCGGCCACATCAACATCACCAAACTCTAGTTCGTTCCTTCCCACGCCCCGACGTTACGTCGGGGCGCCTGCATTTTTAGATAGATTTGACAGCCAAATCTTATGTGCTATAATATCTTCACTTAAAAAAATAATATGGAGGACAACAAACTTTTACAAGAAATACTGGAGACCGTCAATTCCACGTTTGAAACAGTCAATTTTATCAAAGACAACGCGGTGACGAAAGATGAATTTGAGGAATTTAAAGGAGAAGTAAACAAAAAGTTTGACGAAGTAAACGGACGATTTGACGAAGTAAACGGACGATTTGATACTCTTGAATCCGAATTGCGTTCAATACGTATAGAATTAACGGATATCAAGCGTCGTTTGGATCAATTAGAAAAACGAACCAAAGAAGACTCGGACGCGCACGCCGGCGATATTTTGGAATTGCGCCAGCGAGTGCAGATGCTTGAAAGGCAAGTGAAACAACTGCAACCTGCGCATTAAAAAACTCCAAAACAAAAATTTCCTTCACCGGAAATTTTTTATTTATTGAAACTTATTCCAATCCGACTGAACGTAAAATTGCTTTCAATGTCCCAATCGGCAGATCCTTTGTATGATACGGGACAACCGCTCGCCTACCATCAATTTGATGATAAAAAACATAATGGCTACCGGAAACATGATCCAAAACAAACCCTTCACTCTTCAATAGTTTAATAACTTGCTTTGATGTTAAGCGCGATGTTTTAGGCATAAGCCACGTCAATGGAAGTTACCAGGCTCTTTTCATCATGCTGTATATTCCCTCTATGCTTTTTAACACTCTTCAGATACACGCTGATGGCATCTCCGGCCATTTTTCTGGCTTCGTCCAAATTCTTGCCATAAGTGACGCAACCCGGCAGGGCCGGCACCAACACCGTAAAACCGCCTTCGGGTTCTGGACGAATTATCAAATTGTAGTGTAGATTTTTTAACATAATTTTAAATTTATTGATCACTGTCTCTCGTAAATTAATTATACCATACAACAGATTAAAAAATCAAATTTTCCTTACTATTCCATTATTAGCATCCACTTCAACTGTGTCGCCATCTCTAAACACCCCTGTCGCCAACCCGGTGCCAACGACGCATGGTTTATTATATTCGCGGGAAATAATCGCCGCGTGGCTGGCCAAACCCCCCTCATCCGTAACAAACGCGCCAGCCATTTTCATGATCGGAATAAAATCAACCGAGGTCATTTTCGCGATTAAAATATCGCCTTGCTTGAATTTAGAAAAATCAACCGGACCGTTTATTATTTTGGCGACTCCCGCGGCTTTGCCGCCATGCGCCGGAGTGCCGCGGATCTCTTTAACGCCGCCTGATTTCGGTTTAAACTTCCTCTCAAATTTTCTGATAAAATCCAAATCTTCAGAGACAAAATACTTTGACACTGTCTCATTAACGATGAAACAGATACTACTCCGACGCTCTATTAGTTTTTTCTGATAACCATCTTTATCCAGCACCTTCCTGCGAGGTACTAAACCCCGCAGGAAGGTGCTGGATTTATTTTTTGCAAGATCCAAAATCTCGTCATGCGTCAAATAGTTAAAATCTCGCCAGCTCAACAAACCATGCTCGCGCGCGAGCGCGTCAAGTTTCGGACGGATAATTAAACAAGCGCGAGAGAAGGCGGCTTTGCGAAATTCGTTAAAATACGCGATGTCGCTCAACACTCTCAGGCAATACTCCGCTGTTTTAGATATTTTTGCTCCGGGCTTTTTCAATTCCGCCCTTGGACCAATTTTGTGTTCAATGATTTTCTTTTCAAATTCCTCCGCGCTCCACGGCTCGCCGACAAAATTAACCGGAATCCACGAATATTTTTCACGCAAACGCTCGGCTTCTTTTTTTATATCAATCTTTTTACCACATAGTTTATCCAGCTCGCGTTCCAATTTCTGCATCGGCGCCAAACCAACGAGGCGCGTGTAATAGGCCACCACATTTTGCCGATCACGATTGTCCGCCAATAATTCCCAAACCTTGTTAGTCAAAAGTTTACTGCCCAGAGAAGTAATATCAAGCATTGCTTCGGATAATCCATAAAAACGAAAAAATTTAAAAAGCGCCTGCTGTGAGTCGGGCTTCACCGATCCGGCCAACCGCAATAACTTCGCGCAATCTTTCTTAAATTGTTTTTTGATGAATTTTATAAAATCCGGCCGCGATAATTTTTTCGCCAGCGCCGCGGAAAATCTGTCCCGGCCATGCTTGCCGCCGGACAAATAATAAAAATCAGCCTCCTCGCCATGGCGATGTGCGCGCAAGTGCCAAATGCACGGCAAACCATACCTCTCGCATCCTTCTTTGCCAAAACTGATTTGCAGAGAATCATGCCACAACGGCACATTGCGGGAGATGTAATATTTCCAATTTAATTTCAATAGGGTGGTTTGGCTATTCACAGAAATCAGATATTAAATCACTGTTTTAAGTATATATAAATTTAAGTTTTATGTCTAATCCCAGCCAAATTATGAGCCCTGCCTCTTGACAAAATCTTGAAAAAGGAGTATAATATAATGTCTTGAAAAGTGACGGATGCCATGCGAAATGGCGATCTGCCCTTATTCAAGCGCACTTTGGACAATTGGAAAATAGCTTGGAACAACTGCCGCGGGCGCGGTGTGTTGCGAAGAGCAAAGAGAAAAGGAGAGAGAAAATGAAGACGGTCGTGGTTGTGAGGCACGGACAAAAAGATGGCGATGCCTTGACTCCGGTCGGGGCAATGCAAATCTTCGCGGCTGTGCTGGCGCTCGTGAAGGAGTACAAGTTTCAGTTCTCCCACCTGTTCTACTCCGGCGCCAATCGGACGTGGCAGGCGATGCAGGTCGCCATCGCCATCGTCGGCAAGGATGCGCAGGCCGGGCTGGAGGAACTCCTCAACTTCCAGCAGATCTACAAGATCTTGGGCGATGACGAGCAGAAGCGAGTCCTCGGCGACATCCCGCAGATCCGCGCGGCCGGCGGGACCGTGGCCAACGCCCTGGAACTCGGTGGCCGCTACCCAACCCTCGCGCGCGATAGGATGACGCAGGCGATTCTCAAGATCGCCGACGCCATGCCGGATGAGTGCGCGGCGCTGTGCTTCTCGCACTCGCCGTACGCGGAACTGGCCGCGCCGAGCGCAGGCGCCATGACCTACGCCATCGGCGAGGCCGACGCGGTGGAATACCGCGTCAAAGACGGCGTCATCGTCAGCGCCGCGCTCATCCCCGCCCCCATGGCGGGAAAGTCCAATTAGTCCACCCACCCAAAGTGCACACCTACACACACCCGTCTCTTCCGAGGCGGGTGAATCAATTTATAAAGTGTAAGAATTAGTCGCGTTGTTTATACTTTTACGAGCTTTATGTGGCAAATCAGTCATTGCGAGGAGCTCGCGCGACGAAGCAATCCAGCAATCGCGTGGGAACGCGATAACGGTGTGGATTGCTTCGCCTGCGAAGGCTCGCAATGACTTTAAGAAGTATAAACAACGCTGTCGATTCTTACATATAAAGTTATTTTATTTTCCTTACAATCCCCAAATCAGCATCCACCTCCACTATATCACCGTCCTCCAAAACTTGAGTGGCGATTCTTGTTCCAATCACGCACGGCTTTTTTAATTCCCGCGCCACAATCGCGGCATGGGATAAAATACCGCCGGAATCGGTAACAAAAGCCGCGGCTTTTTTCATCAGCGGTAAAAACTCCGGACGCGTCATGCCTGACACCAACACATCGCCGATATCAAATCTCTCGCAACGCGCCGGGTCAATAACAACCCGAACTACTCCGCGTATTTTGCCCGAATACGCGGTCATGCCGCGCAAAATATTTTTTTCATCTATCATTAATATTACTTTTACCAACCTTTCGGCTGATTTGCCGGCATAAACCGCGTATCTGCGCTGGTCGCAAAAAATTCCAAAGAGGGCATCGCGTTTTTCAAGCACTGAACGCGCTGGTAACTTTTTAATCTGAAAATAACTAATAATTTCTTCTTTGACGCAACACAATACCAATTGCCACGGCAGTTTTTCTTTCCGCCCGATTTTTTCGGCCATTGCTTCCATAAAACGTTCGGTCTGATTTAAAACATTTTCCGCGTATAATCTGGCGTCCTCAAAACAGGGCAATAATTTCTCTAATCGCTCCGGCGACAAGCCGTCAACGACATATTTGACATTGATGTGCGGTTGATAATAACTGACTAATCTGTCCCAAAACTCGTTGTATAACTGTTCGCCCATTGTTTTCGCCTCGTTCTCTTTCATAAAACTGCGCATCTTGTCCGCTTCTGTCTTGAGATGGCGGCATATTTCTATAGCTCGGCTGGAATCATTTTCCACTTCCGTGGCCAAGTGGGCGCATATTGCGTCGCGGTCGCTTTGCCGCGCCCATCCTTCGCTTTTGCCGCGACGAATAATGATGATTGACTCGGGAAGAAAAAATTTGTCTCCAAATTTAATAAGCCGCGAATATTCTTCGGCAAAATGGCTGCATGACAAAATGCTCCACCCGCCCGCCCATATCTGAACCCAGTCCGGGCGTTTTAATGATGTCGGTGAAATTAACATAAATAAAAATCAAATTTTCCTTACTATTCCATTATTAGCATCCACTTCAACTGTGTCGCCGTCTTTAAACATTTTCGTCGCTATCTTTGTGCCGACAATACAGGGTTTTTTCATCTCGCGCGCGACAATCGCGGCGTGGCTGGCAACCCCGCCTTCGTCAGTTATAAATGCCGCGGCCATCCTCATGCCCATTAAATAATTCGGGTGCGTAGTATTGGCGACCAAAACTTCGCCGTGCTGTACTTTTTTAATATCATGAAAATTTTTAATTATCCGTACCGGCCCCGAGATTATCCCGGGCTGGGCCACAATACCGGTTACCGCGACTATTTTAGCATCTAAATTTTCAGCGCTTTTAATCGCCAGGCGATAACGGATTGGAATGGTGGTAAAAATTTTAAATTTTGCAGTCCTCGCGTCAACCGTCAAAATAAATTCATGTTCTTTTCTGGCGCGAAGTTTGTTTTCGTCTAAACGACCATCTTCAATCGCCGTAGAGAGTTCTTCAAGGGTGAAATAACCGAGTTCATCGTAATCTACCGAAAGATATTTGGCTAACTCCACGAACAAAAAATTCCAATCATAAACCTGTTGCCGGCGTAAATCATCGCGCCAGTCTTTAAAAAAAATAACATAGGGAGCTTGAATTAAAAATGCCTTTTGCGCGCGAGTCGGCTTAAGCATTTTAAACAACTGCGTTTGAGAAAACAACTCCTGATTCTTCACCGACGACTGCGTGGCGCTCTTGACCCACGCTTCGGTAATCGGTTTGTACCACACCGGTGTCCAGCTTCTTAAAAATTGATATTTTTCCACCAACGTTTCCGCCGATCTCCCGTTAGAAACCTCACGCCCAACTTTCAACAAAGCCGTCGACTTCCATGGCTGTAAAAAACTTGAAATTAAAACACCTCGCTTATCTTCCAAATGTCTTTTCCTAATCAAATTTTCAATCATATCCTCAAAATCATGCTGCCACGCCTCCAGCGCCCACCAAGGACGAATGCTAAAATTATTATTGACAAAACCAAAATCCTTACTAAAAATTCCTATGGCTTTCTTAAAAATACCGAACGAAGGTCGGTGGTTTAAAAGTCGCTTAAAATATTGTGTCTTCTTTTTTGTTTCTTTTAAAAAAACCGGTCCGCTCCGGTAGGCCTTAATAATCTTTGCCGTTGAATTAAAATACTTTTGATATAATTTTCTGCCAATCTTCCTTTCATCAACATCACTCCTGGCATAATAATGGAAATCCCTATCTTTAAAATAACCAAACAGATACTCTCGCTTGTTCTTCATTGCTTGCCAGACAAACGGGTACGCGCTCAAAATCGCGCAACCTGTCGGCAAATCGCAATTTTTACGAATAAAAATTTTTTTCCACTTTTCAGCCATACTAAGTTAAATTTTTCTAACTATCCCCCTCTCCGCGTCCACTTCCACCATATCGCCGTCTTTCAAAACCTGCGTGGCGATTTTGGCGCCGATGATGCAGGGCTTCTTCATCTCGCGGGCGATGATGGCGGCGTGGCAGGTGATGCCGCCTTCGTCTGTGACAAACGCGGCGGCTTTTTTCATTGCCAAAAGATAAGCCGGAACAGTCATGTTTGTCACCAAAATCTCGCCCTCTTTTACCAAATGCGCTTCGGTTGGAGAAAAAACCACCCTCACGCGGCCGCTGGCTTTACCTTTCCAAGCGATAACACCCACAACCTCTTGCTTACCAATAGTCCGCTCGCCTACAATTTTTTCTTTCGTAACTGCGATATCATCATAGTACTTCAACACCGCGCAATCTTGATCATCATAACGATTCAGTTTACCCGCAATTAAATCCTCCGGCAAATAATGCCCGACGGAATCAATGCTTAATTCTTTTTCCAAACTGGCGAAAATGGGCGCGGAACGAAAATAAATTTCAAACAGGCAATCACTGCGCAATGTGCGCAAATAAACCATCTCCCGCAACGCTTTAACTAAACTTTTTAACTCCCGCGGCACGCGCGGATAGGTATGGCGGGCGGGCGGGTTGTTTAGAATATCGTGCCGCAATTGTTCCACCTCCTTTAAAGTATACCCGTAACCAAAACCCGCGTCAGTGCGGCTTTTCATCCAGCCGTATTTTTTGAATTAATGACTTATTATTCATACCTTCTTCCTTCCAATATTCGCTTCGCCGGAATAAGCCGCGGAAATATAATTCCCCGATTTTTGTTTTAACAACTTCGGAATTAATTTTTGCGGGTCTGAAGCTTCCGCTGCGGTAATGGCGAGAAGCGGAATCTTCAAGACATAAGCGAAAGTGTTGGCAACTACGCAGGCCACACGAGTGCTGGTAAATCCGCCCGCGCCAACCACAACCATGATACCGGATAAATTTTTAATTTTGGATAAATTATGTATACAACTCAAAAGTTCCCTGTTTCTTCCAGAGTAATTTTTGTGTTCAATCGCGTTTTTATCAAAAACAGCGAGATGAATTGTGTCTTTGGTGGAGAGATCGAAGAGAAGATACATGATAAATGACAAATGCCTAATTTCTAATATCCAATAAAATGCCGAATGATTAATTGTTTTCTCCGGCATTATTTTTCTTAAAATTTTCAATTTTTTCGTTAACACTGTTTTCTTTTGATTTTCTAATAATAGACGTGAAAATCAAATTTAATTCGTGCGCCTCTTTCCATAATTTTCTAGCGCTTTCCGCTTGGTTAGTTTTTGCCTTTGCGATCATCCTCAGCCAATGTTTCGTTTCTTTGGCTTCCTTGTTGCAAATACCAATCTTATGTTCGAAATCTTTTTTGGTCTCAGCGCAATCCGCTTCACAGTAATTAGCGCCCACAGAAATGCCAGAACGCACTAACTGTTTTAAAATCGCCTCCACGATGTAATCCTTGCTATCGCCACCAACCTCTCTGACGAACATAATAATGTCTTCGCCAAATTTAGCTGTTCTTTCCTCAAGATTATATTTAGAATTCCGTTCATTTGACATTTTATTTGTCATTAGACATTAGAAATTAGACATTTAGCGCGTTTATCACTTTTGCGTTATTCGCCTCAAACAGCGCGAAGATGAATTTGTCCATCATCTGCCGGCGCTCTTTGAATTCCGGCTCGCTCATTAAGGTAAAACGGATTTCAACGCCCAGTTCTTTTTCGTGTTTGGCGATTAAATTCGCGATAGTCTTATCTTTCAGCTTGCCAACCGCCAGAAGATCGCTCGGAGCGTCGCGGTCGTTGGTGAAGAGCCCGCTCAACAAAAGCAGTTTGACTTCTCCGCCTTTTTCTTTTATTTCTTTAATCAGCTCCTGCTGGCCCAAGATTTGAAGTTTGGTGATAAGCGCCTGCACTTCCGGGTAGATCAGCGACTGCAGATTTAACGCGTAATACTTGCGCAGACTGGCGCCCTGGCTAAGATCGTCTCTGCCTTCACCATCTTTCAACAGACCGATATTAACTAACAGCTCCAACTCGCGCCGGACAGCGTTGAGCTGAGTGTCAATCGCGCGAGACAATTCCCGCACGAAAAAAGACCGCTCCGGATGAGCGAAAAATGCGCGCAAAATTCTGAACCGAGTCTTTGAGCCAAAAAGTTGTTCAAGCATAAATAAAAGGCTTAAAAGGCTTGAGGGGCTAAAAAAGCTTAAAAGGCCCCCCAGCCTTTCTGGCCTTTCGGGCATTTCCAGCCTTTCAAGCCATTATCGCTCCAGCCTTTTCAGCTTTCGTGTGATATAGTATAATAATATCACTGCTAAAAGTCAAAAAGCTTATGCCGGATATTTTGGAAATACACGAATTTTTCGCCGAGGGACAAAATCAGGACCGCTCGCATGTCCTTCTCCACATAACCGAACCCAGCACTCCTGAAGAATTCAAAAAGGGATATTTTTTTGCCGTCGCGGAAGTTAATAACGGCCCGATAGAACAGATTGAACATTTGCAAAAAATGATTGACGATCTGGAATCAGGCTATTATGAAACTGACAGCCAAACCGAAAAGGATCCGTTTGAAACCGTTTTGGAATACGTCAACCGCCGTGGCCACCACATCTTGCAATACAAAAATTCTCTTCTACATTGCCTGGTCGGAGTTTTACGCGGACACGAAATATCTTTCGCCTATCACGGCCAGCCGGAGGTAACGCTATTTTACAAAAACAAAGAACTTGAAGAGCTGGCTGATATGGATGTGATCGCCGAACAAAACCAAGCCCGCGCTGACACACTGTTCTCCTCGGTCTTGCAAGGGACGATAAACTATGGCGATTATTTTTATATCGCCACTCCGCGCGTGGCGGATTTTTTTACTTCCGACCGCGTTAAAAAAATCTTGCTAAGCCGCAACACCCGCCAAGCCGCCGGCCACATTCAAAAAGTATTATCGGACTTACGCCAGGAATCCTCCTTCGGCGGCATCTTGATTCACTTCGCCACCAAATATGATTTACCGAAAACCGGACGCGCGCCAAAAAGCGCCGATAGTTCAACCGGTTCGCTCAACCGGCTGGTCGGGCAAGAACAAACTACCGAAGAAATGCTGGCAACGCCGCTCTTGGGCGGTTTGAAAAAACGTTGGAATAGATTCCGCGCCAATCGTTCAGCGGACAAAAAAAATAAAACCGCGACCAATGCCAAACAAGCGGTGGAAAGATTGGAGAAAGGCAAGATGGAAACCAATTGGCGGCCGCCGGAAACGCAAACTTCAATTATTAACACCGCGCTGATCACGATTGGAAAAATAATCGCCTTTGGATTTGCCGGCCTATTCCGTTTAATAAAAAATATTATATTAAACACCATAAAACTAACCGTCGCGCTCGTTTTGATAATCTCCAACAAAGACAACAAGCGCGCGGACGTGCTGAAAACATTCCGACGCTGGCGCGAAATTAAAAAAGAATCATTTTTACAACTGCCTCTACTAAGCAAAACGCTTCTCATTTTAACTATCGTTTTAGCCGTTGTTTTTACCGCCAGTATCGGCATATTCAAAATCAAAGAAAATATCCAAGCTGGCCGCCAGGCTTATCAAAATCAGCTCCAGGCAGTTATTGATAAAAAAAACGCGGCGGAAGCCAGTTTAGTTTATGGCGATGAAACGCGGGCGTTAAGCTTGTTGCAAGAAGCAAAAGACGCGATTTCTAGTTTGCCGGCTGACAACAAGAAACAAAAACAAGAAGCGGATAAATTAAGCGAACAGATAAACACTTCGCTGATGAAATTGCAAAAACTCTATAGTATCACGCCGGAGCTGCTCTTGGATATCGCGGGCGTAAATCCTGCCGCGCAAACGCAACGGCTGGCTAGGTTAGACGATAATCTATTCGCTTACGGACAGGAGGGCAGCAGCTACTACCAGTATGATCTAATTGGCAAGACTGCCGCAAGCAAAAATTATGGCAACAACCTGCGCCTCCGCGCCGCGTCCACCCCCAAAGAACAAGATATGATTGTTTTTATCGTCGGCGATAACAGCGCGGCGGTATATAATAAAGAGACATCTTTGCTGTCGCAAAAAGAAATTTCATTTCCGGTTAATGATGTTAAACTAAGCGACCTGTTCATTTATAACCGAAAGGTGTATACTTTAGACCAAACCAATGGACAAATTTTCAAGCACAGCCAAACGCAAACCGGATTTGACAAAGGAACAACATGGCTTAAAGACGACAGTGTTGATTTGAAAGACGCCGTATCTCTGGCGATTGACGGCGACATGTTTGTCTTGAAACAGAATGGCGAGATTTTAAAATTAGTCGCGGGCAGGAAAGAAGAGTTTGTTATCAGCGGACTTGAGCCGAAATTGGATAAACCAACAACAATTTGGACTTACAACAATTTGGCCAACATTTACATCTTAGAGCCAACAAATAAACGGGTGGTGATTTTGGACAAAACCGGCAAACTGGTTGGTCAATACACCGCGGCCGAATGGCAAAATCCGACCGGAATGGCGGTGGATGAAGTCAAAAAAACAATTTACATTTTAGATAGTAATAAAATTTATAAGTTTAATTTTTAATTTGTTAATGCCTTGTCATTCCCGTGGAAACGGGAATCCATCGCGTCCGATTTTTGGATCCCCGCCTACGCGGGGATGACAAACAAAAAATATGTCCAATCGCTTTTGGCTTTTTCCCCTTTTCATCGTCGTCGCCTCAATCCTCTGGGGCGTGGATGGCGTGGTCTTGCGTCCGGCGCTTTATTCTCTGCCGGTGGCGACAGTGGTTTTTATCGAGCATAGTCTGGCGTTTTTATTCATGCTGCCGTTTTTAATTTATGAATGGAAGAAGCTAAAAGAAATAAAGCCGAGCAGTTATTTTTATTTCTTTCTCGTAGCTCTCTTCGGCGGCGCGCTGGGAACGTTGGCAATCACCAAAGGATTATTTTATGTTAATTTCGCCTCGCTCTCCGCGGTAATTCTCTTGCAAAAACTCCAACCGATCTTCGCCATATTTTTAGCCTGGCTGATTTTGAAAGAAAAGTTGCCGAAAAAATTCTTTACCTACGCGGCGCTGGCTTTGCTTGGCGCTTACGCGGTCGCTTTCCCCGGCTTATTGCCAAACTTTAATACCGGCGACAAAACTTCCATTGCCGCCATGTTTGGTTTGTTAGCCGCGATCTGCTGGGGTGCGTCAACTGTTTTCAGCAAACGCGCTTTGCGGGAAACAAATTTCCGTATTGGCACTTACCTGCGTTTTGGCATCACCACTCTAATCATGTTGGTTATTATGTTATCAACCGGCGGACAAACGGCGATACCACAGGTTACCGGCAGTCAATTTATTTACTTTTTCATAATCGTATTCAGCTCCGGCGGCGTGGCCATGTTGTTGTATTATTTCGGTCTTAAACACGCAAAAGCGTCGGTTTCTACTATTTGCGAACTTGGTTTGCCGCTCTCGGCCGTTATCTTGGAATATTTCGTTTATGGAAAACTGATGAACGCCACGCAATTTCTCGGCGCCGCGGTTTTGCTCTTCGCGATTATTATGGTGGCGAGGATGAGGGAGGCAGTGTTGGTTTAAATAGATTGAAGGTTCAAGCACTCGTTGAGACCCCCTCCTCGCCTCCCCCTACGAGGGGGAGGGATACTTAACCACCTAAACAAAAACACCTCGACTTCTCCCGAGGTGTTTTAGTGCTAAAGTGTTTATTTTAACGTCACCTTTCCGCCGGCCTCTTCAATCTTTTTCTTCATTTCCTCGGCCTCGGCCTTGGCGACTTTTTCTTTAATTACCTTCGGCGCGGCGTCAACCAACGCTTTCGCGTCAGCCAGACCCAAACCGGTTATTTCTTTAACCGCCTTGATCACCGCGATCTTGGTGCCGCCGGCCTCAGTCAATTCCACGTTGAAATCGCTCTTCTCCTCAGCTGGCGCCGCGGCGCCACCACCAACGGCTGGACCGGCCATCATCATTGCCGGAGCCGCGGCTGATACGCCAAATTTTTCCTCTAAGATTTTGACCAATTCGGCTAAGTCCAACACGGACATTTTTTCCACTTGTTCCACGAGAGTTTTAAACTTCTCCGGAACGATTACTTCTTTTTTCTCTTCTGACATAAAATTAAATTTTAGCTTCTTTAATATTATTTAGAACACTCACAAGGTTGCGGATATTCCCGGCCAACACATTCACAAATCCGGAAATCGGCGCGTTCAATGCGCCGACAAATCTTGCCAGCAATTCTTGTTTGCTCGGCAAAACCGCCAGTTCTTTAACTTTCGCGGCATCAATAAACTTGCCTTCCAAAATTCCGCCAAAAGTCTTAACAACATCGTGAGTCTTGGCGAAATTGTGGATCAATCTGGCTGGAGCCACGTCATCTTCCAAACCCATTACTGTGGCCACGCCTCCGGGAAACGATTCCGCGTCCACGTCCAAACCAATTTCAGTCAAAGCCTTTTTCAATAAAGACTTTTTACCGGCGAGAAAAATAATTTTCTCGGCGCGGCATTTGCGGCGCAATTCTTCGGAGTCAGAAACTTTCAGACCCTGAAAATTGGCGAAGACAACTGACTTGGCTTGTTTAATACCGCCCACCAAAGATTGGACGGTTTCTTGTTTTTGTTGTTTGGTTTTTGCCATAAAAAAATACGGTTTACACCGTAAAAACTTTTCTGTACATTCGACCCGCGAGGAATCTTAATCCTTTATTAACGCGCCTCGTTTAATGTACCTCGGTAGCTTATTTAACCCCGCTATGGCGGAGAGCTACTGTCTACGGTGAGAATATACTACCAAACATAGCCAATACTTGTCAAGCCTTGACAAACAATGCTAAATATGGTATAATTATCTGTTAAAAAATAACGCTTTAATAAGCCAAATTTAATCATATGCGTATTGCCATGATCGGACAAAAAGGCATGCCGGCGAAATTCGGCGGCGTGGAAAGGCACGTACATGAACTGTCAGTACGTCTTGTTAGATTTGGAAACAAAGTAACCGTTTATAGCAGAAAATGGTACACCAATGGCAAGGATGGAAGAATTCAAGGGGTAATAATCAAACACCTGCCATCCATTCGCACCAAACATCTTGATGCCATCACTCATTCTTTATTGGCGACTCTGGACGCGATTAGAAATAAATACGACATCATTCACTACCACGGCGTCGGTCCTTCGCTCGTGTCCTGGATCCCGCGTCTGTTCGCTCCGCGGATAAAAGTGGTTACCACTTTTCACTCTATTGATCGCAAGCATGAAAAATGGGGGCTTGGCGCGCGATTGATATTAAAAATTTCCGAATGGACCGCCTGCAAATTCGCGCATCAAACCATTACCGTTTCCCGCACCATTGAACAGTATTGCCGCGATGTGTATGACGCGCAAACAACCTACATTCCGAATGGAGCTTCGGAATGCCATCCGACAAAAAAAACTGATAAAATAAAAAAGTGGGGACTGAAATCGCAAGAATATATTTTGATGGTTTCCCGCCTGATTCCGCATAAAGGGGCGCATTATCTGATTGACGCTTACAATGAATTATGCTGGGAAAACTCCGTTGCCGATAATAAAAAACTGGTAATTGTCGGCGATGGATATTACACCGATAGTTATACCAAAAAACTGAAAAAAATGGCGACGAAAAATCAGGATATTATATTTACCGGATTCCAAACCGGCGAATCTCTGGCCCAGCTTTATTCAAATGCCTGCCTTGTAGTTCATCCTTCTGAAAATGAAGGCACGCCAATCAGCGTGCTTGAAGCGATGAATTACGGTGTGGCGGTGTTGTTATCTGATATTATTGAGCACCGCGAACTGGTCAGCAATCCAAAATTCCTCTTTACGCATGGTGATGTAAATTCTCTCAAACAGAAGCTGAAAACGCTGTTGTCCGCGGACGATGCGCGCGCGAAACAGGCGAAAACCAATCACGCGACAATCAGACAAAACTACGATTGGGATAATATCGTGCTTGATGTCGTAGATATCTACACAAAACGAATCCTCACCCCCGCTTGCGAACCAATCCCAGTAAAATAATTTTCAAAAACCGCCCTTCGACAAGCTCGGGGCGGTTTTTTAAAACCCCCCGCTCATTCCCACGATATCATCTTTCCCGTCAAAATCAACATCCGCGCTTAAGACCTCAATGCCAGGCGTTGCGGAAGTTTGGTAAGCGGAAAACTCTGAACCGATTTGCTGGCCAAGAGAATTAAAAATTTTTATTATGGGTTTTTTGCCCTCGCCCGCGCCGACAATTATCTCGTCTTTCCCGTCGCCATCAACATCTCCGCCCGCCACATTGACGCCGCCGCGGAAACTTTTTTCAAACGCCAGCCAGTTGGCTAGGGGGTAAAATTGATAATTATATAAATACACTTTCGGCTCAACATTTTTGCCGACGCCAATTAGCAACTCTGATTTTTTTCCGCCATCAGTGTTGGTTATGGCCAAACTGTAACCGCCGGAATAATTAACGCCAAACGGATACCAATCTTGTTTCATCTTGCGGCCATGGCGAGTATAGATTTTAATCGGCGCCGGATAACCGTCGGATGGAGCCACATAAACTTCCTTAAATCCATCACCATTCAAATCACCGATGGCCACGCGCAACTCGCCGGCGTAATTTATTGTATATGGAAAAACCCGCAGATAAATTTGTCCGTCATCGCGCCAAGCCATAATGCGATTGCCGTGGACAACAAGTAAATCGCGCTTGCCGTTGCCGTCCAAATCAATATGCGCGATTTTATCCCCGCCTTTGTATCCGTCTTCAAAGACAAAAAACCCATTGCGAACGCGATTGCCTGCGCTATCAAAAAAACGCAAAAAATCGCCGTTGCGAAACAGCACGTCATCAACGCTGGAAAAAGTTTTTAACAAAACCCGGCCGTCATACCCATCTATCGTTACTTCGGTAACAATTGATCCATCATTTACTGCTGAATCCTGCGTCCCGTGAATTTTTTCATATTCCCCGCCCAGATAAACGACTTCTTTGCCGGCTGTGCTGTTAACTATCGCCAAACCATTCTTAAAATCTCGACGCCACACATCCGCCGTATATTCGCTTTTTTTATTTTTGGAACTGGCAGTATTAATCGGCTCGCCCAAACTGACACCATACTCATCATACCACCAAAGCTGACCATGATCTTTGTCGCCATAATCATAAGAAAAATAGCCGTCTTCCAGCAAAGCGCTGGTTAAACCGTATCGCATTTGCCGATAATTATCACTCCCTCCGGCATTCGCGGTGTTAGTATTTATAATCGTCAACAATGGCTGTTTATTACTTGACTTATTCGCTTTCCAGCTCCGCATTATTTTCCCCCACTCGCCGCTGTTATCCCAACGCAAAGGAAAAGTTTCAAACATTCGGCCGTTAACAGCTGACTGCAAAAGCGGGCTGGAGGAACCATTGATGACAATATATTTTGTTTTTAAATTAGCGCGCGCGTAATTCAACAAATATTCGGTGCGCGACAACCATTCAGCGTCCAACCAAGCCGCGCTGTCTTTTTGGCCATCCCCGTTTAAATCAATATTGCCGCCATTCACCCATGATATGCTTTCCGACACCATGTCAAAAAATATGCCGTCAACTTCCTCGTCGTTCAAAATGTAATTTTGCGTAAAATCCACCAAATGCCTTGACCACGCCGGATCCATATTAATATCCGCCAAATCCGGCCAATGGGAAATTATTTTCCCCTGCGGATCTTTCAGCCACCAGCTGTCAACAATCGGCCGAAGATTCTTGAAAAGCGAATATGGCTTGTCCCAATATTTAGTGTTGAAACTCTGCGACGGCACGTAAGCGAGAATAATTATGTCCGAATTTTTCTGTCTGATTTGTTTTATCACTGTCGGATGAAGATTGATCTGATCCGGAGTTAAAATCAACAAATCATAACGGCTGATTTGGCTGATAAAGCTTGTGTCTTCTTTTAATTCCGCCAAATAATAGTTGGCTAAAAACGGCGCGGCTTCCGCTTGAGAATAATAAAAAAAAGACAGGACAAAAAATACCCCTGCCAAGAAAAACTGCCAGCTAGTTTTTTTTGCCAGCCGCTTTTTCATACGCTTTAATCAACTCCGACCAATATAAATCCGCGTTATAATTATTTTTTACGTGATTAAACAGCGCTTGCCTCGCCGACTTTCTTTTTTCCACATTCAGCTCAAGCCAATATTTAATTTTCTCCGCCATCGCTTTAATATCATCCGGGTCAAACCGCATTGACTCCGGCAAAATTTCAACAAAACCCCCGCGATTGCTCGCCAAAACCACCCTCCCCAGCCCCGCGGCTTCAATCGCGCTCAACGGACAATTTTCATACCATAATGACGGCAAAACCACCAGTTTCGCGCTTTCGATCAATCGCTCTAACTCCGGCCAAATTTTATAACCTAAAAATTTAACATTCGTCAGCCTCTCTTTCTTTATTCTCTCTTTCAACTCCGGCTCTAACGGCCCGGCGCCGGCAATCTTGAATTTTACATCTGGCAAAAGTTTAGCCGCGGATAATAAATTTTCCAAACCCTTTTCTTTCGAAAGCCGGCCGGTAAATACTACTCCATCGCCTTCATCGTCCGCAAACTTAAACTGGCTCATCGGCAGAACATTGGGAATTACAACCAGCTTGCCCGCCGAAAATCCGTCAGCGATAAATTTCGCTTTCAAAAATTCGCTGGACGGAATATACAAATCAATCATTTTTTTATAACCGCGCCATGAGACAAAATACGCTTCCAACATACCGAGCAAACTGCGCCAAAATCCTCCCAAACAGTTGTGCGTAAAACAGCGATAATACTTGCCCCGCGCGCTTCGTTCGCAAATCTTGCCGTCATGAAACAAATTATAATTCGGGCTGATGAGTTTGTAGTCATGCAAAGTCATCACAGTTGGTATTTTATATTTTCGAGCCACATCAACCAAAGAAAAAGACAGCTGATGATAGATATTGTGAAAGTGAATTAAATCCGGCTGAAAATCGCGGACAAGCTTATCAAATTTTTTCTTAGCGTCAAAATTATAAATCATCTTGCCGGCGGCTTTCAACTTTTTCCACAGACTGTTCGCGCTGTCATAATCAACATAATCCACAAAGTATTCGTTCTCAATAATATTTTTCGGATGGCGCATGCCAAAAATTTGCGTTTGGTGTCCGTTTTTCTCCAGCAAATCTTTGGTCAAAAAAACCATACGGTCCGCTCCCCCGCGTATATGCCAAAATTTGTTGACTAATAATACTCTCATAAGAAATTGTGCTGTCATTCCCGCGAAAGCGGGAATCCAAAAACCTTGCTCCTCACCACCCAAACCATTACGCGAAACGGATGTTTCCGCATGGCCGATCGCGCGGTGCAAATCATCCAGACCGGAATATTTTTAGCGCTAACCAGTTTTCTCTTTTCCTCTATATCATCTGAACACCAAAATTGTTCAAAATTAACTATCTCTTTGATATTCCCCAATTTAATGTTATGCACCACTGACGGATAAATATCTCCGTTCGGATCAAGAAAGAAAAAATCGCGGCCCGGGGCGTGGGACAATACCGGATTCTTGCTTGCCACAAACCGGCACATTCCGAACGTGAAATACGCGCGTAGCCAACGTTTCAAGCTGAAAGTTTGTAATTCTTGCTTAATCAGATAATCATACTGTTTTTGCAAAGATTCAGCGCTTGGATTTTGCACATTCTGCTTGCCGCCGAAATAAAACTCCGAACTCTGGGCGTAACTGTGAGTAAATTCAATACCGAGTTCGCGCGATAAATCATAAACCTTTGACAAGTGTTCAATATTCATGTCAGTGGCAGTATAGGCAAGACGGAGATTTTTCATTCCCAATCCTTTTAATTTCTTTACCGTATCAATCGCCCGATCAAACCCGCCCGGAATCCCGCGCATCTGATTGTGCATTTCGCCGATGCCGTCAATGGAAATCGCGACGCCGATGTCCGGCTTAACGGCTAAAACCGCCTTCATCTGCCTGATTATTAAATCCGTGGCAAAGCCGTTGGAAGAAATTATCATCCGAGCTCTTGGCGCGGCTTGTTTGAGATTGGCGACGATTTGCGGCAGGTCAACGCGCAAAAACGGCTCTCCGCCGGAGATATTTATATCGCGCAAAGACGCTGGCAGTTTCAAAAACTCCGTTGGCGCCAACTCCGGCTGATTTTTTAATTTCCAAATATCGCACATTACGCAACGGGAGTTGCAATTGTAGGTGATGGCAAGGACGCAATCTATAGGTAAATGCTTCTTTGTGCTTACAGCCATAGTAAAATTTAAAATGTAAAAATTAGTCGCGTTGTTTATACTTTTACGAGCTTTATGTGGCAAATCAGTCATTGCGAGGAGCTCGCGCGACGAAGCAATCCAGCAATCGCATGGGAACGCGATAACGGTGTGGATTGCTTCGCCTGCGAAGGCTCGCAATGACTTTAAGAAGT
>JACQQA010000004.1 GCA_016207245.1 Candidatus Magasanikiibacteriota bacterium | reverse complement strand
GCACTGAGAGGGTCGATACTCCCAATACCTAGTGCGCATCGTTTAGGGCGTGGACTACTAGGGTATCTAATCCTATTCGCTACCCACGCTTTCGTCCTAGAGTGTCAGGCGCGTTCTAGCAAGCTGCCTTCGCCTTTGGTGTTCCTATCGATATCAGCGCTTATTACGACTACACCGATAGTTCCGCTTGCCTTTCCCGGCCTCTAGCTTGGAAGTTTCACCAGCAAACCTGAAGTTAAGCCTCAGGGTTTAACCAATGACTTTCCAAACCACCTTCGGACTCTTTACGCCCAGTAAATCCGGATAACGCTTGAGGTCTCTGTATTACCGCTGCTGCTGGCACAGAGTTAGCAACCTCTTATTCCTCAGGTACCGTCACGAATTCGTCCCTAAGAAAAGCAGTTTACACCCCGAGGGGCTTCTTCCTGCACGCGGCGTCGCTCCATCAGCCTTTCGGCCATTGTGGAAGATTCTTGACTGCAGCCACCCGTAGGTGTCTGGGCAGTTTCTCAGTCCCAGTGAGGGGGGTCACGCTCTCACGCCCCCTACCCGTCGTAGCCTTGGTGAGCCATTACCTCGCCAACCAGCTGATAGGACCTAGGCCCCTCTCCAAGTGTCGGCCCCCGCTTTCGCGAGGGTAAACTTTAAATGCGAATGACTTGCGTCCCCGCATTGCCATCGGGTATTAATTCACCTTTCGGTGAGCTATCCCCGTCTCGGAGGTGGGTTACCAGGGTATTACTCTCCCGTCTGCCACTATTCAGCCATTCTTGCGAACAACTGAATCGTACGACTTGCATGCCTTAAACACGCCGCCAGCGTTCATCCTGAGCCAGGATCAAACTCTCAAAAAATTGCGAAACAATTTTTAGTGTCCAATCAAACGACCGGACGAAGTTGCTTCACAACCTTAGAGTTGATTACCCTCCGAACTTAAATCAGAGGATTGGGCTCTAAATAATAAATAGACGTTTTGACCGCATACTCCGACCCAGTCGGAGAGCAGATCATTCTTTGCCACATTCTTGCAGTGAATTATAGAATGTGTTTTGATGGTAATTTTCAATTGTAAAGTACCTTCTTTCTCGTTAATCCGCCCTAGGCGGACCGCTTTGCGGGAAAGAAAAAAGAGGAAGCCATTTTGACTTACTCTTTTCTCTTTCCAGTTTCAGCTCGCCGTATCCGCCGACTGGCGGAGAAGGCGGCTCTCTTCGGCTGACTTAGAAAAAATTAGGTTGTGAAAAGTTCCTTTTATTGCTTATTTTGCTTGCTAATTGTATACCTCGCCGCTAAATATGTCAAGAGGGAGATATGCACAAGGTGGGGACAAGATTACAGAATGCAGAATACACCTGCCTGCCGGCAGGCAGGGATAACAGGATTCATGCGACGCGAATATCGTATCGTCCGAATGTATTCTGCTGTCTGCTTTCTGTATTCTGATTACGCCGCCACCTCTCTATCTCCCCATGATTTCCACCCAACAGCACTTCTGGCACTTTCCAACCCCTGAATTCCGCGGGCTTGGTGTACTGCGGATACTCTTTGAAAATTTCCAATTTCCAATTTCCAATTTCCAATTCTCCATTTTGACATTTAGATTTAGAATTTGTTTGGTAATTGGTAATTGGTAATTGGTAATTGTCGCCGAATGTTTCTTCACTCAAACTCTCCTCATTCCCCAACACCCCAGGCAATAGACGAGAGATCGCTTCAATAATCACCAATGCTCCCAACTCTCCGCCGGCCAAAACATACGGCCCGATGGAAATTTCCTCATCAACCATATAATCAACCACGCGTTGATCCACACCTTCGTAACGCCCGCAGACAAAAGTTATTTCTTTTAATTTACTAAATTTTCCCGCCATTCTCTGGTCAAATTGCCTGCCTCTTGGTGACAACAAAATTGTTTTCTTTTGTTTTAATGTTTTTATGTTTTTATGTTTTAATGTTTTGAATGAAGCCAGTGCTTTATAAATCGGCTCCGGCTTCATCACCATCCCCGGCCCCCCGCCATATGGCGTGTCATCGGTTTTTTTATGTTTATCTTCCGCAAAATCTCGCAAATTAATCCCGTTGATTTTTATCAACTTTTTCTTTTGCGCCCGACCTAAAATCGTCTCACTGCAATATGAGTCTATTATATCTGGGAAGATAGTTATAACATTAAACTTCATTGGTAAATATCTGTGTTATCTGCATCGCCAATATCTGTGGTTCATTTCTTTTTACCCTCGGCAATCTGTTGCTCAATATTCTTCGGGCATTCCGCATAGTGGTCAAACTCCATGGTATAAGAAGCGCGGCCTTGAGACATTGAACGCAAAGAAGTCGCGTAACCGAACATGGACGCCAGCGGCACAATGGCTTTGACAACTTTCGCGGTGGCGCGATCCCCCATTTCCTGAATCTGTCCACGTTTAGCTGACAAATCGCCAATAACGTCGCCCATATATTGTTCAGGCATGATCACTTCCACCTTCATAATCGGCTCTAAAATAACCGGGTTGGCTTTTGCCGCGGCCGCTCTAAACGCCAAAATACCGGCCATTTTGAAAGCCATTTCCGAAGAGTCAACATCATGATAGCTGCCATCATAAACAGCCGCCTTGACATCCACCAACGGATAACCGGCGATAATTCCGCGGTTTAACGCTTCTTTCACGCCTTTTTCAATTGGAGTGATAAACTCGCGAGGAATTGTGCCGCCTCTGGTTTCATCAACAAATTCAAAACCTTTACCGCGCTCCAGCGGTTCCAAACGTAGCCAGCAGTGGCCATATTGGCCGCGTCCGCCGGATTGCTTGATGTGTTTCCCCTCGCCTTCCGCGCTCTGTCTGATCGTTTCTTTGTAAGCGACTTGCGGGGCGCCGACATTCGCTTCCACTTTAAACTCGCGGCGCATGCGGTCAACGATAATATCCAAATGCAGCTCGCCCATGCCTGAAATAATTGTTTGCAAAGTCTCTTCATCAGTATGAATTCGGAATGTCGGATCTTCTTCAGCCAATTTTTGCATCGCCATACCCATTTTTTCCGCGTCCTGTTTACTGTTCGGTTCAATCGCCACCGAAATAACCGGTTCGGGAAAAACAATTTTTTCCAATAACACCGGATGATTTTCATCGCAAAGTGTATCGCCGGTGGTGGTCGCTTTCAAACCAATCGCGGCCGCGATTTCACCCGCATACACGTCGTTCACGTCTTCGCGGGAATTGGCGTGCATACGCACGATGCGGCTGATTCTTTCTTTCTCGCCGTTTGAAGAATTCAAAAGGTAGCTTCCGGCGGTCAGTTTGCCGGAATAAACGCGGAAAAAAGTAAGCCGCCCGACAAAAGGATCGGTGGCGACCTTAAACGCCAAAGCCACAAACGGCTTATCATCGTCAACTTTAATCGTAATCGTTTTTTCTTCATCATCGGGATCATGCGCGATGACATCCGGCACATCCAAAGGCGATGGCAGAAAATAAACCACGCCGTCCAGCACTCTTTGCACGCCGATATTTTGCAAAGCGCTGCCGGCAAACACCGGATACATTTCGTCAGTCAAAACCAATTTACGGATCGCCTGTCTGACTTCATCGGCGGACAAATCGTTTTTTTCCAAATATTTATTCATTGTTGCTTCATCAGCTTCCGCGGCTTTTTCCAAAAGTTTGGCGCGATATTCTTTTGCTTTATCAACCAAATCCGCCGGAATATCAAACTCCGTGATATTCATGCCGTGGTCGCCCTCAAATTTAATCGCTTTCATTTCAATCAAATCAATCAAGCCGTTGAAAGTGGATTCCGCGCCAATCGGCAACTGCACCGCGAACGCTTTGGGAGACAAACGTTCTTGAATGGAAGATAAACTCATGTAAAAATCCGCGCCCATTTTATCCATTTTATTTACAAAACAAACCCGCGGTACATGATACTTGTCCGCTTGGCGCCAGACCGTTTCCGACTGCGGCTCCACGCCTTGCGAGCCGTCAAACACCGCCACCGCGCCGTCAAGCACGCGCAAAGAACGCTCCACTTCAACTGTAAAATCCACGTGGCCGGGGGTGTCAATGATGTTGATTCGATGATCTTTCCAAAAACAAGTAGTAGCGGCGGAAGTAATAGTGATGCCGCGCTCTTTTTCCTGCTCCATCCAGTCCATTGTCGCCTCGCCGTCATGAACTTCGCCGATTTTGTGTTTCTTGCCGGTATAAAAAAGTACGCGTTCAGTTACGGTTGTCTTGCCGGCGTCAATGTGGGCCATGATGCCGATGTTTCTGGTTTTGTCTAATGAATATTCTCTGGGCATAGAGAAGTTATAAAATTTATAAAGAGTGATTTTTATCATTTCCGAAGTGAGGACTGTGTGACGAGCTCACGCGAGGAGTTCCGCAACGAGGAAATGATAAAAATCACGATTAGCGTCTCCGAGCGAAGTGGGCAAAGGCTTTGTTCGCCTCGGCCATGCGATGGGTGTCTTCTTTCTTTTTAATCGCGCCGCCGGTTCCGGCCATCGCGTCTAACATTTCAGACGCTAAACAGTTTTTCATGCCGCCGCTCTTGCGCGCTTTTGCCGCGGCAATCAGCCAGCGAAACGCCAAAGCGTTCTGGCGATCGGATGAAACCGGCATCGGCACTTGATAGTTAGCGCCGCCAACGCGGCGAGAACGGACTTCAACCGCCGGACGAATCGCGTCCATTACGTCTTCAAATAATTTTACCTCATCTTTCGCCTGTTTTTTTTCTTTCAATATTGCCAAAGCGCCATAAACAATATCTTGCGCCACGGTCTTTTTGCCGTTTTTCATAATCACGTTGATGAATTTGGCGATAATAAGATTATTGAATCTTGGATCCGGCGCGATGGTTCGTTTGGCTATCTGTTTGCTTCTTGGCATAAAAAAATATTAAGGTTGGATTACTTTTTAGCTTTCGGCCGTTTGGCGCCGTAAACTGAACGTCCGCGCCGGCGAGCTTCCACGCCTTGAGTGTCATAAACGCCGCGCACAATATGATAGCGCACGCCCGGCAGGTCTTTCACGCGTCCGCCGCGGATTAAGACAATGGAATGCTCCTGCAAATTGTGTCCTTCACCCGGAATATACGCGATAACTTCAACGCCATTTGAGATCCTGACTTTCGCGACTTTACGCAAAGCGGAGTTTGGTTTCTTTGGCGTGGCCGTATAGACTTTCAAACAAACACCTCTCTTGAACGGCGCGCCGTGGCGCAATTCCGTTCTCTTGCGGTGCAAACTGTCATAAGTAAATTGCAAAGCCGGCACGCCCGACTTGCTTGGCTTGTCCCTTCTTCCTTTGCGTAACAATTGGTTGATTGTTGGCATATTTTTTCGGTCTGTCATTCCGAGCGAACGAAGTGAGTCGAGGAATCCCTTTTCTCTGCCTGAACGCTCTTTTTAAATTAAAAAAATAAATTATAGATGATGGGTGATAAAAAAACGGCCATAAAAGCCTTTTACACAACATTAAGAAAATTTTGTTTCTCAATGCGTATAAACCGGTTTTTCACCGATTGACTTCTCCCAACTAGGTCGGGATACTTACGCGATTTTTAAGCTGGCGATATTGTATATTATTGGAGAAAAGTTGTCAAGCACCATCACGCACTATCTAAACTTCAAAAAACTTTCCGGTTTAACTTCTGCTTGACGTAAAATATTATACAATGTCCCCTCTGCCAATTCTCTGTGGGCGGGAATGATTACTGTAATTACTTTCTCACCATCAATTTTCCTTAATTTTATATGGCTACCCTTCTGTGAAACAAAAACGAAGCTAAACTGCTTCTGTAAAATTTTAATAACTTCGTGGCCTGAAAAATTATTATATCTTCCCACCATACTACGCCAAATTCAAATCCAGCGTCCTTATTAGCGGATGTTCAGTGTATCTTGCCAAATTCTCCGCTGGGGCGTCTTCCAAATATAATTCAATCGCTTCGCGCAAATTCTTTTCCGCCTCTTCAAGTGTTTCGCCTTGTGAAGTTACACCTAATTCCGCGCAATACGCGACATAAAACTTGCCTTCCAAATGATAAGTTGTGGTTAATTTCAATGTCATATCTTTACTGATTTTAGCATATCAACTATTATCAAACCTGTCAAGCTAAAATCCGCCTCAAAACAATCCCGTTCCCCCCGTAAACAGTCCTGTTAGATAAACAATCATTGGCATCAGCCACTGAAACCCGCCGATAATAAAAGCTAATAAAATAATAAAACCATAACGTTCCAAAACTTCTCTGACTTTGAACATTGAATCCGGCAAAATCGCGTAAAGCAATTTTGAACCGTCCAAAGGCGGAATCGGCACTAAATTAAAAACTGCCAAAAGCACATTGGCATACACGATTACGGTCAAAAAAATCGTTAACGGACTGATTGGCAAATATCTTATCAGTAAACCGAAAACGAAAGCCAAAGATAAGTTTGAAAGCGGACCGGCGACAGCCACCATTGCCGGTCCCCACTTTTGATTACGCAAATTATATGGATTGAACGGCACCGGCTTGGCGTAAGCGAACAAAAACCGGCCGCCGGTGATAAAAAATAAAAACAGCGGCATCAAAATTGTCCCCCACGTATCAACATGAGCCATTGGATTCAAAGTCAGCCGGCCCGCGTATCGCGCGGTCGGATCCCCCAGCCTATCCGCCATCCAGCCATGAGAATATTCATGGATGATGGAGGAAGGGATAATGATGACGAGGAAGAAAATAAGTTGGATGAATTCCATAAAAATTAAATATACCAATATACTAATACTCTTTGATTTGACAAAACATCTTTACTCATATACAATATCTGCACTTTAATCAATCTTACCATACTTTTAAAAATATTCCTATGTCCAGAAAATGCACTGTTTGCGGCAAAGGTTCAAAGCGCGCCGCCAACCGCAGTCACGCCAACAATAAAACCTTGCGCCGGCAAAAACCGAATCTTCAGCTTTCCGGCGGGGTTTTGACCTGCACCCGTTGCGTCCGCACCGCGAGCAAGAAGGCGAGATAAATACACCGCCAAAAGTTGAGAAGAAAACCGCGATGTGGCGGTTTTTTATTTGTCGGGCTAGTGAGATTTGAACTCACGGCCTCTTGCACCCCATGCAAGCGCGCTACCAACTGCGCTATAGCCCGATATTTAAATTCAAAGATATTATGAAGCAAAAAGTTAATTACGTCAATAAATCCGGCACCTTCTTGCGGGGTATTAAACCCAGCAGGAAGGTGCTGGACAAAAAAAATCCTCCCGATTAACGGGAGGATTTTTAGACTTCAAAATTTATATATTCAAGTCATCAACCGCGCTGGTGTCAACCACATCTGACGCGGCTGTTGGCGCCATCATTGGTCTTGAGTGTTTGCCTCCGACCGGCTCGTTGATTTTTAGATTAACGCGCGCATTGTTCTTCGCGCCGACGATGCGCAACAAAGTGCGAATAGCGTGGGCGGTCTGGCCCTGGCGGCCGATGACATAACCGATATCGCTCACGTCAACGTCCAAAGTGAGTAAAACGCCCCGTTCGTCAACACCGCGGGCCACTTTCACGGCCTCCGGCTTGCCGACAATCCCCTTCACGACAAACTCGAGAAAAGCTTGATCTTGGTTCATATTCTCCAAAGATTAAATTAAATGTACATCTTCCAAACTGCGTCGACTAACCCAGTTTCAGAAGCTTTATCATTATAACAAACCGCTATTTTGCTGTCAATACTTTCTAAAAACCCCGCTCCTTATTGGAACGGGGTCATGTTTATGTCTTTGGCGCTTCACTTTTCTTCTTTATTTCTTCTATCTTTTTCTTGCGCGCTTGGGAAAGAAACACCGAGCGTTTCTTTTTACCCTCGGCAATAACGCCATTTTTTAACAGCAGGTTATGTACAGTATTGGACGGCTGAGCGCCGACTGACAGCCAATATTTGACTCTGTCAATTTTCAATTCTAACTTTTTTTCCTTATTCACCGGATTATAGTTGCCGAGAATTTCCAGACTGCCGGCCTGCGTATCGCGCGCTTTTTCCGACACGATTAAACGATAAGTCGGCTGTTTGGCCTTGCCAATCCGCTGTAAACGTAACATCAACATAGTTTAAAAATCAAATTTAATTACCGAGACGGTATATCGAGAGCGGATATATGATAACTCAGAACCAAAAATAAGTCAAGCGCAACGACAGGATGCAGGACGCAGATAACAGGACACATACGAAATGCCTGCCTGCCGGCAAGCAGGCGAAAAACAATTTAACAATTTAGTAATTCAATCACAACTTTAAAGACTTTATGGACTTGACCAACCTTGCCGCAATCTTATACAACACATATCTCCACCCGCTCAATACCACATCCACCGCTCCCGGATAATCCCGCCGCTCCCCGCCAAAGCCGGCTTTAAATCTAGTAATGCCTGTCCACGGATGGTCGGCTGGCCAGCAAAAATTATTAAAACTCGTTGTTGCGCTGAGTTTCGCGTCCGGCGCGATACCGCCAAAATCATAATACTGACAGCCCAGCTTCTTTCCTAATTTAATTCCTTCCCACTGCAAAAGATACGGCGACATCAAATTACGATGCTCATTTCCGGACACACCATGCAGATATGTAATTGTGTCGCCGAACGCTGCCAACAAAATCGCCGCTATCGGTTTGCCCTGCCTTCGTCCCGAGCTCAGGCCGAGGGGAGCGGAGTCGAAAGAGCCTGCCCTGAGCGAGCGAAGTGAGTCGAAGGGGTAATACGCGGTAAGCTGGCGGCAAAAATTATTTTCCAGCATTTTTCTATAATATTCTTTCGGATGGCTTCGGAATTTATCCCGCTCTGTCGTGGCCAAATTCAACTGCCAAAAAACATCAATATTTTTTTCTGATTTAATCACTACGCCCTTTTTTTCTGCCAGACGAATGTTATAACGAGTCTTCTCGTGCATCGCGGCAAGGAATTCTTCTTCTGTTTTGCTTATATTTAAAACAAGAGTGTTCTGCGGCTGTCGATTTTTCGTTGTCCTTAATTCCTGCCTGCCGGCAGGCATGGCATAATTCATAATTCCTAATTCCTCGTCCGGCTCAATTCTGACAAACGCAAATCCTTTGCCTCTCAAAAAATCACACACACTTTGCATTCTGTTATCTGCATTCTGCATTCTGGGTGCATACAAATACTTCATCCCCAATCCCAATCTGTGCGTAAATCCCTGTCCTTGCCATAAAACCTGTCCGCCATCAACAACCTGCAAACGCAACACATCATTGCCGACATTTTTTTGAAACTCGCCCCAATCCCAAGACTGCAAAAACTCCGCCGGCTTGCCCTGAGCGAACGGAGTGAGTCGAAGGGTTGACACCCAACTATCCCATTCTTGCTTGTTTTGGCAGATTTTGATTTCCATGTGGATATTTTAGCGAAATTGAGCTGTTTTGGCAACCTAAACGGCACCCTCTTGATTTATTAGCCAAACTATACTATAATTAGAGCCAGTTTAACTCACTAAATTTAACATATGGGTGTCCCATCAAAACGACGCACATCTCGTTCAAAAAAAGACCGCGCCTCTCATTTCGCGTTTAAAGCCGTCGGTGTAACAAAATGCAGTGAATGCAACGCTATGACTCTCCCCCATCGCGCCTGCTCTAAATGCGGTTACTACAAGGGGAAAAAAGCGGTTGACAAACAAAAACGCGCTGTTCGTTCAGCCAAACGGAAAAAAATGATCGGCAAATAATAGCATCGATTTATGCCGTCCCGCCATCTCGCCCGTTCCATTGCCATGCAATCACTTTACCAGTGGGATTTTCGCGGTTGCCAGAAAGATGGTTTGCCGGCAATAATCGCGCAAAATCTTGTTGAATTCGGCGCCGGATTGGAAGCGGATAAGGATTTTGTGAAAGAAACTGTTGATGGCGTGATTACTCATCTGCAGGAGGTGGATAAGACAATCGCCGAATATGCCACCAATTGGCCGGTGGAACAACTCTCTTTAGTTGACAAAAATATTCTGCGCATCGGCATTTATGAAATGAGGTTCAATAAAGAAATCCCGCCAAAAGTCGCGATTAACGAAGCGATTGAAATCGCCAAAAATTATGGCGGTCCGTCATCCGGTAAATTCGTCAATGGCGTCTTAGGCGCGATTTATAATGATTTGATAAAAACAAAAATATGAAACCGACAATGGAAGAATACAAAACAAAAAAGTTTAACGAGCTGGAAGAAAAAATCGGCATTAAATTCAAGCAGCCGAATTATCTCGTGCAAGCACTGGTTCATCGTTCTTATCTTAATGAAAACCGCGCTTTCCCGCTCGGACATAATGAGCGATTAGAATTTTTAGGCGATGCGGTGCTGGAGCTGGTGGTAACCGAATTTCTTTTTGAAAACTATCTGAATCCGGAAGGCGAGCTGACTAACTGGCGCGCGGCCCTGGTTAACGCCAAAATGTGCGCGCAAGTGGCGAATGAAATCGGGCTTGAAGAATATCTGTTTTTAAGCCACGGCGAATCCAAAGACGCCGGCACAAAAGCGCGCGAATACATTCTTGCCAATGTAATGGAATCCCTTATCGGCGCGATTTACATTGACCAAGGCTGGGATGTCGCGGAGCAATTTATTACTCGTTGGATTATCACCAAACTGCCGCAAGTGCTGGAAGAGGGTTTATGGATGGATCCGAAATCGCGTTTTCAAGAATCCGCCCAGGAAATCGTCGGTATTACGCCAACCTATCGGGTCTTGGGCGAAGAAGGGCCTGACCATGCTAAAGAATTTGTCGTCGGCGTTTATCTTGATAAAGAAAAAATCGCCGAAGGCAAAGGCACCAGCAAACAAGAAGCGCAAGTCTCCGCCGCCGAGGAAGGACTAAAAGCAAAAGGCTGGAAAGGTCCGAAAATTGAAATTTTTAAACAAGAGGGTGGGGTAGATTATTTAGGATGACAGCTGTCATTGCGAGGACCCCGCCATGGCGGGGGACGAAGCAATCCAACAATCGCGAAAAAGTTGCGAAGGCTCGCAATGACGGATACAGGCGCTGCTAGCTCAATTGGTTAGAGCAGGGGCCTCTTAAGCCCAAGGTTCTGGGTTCGATTCCCAGGCGGCGCACTGATGGTGAGCTCCCGTAGTTCAACGGATAGAATATCAGGCTTCGAACCTGAAGATAGGGGTTCGATTCCCTTCGGGAGCACGGGCTGTGGCAGGCGGGTCGAACCTGGTGATGTGGTTTCGACTCCTGCCGAGGGCACTAATTCAACAACACTTCATCTCCCGACAAAATTATCTGCTGGCCGGTGACAGTGTCTTCGGCTGTTATTTTTACTTTGGAAGTTAGGTTTGTCTGCGATGGATTTTTGTTTTTCAAAACCAAACCGAATTGTAGAGCCAAAACATCAACGCTGGTCGGCATAGTTTCTATTTTCCAAACCACTTCCGTGTTCCCCTTGTCCCACTCAAACTTGCCGGCTGGCACGACTTGCGCCGTTTCCGGCAACCAGTCAATGTTGTAAATATCCGCACGCAATTCAATGTTTTTTAAGTCGTGAAAAGTATTATTCAATACCCAGCTGACTGAATGCATTTCTTGGCCTTTCACTCCTTGCGCGTCTTCAATCACTTTATCGGAAACCGTAAGCCGCAAATCCGAATTAACCGTCAAATTTATTTTATTCCCGGAAATAGTTTTAGCTTCCACCCCGTCTTGATACTTCACTTCAATCATTGCCGTGATTGAATATCCGACAAACTTGGTCAGGTCTAAATCCGCCGCGTCTTTAAGCGGAATCTTCAAATCCAACAAAACTTCCTTGCCGGCGTCAAGTTGTTTCAGACTCGGCAGTTGTTTATCAGTCCAAGTGATTGCTCCGCGCCGTGTCTGATCATTAATCTGCTCTCCGGTGATCGCGCCGTCATGTGCGTCGTCTATCTTTTTCCAATCTAACAAACTCTTGCCGTCAAAAGACGGGGTTTCGTAAACAAGTTTTACTCGCAGATTTTTGATCGCTGATTGTCCGCCATTTTTTATTATTAAACTGGTGTTCAAATTTTCTCCGGGCTGAACCGACAAACTATCCATCGCGCCGTTGATTGCCAAACTGGCCGACAAATCGGTTTTCAACATTTTCACCAGCGCTTTGGTCTCATAAACCACGTATGGCTCGGCTGCGTTTGAGCCGGGTTTCTCGCCTAAAAGTTTAAATAACATTTCCGCGGTTTCTTCGCCGACCGCCGGATTAAATTTTCCGCGAACTAAGATCTGCCCCTCTTGCCAACCGGATAAATCCCAGCGGTACTGATCGTCCGGCATACTGCTCAATGTGCTGGTAGTTTTATTGAAGCCGCCGGACGGCTCTATCGCCAAAAACAAATCCGGCAAATCGGTTTCAATATTTTTTTCCAGTTCAATTTTAAATTCTACTTCCGACCCTGCGCCGGCCTCAGTCGGACCGGAAACCGTCATAGCTAACGGCGCTTCTTTTACTTCGGTGTTAAACGCAGCCACGGCCTGAAATTCCGAGCTGAAATTCGCCGGCGTGTAATTCAAAAACGCGCGCAGTGATTGTTTGCCTCCCAAACTGCCATATAATTTCCCTCTTATGTCTATATACCCGCTGTCTTGTTTATTAAGCGTCCCCAAATCCCATTCATCTTTTTTTTCATTGGACGGCGCGCGGCTACTGTCTGTAAAAACAAAACCCTCCGGATAGCGGACTTGCAAAACAACTTTAGACAAAGACGCGCTTTGATTGTTGCGATAGCGGATACGGTAATTTATTTCCTGCCCGTAAGTAATCATTTCTTCGCCGGCGACCGACAAAACAACATCTTTCTCTTTAAACCCTGAAGACGGTTGAAATACAAAAAATCCCAGCCAAGCCACCGCGGCTAAAAATACGCAGGCGATTAGCAGAGTGATAAAAGCGGAAAAACGTCCGCGTTTTTTTGTCTTGAAATCCGACATATCGGGCATGCTCCCATCATCATTTTCATATATCTCGCGCAATTCGCGATTGATTTTTTTTTCTTCTTTTTTAGCCAAAACCGGCGCCGGCTCTTTTTCTGATTTAACAACAACTCTTTTTCGCTGAACCTTTGGCAATTCAGCTGCCGGCTCTAAATCAATTTTGGTAAACTGAGGTTCGGTGGGTTTTTTTTTGTTAACCATAGTCGGTATTATATATAAAAAAGGAAAAATTGAAAATTTATCTCCCCATCACCACCCCCACTACTTTATCCTCTTCCAAAATACCTGAATACGACGCGCCGTTGGAAGCTAACTGCATTTGTCCATCAGCCGACCACACCGGCGACCAGCCGTCCGGATAAATCACTTGAGTGGTAAAATCACTGTCTATGCCGGATTGTTTTTGCGCCAATAAACTATAGCGGGGATCGGCTTTAAACGGCAAACGATAAACAAAATACGCGGTAGCGGTATTGCCCGGCGCGGCCATCACCCAATTGCCAAAAGCAGTTTTGCCAAATTCATTGGTAATCCGCGTTCCGCTCTGCGGATGAATGCCGGCTTCTTTCTCCTGTTTTGCCAAATCAACATCATCTTTGTACCAATCTTCCGGCACCCGAAAAACGTCCTCAGGTGGAAATGTAAACCCGCCCGCCTCCAACAATTCCGACCCTTTTGGCACATAAATTCTTAAGTAATCAACATTATTCACGCCATAAAGCGGCACACCCTCAACACCAGTATGCGTCCGACGCACAAACACCGTGTCTATAATTGAACCGTCTGATTGGACCACGGCTTGGTGTTCAATTGACTGTTTAATTTTAGCGTCTGACTTCTGGCCGTGGATATTGGCATTAACAACCGATAAATAGTCTTGGGTTGCCGCGACCGGGCTGATTCCGCCGGCCCAGCCGAACTCAACCATCTTAGCCTGCGTTGAATCATCATTAAAATATAATTGGATTTCTTTTTTTTGCAAAGCATCTTCCAATTCGCTGACCAAGCGCATTACGCCGACCGTATCCAACTTGCCGAATTCGACCAAAATCTGCGGCGCCAATTCCGACAAAACTTCTTTCGGCTTATTTTCATTTTTGTTGTAATCAAATTCAATCTGCTGTTGCAATTTTTCCACCGCGTCAGAACTGGCGATAACTAAATTTTTATCCGCGCTTTGCACCGGTCCGAACACTGATAACAAACGTTCTAGAACTGTGGCATTGATCGCAATCACGCCGTCAACCGTGGCTCCCCTGCCGTGTTCGTAAAACCACGCGATTTTTTTCGCGGCTGTCGGAAAATGCGGAAACCAATTCGCGTCCTGAAACTCCCAACGCTTATTTAATAACTGCAACGGCAACGGCGGTTTCACATATTCGTCCAACTGGCCTTGCAGATCATAGGTGCCGCCGCCGGGAATATCTAAGTTGACAACCCTGCCTTTTTGCACATCCAACAGCGCGAAACTTCCCATAAACCCGCCGGTGGGCCGCAATTCATCATTGTTTTGAAACACCAGCAGATAACGCCTCAACTGATCATGGCCGAAACCGGCTTCCAGCGCGTCCGCGAGGCCGATTAAATCCCGCAGATCATTAACAAAAGCGGCAAAAAGCAGTTTAAAATCAACAAATGATTTTTGATACTCCGCGGGCACAACCTCCGAAGAGACGCCGTCCAATTCCGTTAACGCTTCTTCATATTGCGGCGCAGCGGAACGGAGATAGTCGGCTAAAAGCCCAATCTTATCGCCCAATGACAGCTGATTTTGTTTATTAATTTCTTCAATTCCTTTTACTAAATACGTATTGCCCAAAGCCAAATGATGTCCGGCGACCAACAAATGCTGGCGACTTTTGACTTGCCGACCGATAATTGGTAATACGCTCGCCACATATTGCAAAGCGCGGTGCTCTTTATCTAAAATCAAATCAGCGGTTTGAAAAGATTCCAGCGCCGCGTTCAAATCATATTCAGCTTGGCCCAAATCCGCGTTCATCGCCGCGACAGTTGATGACTGCAAAGACAAAAACGCGTTCGTGCTCGCCTCCACCACTCGCGCGCTGGTATCTTTCACGCTGGAATAATAACCGATGGCGGGAAAAGGTAACGCGGCCAAAAGCGCGACTGATATGACGCTGTAAGCAAACTTTTTGAAAGTAAGTACACTCACCATTCTTTCTTTTACCAAACAAACGCCATTTACTATCCCTTCTTTTGCTCCAACAATCCGCTCTTTAATCGTGACAGTGATAAGAGATGGGAAATAAGAGATAGAGCTTGCCCTGAGCTTGCCGAAGGGAGATAAAAACATTACCTTTTTCAAATTGGTGTCTATTAGTGGTCGCGTATTAGTGGGCTGTGGTAGCTCAATTAGCGGACGGTTAATCTTGTTTCTCTGCGATTCGTTGGCTCTGATCATTTCCGCCAAATTGACCACACGGCGCTCGGTTGTTGGCACTCTATTCTCGCTAAACACTTTCACGTCATCCCAAATTGATTCCGGTTTTTTATCTTTAAGATTAATAACATGCGATGATTTCTGGTGTTTTTGCTGAACGCCAATTAACACGAACTTCCCGCTCGTGTTTTTTTCTTTCACTCGCCCCGCTTGACAATCTTTTTTTGTATGCCCAGGCTGGCGGCAGAGTGAACAACATCTGACTTTTTTAATTTTCTCCTTCACAGTAATACGATTATACCAAATGTGCGAACTTACGAACTACGAAAATAACAATTTAGCAATTTAATAATTTAACAATCATTAAGATATTTCCGATTCTATTTTCATCAACCGATTATACTTTTCCACTCGCTCGGAACGGGATAATGAGCCGCTTTTGATGAAATCGGAATTTACCGCGACTGACAAATCAGCGATAAAAGTGTCCGCGGTCTCGCCGGAACGATGGGAAATGGAAACTTTGTAACTATTTTTCTTGGCTAAATAAATCGCGTCAATGGTTTCCGACACCGAACCGATCTGGTTTAATTTTATCAAAATCGCGTTAGCGGCTTTTTCATTAATCCCTTTTTGCAATCGTTTAACATTCGTAACAAACAAATCATCGCCAACCACAGTAATTTTTCGTCCAAGCTGGCGTGTTAATATCTTCCAATTCTCCCAATCATCTTCCGCCAAACCGTCTTCAATTGATAACAGTGGATATTTTTTAATCCAACCGTCTAAAATGCGCGTCATTTTTTCCGCGGTAAAACCCTGCTTCTTGCTCTCAAAATAATATCTGCCATGGCGGTAAAATTCCGATGCCGCGACATCCAGACCGACAAATACCTGCTTGCCGGGGACGAAGCCGGCGGTTTTGATCGCCTGAATAATAAGCTGAATCGCGCGCTCGTTATTCAGCAAGTCCGGCGCGAATCCGCCTTCATCGCCAACGCTCGTGGCATATCCTTTCTGGTTCAAAATCGCGGACAGAGAATGAAAAATCTGCGAACCCATTCTTATTCGCTCGCTGAATTGCTTGTTAAGCGGGATAATCATGAATTCCTGAATGGATAAATTATTATCCGCGTGCCGCCCGCCGTTCAAAATATTCATGGTTGGAATCGGCAGGCGCCAGCCTTTTTCCGGCAAAACAAAAGTTTTTCTTAAATATTTATATAAAGGCAAACCGCAAGAATTGGCTGCGGCGCGGCAAACCGCCATTGAAACCGCCAAAATCGCGTTCGCGCCAAGCTTGCTTTTATTATCTGTGCCATCCAAATCCAACATCATTTTGTCTATCCGGCGCTGGTTCAGCGCGTCATTGCCATGCAAATGATTGGCAATCAGAATGTTTATATTTTTAATTGCTCTTAACACGCCCTTGCCGCCATATCGTTTCGGCGACCCGTCGCGCAATTCCAAAGCCTCATGCGCGCCGGTTGACGCGCCTGATGGCACCGCCGCGGTTCCGCTTGAACCGTCGCTTAAAAACACTGTCGCTTCCACGGTCGGATTTCCCCGCGAATCCAGAATCTCGCGAGCGAAGATTTTTTTGATTGTGGTGTCGGACATATAACAAAAAATACTTAAATCAAGTAAAGATATTATACCACAATAAAAACAAAAGAAAAAGACGGACTCACGTCCGCCTTTTTTATATAAACTACACACTTATAAACCCACGGCTTACGGCTTATGTCTTACGGCTTCGCCGCTTTTTTCACCCTACTCACCCTTGTCAACCCGCTGCATGGCGTAATATCAATTCCCTTATTCTCCAATTCATCCAAAAACAAGTTCATGCCGAGTGAGTCGGAAGACATGTGACCGGCGATAACGACATTCATATGGTGCTCGCTGGCTTTATCGCGCGAATCGTCGCGCATATGCATGCCGATGGTAGTACTGATGCCTGCGCGCGATACTTCTTCATAAATTTTGCTCGCCGGACTGGTGCCTCCGGTCATTTCCACCACAAATTTGCCCACGCGATGGCTCGGATCGCCGGCAAAGAGTTTCGGCCCGGCGCCGCGGCGTTTGGCTTCCTGATATTCCGGAATCTCCAATAGAACATCTAACAAATCGCTGATCGTGTCTGGCTTGCGTTTGACGACATAATCGCGAACAAATTTTTTAACCAAATTATCAGTTATCGTGTGCGTGTTCAGCAAATTAATTTTTAACGCTTTGGCCAAATCAATCACTTGATAATGATTGGCCGGATGAACGCTCCGCGCTACTTCTTTGATTCTTTCCTCCATCAGCTTTTCCGCGATATGAACCGGCATGCCTAAGTTCTCAAATACTGCCACTTGGATATCCATTACGCCATGCAAATCGGCCAAACCGCGCCCCAAAGGATGGTGGCCGATGATTAAATCAATCGGTTTGCCGCGTTCGTTCAACTGCGAAGCCAGCAAAACCTCGCCGGATCCGATATCAATGCCGGCAAGAATTCTTTTGACTTCTGTCCGCTCACTGCCCACATGCAAACGGCTGTCCGCGTAAGGATTCGTTAGCCTGTCTTTTTCAAAATATGCTTTGTCTTTCGGCTTCATTTCCTCGTATTCTTTTTTAACGCGCGACAGATATTTTTCTACTCCTTTTTTTCCGCGCGGATCAGCCGCGATCGCCAGTTTTAATCCGAGATCAAAAATTTGTTTGATGGTCAACATAGCTGATAATTAACATAATTAAAATAATCCCTTATGAGGACTATTTTAACAGCTTTGTAATAAAAGTCAATCTTGCCGGCCTTCCACCACTGTCAACTTCTTTCCCTTAAAATCCCTATAACCCTTATGGTCAAAATTCCAGAAATTAAGCGGCACCGGGACTTTGCCTGCCCCGCCCGGAGCGTCAATCACATACATTGGCGTTGCTAAACCGCTCAAGCGAGTGCGGAGCTTGGTAAAAATTTCCACCTCCCGCTTAAAATCCACGATAAAATGTTCCGCGCCTTTCACCGGATCGCAACGATAATGGTAGTACGGCTTAACTCCGATTTCTATCAGCTTGCTGAATAACGCCTGCAAAATCTCCACTGAATCATTAACGCCTTTTAATGATATTGACTGATTCAAACACATGGTGGCGACTTTTTGCAGTTTTTTGACGGCGATAATCGAGTCGGAGGTGATTTCTTCAGGATGCTCAAAATGGATCATCAGGTAGAGCGGCTGTTTTTTTACAACTTTTAACGCGTCAATCAATTGTTTGTTAACCATTTTCGGATTGGAAGCCGGCAGACGAGAAGCTACGCGGATGATTTTTATTTGGGGCAATTTTGTAAATTTTTGCAGCGCTCTTTTCAGAATCGCCGGCACGGTCGTGGGGTCCCCGCCGGAAAATAACAGCTCTTTAATTTCTGGATGCCGTTTAATGTATTTTACCATATTGTTCAAATCCCGCTCTCTGATGATTCCTCTTTCTATGTCAGACACTTTGCGCCGGCGCGTGCAAAAACGGCAATACGCCGCGCAATTCATGGTCAACAACACTAAAGCACGATTGCCGTATTTGTGGACCAAACCGCGAGTAACCGTATGCCGCTCCTCTACCAAAGGATCATCAAAAGTACCGGTCTCATCCTGACCCTCATTTTTTGTCGGCACAAATTCCCGTTGAATCGCCGGACATTTTCTGGTTAATTTTTCCAAATAAGGCGACAGGCGAGTGGCAAGCATAGACGGAGTTTGTAAGTATGTAAGTGTGTAAGTAAATAAGTTAATAAGTAATGCCGTAGCGATGACAGGCGGCGGAAAGAATTTTCTTTAAAAGCGTTTCATAATCCATTCCGGCGACGCGGGCGGAGAGCGGGAAATACGAAGTCATGGATACTTCCGGCGGAATTAATCCGGCCGGAGAATTAACTTCCAAAACATACGGATTGCCGGCGCGATCGCAGCGGATGTCAATTCTGCAAAAATCGCATAGCCGCAAAACTTCCCATGTTTGTAAACAAATCTGTTTAATTTTTTCTTCTAAATCAGGACTGATTTTGGCCGGACAAATAAAATTCGCGCCGCCGCTTTCTTCCTCCACAATCCATTTTACTTCCAAAGAATCGAGCGGTTTTAATCCGGCCGGCAAAGTTGAGTGGTCAGATTCAATTATCGGTAAAATTTCCGGCGGATTATTTCCCAACATCGGGACGGAAAATTCCCGACCGTCCAAAAACGGTTCTACCAACGCTTTTTGTTTAAAATTGCTGATAACAAATTTCAACTGGCGGCGCAACTCATTCTCGTTTTCAACTACGCTGTCATTGGTTATGCCGGCTGATGAACCCTGCGAGTTCGGTTTTACAATCAAAGGAAATTTTAATTCCAGATCCAGCTCTTCGGTTTCAGTTGAAAATACTTGATGTGGTAGAACCGGAACCCCATGAGACCGTAAAACATCTTTGGCAATCGCCTTATCCAAAACCAGAGCTTCAGTCAGAGGCGAACCGCCGGTGTAAGGAATTTTTAGCATCTCCAACATAGCGGGAATCTGGCACTCGCGATCACGGCCGTGTAGACCTTCCGCGAAATTAAACACCAGATCTATTTTGTCTTTATTTTCCTGCAAGCGCAAATACGCTGATTCATCCGCTTCAATCGGCAAAACGGTTAAATTCAAATTTTGTAGATGCTTGACAAACGAATCAATCGTTGCCGGGTCGTCAAAATCAGTGTCAAGCTGAACCTGTTTTTCATTGGGATCCGGATAATTGCGCCGCACATTGTAAAGAAAAGCGATTCTATTCAGCGACATATTCATTCGTGGTGGATTCATTATTAGAATTTCCTTCTGATGGAGTGAACGGCAACCTTTCCTTGCCTTGAGCGTCGCGCATGGTATTTAAAAGCAAACGTTTCAAAATTTCCGTAAAATCTATTCCATACAGGCCAAGAATGTTGGCAATCGCGCAATCCAGCTCTTTCGGACCGAATGCCGGGTTGGAGTTGCTGTCAATAAAATAATACCGGTTTGATTGATCCATCCGAATATCAAACTTGCCGTAATCCGACATGCGCAAAACGTCAAACGCCCTTTTTACCAAATCGGCCAGATAAGGATCTTCAAATTTCTGATAATGCGCCTCTTCCGTCCATTGGTATTCAAACGAAGCGATTTGGTTGGGATTATTTTCTTCCTTAAAAATTTTTTCCGCCAAATACACTTTGCGATTCAGCCCTTCAAGCACAATCGCCGTAATCTCGCGTCCGGCGATGAACTCCTCGGCCAAAGCCGGCTGTTTATAAGTGTTAATTAAGAACTTCAGCCTTTCACGCAAATGTTTTTCACTGTCAGAAACCGCGTCTTTGGTTATCTCCACGGCGCCGTGGATTTCATTAAGCTTGGTAATCAACGGAAAACGCATCTTCATATCTAAAAGCAAATTCGGCGAGGAAAAGAGCTGGCTGCGCGGAACCGGAATGCCATGCGACTGCAAAAGATCTTTAACTAAAAATTTATTGTAAGCCAGAGTTTCTCCCAAGATTCCCGCGCCGGTGTAGGGAATGTCCAATGACTCTAAAATCCCGGGGATGGTTGACGCCAGATATTCCTGGCCGTGGATTGAACCGACCAAATTAAACACCATTTCCGGACGATCGCGCAACAAATCCACTACCAAGGTCGGCGTGCCGGGATAATAAAAAACTTTTATTCCCATGCGCTCCAAATAACCGCCGATTATCTTCGCGTCATGTTCAGCGTCTTTCTCGGTTAGATATTGTGTTTCAGTGGGAAAATACTCTCTTTTCACCTCGCTGTAAATAATGCCGACGGATTGCGGCGAACCTTCTTTATCCACAAGACAAACAAAATAACCCAAAAGCTATCGCCCTTTGGGTTTATTTAATTTAATGCTACGCAATTTATTTCCAGGAAAAGGATCCTCGTTATCAGACCGTTCAAGGTCCATAATTTTTATACAACAGGCGTGGCATGTCGCCACCTATATTTTATCACTCTAAAATTGCTTGTCAACAAAATTAACCGCCAACCTGCCGCTTTATCCACAGTTTAATTTTATGACCGTCTAAATCAGCTTCTGCACCGTCGTTTTTCTCCTCCTTTAACTCGTCCGCAAGCACGGCTTTTTTAATTTCCTCTCCAAATTCAGCAAAAACCTGCTCTAATATTTCATCATCGGTCTCATAAATAATCGTCACTCTATCTTGAATCGTTAATTTCTGTTCTTTCCGCGTCTGGTTAATCGCGCGGATGATTTCACGTATCAAACCCTCTTTTTTTAATTCATTGGTCAAACGCGTGTCTAACGCCACCTTCAATTCCCCGCCTTCTTTCACCACAATATTTTCAACAACTTCAATATCTCCGACATTTTCAACCACCTTCACATTCAATTCTTCTTTCACAATCTTCGCCAATTCATATTGTAGCTTGTAACCTATAACTTGCAACATAGATAGTGGTTGGCGAACTCTGACCCCGGCTTCTGCCCGCAACGCCAATCCCATCTCTACAATTTTCCTCGCCTTTCCCATATCTTGCAACAATTGAACATCATCATTGGTAACATCTGCCGGCGTAGGCCAACTCTCTAAATGCACCGATTCTCTCGTTGTTCCATGTTCCATGTTCCATGTTACATGATACACTCTCTCTGCCATAAACGGCACAAACGGCGCTATCACTTTTGAAAGGATATAAAGAACATCGTGCAAAGTGGCTAATGCCGCCTGTTTGTCTTCGGCATTGTCCCCCTTGAACCGATCGCGCGAACGGCGCAAGTACCAAGTTGAAAGATCATCAATAAAATCCTTAATCGGCCGGCCAGCCCGCACCGTGTCATATTTATCCAAATTTTCCGTCACCTCGCGGACCAACTGCCCTAACCTCGCCATTATCCACTTGTCCAACACATTCTCTGACTTTACAGACTTTGTGACTTTATGACTTTCGCCAGCATACATTTTATAAAACTCCACCACATTCCACAGCATGTTTATCACTTTATTATAAACATCGCGCACCTCGCGGTCGTTGAAATACAAATCATCGGCTTGCATGGCCACCGAAGTCATCAGGTAATAGCGCAAAGCGTCCACGCCGTACTGTTCAATAATCACCCACGGGTCCGTATAATTGCGTTTAGATTTGGATAATTTCTCGCCTTTCTCATTCAAAATCGTGCCGGTGCAGACGACATTTTCAAAACTGATATCGTCAAACAGCAGAGTCGCCATGACATGCATATAGTAGAACCAGGCGCGGGTTTGAGCGATGTATTCGCCAATGTACTGGCCCGGAAAACGTTTTTCAAATACGGCTTTATTTTCAAACGGATAATGAAATTCAGCAAACGGCATTGACGCGGATTCAACCCAACAATCAATCACTTCCGGCGTCCGACTCATTTCTCCGCCGCACTTGTCGCATTTTAATTTGATTTTATCCATCAAATGCTTATGCAGATCCATCTCTTCAATTTTTTTACCGTCATACGCTTCCTCAAAATTAATTGCCTTCTCTTTCAACTCAGCAACGCTTCCAACGCACGCAACATTATCACAGCCATCTTCTCCGCAACGCCAAAACGGTAACGGCGTGGCCCAATACCGATTGCGCGAGATGTTCCAATCCGGCGCGGTTTCCAAAATATTCAAAAAGCGGCCGTGTTTCAAGTGCTCCGGAAACCAATTTATTTTTTCGTTTAATTTAATCAGGCGCTTTTTTATTTTTTGAATATCAATAAACCACGCGGAAATCGCGTTGTAAAATAATTGCGTGTCGCACCGCCAGCAATGCGGATAAGAATGCGTATGATTTTCCCGCGCGAACAACAAGCCGCGGTTTTCCAGATCATCTTTAATTAATTTCTCCGATTTTTTAAAATATTGGCCGCGGATAAATTCCGGCGCGAATTCATTGAAGTGTCCGGCATCATTCAAAAGCGGCACTACCGGCAAACCGATTTTTATTCCTAAATTATAGTCGTCCTCGCCGTAAACCACGGCGGTGTGCACCACGCCAGTGCCTTCTTCCGTGGTAACAAAATCCGCGGTCGTAACATACCACGCTTTTTTACTGGTCTCCCGAATCGCCGGAATCTCAAACAGCGGTTCATATTCCAAACCAACCAAATCCGAGCCTTTCATTTTATCTCCCTTCGACAAGCTCAGGGCAGGCTTTATCTCATATCTCTTATCTCCCATTACGGCCTCAACTCTATCTTTAGCCAAAATCAGATTTTCACCATCAACTTCAACCAATACATAATCAATATCTTTCCCAACAGCGAGCGCCACATTCCCGGGCAATGTCCACGGCGTCGTCGTCCAAGCAAGAATATATACCGACCTGTCTTTTAAAATTTTGAATTTTGACTTTGTAATTTGTTTGTTTCTTGTGTCTTGTATCTTAAATTTCACAACGACCGCTTCTTCCGTAATATCTTTATAACTATCATCCATCGCCACCTCGGCTTTTGACACCGGAGTTTCGCAATGCGGACAATACATCAAAACTTTCCGGCCTTCATAAATCAAACCCTTGCCCCAAATTGTTTTCAACGCCCACCAAACTGATTCCATATACGTGGAATCCATGGTTTTGTAGGCATTATCAAACTCAATCCAGCGACCGATGCGGTCCACCATTTTCTTCCACTCTTTTGTGTACATTAAAACTTTTGACCGGCAGGTATCATTAAATTTTTCGACTCCCAATTTCTCCTCAATCTGTTTTTTTCCGGAAACTTCCAGTTCTTTTTCAACTAAATTTTCAATCGGCAAACCATGGCAATCCCAACCCCAGCGCCGGCGCACGCGATGACCTCTCATGGTCTGATAACGCGGCACCACGTCTTTAATCACCGAGCCTAAAATATGGCCGTAATGCGGCAGGCCGGTGGCAAATGGCGGCCCGTCATAAAATACATATGGCTTATTTTCCGGGCGTTCAGAAATAGATTTTTCAAAAATTTTGTTGTCTTGCCAAAACTTAAGAATTTCTAATTCGTTTTTATTTGCATCGTAAGGCATATGTGTAAATACTATCTAAAATACGCTGTTTTGTCAAACAAAAACCCGCCGGTCATCCGGCGGGTCGTGTAATCTGCGCTATCGGCGCGTTATCATAATCTGCGGTCTATTTAATCCCCAGCGTCACTGATACATGCATCTCCACATCCATACTTCCGGATTCTATCGTCGGCGCCGCGGCGCCTCCCGTTCCGTATTCATCCATTGCTTTATAATACACGCCTTTGCCATCAGCCTCATATTCGCTGTAAGAAACCACGCCGGTTACTCTTACCCCCAGCATCTGTGATAATGCGCGCGCTTTCTCCGCGACTTTTTCCAGCGCTTTCTGCCGCGCCTGCGCCAAATAAACATCATTATCATCAATTGTGAAACTCAACCCGCCCACTTCGCTCAACCCCAATTCACCGGCAAGAGCCAAAACTCTATCCGCCTTGCTTAAGTCTCTTATCTTGACGGTAACGTTTTGGTCTACGCTGTATCCGATCAAAACATTAGAGCCGTCTTTGTAATCATATTCCGGATAAACATTATAATTCACGGTTTTGATATCATCGCCGGCGATTCCCAGCTCTTTCAGCTTGGTGATTAATTTATTCATCACTTCGGTATTTCTTTGTTGCGCCTCAAGCACGGTCTTTGCTTTTACTTTCATTCCCATGGTGGTTACGGCGATGTCTGGCTTGGCAGTAACTTTGCCATCAGCTTCAACTGTAATCATGCGCTCCATCTTGTCCGCTTGACCGATCGCGTCGTACTTAGCTAAATTATTACGAATTATCGTCCCGACCAGCACGATAATATACACCAACAAAATTCCCAACAGTGTTATCATCAGTTTCTTGGCGAAACCGCCGTGACAACAGTGTTTTTCGCCGCAACATTCTTTTGCTACGACGCCATTTGGTTTGACAGGCATAATAAAAAATTAAAAATTAAAATGTAAAAATTTTAAATTTTGATATTTACACTTTAAATTATACAGTAAAACTTATAAAAAACAAAATTATTTTGTCAACAGTTTAAGCCCGGGCAATCTCTGACCGGAAAGAAACTCCAGCATCGCGCCGCCGCCGGTGGAGACCAGGTCAACGAATTCAGTCATTTTCACTTTTTCCATCACCTGCAAGGTTTCTCCGCCGCCGATAATACCGAATGCCTTGCCTTTGGAACGCGAGGCAACCAAACGCGCGATTGATAATGTGCCGACATCATACGGTTTTTGTTCAAAATACCCCATCGCGCCATTCCAAACGATAGTCTGGGCTTGCTTGATATATTTTGCGTATAAACGAATCGTCTGCGGGCCGATATCATACACCCCTTCTGTCATCCTAAGCGCAGCGAAGTATCCCTTTTTGCCCACCGGCACAACTCTTGCCACCTTTCCACTCTCTTTTCCCACAATTACATCCACCGGCTTAATCACTTTTTTTATTGAACAATATTTTAATGCTTCTTTTAAATAATCGCCATCAACCAAAGACTTGCCAACTTTAAAGCCTTTGGCTTTCAAATAAGTATTAAAAATCCCGCCGCCGATTAAAACATAATCGGCTTTTGGCAATAAATTTTTCAACACCGGCAATTTTGTTTCCATTTTTGCCCCGCCCAAAACCAACACAAACGGTTTCTTCGGCTTTTCAATCGCTTTTGACAAACCGATTATCTCTTTTTCCAAAAGCAAACCCGCACAGCTCGGTAGATGCTTGGCAACGCCTGTAACTGATCCGGAATCCCGATGCGCCACTGCAAAACCATCCAGCACGAATATATCGGCTATGCCGGCTAACTTTTTGCCAAAATCATTCTCATTTTTAGCCTCATCAGGAAAAAAACGAATATTTTCAAGCATCACCACCTCGCCATTTTTCATTTTGTCAGGTACGGACAGGTCTCGACCTGTCCTTATCAATTTCACTTTCTTTTTCATCAATTCTTCCACTCTCTTCGCCACTGGCGCTAAACTCAATTTTTTATCAAGCCCCTCCGGCCTCCCCAAATGCGAAACCAAAATCACCTTCGCGCCTTTTTTCATTAGATATTCAATCGTCGGAATTGACGCCAAAATCCGCGAGTCATCAATAATTTTTCCATTTTCAAGCGGTACGTTAAAATCCACTCGCGCCAAAACACGCTTGCCGGATAAATTGCGGATTTGTTTGATGGTTTTGATTTTCATATTAAGCAAACAGCTTGGCCATTTCAACAAGACGATGCGAATACCCTACTTCGTTATCATACCACGCCACGACTTTGACGAGATTGCCGCCGACCACATTGGTCAACGGCAAATCGACGATTGATGAATAGGTGTTGCCGACATAATCAGCTGATACTAACGGCTCGTTGGTGCAGAATAAAATTCCTTCAAACCTTTTGGTTTTGGAAGCGTCAATCAGCGCCTGATTCACTTCTTCTTTTGTTACATTTTTTTTCAAAACAATTGTTAAATCGGACAATGAACAGGTCGGCACTGGCACGCGAAAAGCCACGCCGTCAAAAATCCCCTGCAAATTTGTCTTGACTTCGCCCACGGCTTTGGCCGCGCCGGTGGATGTGGGAACAATATTTTCCGCGGCCGCGCGGGCGCGGCGCAAATCTTTGTGCGGAGCGTCTTGCAGATTCTGGTCAGCGGTATAGCCGTGGACAGTGGACATCATCGCTTTTTCAATGCCGAATTTTTCATCTAAAACCGCCATGACCGGCGCGATGCAATTCGTGGTGCAAGAGGCATTGTTGATCACGCAGGAAGTTTCTTTGCCGACTTTTCCGCAATTAACTCCGCGGACGTAAGTGGGAACTCCGCCGCCCTCGCCCGCCGATGAGGAGGACTTCGCCGGAGCGGACAAAATAACTTTTTTAGCGCCGGCTTTTAAATGCAATGATGCGTCTTCTTTTTTGGTAAAACGGCCGGTGCTTTCTATCACCACATCAACTTTTAATTTCTTCCACGGCAGAAGCGCGGGGTCTTTTTCAGCGAGCACCGGAACCTTTCTTGTCCTGAGCGACCCGTGGTGAGCGGAGTCGAACCAAGCCGAAGGATTGCCAATAATTATATTCTTTTCGTCAAAACCTACAGTATATTTATACTTGCCATAAGCCGTATCATGTTGTAAAAGATGCGCCAAGGTTTTAGTATCGGTCAAATCATTGACCGCGACGATTTTAAAATCCTTCCGGTCAAACGCCACCTTAAAGGCCTGCCGGCCGATCCGGCCAAAACCGTTGATTGCGAGGTTAATCATAATTTTGTTAATTAACTAATTGTTCGTTGTTAATTTGATAATATTATACCAAAAAACCGCCAAAAACAACAACCCCGGATAACCGGGGCTGTCTATTCCTCTGTATATCTACCAATCAAAGACTATTAAGCACGTCTCTGGTGGCCTTGCCAACCACGCCCGGGTAAGGCGCTAATTTATAAGCCTGCTGAAATTTTATCACCGCTTCTTTGGTTTTGGCGCCGAAAGTGCCGGTGGGTTCAGCGGAAAAATAGCCGAGAGCTTCAAGCTTTTCCTGCAATTTTGTCACTTCCGCGCCGCTGTCCCCCTGTTGCAGAGTCAAACTGAACTTGTACACTCCTTTGTCAACTTTCTTTACGCTCGCCGGCGCTGTCAATGTTTCGCCGTCCGCATACGCTTCTTTGCTATCAACCGTCACAATTCTATCCCAACGGAAAGTCAAAGCGTTAAAAGCTGCTTCATCTTTCACATGGCGCTTGACTTGCTTGGCCGCGTCTTTCGGATCCGGTTCCAAACGGTACACTTTGGAACTATTCTTATACTTAATCAGGGTATAATTCGGATGATGATTGGTGTAAGTGATCTCCGAACCAACGGTATATTTATTTAACAACGCCTCATCAATATCTTCCACCCAATTCCAAGCATAACCAAGACCCTCAAATACTGTTTCTGATGTTATCCAATATTTTTCTGTGCCAAGCAACAGATACACTTTCGGATCCGTAACGATTTTCACTAACGCGCCGTATTTCGGATCATATTTCGGACCCCATGGCATAAAACCAATAGCATCATTCTTCAGATCATTCAACACTCCCGCGGTAGTGGTTTTAACATCTGACCACGAAGTAAAATAGGTGAAAAATACGTTAGCTTTGTTGAACGGACGCTTGGCGCAATCAGAGGTAACATAGAAAACCGCCGCCGAGTTGCCGAGCTTATAGGCACTGCCGATAGTCAATGGACAGGTGGCGGTAGTCGTCTTTTCAACAACAGTAGATTCCTCCGCCGCCTTCTTCTCTTCCACAGTAGCTTCGGAAACTACCATAATGTCAATTGTCTTAATGGCAGTTGTCTCGCCGCTGGCGCTGCGGAATTTTACATACAATATCTTAGCGCCCAGACCGCTAGATAAGGTCTGTTTCTTGGTGGAAGAATAACTTTCCCACGCGGCGCCGGAAAAATCAGCTTTCTCTGAAATGGCCATTTGAACCGCGTTGGTTACGCTAAATTTCAACGTAACGATAGAAGAACTCTTTGCTGCATTGCCGTCCACTGAAACCGGAACTGCGCCGAATGTTGGCGGTGAACTTGTTCCACCACCACCACCGCCTCCTCCACCACCTCCACTGGCACTGTTTGGTGTGACAGCATTAGAGGCTGAAGAAAGATCTGATTCCAAACCACCGGTATCAGTTGCCGTTACTTTATAATAATAGGTGCTGCCATTAACGGCTGAAGAATCGGTATAACTATTGGATGTTGATGATCCAAGCGATGAATAAGTACCGTTCGCCGAAGTTGACCGGTAAATATCATAACCTTGTAAATCACCCTCGCTACCGGCTGTCCAAGTTACGGATACGGAATTACTGCCGGCAACCGCCGCAACATTGGTTATAACAGCTGGCGCCGAACCATCAGACGGAGCAATCGGATTGAAGGAAGAAAAGTGGGAAGTTTGGCCGGTGTAAGCGACGGTTGCGGCGCTTACTGATGGTTCAATAAATTTACCACTGGAATCTTTATATGCGACAGTTGTCGGCAAAGTCTGCCAATTATCCGCAGTCTCATCCCATGAACCCATTTGCACTTTTTCTAATTTTGCCAAAGTTAAGGTGCCCAAAGCCGTTGTCATATCACTGCTGGAATAACTGGCACTAACAGCGACATCGTCTTTTAGCAATGTTACGGCATTACCATCATTATCATAACTGCTGATTGTTTTTGCTTCACCGCTGATCGGTGTTCCGGCATTGCCGCCGACCACATTGGAAACTTCCTTATCATTCAAAGTGTATGGATTGGCGGAAATAGCCAACGCCGACTCTGAAGCTTTAACCGAAGCGCCGGCGGAAGAGTCTGTCATTGAACCGCCATTTTGCGGAGTAACAGATTGGGAAGTTGAGCCGGAAAGCGAAGTGGCGGTGGTGGAAAGAGTAAGATTGATGCCAGAAACATTGGCGCTACTGACAGCCACAACAGAACTATAAGTGCCTTCAGTATAGCCATCGGCTGCGGCAGAAACTTTCCAATTACCGTTAATAACCTTTAAAGAATAGGTGCCGTCCGAACCAGTGGTGGCAGTTACTATACCGCCACCCAATTTTTCCGCGCGCACTGTGGCGCCGGATGCCGCTGAACTGCCGGCAGTAATCGTGCCGGAAATCGTGTAAGAAGCGGCGGTCATTGTTGTGGCTGAATCGGCTAACGCGCCGCTCGCGCTTACCGCTACGCTGGAAGCGGTATCAATGTAGCCGTCTTTAGTGGCGCTGACTAAATATGTCGCGCTGGAAAGCTTGGTGGAATAATTGCCGCTGGTGTCAGCTTGCACGTCAACTTTCTCATTCGTTGAAGAATTCTCAAAATGCACCGTGGCGTCTGGCACAGCGCTGCCAGCGCCGTCTTTAACCGTGCCACTGACATAATTAAGAACCGGTAATTTTATATTAATTGATTCTGTGTTAGCGTCCACTTCCACCTTCCAATAGCCACTGGCCGCGGTGGAGGTCGCAAGTACGGTGTCGCTATCCGCGCCATACGCGATCAAACCGCTATCCGAGACACCGGGAATGGTCACATTCATTAGGTACATGTTAGTCGGGTTGGTGCTCGTAACCGCATTGAGGGCGTTAGCCACATCAAATTGCGACAAAGAAATAGTGCTGGAGGCGGTTCCACTGAACGATTCGGTCTTATCAATCTTGCCGCCAATTTGCATAAACTCTACCACTGCTTTCATGCTACTCGTAGCAGTACCATTAGAATCCAAAAGGTTGATGGTCACCGCGCCGGTCTTTGGCGCCAGAATATCATAGGGCGCGGTGGTAACTGTGCCGGCGCCATTGACCACAATACTCTGTGTTGAAGATGACATCTCGCCCTGAATTGACGAATAGGCCTTCATTGTGTAAGTGCCGGGTGGAAGTTTAAGAGTAGAACTGCCATTGGTATCAGTCACACCGCTATTAACGTAGCTGACATTTTCGCCGCTGTCGCTAGTGTCGCCGTCATTATTCAAATCGCCGGTCGTACCTTCAACAATTAACTGTACGTTGCTGGTTCCTTCTCCGGCGTCAAGCACGCCATCGGCATCCGCGTCATTGCCAACGCTCTTAGTAATGGTGGCATAAGTTACCGCGCTGGTATTTGGTTCAAAATTCTTACCGCTGGAATTGGAACCACTGATAGTCACTGTCTGCTCCGGTAATTTGCCATAATCAGGAGTAAAGGCTTGCACTTTCCAAGTTCCATTGGCCACATACAATGTGTAGTTTCCGGAAGAATTGGTAAAGGTGTTTGAATTACCTGGTCCGTCAGTGCGATAAGCGCTTACCGGCGCGTTAGCGACCGGATTGGTGCCATCAGTCACTTGGCCGGAAATGGTATAGGATGGCTTGCTGATAGTCAGTGTCAAGCTCGCGCTGGTCATGCTGGATAAAGCGATGCCGGTGCTTGAACCATCAACAAACACTTTATCAGCGCCGCCATCATCTTTAATAAGTATTGACCTCTCCACGCCGCCGGGCATGCCGGAAACACTCGCGCCAATCTTATACGTGCCATAAGACAAATTAATTGAGCCGGTGCCGTCAGCGTCCGCCATGGTGCTGTTCCCCGCGTTGGAAGCCGGCGAATAAGCGAAGACGTTTGCTTTACCAATCGCGTTGCTGGAAGCATCTTTAACCGTGAATTTAATTGTCTTGTTTGCGGTTGAAACATTGAATGTCAAGGTGGTTGGATTAACCGCGCAAGCAGTCGGACAGCCGCTCACCTGCACTTCTTGCGGTTTGGGCGGCATCCAGGTGGTAGGTGCTGAAGGACCGCTCTTGCCGAACATTTCGGTGGACATTTGCGGACCAAAACCAACCATCCATACGCCATTAGCGTTTAATTTTATTGAATTGGAGGTGTCAGCAACAAGCACGCCGTCTAAAGTTGACGTGGCTTTTCTAAATGAACCGGGGCCGCCGGCAAAAATATCAATCGCGTTGCTACTGAAAGTGCCGCTGATATTTAATGTCACCGCCACTCCGGTGGAAGCATCCACGACAGTAACATTTTGACTGCAGATATCGGACGCGCAGTTGGTGGAATTGACATTAATCGGCGCCGGGAAACCGGCTGTATAACTCGTGGCGCCGGATTTGGCAAACTGTTCCGCTCCTAACATATAATTTCCAGCCACCAGATTTTGGAACATAAATTCTCCGGTCTGGCCATTGAACCGTCCTGTCGCGGTTGAAGTTGACTGCGGACCGGTCATTGGCGACATCAAGAAAACATTAATGCCGTTGACTCCGCTGGCGCCAGCCATCACGCGGCCGCGCACAGTGAAACTGCCGGCGGCCGAAGTTGAGAACGAACCAGATGATAGGGTTTCTAATACCGTACCATCGGCTTTTTTAGTGGAAACAGTCGCGGAATTTCCACTCATGCCGACTTTTGTGGCGCTGGAAGGATTGGTGATTTGCGCGATATCCAAACGTATAAAATCATGCTGATCGCCATCGCCGGAGGTCAAATTGGCGCTGCCGCGGCGCGTGGCCACTGCTCCCAAAATAACTCTAACAGTGCGCGAATCAGTATTCACAATCACTCCGTCGCTAGCCGCGCCGCCGGTTGTCCAGCCGGAAGGCAAAGTTCCTTCGCTCGTGCCAAACACGACTACGCCCGGCCCTGGCCCGTTCAAATCATTATTTGGCGGACTGGCAGTGTCTTTTTTAGCGTTAACAACATCGGTCCCATCCGGGAAAGCAATATCAATAAACCCGGCGTTTGGAATTTGGTAGGAAATGGGAATTTCAACGCCGTAAATCGTACTGACCGAAGCCATAGAATTGAATGGATACACTTTAACGCCCGGAGCAAAACCGATTCCTGAATCAACAAATGTGCCAACCATGGCCGGCGGAGCGCCCATCATCCCGCCCTGCATCATATTGCCGCCGGCGTCAAACTGCGGACCCATCATGCCCATGCCGCCGCCAGTAAAATTGCCGGTCTTAGCGCTGGATTGCGCGGTAGTAGTCACGGCTGCGGCTGAACCAGAAGCGATATTATTGAAACCAATATCTTTCACGCCGCCAACGCTGATGTTTATCAAATCATTGGCGACAATACCGGTAATGCCATTCAAAGCCACACTGCGGCTGGCCGCGTCATAAGTTATGGTGGCAGTGGAAGTCGCAATCGTCGATTGCGTCGCGCCCGCGGAATTAACTCTATGAATTGTATAATTGGCCGGTTTCAAGACGCTGTTCGCGTAATTAATATCGCTTGCCGAAACCGCCAGCATCGGCTTAGAAAAATCAATCTTCAAGGCATAATCATTGGCTTGAGCAGAGACTACTGTTGGGGAAGAAGTGTCGGCGCTACCAGTAGTGAAGGTGCGCAAAAGCGTTGATGCCAAAGCATTGCCCGCCAAATCTTGCGCGCCAGTCGTGACTGTAATTGTATAAGTGCTGGTAGGAGTTAAGGAGTAGTCAGGAGTGAAAACCGCCATCCAATTATTCGGGTCATAAGTCAAATTACCGGCAATCGCTGTAGAACCAAGTTTGATAACTACAGATGTATCAGTGATAGTTGACGGGTTCATTGATTCGGAGAAGTTGATGATGATTGGTCTTAGTGTGGAAATTCCGGTTGCGGCATCAGCCGGTATTGTGTTATCAACAGTCGGAGCGGTAAGATCCCCGGTCACGCTGGAACTGGTATCAAAATCCGATTGATATTTCACACTGGTCAGATAACCGGATGTTCCGGGATTACCCAATGGAATCCCCTTGGACGACGTCATACCGCCCAACACTTCCACGCGATAATGAGAACTCACATCCAGATTGCTTGATGGGGTAAGAATAACTATTTTATTACTGCTATCAATACTGTTAGTGACTGTCACTTGGGTTTTTGATTCACTGGAAGTGAAAGGGCTGGTGACTTTATACAATTTTATATTGGCCAAATTAGTGGCGGAATTCTGCATGGCTTCGGAAAAAGTCACAAAAACCTTGGTGTTGCGCGCCACGCTCTGCTTGCCCGGAGCCGGCTGACTGCCCACCACATACGCAGGGAAAGCATTGCCGGTGCCAAAATTTCCGCCAATATCCGTGACACTGGCATACATTCCTCCCGATGTGGAAAATGGCAAAATATAATTGCCTCCCGGGCTATTACCAGCCACTGGATTACCGGCGGGATCTTTAACGCCGGGCGTTAAAAACAGAGTATAATTCTTGCCCGATGTTAACGCGGAAGTCGGAGTGAATTTAACCTGTGTGGTGGAACCAACTCCCACTGAACCGGCGATATGGGTTCCGCTGCCAGCTTCGGTCAGATAAACATTGGCGCCAGTAAAGGAAGTGGTGTCCATGGCCTTGCTGAAATTAACTTCTATAGACGAATTCGTACCGTCGCCCTTTAAAGTCGGGAATCCCATCATACCGGGAGCTGGAAAAGAATTTGTTACTTTAGGCTGATTATAGTCGCCACCCGCGCCCATAGTGCCGCTATACAAAGATAGGGCGGGCAAAGAAACCAAACCTGAAGAAGGAATAAAAAATGAAAGAGATTGATCGCCGTAACCGTCTTTAGCGATTTTCAATTGAGCGCCGCCGGTTGGTCCGACATTGGCAAAACTAAATGTGCCGTCACTGCCGGTAGTCGCGGCAAATTGCGTGCCATCAATCCAAACTGTGGCGCCGCTGACCGCCGCACCCGAACTGTCATTAACCGTGCCCATGATTGAGGCGCTACCCAAATTACCCGAACTTAAAGTGATACCTAAAGATTTGCTTTGCTGCAGAGCCGCGGTTTGAATGCCGGTGCCGGTGGTATCATAAGTAACAGTGTCAAAAGTTGGGTCATTGGTATAAACTTTAGTTTTAGCCGGTGAAGCCGAGTCAGCCGCCTGAAGATAATATTTGAAGAGCGTTTTACTGGCGCCAAAAACCGTAGAGATAGTTGAAGTGGTGCTGAATTTATACCAGCCAGAACCAATGCTTGTGCCATAAATCGGCGTTGATGACGCAGGGGTGCACGTGGCGGAAGCAGTGATACAATAAATAAGCTGGGTATTCCCTGCTGGAACAGTGCCGCCATCATCAAAAATTCTCGCTACTACATTTAGAATTGAATCAATACTGGCCTTGAAAACCGGCGCGTGCTGAATGCTGGGAGCTTGATTATTAGTCCCGCCATAAGATCCGCCGGTAGGATTTTCCGCTGAAGCAATGCGGCTGTTTTGCGGTTCGGGAACAATCCGTGCCACAAAATCAAAATTATTGTTCTGCGTATCCACGCCATTTCCATCATCAGCGTCTTGCCCGGGACCGGCGCCGCTAACCAACATGCTGGCTGAAGTGGAATCATTAAATGCTTTGCGTTCAATAGAGGTGCCGTCATTGGTACTTAAACCGCTTGCCGCGCTGCCTTCGCAATCTCCTGACACAGCATGACTGCCCCAGCAAACTCTATCCATAACCGCGGTGGAGCTGGCCGCGCTGCTGCTGATATACGCCGCGCCGCCGGACACCAAAGAAATAAGAGTGGAGGTGGTATAAACCGCGTCTGCTGTTGAAGAAGCGGAAGAAGTAATTGGCGCGATCAATAGAAATTTATGAGATGGAATGTTTGGCACCACGCTTTCATTAAGAAAAGTCAAGGGAACATTGACATCTACGGTCCCGGCCGCGTTCACAAAATGCAATTTTACAGTGGAGGTTGGAATATTTCCGCCAGAACGGTTATATACTTCAATAAATTCATCAAACGGATCCGTAGCCGAACCGACCTTAACCTCTGAAATAGATAAAGGCATTTGCGCGCTCATAATGGGAAAGGAGGTGGTACCGGAATTGGCTTGACCAAAAGTATTTTTAACTCCATTGGATACAGTAACTGAATAGGTTCCGTCAGAAGGAATGGTAACCCCGCCAGCCACGGTCAAACGGACCGATTTATTATCCGGCAAAGCTACAATGGAACTGATTGTTTGGGAAACACCCAAAGCGTTTTTTAAAGTATAATTGCCAGTGGAAGTGGCGGCGCCGGTGTTTAAATCCAAATTATCCGTAAAAGAAACATCCACATTGGACGCGTTGACAAAAGAAACACTGCTGATGCTAAACCCGCTCCATCCCCCGCCGCCGCTGAAAGATATTGCCCTGGAGCCGATAATAGGCGTTACGGTCGGTGAATTACCCGAGGGATTCGTCACTATTCCGTCCGCCGCGAAATTAATATAAATAGAATCTCCAGCCGCCCAACCGGACGCTGTTTTAATCGCCACAAAAAAACTGGTTGGCAAAGCGCCGTCTGCCGCCAAACTATTGTTGCTGCCGGTGGTAATCGTCGTGGCCGAACCCACGTTAACCGTGCTTTGCGTGCCGGCGAAACTATCGTTTTGAGGGTCAAAATAATTGTTGTTATTACTGTCTTTAAAAACCACTAGTTGCGAAATGTGTGAGGCTAAAGTGGCATTGTTAGTCGGGATAGTGCTGGTAACAGTGACAGTAACGCTGGTTAACGTCTCACTGCCGCCGGAGCTCTTATTCAAAGCAAAACGAAAAACCGGAATATCATAACTGCTGGCCGCGACGGTCATCCCGCCGGTTGGCAACAAATCATACGGACCGGCGACAGTAACTGTGGCCGCGAAAACCGCTTGAGGAATCAATGTTGAAATCCCCAAAGACCAAACAATAGTAGTAAATACCACCAACATCGTAAAAAGTTTGTTGCATTTTTTTGACATATTTTTTTAGAAGATTAAATTAGATTATATGATTTGCCCCCTGCTTACCGACCATTGGAAAAACAAAAGGCAAACCTTATGTTAATAAAGTTAATAAATTTGAATAACAAAACGGCCCATAAAAAACCGCTTTAAAAAAACGCCTAACACCAATTCATCATCAATGAATAATTTCATCTTAGTTTATCTATGTCTAATAGGATAATTATACCAAAAAAACAAATTTTAATTAATACCCACTTATCCACTGTTTTCGCTACCGCCGCAACGTCGCAAAAACCGCATTGAAACACCGCCTGTCAGCGCCGCGGCCAATGCGTCAGCCGCGTCATCGGGTGTGATTTTATTTTTGATTTTCAACAGCATTCCGACCATTTTCTGCATCTGGCCCTTTTCCGCGCGGCCGTAACCAGTCACAGCCTGTTTAATTTGCAATGGCGTAAACTCATTTAATGACAAACCTAATTCTTTTATGGTCAGCAAAATTACTCCTCTCGCCTGCCCCACTTTCATCGCGGTTTTGACATTTTTGGCAAAAAATAAATCCTCCACCGCCACGCTGGCTGGTTTATATTTTTTAATTATCAATTTAAGTTTTTCGTGCAGTTCGTACAGCCGATTGGCAAACGGATCCGCGGCAGAAGTCTCGATACAACCCCAAGCCACCGCCCACCAATCTCCGCCGCCGGACTTTTCAATCACGCCCCAACCGGTCCTTCCAAATCCAGGATCAACGCCGAGAATTCTCTCCGCCATAATTTAAAATGTAAAATTATATTAGACAAAATCACCATACTTCATTGAGGAATCCAAAAACCAAACTCGCTGCCTTTGCCCAAACCCGCGCTTTTGGCCCAGACACGACCATGGTGCGCCTCCACGAACTTGTTGCAGACATAAAGACCCAGACCGGTGCCGGTAACATTGGAATTTTTCACATTCTCGCCGCGATAAAACTTTTGAAAAAAATTTGCTTCGTCAACTTTGTCAAACCCGATTCCGCAATCTTTTACTTTAATCGCGACTCCGCCATCCTCGCGACGCAGGCAAACGGTAATGCGCCCGCGTTCGCTATATTTGATGGCATTGTCTATAAAATTAAAAATAATGTGATGAATTTTTTCTTGATCGCAATTTACCGACACTGCTTCCGGCGGCGGACACCAGACTAATTTTAATTTTTTCGCCACCGCCCGCTCGCGCATCTCATTAACCGCGCCACTAACCAAATCTTTCAAATCGCACCGGGTAAAATCATACTTTGTCCTGCCCTGCTCAATGCGGGTAACATCTAAAAACTCATCAACTAATTTTACCAGATGCTCGTTGCTCTGATCCATCTGATTCAAGGCTTCAACCATTTTTTCTGTCGGCTTGCCATACGCGCCGTCTTCAATCAATTCAATAAACCCTTTCAAAATTGAAAGCGGAGTGCGGAGCTGGTGCGAGGCGATGGACATAAACTCAGTCTTCTGCCGATCAATTTCCTGCAAACGCAAATTCGCCTGCTCCAAAGATTTCGCGAGACTGGTTACTTCTTCACGTCTGGCGACTTCACTACGAACGGATTTTATCAATAAAATGCCAATCGCCGCGACCACCAAAGCAAAGAACACGCGCAATGTCAATTCCAACACATCGCGGGAAAAAAACATCTCCATCACCACCACAAACTCAGTCAAGCCGACCAAAACTTCGGTGGCGATTGTCTTTGCTCCCAACAAATGATGCCGACTGACTGAATAAAAAAGCATTACCGGAAAAATCAAACCGCTTAAATAGGCAAAAGGAAATTTTGTGTCAATGCCATAAGCGAACAAATATGCCGAACCGCCGACAAAAATTACGACCGCGAATGAAATAAAAACATAAATTGATTGTAGTCTGACAATTTTATCTTTTGCTTTTTTAAAATAAGAAAATACATTATAAAAAAATACTCCGGTGCCCAAGAAAAAATAGCCGAGAAAAACCGTGTGTAAAATTCTGGCTTGCGTATGCACGCCCCAAGAATAATAGTACAAATCATCCAAAAAATAGGGCGTACGGCTGGCGACTAGCGCGGCAAAAGCCAATATATAATTCATTGTTAAAAGAAATTTTTGTTTACCCACACGGCCGGTAAAAACCAAACTGAAATGGTGCATTAACGGCGGCATAAAAACCACTCCGGCATACACAAACCTGTCCCAAAAAATCGCCTCATAATAATTTCCGCGCGTATAAAACATCATGAAAGTTCCAAACATCCAAAACATCATGCTCATGCAAAAACCAAATAACAAATGATGCATCCGTGATTTTTCATCATTCAATAAAACAAATACGCCAAAAAACGCCACGAAAATCGCGCAAGTCAGCGGCAAAATTGTATAGATGTCAAACATGCAATTATTATAACATATTTTGAACAACCACACACTGTGTAAATATAAAATGGAAGACCCGCGCTTGTTGGGCACGGGCCGAGAAGAAGCAATGGCATCACGCTTGCGCGTGAACGCCGTTGACCGAAAGAAATGATGTGTAAGTACGGGGGGTCGCGCCCGGCCCCCGAAGGTCCTCCCAGCGTAGCATGCGACCACACGACACTGGCGGTTGCGGCTGGATTCTCAGAACGCGGAGTCCTTGTATGGTTCTCGGCACATCTGCCATCACGTCGACCTTCGGACCGGCGATATGTTCTCGGTGGCCGAACACGGCATTGACAATTGTCTCCGCGGTACAGCCCCAAATAACCCTATCGCCGCCGGCCTCAAGCACCGCGGCGCCGACATTAGTAACCGGCTGGTCGCCGATCTTGCCAAATCCATACGGTAACACGGATAAATCAGTGAATTGACCACAGCCGGCAGTAATGACCGTGCGGCAGGACCAGTCGCGGTTGGGAGAACACGCGGACGGCGTGGTTAGATCCACGACCAATGCGCCGGGCTGAACTTCATTAGGGAGCAATTCCATATCGCCCGCAGTCGTAGCGACCACGACGAGTTGGGTATTATGTTCAAGACAAGCAGTAGATTTATCCTGGTGAACAAGAACATTGACTTGTTGCCCGCACATGGCGAGCCATGTCTCTACTTGCTGTCTCAATACATCCAAGCGAACGCGCCGATCATTCTCGCCTGGCTTGTCCGAACGCCCGACCAGTACCCATTTTCTCGGCTGAAACTGCTGAGGAACGAATCTGGCCAGAGCGTCGCCAATCGCTCCGTTCGCGCCGATGATCGCGCCGCAAAGACCGTTTGGCACCGCCGCCTGGCCGAGTGCGGCCGTAGCCAAAGAAACCGTACCACTGTCTCCATGAGTGGTGTATACGGAGTCTGAACTCCTCAGATGCGGATGATGTTCTAAGAAATCAGCCCCGTGCTTGGTCGCGTTTTTGGTACCGGCGCCCCAGCCGATCCAGAGTTCCACGCCATCGCGTTCGGCTTCCGCGATAGCGTGCAAAGCAACTGCTTCGCACCACTGGTACGCGATTCCATCGCGAACTTTTGGCATGAAATCCGTGGCTAGCACTGGAATGAGGTAGAAGTCCACCCAGACCGGCTCGCCGTCACTGCCAACAGGTGGTATGACCGGGAACGAGAGCCACTTGATGAAGAACGGCCGACTGAAAAACTCCTCCCGACTCGTTCCCATCAGCGCCAACATCCATTCAATGATAGTGGTTGAGAAATATCCCGGCAGGAGCATATGGGCGATGAACGCCACACGTCGTTTGAACTGCGGTCTCTGTTTGTCCTCGTACTCTCGCGTGTAATGAACGTACGTCATTTGTCCCTCCATCTCGCCGTTTCTGGCGAATTTAGAACTAACTTTTTCTGCGTCCGTTCACCCGAACAAACGCAAAATAAAATCAGTCTTTCCGCTGATTTAACATACATAAAAACTATCAAAATGTCAACAGTTTTCTATCTACATCTCCTCCACCGTCTCAATCCCTAGTAAATTTAATCCGCTCTCCATTATTTCTTTTGTTTTCTTTATCAATCGCAAACGAAAAACTCGCGCTGCCGGTTCCGCTTCCAGCACCGGACAAGATTGGTAAAAATTATTAAATCCCTGCGCCAAACCGAACAAATATTTCGCGATCACTGATGGATCTTTCTTTTCCCCCGCCTCTCTTACCACCTCCTCAAACTTCACCAGCCCCAATAATAATTTTTTTTCTTCCGGCTCAATACTCGTCGGCATCGAAAATTTTAAATTTTGATTTTTAAATTTTGATTTTTTTAGTATGCTGTTAATTCTGGCGACTATATAAAGCAAGTATGGTCCGCTATCCCCGCTTAACGAAACCGACTCGTTAAAATCAAACACAATATCGTTGCCAATGCCTGTTTTTAACATCGAATATTTCACCGCCGCGTTCGCCACTTTTTTTATCACTTTCTCTTTATTTTTAATCTCCCTGTCTCTCATTATCTCGGTAATTCTTTTCTCCACCTCATCCAACAACCACTCGGCCAAAACAACATTTCCTGTCCTGGAACTCATTTTCCCCTCCTTCAAACTCACCCAGCCATAAACCAAATGCTTTTCTTTGCCTTTGCTTTCCGGCAAAGTGAATTCAAGCGCCTTAAAAACTACTTTAAAATAATCGGCTTGTTCTTTTCCGACAACATGATAAATATAATCAGGATGATATTCTTTAAACTGCAACGCCGCTAAACCCTGATCTTTGGCTTCATAAGTTGGCAGTCCCTTGCTGCTGATAAACACCCGATCATGCAAACCATATTTACTCCCTTCAAAAATAATCGCGCCTTGGCTCGCCTTAAAAATATCTTTTTTTAGTCCGGCCAGAACAATCTTCTTGCCAAGTTCAAAGGTTTCCGATTCAAAATACAAACGGTCAAATTTTTTTACCCCCACTTTTTTGTAAATATAATCAAAATAATCCAAACTCCACTTTCTGGTTTTTTTATACAAACCCCAGACCGATTTGTTTTTATTATAAATTTTGATGTTCAGCGCTTCAATCTCTTTTTTCGCCGTTTCATCTTTCTCAAACGCCTGCCCGCCCATCGCGTAAGTCTCCCCCAAAAACCTCGCCCGTTCGTCCGCTCTCTTCAAATCTGAAATCTGAAATCTGAAATCTGAAATCCTCAAAATGCCCCACAAACATTTTGCGATATGCATCCCCACATCGCCCTGATAATTCGCCCGCACCACTTTATTGCCCTGATTCTCCAAAATCCTCACCAAACTCTCGCCGGTAATCATGTTGCGCAAATGGCCGATATGCACGGGCTTATGGGTGTTGGGGTGGGCGAACTCAACCATGGTTTTCTTGCCCCTGCCAACATGCCGGATGGTACGGACAGGTCGCGATCTGTCCCTATCATAATTACCCAACACCAACTTCGCCAACTCTGACGCATTAAAATAAAAATTCACATACGGGCCGACTGCCTCAATTCTTTCTACCTGTACGGGCAGGTCGCGACCTGCCTCTACGATGATTTTCTTCGCCGCCTCCGCCGGATTCATTTTCCATTCTTTCGCCAAACCAAAACACGCAAACGCCAAATCACCCATTTCCGCGTTTGGCGGTATGGTAAATTCAATTTCACCAATTACACCCGCCTCTCTCAATATTTTTTCAACCTGTGGTTTCATTATCATACAACAGGCGACAAACTAGAAAAATCATCAATTTCTTTAATCTTGGAAACCAAAAATACTGGAAATTTTTTTTCCACTAGTTCTTTTAAGACCGTTGGGTATTGAACCTCGTCCGCGAGCTCAATTGACATGTTTTTTTGAATAAATTCTTTCCCCCTCCGTTGTTTATATTTGATAAAAATCGTCCTCTTTGGCATTCGCATACCACGAGGTAGTGACAAGGATTGCAGGGATGAAACTTGTGTAAAATTAGCCTCCCAAACGCGCTCTATTCTGTCTTTAGTTAAAGTAAACTTAACCAGGGGTAGCGGGCTCTTTATAACCAGCTCATCCGTGCCAACAGTAAAATAAAAATATTTAATAAACCCCAAACCGATCATTAGCGGCCAAAACAATATAAATAAAAACGTAAGTATATTTCTTGATACAAGATGAAACCAGCCAATCGCCAAGACGACGACCCAGTACAAAAGCATGCAGATCATATTTCTTCTGGACATACCGTCGCGCGTGGTTGGATTTGGCAATACTTTATATTCCATAATTTATTTAATTCATACAAAAACTTAATTGTCTTTTGTCAAATAATACTCCACCCTAATGATGCCTTCAGTCGCTTCCGATAGATTGACATATATCTCACGCTCACCGTTTACCAGTTTAACATCGGCCCGCAAACCATGCCGGTGCGCTTTGTCTAAAAAAGCTTGCGTTTTGTTCTTCTCGCCTTGGTGGCGAAAACCAAAATCATCTCTTATTTGTAATACTGTACCCACTTTTTCGGTGTGGTCAAATCCTCGACAAAATTGTATAAAGCCTATGCCATCTTCCTTCACCGTTCTTCTTTCCGCTGATTCCATATTATTGAAAATAATATTATAAAACTGTATGTTATTTCACACGAACAAAAAATCGGCTTCCTTTCTGGATCACATCGCCTTTTTTTATTTTGAAACCGAAGTCGGATATTTTTTCGCCATTAACTTTCACCCCGCCCTGCTCGATCTGCCGCCGCGCATCGCCTTTGCTGGCGCAGATTTTTGCTTCAATCAAAACCGTAGCAATGTCATAATTGGATGGTTTGATTTCCGGCATTTCAGCCGGCTGTTCTTTTTTGCTAAAGGTGCTAATGAAATATTCCTGCGCTTTTTGCGCCGCTTTTTCTCCTAAAAACGCCTTAGTAATTTCATAAGCCAACATTTTTTTGTACTTCATTGGTTCTTGGGCCGCGGCTTTATCGTCTGGAACATCAACGCGTGTGCACAATTCAAACCCGCGAACAATCATTTCATCGCTCCAGCTCATTACTTTGCCAAACATATCTTCCGGGCTGTCTGCCAATGCGATCATGTTGCCCTCGCTCTTCCCCATCTTTTTACCGGTATTATCAGCCAAAAGTTTCATGGTCAATACAAATTTTTCTTTGTGTTTTAGATCTTTCATTAAATCGCGTCCACAGAGCATATTAAACGTCTGGTCATTACCACCAACTTCCCCATCAACACCCATCGCGACACTATCATACGCTTGCATCATAGGATACAAAAATTCATGCAAATAAATCGGTTTCTCTTCCTGCAAACGCTTCTGGAACATGTCGCGTTCCGACATTCTTTGTACCGTAAAACGTGAAGATAGCTCTAAAATATCCGCAAACTTTAATTTTCCCAACCATTTGCTGTTAAATTTTAATTGCACTGGATTTTCCCCGCCAAAATCCAAAATTGACGCAGCTTGTTTTTTGTATTCTTTGCAATTTTGCAACACTTGCTTGTGGGTCAACTGCTGACGCGCGGATGTCTTGTCAGTCGGGTCACCAATCATGCCGGTAAAATCACCAATCAAAAAAATTATTTTATGCCCTAAATCCTGAAACTCACGTAACTTAAGCATTGTAATGCCGTGGCCGATGTGGAGGGTCGGCGCGGTGGGGTCATAGCCGGTATATAGCGTCAACCGCTCGCCGGATTTTAATCGTTTTTCCAAAAACTCCCGTGTCGGGTAGATATTCTCCACCCCCCGCGTTAATAATTCCTCAATTTTTTTTGGGTCAGCGTTGATTTTCATACGTGATAAATAATTTATTTAGGCCACTCTTCAATCATTAAAAATTGTTTTTCTTTTCCCGACAGCATTTGGTAAACCGATTCGGTCACAAATGGCATAAACGGATGCAGAAGTTTAAGCGAGCTGACGAGCGTTTCGCGCAGAACCGCCTGCGCCGCTCGCTTCTCTTCCCCTTCAATCTGCAAACGCGGTTTTACTTCTTCCAAATATTTATCGCAAAATTCGTGCCAAAAAAATTGATAAATTTCCTCGGCTGCTAAATGAAATTCAAATTTATCCAAAAATTTAGTAACCCTTTTTACTACCTCAGACAACCGCTTCAGCATATGCGCATCGGCCGAAGTCAATTTTTGTTTTTTCAATTCAGCTGAGTCAGTCGGTTTAGAATCATCGCCCAAATTCATCAAAACAAACCGCGAGGCATTCCAAATTTTATTGGCAAAATTGCGATGCGCGCGGATTTTATCTTCAGAAATAACAATATCATTGCCGGCGGACACGCCAAACACCAAAGCCATGCGTAAGGCGTCCGCGCCATACATATCCACCACACCCAATGGGTCAATCACATTGCCTTTGGACTTGCTCATTTTCTGCCGGTCTTTGTCGCGAACCAGACCGTGCAAATATACTGTTTGAAACGGAACCCTACCGGTCGCGTACAGCCCCAGCATTAACATTCTCATCACCCAAAACGGCAGGATATCATAACCGGTTTCCATTACTGACGTCGGATAAAACTTTTTGAAATCGCCGGTAATTTGCAAAGTCGCGAACGGCCATTGGCTGGAAGAGAACCACGTGTCAAAAACATCTTTTTCTTGCTCCCAGCCGTCTCCTTTGGGCGCTTCCGTCCCCACATAAATTTCTTCTGACTTGCCGTGAGCGTCAGCCGAACGATACCAAACCGGAATGCGAATGCCCCAGACAATCTGTCGCGAGATGTTCCAATCGCGCAGGTTTTTTAGCCAATGAAAAAAAATTTTTTCAAATTTTTCAGTGACAAATTTTGTCTTTCCGGCCTTCACGGCTTTCAACGCTTTTTCCGTGAGTGGTTTAACCTTTATAAACCACTGCGGCAAAACTAACGGCTCAATCACGCGGCCGCACTTATAGCAGGCGCCGACAACGTGTTTGTGCGGTTCCTCTTTGACAATCAATCCGAGAGCGCGCAAATCTTCCACCACTTTAACGCGCGCTTCTTCGGCTTTCAAACCCGCATACGGCGCGCCGGCCGCAACGGTCATTTTTCCATCTTGGCCAATCACTTGAATTTTTTCCAAATTATGTCGTTGGGCGATTTCAAAATCCAAAGGATCGTGGCTTGGCGTTACCTTTACCGCGCCGGTGCCAAACTCCATTTCCACAGCCGCGTCCGCCACAATGGGAATCTCGCGGCCGACCAAAGGCAAAATCACGATTTCCCCAATCAAATTTTTATATCTCTTGTCTTTCGGATTCACCGCCACGGCAGTGTCTCCGAGCATTGTCTCCGGACGAGTGGTAGCCACGATGATAAACTTGTCGCTGTTTTTGATAGAGTATTTAATGTGCGTAAGCGCGCCGTCTTTTTCTTCGTGCTTAACTTCCAAATCAGACAAGGTCGTCTGGTGCTTAACGCACCAATTAATAATGCGTTCGCCGCGATAAACCAGTCCGTCATCGTATAATTTTTTAAATGTTTCGTTGACGGTTTTGACGATTCTTTCATCCAATGTAAAAATCTCCCGCGACCAATCACAGGAAGCGCCCAAACGGCGCAGCTGACCCTCCATTACTTTTTTATTTGTCTGCGTGAAATCCCAGATTTCTTTGTATAATTCTTCGCGCGGAATATGAAACCAATTTCGGCCTTCTTTTTCCAGTTTTTTCTGATACACTACCTGCGTCTCAAATCCGGCGTGGTCGGCTCCGGGCAGCCATAACGCCGCCTCGCCTTTCATCCGATGGTACCGAATCATAATATCTTCCAAAGTCACAAAAACCGCGTGGCCGATATGCAATGAGCCGTTGGAGTTCGGCGGCGGCATAATTACGCAAAAAGGCTTTGCTTTGGAATCTTTATTCGGCGCGAAAAACCCGCTTTCTTCCCAGCGTTTGTAAATCTCGGTTTCGTATTTTTGCGCCTCGTAAGCTTTGGATAATTCATCCTTCATAATATGATATAGGATACAACAAACAACCAAACATTGCAAGAAACGGCTAATTCAAGCTAAAAAGACAGAAAATCTTTATCCACAAACCTGCATCTTTGGCTTGGTTGACATAAATCGCAGTAGCTGATATAATCATATATTCATTTATGACATTAACTGAAGCGGAACAAATCAAAAAATTGCTTGAAAACAGCAAGCACGCGCTGGTTGCGTTTCACGCGAACGGCAACGGCGACGCAATAGCGAGCGGACTGGCGCTGGCTTTGTTTTTGGAGAAAATCGGCAAGCAGGTGGATTTGGTGGCGCAAGATTTTCATCTGCCGAAAACGCTTAAATTTCTCAAACGCGCCGAGAGCATCCGCGATCGCTTTCCTTATCTGCAAAAATTCGTTATCACGGTTGACGTGCACCGCGCCGGAGTGCAAGAATTGAGCTATGATTTAAAAGAGGAGCAGCTGCGGATTTTTATTACGCCCCAGCACAATTTTTTAAGCCGCGAAGATATCCGCACCGCCCAGTCCGATTTCAAATACGATATTATTTTTGTTTTAGGCACGCCGGATTTGGAGGCGCTCGGCGGAATTTATGACAACAACACCGAACTTTTTTATAAAAAACCGATTGTCAACATTGATAATTCCAACGGCAACGAACATTTCGGACACATTAATTTAACTGACATTACCGCCACCTCAACCGCGGAAATTTTGTACCGGCTTTTCAAAGACTGGCAGGCGGAAAATATTGATAAAGACATCGCCACCGCGCTTTTAACCGGAATGATTGACGCGACCCGCAGTTTCAAATCAGCCAATGTCCAACCGCGCGCGCTTACGGTGGCGAGCGAACTAATGCATCTTGGCGCGGATCGAGATTTCATTGTGCAAAATCTTTACCGCACCCGCTCGCTCGCCACGCTGAAGTTGTGGGGGCAGGCGCTGTCGCATCTGCAACACGACACCGCGACCGGTATTGTCTGGACAACCATTACCCGAGATGAATTTGTCCGTTCCGGAGCGCATGCCGATGATCTTTATGATATTATTCATGAAATTATCGGCACCGCGCCGGAAGCGAAGTTTATCGTGCTTTTCCACGAGCAAAGCGGACCGGATGACCAAACGCCGCGCGTCCACGTTATTTTAGACGCGCTCAAAGGCTATGACGCCAAACAAATTCTCAAATCTTATCCGCCGGTAGTCGGCGACAAAAAACAAGCGACAGTAATTGTCGCCGGGAAGACATTGACAGAAACAGAAAAAGAAATTATTGAAGAAATTAAAAAAGCCGTGCAATAAACATAGTTTTTTTAATTATATTAATGCCCGTCCGGTCATTTCTTTCGGCTGTTCCAAGCCCATAATTTTCAGCATCGTCGGCGCGACATCCGCCAGCATGCCGACCGGGTGCAAAAGGCTTAAATCGCCGTCCGGCGGATCGCCGGTCGGACCGGCTACGCCGCGATAAGCATTGCCGACAATCAACAGTGGCACCGGATTAGTGCTGTGTTCTTTATCCATTTCACCGGTTTGCAAATTAATTATTTCTTCGCTGTTCCCATGATCAGCGGTAACTATCATTACACCATCTTTCGCCAAAACATATTCCGCGATTTTTCCCAACGCTTTATCAACAGCCTCGCAACCCTTTATCGTTGCCTTCAAATCTCCGGTGTGGCCAACCATATCAGCATTGGCAAGATTAAACAAGATGGCATCATATTCCTCTGATTCAATCGCTTTAATCACTTCTTTCGTAACTTCGGCCGCTGACATTTCCGGCGCCTGGTCATAAGAAGAAACTTTTGGCGACGGAACGATTTTGCGATCCTCGCCCGGAAACGGATCTTCAACCGTGCCGTTTAAAAAGAAAGTGATGTGCGCGTATTTTTCCGTTTCCGCCGCGTGGTATTGTTTTAAACCGGCCTGGCTGATAGTTTCGGCTAAAGAATTGTGCACTACTTGCGGCGCAAATGCCACCACCACCGGCAATTCTTTTTCAAACTCGGTCATGGTGACAAAAAATAAATTTTTGATATAGTCGCGTTCAAATTTGCTAAGCGTCGGCAAAACAAACGCTTTTGTCAGCTGACGCGCGCGGTCAGGACGAAAATTAAAAAAAATCACCGCGTCTCCGCTCTTGACAATCGCCTTAGGCGCGCCTTCTTTGCCGATTACTGTCGGAACAAATTCCTCATCATAAACTTTGCGACCATAAGATTCTTGAATCGCTTCTTCCGGTTTGGAAAAATACGCCGCGGCTTTGCCTTCGGCCATGGCGCGATAAGCTTTTTCCACCCGATCCCAGCGATTGTCGCGATCCATCGCATAAAAACGTCCGGAAATTGACACTATATCTCCACGTTTGTATTCCTTGATTTTTTCCTGCAAATTTTTTACAAAATCAATGCCGCTGTTATAGATCGCGTCGCGGCCGTCCAAAATCACATGAATAAACACATCTTTAATTTTCTGCCTCTTGGCAAAATCCAACAGCGCGTAACAATGGTCCTGGCTGGCGTGGACATTCCCCGGGCTGACCAAGCCAATCAAGTGTAAAGCCGATTTATTTTTTTTAACCTGCTCCGCCGCCTGCAAAAGCGCCTTATTCTCAAAAAATGATTCGTCCAAGATCGCCTTGTTAATGCGCGGCAGGGTTTGATAATAAACGCGTCCGGCGCCGATATTCAAATGCCCGACTTCGGAATTTCCCATTTCACCGAACATCAAACCCACCTCATTGCCGGAAGCGTGAAGCGTCATCACCGGATATTCTTTTATCAATTTGCTAAAATTTGGAAGTTTGGCGCGCGTAATTGCGTTGCCTTCATGGTCCGGCGCCACACCCCAGCCATCCAAAATTGCTAAAACCACTGGTTTGGGTACTTTCATAATTAAATAAGGCTCTTGCCGGTCATTTCTTTCGATTTCTTGAGCCCCATTATTTTTAACAATGTCGGCGCGATATCAGCCAAAATACCATCGGACATCTTCTTACTTCCAGCTAATTTACTTATCAAAACGCACGGTACCGGATTAACTGTGTGTTCAGTCATAATCTCGCCTGTTTTTAAATTAATCATTTCCTCGGCGTTGCCATGGTCAGCGGTGATGAGAGCCTGCCCGTCTTTTTTCAGCAATACGGAAATAATATCACCCACCGCTTTATCAACCACGCGAATCGCTTTTTGCGCGGCCTTGAAATCTCCGGTATGGCCGACCATGTCGGAATTGGGAAAATTAACGCAGATAAAATTATATTTATCCTCAATTAAATAGCTAATTATTTTTTTGCTTAGTTTTTCCGTGTTCATCTCAGGCTGTTCGGCGTAAGACCGCATTGGCGGAGACTTGATAAATTCGCGCGTCTCGCCGTTCAGCGGGTCCGCGTAGCCGCCATTGATGAAGTAAGTAACGTGCGCGTATTTTTCCGTTTCGGAAATGTAAAGCTGGCGGTAATTGTCATCAATCGCCGCGGGCAGACAATTGTCTATATCCGGACTGGGAAAAGCTGTGAATAACCCCTCAAGATCGGGCCCAAAATCCGTCATCGCCACAAAACGAATATTTTTTGGATGCTTCGCGCGCTTAAACGCACCAGGGTTGTTTTTCTCAAAATCTTTCTGCACAAACGCTTTGGTAATCTGCCGCGCGCGATCACTGCGCGCGTTGATGAAAAATACCGCGTCATTATCTTTAATAGTCGCGGTGGGTTTACCCTGAGCGACTCGTCCTGAGCTTGTCGAAGGAGCCGAAGGGTTCTCAACGATAATTGTTGGGCAAATATATTCGTCCGTATCGCCGCGATTGTATGACTGGGCTAAACCCTCTTCAGCCGATGGCGCGGCGCAACCCTTGCCCAAAACCATGGCTTCATAAGCGCGCTGGGTTCTTTCCCAAATCTTGTTGCGATCCATGGCGTAAAACCGCCCCATTATCGTGGCGACTTTTTCGTGCGCCAGCATATGCCCGCGCAGTTCGTGCAAAAAATTCGTTGCCCCGTGCGGGGAAGAGTCGCGGCCGTCGGTAATCAAATGCAAAAAAACTTTTTTCTGCCCCTCGCGCCGGAAATATTCCAGCATGGCGTGAAAATGCTCCGGACAAGCATGGGCGCTGTTGCCGTCGGTCAGAAGGCCGATGATATGCACCGCGGTTTTATATTTTTTTACATGAAAGAGCGCTTGTTTAAACGCCTCGTTTTTGAAAAATGTCCCCTCATGAATCGCCTCGGAAATCCGCACCAAATCTTGTTTAACGATTCTGCCGGCTCCGATATTCAAATGCCCGGCTTCGGAATTCCCCTGCTGGCCAGGAGGCAAACCGACAAACTCGCCAAAGGTTTTCAAAGTTGAATGCGGGTATTTTTTCAGATAACCAAAAATATTCGGCGCGGTCTCCGGCGTTATCGCCACCCCTGGGTTTTTCGGGTCAGCCAAGCCAAATCCGTCCAAAATTATTAGCATTGTGGGGTGGTGATTGGGGTTTGTCTTTGGCATAGTGGGTATATTATAACTCAAAGGCTGGATTAGTTCAATCTTATCTTTAATCCCCTCTCCTGTTAGGAGAGGGTTGGGTGAGGTCTCGTCGCGGTTGGCGAGCGAGACACATCCTTACCTCCCCCCATTGAAGGGGGAAGGATTGAAATTAAAAAAACAAAAAACCATCTTTACAGATGGGCTTTTACGGTTTCCTTACTCTAAAATATTATCTTTCAATTTCTCGGCTTCAATCACAAAAAATTCTTGCCACCCGCTTTTTGTGTTTTTTTCCAGAAAACAGACACCGCTTGCGGATCAAATTCTTTTTCCGAAAAAAAATCCAAGTCCTCTGAATACCGATGCTGTAAATAAAACTCCGCCAGGGCTGTGCCGCCGGTTAAATAAAAGCTGGAACAAATTGCCTTATCGCTACTGATAATATCCAATAATTTTCTCTGATTAGCGCTTAGGATCGTCTTATCGGCCATAAAAGAAAAGATAAATACTTCCTCTTTTTAACATCTAAATCTAACTTTGGCCAGTTTTTTTTCAGTTGTTTTTTGTCTATCTTTTCTTTTCCCAAGCCAAAATTCACCATCTGCTCCAAATGCCAAATAGTGTATTGTTTTTTATGCTTTTTTAGCTGTTTTATATCAACTGACCAGTTATTCATATATTATTATTATACCATATTCCAGCGAAAAAGTCCATGGTAATAAACAAAAAACCACCTTTACCAGATGGGCTTTTGTGGCTTCCCTCCCTGAAGCCCTCCTTGTTGAAAAAAGAACGGAAAGAGCCGGCAGGGTCTTGCTCTTCACTTTTTTCCAGAGAACTCCTGTGTGTGAGCGTGTCTGTACCAACTACAGAGTACACCCAACAGTACGAGCACCGCGAGACCCACTAGACATGTAACCGAAGCAGTAAGAGGAGAGCCGCCACGGAGAAAAAATCCGGCGATGATCATTGTCGACGCGACTAGTCCACCAGCCGCCGCTGCCCACCACGGCCAATTCCCCTCTTTAGAAACCGAGCCGCCCATGCAAGTGAATGTGGCCAGGGAAAAAACAAGTGCAACGAGATTGGTGATTTCACCAGCACCCTTCAGACTGACCGTACCTAGCCCGTCGAAGGCCAGAGCCGCCATGACTAGCGCAGAGACACACACAGCGAACCAAATGTCCATCTTCATCGCGTATTCCCCTCTTCTTTCCACCCGTCAATCGGGTGTGTTGTTGCTAATGAAAATACATTATCATGTTTTGGGCTGGAGGTCAAGGCAAAGTCAAACAAAAAACAGAAACTGCCTTAAAAGAGACAGTTTCTGTTGTGGAGCCAAGGGGTATTGAACCCCTCTATCCGAGTGTCGATCACGGATTCCTCACCATGAGGTAGCCCCTCAAACTCCACGGGAAATATTATAGCAAATTTTTACAAAGACAAAAAGACCGAGCTTTTGGCTCGGACTTTCAGGATTTCAATAGAATTCCGTGATCGACACTACAAGTATAGCAAATCCACAAACTTTGTCAAGAGTTTTATCCACACCATCAAAAACGCATTTTTAATTTATTATTTAGTGTTTCACCAACATTTTTCGTATATTTTTTTAATTTCTCTTGCCATTCTCTCCCCCGAAAACCTTTTCAAATTTTCTGTCGCGTTTCGTTTTAATTGAAATCTGACATCTTCATCAGTCAAACCGCGCTGAATCGCGTCCGCCATTTGCTCCACATTCTCCGGATCAAAATACAATGCCGACTCGCCCAATACTTCCGGCAGACAACTGGCGCTGGAAGAAATCACCGGCGCGCCATATCGCTGGGCTTCCAACGGCGGCAGACCGAAACCTTCGTAGAGCGAGGGGAAAACATACAGACGAGCGTTTTGATACAAAACCGCAAGTTCGGCGTCGGTAACGAAATCGGTGAAAATAATATCGCCGGATTGTTTAATTGTTAAACCTGCCTCACCGGCAGGCGGGTTGTTAAATTGTTCGTGTGATGATGTGATGATGTGATGATGTGATGATGTGAACAATCGGTCATAAAACAAACTTCTCTTCCCAACTAAAACCAACTGGTAATTACTGCTGCATTTATTCTGAAAAATCCCCCACGCTTTCAATAATCGCCCCAAATTCTTATGCGGGTAAGCATTCCCGACATACAAAACATATGGTTTTGTAATTTTTAATTTGTAATTTTTAATTTGTAATTTGTTTGTTTCTTGTTTCTTGTTTCTTTCAAACGGCGCTTGATACACCACCGCCATCTTCTCCGCCGGTACTCCCAATGTTTTGAGTACATCTTGTTTAGTAAACTCGCTGGTAACAATTAGTTTCTTCGCTCTGCTGACCGCGTGGCGCAAAACAATCCGATGCGCGCGATCTTTCAGCCAAAATTTAATCGGTCCCAAAGTCGTCGCCTCCGGCCGCGGATAGTGATACATAATTAAATCATGAATCGTAACAACGAACGGGTCGTTATAAAACAACGGCACATTCCAATGCGGAAAATGCATCAGATCAACTTTTTCTTTCTGAATTATTTTTTTAAATTTAATCTGTTCGGCCAAACCATACCATGGAATATTCGCCACAACCACTCTCACTTTTCCCTCCCCCTTGTAGGCTTCGGCCCTGAGCTCAGCCGAACGGGGGGAGGTCAGGAGGGGGTCTCTGACATCGCGTACAAAAAACACAAACTCATTTTCAGAATCAATCTCAAACAAACCCGTTATTAATTGTTGAACATACCGCCCCAATCCCGCCTGTTTCGGACCGTACATTCTGGCGTCAATGCCGATTTTCATAACTATTTCTTCATAAAATCATGAAAAGCTTTTTCATCGCCATAAGGCAAAAAATCTTTTTGATGCTTCTGCGGATGAAATCCGCCGCCTTGTTTGTGCATAATTCCGCACCAATATTTTTCCGTCCGCCCGGCTATTTCTTTAAGATAAGCCAAAAGGCCGTTTGCATAACCGCAATAAACGCACCCAAATTTTTGATACCAATTCAAATATGACAACTTGTGGCGATCTATCCGTATATATTCTGAACGTTTCACGTAATCAATTCCATACAAAGAAAAACAAATTCGATGATATATCTCAGCGCAAATATCAGCCAACACCAAAGGCAGAAGCTGTGACCAAATAACGGGCAGAGAAATAAAATTCCGCAACCGACGATTGTTTTTGTATGCTTGCATATATTTCAAATTAGATAATTTAAAAACTGCCCAGCGCTTCTCCCCCAATCAAATCTTTCCACACACTCTTTTTGTCTTGCAACTCTTAATTCATAATTCTTAATTCCTAATTCATCATCGCACAACACTCGCTCCATCGCCCAGCTCAACTCCGCGACATTCGCCGGATTGACATAACAAACAGCATCACCGCCGACTTCGGGCAAAGAAGAACGATTGCTGGTGATGATCGGCGTGCCACAGGCCATTGCTTCCAAAACCGGCAAACCGAATCCTTCATATAAACTCGGATAGACAAACAGACTGGCTAAACGATACAATGCGGGTCTGTCTTCCTCGGCAACGTAATCAATGTAGCGAACGTTTGGTGTGTCGGCAATAACGCGCATCACATTTTCGTTCTTCCATCCGCGGGCGCCAGCGATGACAAGTGTGTAAGTGTGTAAGTGTGTAAGTGTGTGGATATTCTGAAAAGCGGATATTGCCGCCTCAACATTTTTCCTCGGCTCAATCGTGCCTAAAAACAAAATAAACTTCTCCGGCAAATCATATTTCTCTCTCACCTGCATTCTGTTATCTGTATTCTGTGTCATAGTTGCGGATAAACCCGGACGCAAAATTAAAACTTTTTTTTCTGCCACAAAATACCGCGACGCCACATCCCGCCTCGTACTCTCCGATGGCGTAAAAATAATATTCGCCTGTTGACACTGCTTTTTCGGCCGCAGTAATTTGTGCCACAGCCGTTGTTTTAATGTGTAACACTCGGGCAAAAATTCAAAAGACAAATCATGAATAGTCAAAAAAAATTTTGTTTTGGGAGTCAAAGAAGTAAAATTCAAGTTCGGAGAAAAAAAACAATCTAATTTTTTAATCTTATAATCTTTCAATCTTCTTTCAATCAGTTTATTTAATTTTACTAAACCCAAAAGCAAAAAAACATTAAATATCTTATTCGGCCACCTCGTCCTTACATAACGCACATTCGGATACTCCCATTTTGGCAAAACTTCCGAAACATCTTTATGGGAATTATAAAATAAAAAATACTGGTTCTCTTTGTCAATTCTAAAGACAGCATCAAGCAGCCCAAAAGCATACTCCCCAACACCAGTGCGTTCTTTCTCCATCAAACACCTTATATCAACACCGACATTCATAAGTCCGTGTATTAGTATTATCTAATATCAAGGGCGCACTGATTCAGCCCCTGTTTAAACTCTTCGTATCTATCTTCAACATATCTTTTAATTCGCTCTTTGAACGCGTCAACGCCGTAGCGCTCGGCATGCTCGCGGATTTTTTCGCTGGCCCAATTCTCGTGATTAAAATGCAAAACAGTGTCTAACAACGACTCCCAATTCTGCGAAGTGAAAAATTCACCAGTCTCGCCGGGAATAACCGTTTCCGCGGCTCCGCCGACCGGATAAGCGATCACCGGCCGGCCGCAGGCCATTGATTCAATCGGCGTAATGCCCAGATCTTCAACCTGCGGATGAATTAACGCGCGCGCGCGCGATAACAACGCGGCCTTCTCCTCGTCGCTCACTCTGCCGACGAACTTAATATTATCTTTGGCGTATTTTTTTAATTTGTCCTCTTCCGGCCCATCGCCAAAAATAACTAACGGCCAGCGCAAACGATTAAACACCTGAATCAACAAATCAAATCGCTTGTATGGCACCAGCCGTCCGCCGGCGATAAAATAATCGCCGATGTCTTTGCTGATAAAAAATTTATCAATATCAACCGGCGGATAAATAATATCGCTTTCGCGGCGATAATACTTCTGGATGCGATTCCGCACTGTGCCGGAATTGGCGATGAAATGATCCACCCGATCCACACTCATTTTATCCCACAACCGCAGATGATAAATTAATCTTGGCAAAGCCGCCTTAATCAAACGATTATATTTTAATTCCTCAATATATTCATGTGTATCAGTCCACAAATACCGCGTCGGCGTGTGGCAGTAAGAAATGTGCAAAGTGTCTGGTCGAGTTAAAACACCTTTGGCAAAAGCGCTGGTTGAGGACAGTACTGCGTCAAATTCGTGTAAATTGTGGCGCTCGGTCGCGAACGGCATCCAAGGCAAGTACCATTGGTATTTTTTGCGGCCGAACGGCAATTTGGCTAAAAATGACTCACGGATGTCCGCGTTTTCAAAATCATCAATCTTTTTTTTATCATGAAACAAAACAAAAACCGGCGCTGACGGCCAGATTTCATGAAACGCTTTCAAAACTCTTTCCGCTCCGCCGTGTTGGGATAAATAGTCGTGAACTAGCGCAATTTTCACAATGCTTTTCTTCTCTTAAATATTACAAACGGTGTTTTGATAAAAATAATCAGATCTAAAAACATGCTCCAGCGTTCAATATAAAAAATATCAAGCTTCATTTCTTCTTCAAACGACAAATCGCTCCGGCCGGAAATTTGCGCCATGCCGGTGATTCCGGACTTTAACGTAAACACGGTCGGGTATTCTTTTTCATATTGCTCAACTTCGCGCGGCTGATGCGGCCGCGGGCCGACGATGCTCATGTCGCCGATTAAAACATTAAAAAATTGCGGCAATTCGTCTATGCTCCAGCGCCGAATGAATCGTCCGAATTTAGTAACGCGCGGATCGTCCGCAATTTTATATATCGGTCCGGTCTTTACGCTTTTTTCTTCAATCAAATCTTTCTCTTTCATTTCCGCTTTCAAACCGGCTCGGCCGAATTGCGGCCCGGTGCAATCTTTCTGAAACATGGAACGAAATTTGAAAATAAAAAACTTTTGTCCGCGAATCCCCACTCTTTCATTTTTGTAAATCACCGGCCGGCCGGTTTCCAACAAAATAATTATGGCAAATAAAATCATCAGCGGCAACAGCAAAGTAATAGCTATCAAACTTGCAATAACATCAAATACTCGCTTCGCCACCCTGCCCCAGCCGTCTAACGGCGTACGTTTCAATTCCACTATTGGCACGCCGGCCAACGGACTGACTGCCATATTGGCTGAATAAGCGGAAAACAAATCGGCGGAATATTTAAAAACAATGTGATTTAAATTACAAAAATTCAACGCCCGCAAAGCTTCTTTTTCGTTGGCGCGCGGATTGGTAAAAACAATTTCATCCAAATTTAATTTTTCCAGGACGGAAATTAATTGCGCGGAAAAAACATTGTACTGTCCGATCACTTTATAGCCCAGCTCATTTCTTTGGTTTAATTCCCTGACGACATCGTTGGCTATTTCTTCTCCGCCAATCACTGCCACGCGCCGCAAACCCAAACCCGCGCGATACATCAAGCCTTTCAAGCCGCGGATTAAAATCCTCCCGACAGAAACATAAACAATGGCAAACACCCAACTGGCGGCAACAAGAAAACGCGAATCAAACTGTTGTAATGCGAACATCACATACAAAGCCACCACACCCAGACCCACGGAACAAGCAAAAAATATTCGCGTTAAATCCTTTGATAACTTGCGATTTGGATCAGTGGAATATAGACCGAGCAGAGCAAATATAATTAGCCAAACCGCGCTCACCCATGTGGCAATACTTAAATATTTTGACAGGCTCAAATCAAAAACTACCGGCCGAAAACCGACGAGCAATTCCGCAAAACGCAAATAATAGGCCGAGATGCCGGCCAATATAAGCATTAAAAAATCCACCGGAACTTTAAAAATCATGAGGAAGATTTCGGAACGTTTCATATATTAATAAGATAACAAAAACCCGCTCTTTTTTCAAGAGGGGTTTTAATTGCTCATTCCACAGCGATAAGCCGAGTTCTGTCCTTCGACTCGGCCTACGGCCTCGCTCAGGACAAGTCATATTATTTTATTAATAGGGCTTGTGCTGAGCGAGCGAAGCGAGTCGAAGCAATGATCATTTCTCTGTCGCGTAAATTGCTCTACGCGATCTAACGTGCTAACTTTTCATCCCGATTAAATCGGGACGCTGCACTTTCTCCAGACAGGGCTTGCCACTCCGACGCCTCACGGGTCGGAGAGTATAGTAGCTTTGATCTAGAACCAAAACCTCCATACACTTTTCACGTTTCCTTCGCCACGCCGAAGCTTTAGCGTAGGCGGGTTTTTGTTACCGCCTCCGCCAAGGCTACGGCGTGTCAAAGTAGTATTGTCTCTGTGGCGCTATCCCGCTTCAATGCCTCACGACATGAAGGATGGGTATTACCCATTGTCAAAAAAGGAGCTCGGACTTTCCTACCCGCCCTGCCTGCCGGCAGGCAGGCGATGAGGCGGGTCGATCATCTGCTGTGTAATGAGCGTATTTAATATAGCGCGAAATTATCCACTTGTCAAGCCTTGATTATTTACTCATAATGATTTAGTATAAGTCCCTACGGTTCTTTTATTTTGGGTTGTTCGCATAAAGATAGCCTCTAAGGCAGAAACCGAGTCTACAAAAATTCCCATGACGGTCATTGTTGTTCTTGCCAGAGAGCACTCCAAGACCGACAAACTCAGGCTATGCCAGCTATCGCGACAAAGCTCTTTATCTTGAGAGCGCGGGGGTCTAACCCAACCCCCTTCATACATATCCAAAACCCCGCTTAAGCGGGGTTTAAAATGAGACTGGTGCTCAGGAGAGGATTTGAACCTCCATGCCCTTGCGGGCGCTACCACCTCAAGGTAGTGCGGCTACCAGTTACGCCACCTGAGCTCGCTAAAACATTCGTTCTTTCCCCACAATCATCTCCACTCTTTTTTTGGATAACTTAATTTTTATTTTCGTTTCTTTTGACTGCCGGCCGTCGGCCTCAACGACGAATGGTTTTTTTGCGCTCACCGTCATTTCTTGAAACGGAAAAATGCTGGGGTCTTCAAATCTTTCTTTAAACCAGCTTCGGCCAAGAACCGGCCGCAAAAAGGCCTCAAGTTTGCCATCTTGCGGACGGACGACATATTTTTTGCCATTGCCTTCCCATTCAAAGGGTTGTAAATTGCACACCACCAATTCCATCTTGCTTTTTGCCGTTACTTTAAATCTTTCATCATATTCCACCGCAATTTCGCTAGGCATAATATGAAGTTGGGAAACAAAATATCGGCCATTAAACCAACCCAAATCTAATCTTAACTTCCGCCGCCGCGATAAAGTCGCGCAAGCCTCTTCACCGATCGGAATGCCTAAAATTTCCGCAATCCTGTTGCCCTGCCCGATTGGTAAAAAACCGAATAATGTCTCGCAGGTGGCGGCGCGTGATAATACTTGACCGAAAGTTTTATCATTCCCCACGATCACAATGCCTGACACGCCTTTTTTTATTTCATCTTCTACTAATTCTTTAGCGTCGCTTAAACTTTGCAGCCGGATTATCTTACCGGCAATGCCAAAATCTGTCAACCTTGTTTCAATTATTTTCAAGGTAGACGCGTATTTTTTCTGCTTGAGAAAATTATCATAAAGATAAACATACATAACCGGCTTTTTTCTTTCACAAACCGCTCGCGACCGTATTGTCAACTTCGTCCTCCGAATGTGATTTTATTTTACTCATAAAGCTGCCGATTTTTTTCTCATCTTTTTTATCACCGGCGATTTCAATTCCTTTCATTGTTACTCTGCCCTGAACCAAAGCTCCGGGCGCGACGCTCAATACTCGGCAATCGATGTCACCAGCCACTTGCGCGGTTTCGGCCAAATCCAATCGGTCCGATACTTTCACATTTCCTCGAATGGAACCGGAAATCGCCGCGTTGCCGGCGCGCACATTCGCGAAAATTGAAGCGCCTTTTTCCACGGTCAACAATTTGCTGGTTTTCACCGAACCGGACACAATGCCTTTTACTATAATATTGCCCTCGGAAGCAAAATCACCTTCCACCCGCACTGACGGGCCAACCACGGTCTCAACTTCATCGGGAGAAACGCCTGGGGTTGGATACTCTTCCTGCGGCATTGCCGGACGCGGAGTTTTTTGAAACATCATAATCTAAAAATTAAGATTAAATTTGTCCATAATAATATACAATATTTTTAATAAAAAAGCCAGAGGCTCCACAAAAACCCCTCTCCTTATAGGAGAGGGGTTTGGGGTGAGGTCTCGCGGTTTAACTATTCTTATAAAACCCGGTTCCGGCCGGAATGCGGCGGCCGATAATGACATTTTCTTTGAGGCCGGCGAGGTAATCAATCTTTCCGGTAACCGCGGCATTGATAAGCACGCGCGCGGTTTCTTGAAACGACGCGGATGATAAGAAGCTCTGGGTGGAGAGAGAAACTTTGGAAACGCCGAGGAACAGTTCGCGGCCGATTGCCTCCTTCTTGTTTTCTTTTTTGGCAAACTCATTGGCAGTCATCAATTGCGCTTTTTCCACGACTTCGCCCGGCAGTAAATCGGTGTCGCCGGCATCTTCAACATAAACGCGACCAAACATTTGTTTCACGATTAATTCCACGTGTTTGTCATTCAAACGCTGTCCTTGTGAAGAATAAATCGCTTTGATTTCGCGCAAGATATAATCCTGCACTGCTTTGCGGCCTTTTAATTCATAAAGCTCGTGTAAATCCACTGCGCCCTCGGTCAGTTGCTGGCCTTTTTCAACTTTGTCGCCGTTACTTGCCCACAGTTTGTAACCCAACGGAATGATGTATTCTTTGGTGTGGCGGCCTTCAAAAGTCAGTGTTAAAACATTTTTTTCCAAGGACACAGTGCCGTCATATTTCGCCTTAACTTCTTCGCCTGATTCCCCGCGCACCAGCAAAACATCGTCTTTCCTGATTTTTTGGCCATCAGACACTTGCACATCATCGGCGGGTTTAAATTTGAATTTAAACTCATCCATGCCCTCAAAATGCACCTTGATGATTTTCTGCCCGCGGCGGCCTTCAAAAATTTTTCTGCCGGTCGGACCGGTAATCACCTTGCCTTCGGCCTCTTCAATTTCAACCACGCCGGCGACTTCTGACAAAATCGCCACTCGTTTTGGCCGGCGCGCTTCAAACAATTCTTCAACCCGCGGCAAACCTTGCGTGATATCGCCGCCCGCCACGCCGCCTAAGTGAAATGTCCGCATCGTTAATTGAGTGCCCGGCTCGCCGATTGATTGCGCGGCGATTATTCCGACGGCCACGCCTTGTTCAACCAATTTATTGTGCGCCAAATCATAGCCGTAGCATTTTTTGCAAATTCCTTTAGCCAAACGGCAGCGTAAAACCGAACGCACATGCACTTCTTCCACCCCGCCTTTATCAATCGCTCTCGCCGCTGATTCGGTGATAATCTCATCCGCTTTTGCCACAATTTTATTGCCGGCTTTGACATCTGATAAGGCGAATCTGCCGGTTACGCGGTCAGACATTTTTTCTCCCATTTCTTCCGTCTCTTTTTTAGTGATAACCGCGCCGTCAGTATCGCCGCAATCGTCTTCCAAAACCACCACATCTTGCGCCACATCAACCAAACGGCGGGTAAGATAGCCGGCGTTGGCCGTGCGCAGAGCCGTATCAGACAAACCTTTGCGGGTGCCGTGAGAGGAAATAAAAAATTCCAAAACACTGAATCCTTCTTTAAAACTGCCTTTGACCGGCAATTCAATAATGTCGCCGCTCGGAGACGCGACCATGCCTTTCATGCCGATAACCTGGCCCAATTGCCCCCAGGAGCCGCGCGCGCCGGAATCAATCATCGCGAATACCGATCCGTCGCGATTCAGCGCTGTTTTGTTGTGCGACAACACTTGATCTTTGGCTTGCGTCCAGAGTTCTAGCACTTTAGCATGCCGTTCCGCGTCCGTCAGCAAACCCTCTTCATATTGCTGGCGCACTTTTTCCACCTCATCGTCAGTGTTGCGCAGAATTTCCGTCTTTTCTTTAATGTGGCCGAAGTTATCCATACCCAATGAGTAGCCGGATTTCGTCACGTACTTAAATCCCAAAGATTTTATTTCATCCAACAAACGAGCGGTTTCTTCTTGGCCGTAAAATTCCAACAACAGGCCGATGATATTGCTTAAATGTTTTTTAGTGATGGTCTCATTAAAATATGAAAGCTTATCCGGAAGAATTTCATTAAACAATATCCGGCCCAAGGAGGTTTCAACAATACTGCCCGCGCCATCCGGAAATTTTGCCAGGTCGCTGAATCTGATTTTAATTCTTTCGCGCAAGCCGATGCGGCGGCATTTGTAAGCGAATTTCGCTTCTGTGGAATTGGAAAAATATTTTTTTACTTCCTTGATGTCGTCTTCATTATATTTAGTCAGATAATAACAGCCCAAAGCGATGTCCTGCTGCGGGGTAATCACCGGCGCGCCGGTGGCCGGCTTCAAAAGATTTTTTTCCGAAGCCATTAAATTTTCCGCTTCCCAGCGCGCTTCCTCGGTCAGCGGCAAATGCACAGCCATCTGGTCGCCGTCAAAGTCGGCGTTGAACGCCGGACAAACCAGCGGGTGCAACATAATCGCTTTGCCTTCAACCAGCTGTGGACGAAACGCTTGAATACCCAAACGATGCAGAGTCGGAGCCCTGTTCAGCAAGACGCGGGTTTTTTTCGTCAAATCTTCCAAAATATCCCAAACTTCCGGCGCGTTAGTTTCAATAAAACGGGAAGCGCTGCGGACATTGTGAGCCAGTTCCCGCTTGATAATTTCCGCCATCACAAACGGACGGAATAATTCCAAAGCCATCCGTTTGGGAACGCCGCATTCGTCTATTTTCAAATTGGGACCGACCACGATAACCGAACGGCCGGAATAGTCAACGCGCTTGCCCAAAAGATTTTGGCGGAAACGGCCTTGTTTGCCTTTCAAAATATCCGCTAACGAACGCAGCTGCCTTTTCTGGCCGGTGGAAGCGGTAACGGTTTTTGACGCGCGGGCGTTGTTGTCAATCAACGCGTCAACGGCTTCCTGCATCATTCTTTTTTCATTGCGGCAAATGACTTCCGGAGCGTTTCATTCCAATAATCGGCGCAAACGGTTGTTGCGATTGATAACGCGGCGATACAAATCATTCAGGTCGGAAGTCGCGAAACGTCCGCCGTCCAAAGCCACCATCGGGCGCAGATCCGGCGGCACGATCGGGATCGCGGTCAGAATCATCCACTCCGGCCGAATTTTATTTTTTTCCAAACTGCGCAAAAGTTTAACGCGCTTAATTAAACGCTCGCATTTGGCGCCCTTAGTTTCTTTGATCTCCGCTTCCAGCCGAATAATCGTTTCTGTTAAATTTAATCTCTCCAAAAGGCGGCGGATGGCTTCGGCGCCGATCTCCGCGTCAAACAAATAACCATAGCGCAAGGCCAATTCCTGATAGCGATTTTCTGATAACACTCGTAACATTTGAATATCTTTCAACTCGTCTTCGGCGTCGGTAAAATCTTCTTCCAAAGCGATTAATTTGCGATCGCGCTCTTTAGCTAATTCTTCTATCGCCGATGCTTTTAATTTTTTATCATTGGCTTCTTTGGTCTGGCGGTCAAATTCATTTAAAATCTGTTTTTTCTTGCTCTTGTATTCAGACCGTAAAGCTTCGTGTGTCTGCTTTTTTTGTTCCTCGTCAACTTTAACAATCACGAAAGACGCGAAGTATATCACTTTCTCCATGGCCTGAATGGACATATCCAAAACTAAACCGATCTTGGATGGCACGGAGCGCAAAAACCAAATGTGCGAGACCGGAGCGGCTAAATCAATGTGCCCCATGCGCTGGCGGCGCACCAAAGAGTGAGTAACCTCCACTCCGCACTTGTCGCAAACAATGCCTTTGTAACGAATTTTTTTGTATTTGCCGCAATAACATTCCCAGTCTTTGGTCGGGCCAAAAATTTCCTCGGCAAACAAACCGCCCTTTTCCGGCTTTTGCGTGCGATAATTGATGGTTTCCGGCTTGACTACTTCGCCGTGAGACCAAGCGTGGATAACTTCCGGAGAAGCGACGCGCAAACGCATCGCGTCAAAGTCATTAATATGCTGGGAAAATTCGCGCGACATAAATATTTCGTTAATATTTTTTAATATTTCGTTAATATCTCGCTGGTATTTTCATCTTAATTTCTTTCTTTTCTCTCATCGTCGTTTTTTCCTCCGGGTACATTATCCGTAACATCTTTAACCATGGCATATTCGCCGTCTTCGCCGCGTTTTAATAATTCAACGTCAAGCGCCAGGCCTTTCAATTCGCGCACCAAAACATTGAACGACTCTGGCAGATTCACGCGGGTAATTTGCTCGCCCTTGATAATCGCCTCATACGCTTTTGAACGGCCAGGCACATCATCGGATTTGATCGTCAGCATTTCCTGTAAAATATGGGACGCGCCATACGCTTCCAACGCCCAAACCTCCATTTCACCGAAACGTTGGCCGCCGAATTGCGCTTTGCCGCCTAACGGTTGCTGCGTAATCAAGCTGTAAGGTCCGATTGAACGCTGGTGGATTTTATCTTCCACCATGTGGTTTAATTTCAACATATAGCTGTAGCCGACCGTGGTTTTATGGTCAAACGGCTCGCCGGTTCGGCCATCGCATAACTGCATTTGGCCATCAGCCGGAAAACCGGCTTTTTGCAATTCTTCTTTAATTTGCTCTTCAGTAACACCGTCTAATGTCGGCGTGGCGGCCCGATAACCCAAAGCATTAGCGGCCAAACCCAAATGGCATTCCAAAAGCTGACCCAAATTCATACGAGACACAACACCCAGCGGGGATAAAATAATATCCACCGGCGTGCCATCTTCCAAAAACGGCATATCGCTTACCGGCACGACGCGTGAAATTACGCCTTTATTGCCGTGGCGACCGGCCATCTTGTCGCCGACCTGAACCTTGCGCATATCAGCCACGGTTACCTGCACCCGCTTCATTACGCCTGGCTGGAGTTTGTCGCCGGCTTCGGCGGAAAATATTTTTACATCAATAACTTTGCCGTGCTCGCCGTGTTCAAGATATAATGAAGAATCGCGGACATCTCTGGCCTTTTCGCCAAAAATCGCGCGTAACAATCTTTCTTCTGGCGATAACTCCGTTTCGCCTTTTGGAGTAATTTTACCAACCAAAATATCGCCTGATTGGACTTCGGCGCCGATGCGGACAATGCCTTCGGCATCAAGATTTTTTAATTTTTCCTCGCTGACATTCGGAATATCGCTCGTCACCACTTCCGGGCCAAGCTTGGTTTCCAGCACATCAACCGCGTAGTCTTCAATATGAATGGAAGTAAACGCGTCCTTATGGACAATGCGCTCGGAAATAATCACCGCGTCTTCATAGTTAAAACCATCCCAGACCATATAAGCAACCAAAATATTATTGCCCAAAGCCAGCTCGCCGCCTTGAGTTGACGGGCCATCGCACATCGCCTGCCCTTTCTTTACTTTCTGATTTAAAGTAACAATTGTTTTTTGATTGATGCAGGAAGAAGCATTGGAACGGACGAACTTATTCATTTGATAAGTCAAAACTTTCCCTTTTTTGGTGGTTAATTCAATTTTATCAGCGTCAACCGCGGTAATCTCGCCGTCATCTTCAGCCAAAACCACATAACCGCTGTTTTCCGCGGCCATCTTCTCCACGCCGGTGCCAACCAATGGCGCGCTGGGCCGCACGCACGGCACTGATTGCCTCTGCATGTTCGTTCCCATCAACGCGCGGGTGGCGTCATCATGTTCCAAAAATGGAATTAAACTTGTACCAATGCTCAAAATCTGATTCGGCGCCACATCCAAATATTCCACCTTATCGCTTTCAATAATTCCCGGCTGGCCGTTGATGCGCGCCGGCACTCTTTCCGCGACAATCACACCGTCCTTATCCAGCGCGGTATTCGCGCTCGCGGTGATTACTCTTTCTTCCTCAAAGGAATTTAAATAAACGATTTCGTTTGTAACCCGAGATTTGTTGTTAGACATTTTTTCCATCCGGCGGTACGGGGTGAGTAAAAAACCGAAAGAATTTAATTTAGCAAAACTTGACAAGTGTCCGACAAGACCGATGTTCGGACCTTCCGGAGTCGCAATCGGGCAGATTCTTCCGTAGTGCGTGGTGTGCACGTCGCGGACTTCAAAGCCGGCGCGGTCGCGGGACAAACCACCCGGGCCAAGCGCGCTGATGCGGCGTTTATGTTCCAGTTCCGCCAAAGGATTGATCTGGTCCATAAATTGAGACAGCTGGGAACTCATAAAAAATTCGCGCACCGCGCCAATTACCGGACGCGCGTTAATTAATTTGTTCGGCGTCAATCCTTCCAATTCAAACGTGCTCATGCGGTCTTTGATGATGCGTTCCATTCTAGCCATGCCGACCCGAAAACGATTCTGCACCAGCTCGCCCACCGCGCGCAAACGGCGATTGCCCAAATGGTCAATGTCATCCGGCTCTTCCTGCGTGACGTTCAAACGCACAACTTCTTTCAAAACCAACAAAAGTTTTTCCGGCGACAACACACGCTGTTCTTTATTATCATATTCTTTATCAGCGAGATTCAACTGGAATTTAGTGCCGAATTTGTAAACGCCGACGCGGCCCAAATCGTAACGTTCAAAATTGAAAAACATCGCGTGGATTAAACTGCGCGCGTTGTCAGCCATAGCCAAATCTCCGGGACGAATACGCTTGTAAACTTCAATCAGACCTTCATCAGTGTTTGACGCCGTATCTTTTTTTAAAGTATTTTCAATAAAATCAACGTTTGGGTGTTTGTTTACATCAGCGAACAATTTCAAAATATCTTCATTGGAACCATAGCCAAACGCGCGCAACAGCGCGGTGGCGGCGACTTTGCGCTTGCGGTCAACTTTCACCCACAAGACATTGTTTTGGTCAGTTTCAATTTCAATCCAAGCGCCACGGTTCGGAATAATTTTCGCGCCGTAATAGCGCCGACCGCGCACCAATTCGGCGGTAAAAAACGCGCCGGGACTTCTAATCAGCTGGGTGACGACCGTGCGTTCAATGCCGTTCACGATAAAAGTTCCGCGCGGAGTTAACAGCGGAATATCGCCGAGATAAATTTCCTGCTTTTCCGTCCGATGCGTGCGCTTGTTCACCAACTTGGCGTCAACGCGCAGGGGCGCCTCAAAAGTAATATTTTTCTTCCGGCAAGTCACTTCGTCAAATTTGGATTCATCAATATAATAGTCTTCAAAATACAATTCCAAATCTCTGCCGGTAAAATCGGTTATCGGGGAAATTTCGTCAAATAATTCTTTAATGCCCTCTTTCAAAAACCAATCGTAAGAAAATTTTTGGATTTCAATCAAATCCGGCGCCGGCGGCGTAAAATTATTCTTATTAAAAAAACGGCGCTTTGCTTCTTTTATTGGTTGCGTGGCAAACTTTGACATAAAGAAAGAATTTTGATTAAAAACAAAAAATCGCCCCAAAAGAGGCTTCCCAGTGTTAATTTCTTGATTGAAGCTTTTTCACAGGCATGGATTTATACGTACCCTCTTGAATCCTTTACCCAAGGAATTCTAGAGTACAAAAACGCGAGTGATTCAAAGTGGCTTAATAATACAGTATTTATTTAAATCTGTCAAATTTGATAGTAAAACAAAAACTTTGTCAAATTTGGCTGGATTTAGCGGAAATGTGTTATTTTAATCTATTTTCAATAAATAACTTATCCACAGATAACTGACTTCGATACCTCATCACACCATTACTTTAAACAAAAAACCTCGCTGACTATTAACGAGGTTTCAATATTGGTGTTGATTGGTGGTCGTCGTATTCGTGGGCCTACTTCGGACAGAACGGCATCAATCCTGCGACTCTCGCCTGCTTTATCGCCTGCGCTACTTTTCTCTGGTGATGAGCGCACAAACCGCTCCGACGGCGCGGCGCGATCTTGAAATACGAAGAAACAAACTTGCGCAATAAAATCGCGTCTTTATAAGTCACTTCTTTGACATTATTCGCGCAATAATGGCATTGTTTTTTTTCAACCGGCTTGTTGGTATTAACCTGCATAAAAACTTATCGGAAAAAATTAAAACGGAATATCTTCAACTTTTATCTCTTCCTCTACCACTTCCTCGTTAGCCATCGGCGAAATTTCATTGGCTGGCGCCGAAACCGCGGCAGATTGTGCGGAAGAGCGGGGCGCGTCAAGCATAATTAAATTGCTGGCGATTATTTCCGTGCGATAGCGCTTCACGCCGTCTTGGCCCACCCAGTCGCGCGTTTCTAACCGGCCTTCAACATACACGCGCCGGCCTTTGCTTAAATATTGTCCGGCGATCTCTGCCAGCTTTCCCCACAACACGCAGGAACTAAATTCAGTCTTTTCCTGTTTAGCCCCGGCGGCATCAAACCAAACCCGTCCGGTGGCTACGCTTACGGTAGCGACGGTTTTGCCAGTCGGAGTGGTGCGGACTTCCGGATCGCGGGTCAAACGCCCGAGAAGTGTTACGCGGTTGAGATCCATATGATAAAATTTAGTTTAATGATAACGCTATTTTACACATTCGTTAAATCTAAATCAAGAATCTCATCCAGCTTCTTGTCAATTTCCGCCAAATCTATTGGCTTCTTGGTTTTCTTCGCTGAAACCGCGGCGGCTTTTTCCTCTTGAACCGGCTCAACAATTGTTTCAACCGCTACCGGCGCGGCAACAACTGCCGGCCCGACATTAGCCGCGGCCTCCATCGATATTGTCTCAACCGCGTTTTTTACCGCGTCCATGCCCGGCGTTGGAGTGGTGCCAAATTCAATTCTGCGCATTTTTTGTTTTTCCGGATCAAACTTAGTAACTAAAGCGCGCAACGTCTCCGGCATTAAACGCAATTCATTTTGCATTTTCACCACCGCCTCCGCTTCGGCCTGAAAAAATGCCAAATAAAAATAGCCGTAGCGGATATGCTTCATTGGATAAGCCAATCGCCTTTTTTCCATTGCTTCCATTTCCCAACTGGCGCCGGCATTGTCTAACACTACTTTTTTAACTTTCTCAACCACCGGAGCCACCTCATCTTCCGACAAAGTGCCCGGCACGACAAACAGCAATTCGTAATTTTGCATAATTTAATTAGTTCCTTTTAAGTGTGAATAATATATCAAAAGGGCGGAGGGATGTCAAGTGATGCCAACGAAAAATTAAAATCCCGCCATTAGGCTTACGAACAAATCAAAGACAATTTAAAAACGCCCCACGCGGGGCGTTTTTAATATTTTAAAAGGTTAAAAATTACCCCACTTTTAAAATCTTTATTTATCTTACCCCCGACCACTTTTGGCAATAGACAGTTATCCACAGGTTGAACAAAATAGGTGGTTTATCCGCTTGACCACCTTTCCAATCTGTGATATAATATAATACAGAAATACGCAATTTTGTATCTAATTTTAATACACTTATGAAAAAACGATTGCTTTACTATAAAATTTTGCGTTATTTAAGCCATAAAAACGCTTTGGTGATCACCGGCATGAGGCAGGTTGGCAAAACAACCTTAATGAGGCAGATTTTTGAAAATATAAATGACTCACCCAAACTATGGCTGGATTTGGATAATCCCCTGGACCAAAAGGTGTTTGAAGATATTGACTATAATAATATCTATCTCAGATTGCGCGATTTGGCCGGCGGCGGTGCAGAGCGGCTTTTTATTTTTGTGGATGAAATTCAAAATTTTCCGGAAATTACCAAAATAATTAAATTTTTAATTGACCATTATGGAATAAAATTCATCGTTACCGGTTCGTCAAATTTTTATCTTAAAAATCTTTTCCCGGAATCGTTGTCCGGCCGAAAATTTTTGTATTATCTACCTCCTCTGAGTTTCCGTGAATACCTGTATTTTCACGACAAAGTATCACAAGCCGAGGCGGAAAAAATTGATTTGGCATCGGCCAAACAAACAACCGACGCGATTAAATTCACAAAATACGAGGAAGAATACGCTCGCTATTTGCGTTATGGCGGTTTCCCGGAAGTGGTAACAACCGGCGAAACCGAAGCCAAAACGCAAATTTTGAAAAATATTTTCGCGTCTTTTTTTGAAAAAGATTTAAAAATTCTAGCTGACTATTCTGACAGCCGCGAGTTGCGTGATTTGATTTTATTACTGGTGCCGCGCGTCGGTTCAATGGTTGATGTGACCAAACTGGCCAGCGAACTTGGTGTCACTCGAACAAAAATCTACGGCTATCTGGAATTTTTACAAGGCGTATTTTTCATTCGTCTGATGCCTAAATACGCCAAAGGCGTGGATCGCTCGGTCGCGGCCGGACGGCGCGTTTATTTCTCCGATACCGGTATTCTAAATACGATTGGCAATGTTAATGACGCTCAATTATTTGAAAATGCCGCCGTTAATCAATTGGCTGATTATGGCGAATTAAGTTTTTACAACTGCCGCAACAAAGCCGAAATTGATGTTATCCTGAACAAAAAAACTGCCTTTGAAATAAAACTTACCGGAACGGCGGCGGATGTAAAAAAGGTTAAAGATTTGGCCGACAAAATTAATCTTAAAGAAGCGGCGATCATCAGCAAAAAATTCGTTGGCGCTGACGGCGTGGCTTACGCGGTATTTTTTTGAATATGGATTTTAATCGCGAACGCTTACTCCACATTCTTCACCACCACATTCACATGGTCGGCGACCTGCGGGACAGTGCGGATCCAGGCCGGGGTGAATTTCAATTCCACGCTGCGGACATGATCAAGCGACAAAAGATAACGCCGAACCTCGTCTTTTGTCTTGCCGAAGAAAATTAATTTTTGCAATTGCTGGCTTTCCGGATTAAGACTCACCGCGCCCACGCCGGAAATTTTCAAATTCGCGGTTTTATTTTCCAAATTATAATCAACCAAAGCCACCGCGGTTCTTAATTCGTTTTGAATCAACAGTTCCGCTTCCCCGACCACTCGCTTGGTCAATTCATCGCTGGCCAGCTTGTCCGCTTCGGTTTGATTGTAAAAAACGCCGATCACCTCCGCCGTGCCCGACAAAGTAAATTCTTCCGCGTCGCTGCCGGCTTCTTTGTCCGCGCTGATTTCTTGCTTCACGATTTCGTAGACCACGGCTGATTCCGGATGCAGAGCGGACAATTTTTCCGCGCCGGCTTTTTTCAAATCCGCGGCCAATTCTTTTTCCGCTAATTTTAAATCTTCCTCCGTGACTATCCCAACCGCGCGCACGCCGCCAACCATCGGCTTTTCGCTCTTGGCGTAAATCACCGCTTGTTTCACCGCGTTCAAACCCGGAATGGTAAATCTCGCCGGACCGATCTCGCTCTCGCGCCCTTCTTTATCAGCGTAAACTTCCGCCGCGATTGTGCCTTTGGCCGGAATAACAACGCGATTTTTCAAACGAAACAGCACGCCCTCGGGCGAAAGCAAACGCGTAGTGGCCACCAGCGCCTGGTCCGCGTCAGAATCATTGTATAAAATAACCGTACCCATTGCCACTGCCCCGACTTCTTTAGTTGATTCGGGTTTGTAAATTTTTTTTAATTCCGTCGATGTTGTCTCCACAAAACCAATTTTACTTTCGCCGCCTATTGCCATTGCCGCGCTCACCTCCAGCGGCTCCTGGCCGGCGACCACGGTGATCGTCGCGCGTTTCGCGGACATAAAAATAATCACGCCGAGCAAAATCACTGTTAATAATAAAAATGACAAAGCGATAAACTTGTATAATCTGACCGGCTGTTCAACCGCCAGACTGGTTTGTTTGGTTCTGGGTGTCATAGTAATTAAATTATTCAATAACTCTAAACACTTCCTCAAGCGTTGTCACGCCCTCCAATGATTTCAGCACCCCATCCTGAACCATCGTCACCATGCCGTCAGCGATCGCCGCTTTTTCTATCTCGTATTCGGACACCTGGCCGGAAAGGATCATTTGTTCCACCGCCGGATTCATCATAAAAATTTCGTAAATGCCGATTCTTCCTTTGAAGCCTAAATGATTGCATGCCGCGCACCCTTTGCCTTCGTAAAAAACTAAATCTTTCTTTTTTGTCTCATTCTTAACCGCTTCTGGCATATTATCAATAATTTCATCAACTCTTTTTTTAATTTCAGCGGTTAGCTCAATTTTTTGCTTGCACTTCTCGCAAATTCTACGCACCAAACGTTGGCCGATAACCGCGTTCAACGCCGGCGCCAACAAAAACGGCTTAACGCCCATGGACAAAAATCTGGGAATAGTGCCGGCCGCGTTGTTGGTGTGAATCGTGGAAAATAACAGGTGGCCGGTAAGGGCGGCCTGAATCGCCACATCGGCTGTTTCCAAATCGCGAATTTCACCAACCATGACAATGTCCGGATCCTGGCGCAAAATGGAACGCAAACCGGTCGCAAAAGTATAATTTTTGCTATGATCAATCTGGCTTTGATTAATGCCGGCCAATTTGTATTCCACCGGATCTTCCAAGGTGATTATTTTCACGCCCGGCTTATTCAGCACATCCAAAATCGCGTAAAGCGTGGTGGTTTTGCCGGAACCGGTGGGGCCGGTGGTAATCACCATGCCATTCGGCCGTTCAATCTGTTGTTTTAATTTTTCAAATGCGTCGCCATACAGACCAAGCTGTCCAAAATTCAACCCTTTACGCGATTGGTCAAGCAGGCGCATAACAATGCTTTCGCCATAAACGGTTGGAATCGTTGATACGCGCACATCAATGTCTCCGCCGGTTAATTTAATCGTGAATCGGCCGTCTTGCGGCTTATCAGTAATATTGATTTTCAAAGCGGAAAATAATTTGATGCGGGAAACTAATTGTTTGTAAACTTCTTTTTCCAAAGTCGCCGCTTCTTGTAAAATACCGTCCAACCGGACGCGCACAACGATGCGTTCCGATTCCGCTTCCACGTGCAGGTCAGACGCGTCCAATTTCATTGCCACCCCAAGTAGCAGAGTTACCAAATCAGTCGTGGAAGTCTTTTTTAATAATGCCTGAAATGAGCTGAAATCCGACACGCTGGCTTTAACCTTTTCCAAATCTTCCGGTTTTACTTCCACGTCTTTAGAAATCGGCTTGATTACCGGCAACCGATTATATTGCTCCAAAACTTTATCAAAACTGTGTTGCGAGATGACATAAAGACCGCCTTCCGACCCTAAATTTTCTTCCATGCTCTTCAACCGCTCCTTAACTTCTTCATTCTCCGGATTAACCGTACCCAGACGAAACTCTTCAGTGGTATAATAAAAACAAACTGTTTCCAAACGCTCGGCATCCTCGCGCGGCATCTGACGCAAAGCTTCCTGGCTGATGGGAAATTTATCAAGATCAATGTGGGGTAAATTTAAAGAAGCCGCCAACCGCATCGCTTCCCGCTCTTTTTCTTTTACCGCCACCTCGCCCATTTTTTTGGCAAACTTGTCGGCGGCATAGTTCACGGCAGAACCTGAAACCGGAGCGCTTTTCGCGCCTTTAGATTTTTTTAACAAATCGCTTATAGACGGTAAATCCCCCATAAGTTATTTCTTGTGGTAATTCAACCAATGCAGAACTCTGCTTTTAATTCCAACATGATGCATGGCCATAAATAAATATGTCCAGACCGCAGTAGTGAACACCGTGAAAACCGAGCCGACAAAAATCACAAACAACACAAAGAAAAACGCGCCGGCGATCAAGCCGGCAGTCCACAAATTCGCGTTAGCGGTCAACAGCGCGATAAACCAAGTGACGAGCGTTGGCAAAAAAGTGATCATAAACCCAAGCGCCACGATCAGGCCAACGATGATGTTTAGAAACAAAACAATCACGCCAACCTCAATTGACACCAGCCAGTGATCCAAAAATAATTGCCACGCGTGTTCAATCGCTTTGCCCAAAGTTTTTTCTTCCACCACCACATAAGCGGCTGAATAAATAACTAAAAATGACATCGCCATCCCCACGGCTGTGGCGAGAATAAAAAGTAATATAAACAAAACCGCGTCCCCAAAACTGCCAAGCAGCAAAACATTAAGCGCCGCGATGCTGACAGCTAAAACCAAACCGCAAAAAATTACCCAGCGAAAAACATTGATTGCCAACAAACGCCAAAAATGCTTCACGCCCATATGCCAACAGCGTCCGACGTCCGGCAGATTTTTCTTTCTAACGGAAAACGCTGTCGCTTCAATCAGCGCGCCCTGCGAAACTATGGCGACGAAAAGCAGAAGCAAAAATATTCCGCCGACCGATACCACGAGCCAACCGAGCCACGCCCACGCGTCCAAAGGCATCCGCCATTCAACATTAACGGTGGCGAAAGCCTTTAAAATCGCCCAAATATTCCCGGCTAAGCCAAAAGGAGACAGTCGCGTGGCCGCGGTTAAACTGGTGCGGCTGATTAATTCCAAAAATCCCATTTGCCCGAGAAACGCGGCAAACATGCCAAAGACCCATAAAGATTTATGCTGCCAAGCCAGTTTCCAACTATGGCTTAAAGCTTGACGATAGAGAGGGGAAGACATAAAAATTAAAAATTAAAAAATCAAAATGAAAAAATATTTCCGATTGATTAATTGTTAAATTATTAATGTGTTTTGTTTTTCATGTTCATTATACCACACTTCACAAACTCGCGCTTTCCGTTGGAATTTCTTCCGAAATAATCGCCGGTTCTTCAAAATTTGATTCTTCAGTGCTTATTCCCTCCACACTATCAGCTGGCGGGTTTTCATTGTCTGCCTGCTCGTTAATAATTTCCTCGCTTGATGTTGCCGTGTCAACTTCTGCTGACGCGGACTCAACCGGTGTTTCCGGAACTTCCGCCAACGGTTCTTCAACCGTACTACTATCTTCAATCACTCGCCGTTTAGCAATCACCAGCCAATCAAAAGTCGCATTGCTGGAGCCGTTGTTTAATTCTTTCACCGTAAATCCTTCATAACTCTTTTCCGTAACAAACACGCCGTTGGCTTCGCCGGTCAGGGTGACGGAAACTTTAATCGGCGCGTTAGTGTCAATAATTTCTTTGTCAATCGCCGGCAATTCAATTTTCTTCACGCCATTTTCCAATTGCGACGAACCGGAAAATACCACTTCTTTATCTTGTCCGGATTGCAGGCCGTACAACATTTTATCGCCTTGCTGCGTTTCCACTTTAATAACTAAATAGCCCTCTTCGTCAATCGTCCACTTTTCATCCTGGGATTTAATTGATAACACATCCAAAATACTGCGGCCTGACAAATGCAGATTCAGATCATTGCCCCAAACTAATTGTCCTGATCCGTTTTGTGAGGTGTTTAGTCCGTTAATCGCCGCGTTGCCCATTGCCAAACCCTTATTGACTAAAATCGTAATCTTCCCATTACCGGACGCCCACGGTTCCAGCGCCATGCCGACCAAACCCGCGGAGATACCCGCGTCAGCGTCAAATCGCATCGCGTAACCGGGTTTGGAAGCGGTGGTTAAATAATCGCCGACTTCAACCGGTCCATTTTCATCAGTAATTTTTACTTTGACCAAACCGGCCAAAGCCAAAGGCGCGCGATTATCGCCGGACGCGCCGATCAAAAACGCTCCGGTGCCGGAAATCACGCCAGCGACATTGCGCGCGTTCGCGGTATCTGACTTGCGGTATTGATTCAAACCGTTGCTATCCACGACCAACACATCGCCGACTTCGGCAGATTCGCCGGCTACTAAGTTCACGTATTCAGCCACATCACCGGGGCCCGGGCTGGTATTGTTTGCCTGAATCGTGCCTGTGGCTGTCACATAGCCGGAGGCATCAACGCTAAAAACTTTAGCCCCGCGATTGCGTATGGAAAATAAGACAGTTGATGAAACGCTATCCAAAGTAGAATTCGTGTCTAGAATAAAAGCGCCGACGGTTGTGCCTGAAACGAATGAGGTTATGGTGGTATTGGTGTCTGAAGCGCTGATCTTCAGTCCTCCGGTACTCGCTCCGCCAAAAACTCGAAGGGTGCCGGAGGCCGAAGCGTTTCCCGAACTATCTACATAAAAAATGCCCTGATTATAATTCGCCGTTTGCTTCAAAGTAAAATCAGTTGAGCTAAAAGTGCTGGTAGTGTTTGAACTGCCGGATACAATCAGGGCGTCCGGCGTCAGTTGCGCCCCCACTGCCGCAGTATCGCGATACAATACGATGGCGCCGGGGGAATTAGAATTAACGGCGTTAATAGATAAAGCGCCAGCCCGCCTGCCAGCATCGCCAAGAGTCAAAGCCGAATAGCCCCGCAAGGTAACTTGCGCGCCGCCCACAATCGCGTCCACTGTTGAAGAAGCAAATTTACCAATTACATTACTACTGTCATCTTGCATTAATAAAGGCGCGGCAAAGGTGGAAGAGGCTTTCAAAAACAGCTGCGCGTTGCCGGTAGGAGCGGCGCCCATGGCAAATGAACCATAAACCCGCGTTGTATCGCCGGCTCCCGCGTCAGAATCGCCCAAAGTAGTATTGCCAAAAACACCGAGCGTGCCGGAGGCTGAAGTGTTGCCCAATGAATCAATGTAAAATGTTCCAACATTTTTGGTAGAAATTTGACCTAAAATCAAAGAATTTTTGGTGAAAGTCGAGGTGGTTGAACCATCGGCAGAAACAATGTTTCCAATAACCGTAAGTTTTTCTACTGGATTGGACGTACCTATTCCCACCTCATACCCCACGTTGCTTTCATCAAACAAAATTTTGACTCCATCATTATTAACCCTAACGGCATTACTTGCGGCGGCAGTATTGTAAATACGAAACGCGTTGCTTAACTCTCCGCTAATGCCCTCAATGGAACCCGACGCGCTCACATTACCGGATGAATCCACAAAAAAGAGGCCATTGTTGGCGCCTGATACAATACCCAACGATAAAGAATTCTTACTGATAGTGGTGGTCGCCGTAGTGCCGTTGGAAATATTGATTGTGTCCAATCTACCGTTAACCGTAATGCTGTCAGCGACACTATCGCCCAAAGTTACCCCACCGTTAAAGTTTACATTGCCAAAAATACCCAAGGTTCCAGACGCGGAAACACTGCCGGAAGAATCAACATAAAACTTTCCTAAATTAAAACCTGAAGCTTTATTGACAATCATGCTCCCATCGGCTACAAACAAAAACTTATCAATCCCGCCGGTTTGGAAAGATACTAAATTACGATCAGCGCCGGTCCAAGTGGAAGTGCCGGAGTTGAAAATAAAACCGGTTGAGTTGCTGACATCCAATACGCGGGAAAGAAAAGTTGAAGACGCTTGATTGGTAAATATATTAATACCGCCTCCACTCATAATCGTGGAAGTGGCTCTGCCGCCGCCGATGGAAACATCGCCGGATAATTGAGTGTTGCCACCGACATTCAATCCGCTGTTGATCAATAAATTCTGGTTGAATTGCGCGAAGTTATTCACCTGCAAACTTCCGGCTGATAAAGAGCCGACTTGCGCGTTGGAAATGGTCGCGCCGGAAATATCAACAATTTCAAGGGCATTATCGTCATAAGATGAAACATAGGCGTAATTGCCGGAGACAAAAACCGAATAGGGATTAGTCAACAGCGCACCACCAGTGCCGGTGGTCAACGCGCTCTTATGGACTGGAACAGTGGAACTGGCTACATCAACAATCTCCAAAGCATTGCTGCTGCCGGAAGCAATGTAAGCGTAATTGCCTGAGACAAAAACAGAATAGGGGGCTGACAATAACGCTCCGCCAGAACCGTTGGCCAAAGAACCGCTGTGCGCAGGACTGGCCGGATTGGAAACATTAATAATTTCTAAAGCGCTGCTAAGGCTGGAAACTAAATAGGCGTAATTGCCAGAAACGAAAACGCTCGCCGGCGCATCCAATAACACACTCGCGCTTTTACTGATTGACCCCTTATGCACAGGAGCGGCGGGATTGGAAATGTCAATGATTTCTAACGCATCGCTGGTGCCGGCGGCAACATAGGCGTAATTACCAGACACATAAACAGCCGCAGGATCATTTAAGAGCGCTCCGCCCGTGCCATTACTGATAGAACCCTTGTGAACCGGATTTGCGGGATTGGAAATGTCAATGATTTCTAACGCATCGCTGATTGATGTAACATAAGCGTAATTGCCGGAGACAAACACACTGTCCGGGGCTGACAATAACGCTCCGCCTGAACCGTTGCTGATTGATCCCTTGTGAACCGGATTTGCAGGATTGGAAATGTCAACAATTTCCAACGCATTGCCGGAATAATCGGTCACATAAGCGTAGTTGCCTGAAACAAATACGGACACCGGTTGCGATAACTTGGCTCCGCCGGCGCCATTACTGATTGATCCCTTATGAACCGGATTTGCGGGATTGGAAATGTCAACAATTTCCAAAGCGCTGCTAATGCTGGAAGCAATGTAAGCATAGTTGCCGGAAACAAAAACATAATACGATCCAGAAAGCGCCGCCCCTCCAGCGCCATTAGCGATTGAGCCTTTGTGCGTCGGATTCGCGACACTGCCGACAGGATCGGCTCCATTGGATACGTTCAAAGTGCCAGAGGTGGAAATATTTCCGGAAGAATTAACATACGCGATCGGTGTTCCGGCGTTATTTTGCCATTCTTGCAGATTGCCGGTTTGCGAACTGTTCCCGCGGATCACTAATAATTTATTTGAAGCTGTGGCGCTCTCAATATAGCTTTTTATGCCGGTTGGAATTGTGGTTGTGCCAACTCCAAATTGTCCCGCGGTGGTGGAGGCGACAAAAACACTGTTAGAAATTTTAAAATTCCCGCTGGAATCGGTTACCGGAACGTAAGAACCTTGTCCGCCAATCGTTGAGGTTGCCAAACCGGAAAGATAATCCGCGTTGAAGGCGTAGGGCGAAGCGGTGATTCTTTTCCGCGGAGTCATTTCGCTGTCGCAACCGGCGCCCGCGCCGGAACACACGGTGATTCCCAGATACAAAGCGCTGTTATTGAACAAAGTTGACGACATGGCCGCCAAACTCGCCGAAGTGTCGCCAAGATTTATTGAAAAAATTCCGTTTGTAACCGTTACCGGCGTGCTGGTAACTGAAGCGCAAGTGGAAGAAGCGGTATATTGGCAGGATCCGCCGGTAGCCGCGTCATAAATTGTTAACTTAACATAGTATGTCCCGTTGCTGACAGTATTCCCGCTGGCATTGGTCAATTTGCCTTGAAAAGTGATCTGCTGATTGCCGGCTTCAACCGGCCTGGCCATTAAAAAAAACAAAAAAACAAAAAATATTCCTACTGCAAAATTAGCGGTTTTATTCAGCCACGCTTTTCTTTTTCTGCCTGCTTTTTCCATGCTCTAATTATACCACGATTAAATTACTTTTTTAATCTGTTTTCATCTACTTTATCCACTGTCGTATTGTCCTTCGCCAAATTAGCATCAACACCAACCGAAGCGACCGGTTCTGAACTATTTTGCAGATCAATTGTCTCGCTTTGTTTCTTTTCATAGCCATCTTTTTCATAACTGACATAGTATTTGTTACGCCCGACCAAAAAACTATAGCGCCCGGTCTTGTCAGTAACTTGCGTTTCCAAAAGTTTGTTGTACTGTTGGTCAAAAATACGCGCCACAGTCCGCGCTAGTGGTTTGCGCGTCTTTTCATCATAAATAATGCCCCAGCTTTTTGGTTTTTGCGGAATCGCCAGCCGCAAAAAGATGGCATAAAACACCGCTTGCGCCGTCAACAAACCAATCGTTAGCGCGCTTGGCACCCAAACCGCGAAGACCAAGGCCAGCAACAGGCTTAAAATACTAAAAAAATGTTGAAGCCGCCGCCAGGCCAGTCGCCCGACCAACTTCCATAACGGCGGTTCTGAACCTAGAGGATCAAGGGGGATGTTGGCGGTGATGGCAATGCCGGCTTCTTTAACTTCAACCGGCTCGCCGTGATACAAATCAAGAAAGGCGCCGTCGTCTTTAACCGCGCCGAGAAACGCGGAAGGAAATTTAAATTGATTGACGCCGGTTTCTAAACGATAAGAACCGGTTGGCGGGAAAAAAACATAACGACCGTGGCTGTCGGTAACGCGAGTTTGAATTATCTTGCCGGAAACCGCGTCAACCAAACGCACGATTACCAAATCCAGCGGGAGCTTGGTGAGAGAATTATAGACCACGCCCCAGCCGTGGCGTTTGCGCCGTTTGATCAATAAAAACGGCTGAGTAAACAAGAAGCGCAAATACCCCAATAACTGCGCCCAGCCGACAACGGCCGCGGTTCCGGCAACTGCCGCGCCGGCCACCACCGGAGCCGCCACTTCTTTCGCTGTTTTTTGCGCCTCGGGATTATTGGCAATCTCTTTGGCTGTCTCCGCGGCCTGCCGCGCGCCTTGATTTATTTCTTTCAAAACTTTTTTGGAAACAAATGCCGCCTGCTCGCCCAAATTCTGCGCGACGTTTGAAATATTTTCCGTCAAGGTCGCCTCGGGATTAATGACGTCTTTAATTTTTGGCGGCAGATATAATAATTCCACCGAATTATTTATCGCAAAGCTGCCAGTGTTAATGCCAATCTCTTCCGGAGAATACCCGATTTTTTCTATTCGCAGTAGATACTTGCCGGGTGGGACCGTAAACCCAAATATCCCGTCCGCGCCGGTGATTTGCGGATTATTTTGATAAAAAGAAACCGCGGGCCAAAGCTGGTTTTGAAAATACAAAAAGACCTTCGCGCCGGATAAAGCATTTTTCTGTCCGTTCTTTTTTTCGTAAATTTGTCCATATGGAAGAGCTTGCAAATTCCATTTCAAAACGCCGGACGTCTGATCGGTAAACTTGACCGTCAGCGCGGCCGGATAATCGCCGACTGCCGGAGGGACCATAAATTCCGTCTGCCATATTTTTTTCTGCTCGGAAAAACCGAAAAGATACGCGCTGTCAGCGATGGATAAAATAATTGACTCTATCTCCTTTGGCTTTTTGCTGTCGTAAAGGATTATGCCCGCCCCGGAACCGGCCAAAACGGCAAATTGCTGGCTCGCGGAAACGGCAATCTGCCCTTTTGCCGCGGTAAAATCAAAATCGTTCAATTGCAAACCCTGTACCGAACCTCCGCCGCCCGCGCCTTGCGTCTCCTGCTCGCCAGCGACGGGAGCGGCTTCGCCGGGAGCTTTTTCGCCTGCTGGCGCGGCTTCTTCACCGCTTTCCACTGGCGGCGGCAATGTCTTTTCTTCTTCGGGAATTGTCGGTTCCGGAACAACAGGCAACTCTTCGCCCGCTTTGGGGGTGGCCTGAGCAATTGCGCCGGAAGCGTAATTGCCATACTGATCCGCGGCAAAAGCCGTGTAATAATAGGTAGTGCCGTTGGCAATACCCTGGTCATCAATCACCGAGGCGGACTGACCCGACGCGCCCGCGACCATTGGGAATACCGAACCGTCATTAATGTTAATTGGAAATCCATCGGTCTTCCTCACAATCACCACGCCGACAAAATCGCTATCTCCCGGATTTTGCCAGCTTAAACCGATTTTTTTGTCTCCGGCAACGGCATTAAATCCGCTGACATTTGCCGGAGGTTTGGTGTCATTCAATGTTTTAAACGTGCCGATTTGCGCGCCATTAATCAAACCGACGGCCTGATTTCCGCTGGCGTCAGTAGAAATAACTTTAAAATAATAGACGGTGTCGGGCGTTAAATTTGATAAAGTAATTTTATGATTAAGAGTAAGCGCCGAATCCGCGGACAGCTGGCCGAGCTGATTTGCCAATCCGTAAGCGACTTGCGAATCGGCAAGCTCGTTGGTATGCCAAGAAATTTCAACCAAGGACACCTGCGGTTTCGCTAAAATAGAATCAATAACCGGCGGCGTGATGTCTGCCGGCTTTGGCAGAGTCGCGGCCGAGGGAACATTTGATAATGCCGACACATTGCCTGCTTCGTCAGAAGTTTTCAGAGCAAAATAATATTGCGTGTCGGCTGATAAACCGAAAACAACAACCGATTGCGAAGTTCCGGCAATTTGCGGCGTTGGCGCGTTAGTGATTGATGTGGCGTCAGACCAATTCGCGTCAGTGATATTTGCTGAAGAAAAACGAATATCATAAAACGAAGCAGTACCGCTATTGCCATCATCACCCGGCGCGGTCCAACTTAAAGTAATGGAAGAGTCCGTGGCTGAACCAGCGGATAAATTTGATACTGCCGCCGGAGCGATAATATCTTCTGGCGGCGGGGGTGGGGGTACAGGAGGTACGGGTGGTTCTGGCGGCGCGGGCGGCGCATCGCCGCCACCCCCTCCTCCCCCACTTCCACCACTACTACTCTGTGTCGGCACAGATGCGGAAACATCAGTCGTTCCGCCGGTTGAAGTGGTGGAAGCTAAAACCGGCAAAGCCAAAAAACAAGCCAATAATATTATGACAGTCAACCCGCGCGCGCGCCGCCGGGCCATTTTAAAAATCACCCCGCCTAAAAGCAAAACTAAAATAATTCCTAAAATTTTATTGCCAAAACCGGTTGGCCAAAACCAAAAATTCACTCGCGCTGATAATGTTTTAGCTGAAACTCCATAACTGACATCCGCTCTTGCCGAATACCAGCCGGGCAAAGCGTCATTATTCTCCCAAAAAACCGTAAAATTCCTCTGACTCTGCGGCAAGATTGACTGTCCCTTAGGATTGACCGACAATTTGGCGACGGTCTTGCCCAGCCAATTCATAATTTTAATTGTCCCGCCCGGTTTAAGATGCGCATTGCCGTCATTTTGCAATCGTAAAACGAAATCAACCGACTGATTTTTAAATGTATTTTGAAAAGAAATAATTTTAGCGTCTTCTTTCGCGTCGCCTTTAATTTTAAACAAAAAAAGCGTGCCGACGCGCGACGCTGTCCCGATGCCAACGTCTTCCGCCGGTTTTTCCGACCACAACAAAGCCGCGTAATGCCCGCCGGGTTCAGCCGCATCCGGTATTTTTATTTTAAGTAAAATTTCCGTCCGTTCGCCTGATTTTAAAATCATTTTTTTAACCGGCGGAATAATCCATCGCGCCGCGCCAAACAAATCTGTGTCGCCTAAAAATTGCGGCGCCGGCGACTCTTTTTGCGGTTTAAAATTTTCCGTTCGTGGATAAATTGTCAGCAACTGATCGGTTTCATTAAAAAACGTTATTTTCTGCACTAACAACTCGCCTGGTTCAGCTTCAACTTCAATCAGCGCCGGCGCCAAAGATAAAGCGCGCGTCTCACCGGCGCCAATAAAAAAACCCGCGGCGATTAACAAAACAAAACAAATTTTCCAAAAACTGCGCGGCATAGCTTATTTGTAAGAATCGACAGCGTTGTTTATACTTTT
>JACQQA010000002.1 GCA_016207245.1 Candidatus Magasanikiibacteriota bacterium | reverse complement strand
TGCCCGCCTTTGGCGGGAAGCGAGCGACCGCCGAACTGGAGGGAACCGCCGCCCATTCGGTGCAAGAGCGAGCGGTTCCGCCGCAGGCGGAACGCGCGAGCGATTGCGCCGAACTAGTGCATATGCAAAATCATTAATATATACTACACCAAAATTGTAGGATATACAAACTCATGGTATAATTGGTTGCATATGTCCAGTCTTATTGAGATTATATCAAAAGAGATGTCTTTGCGCAAAAATTGCTTGGGCATGTTAAATTACAAACTACGCAGATTTACGCTCATGTCGCTAATAATAATTAGGCGGGATTGTCGACCAGCTTGATATATGAAAACAATTAAAATAGAGAAGCTGGTTTTTGGTGGCCAAGGCCTCGGTTTTTTAGATGGCAAGGCCTGTTTTGTTTGGAATGCCTTGCCCGGCGAGGAAGCGGAGATTGAAATAATTAAAAATAAAAAGACTCATTTGGAAGCGATGGCGACAAAAATTATTAAATCGTCTTCAGATAGAATTGAACCAAAAGAAGATCATTTTTTGTCTTGTTCGCCGTGGCAGATTATGAATTTTGCGGCGGAGAATAGGTGGAAAAAAGATATTGCCGTTGAAACTTATAGAAAATTGGGCGGGTTTGATGTTTGTGATCTGGAAATTGTCAGCGATGGAAAAGAGTATGGATACCGGAACAAGATGGAATACTCTTTTACTGGAAAAGATGGGGCGGTAAGTCTTGCGTTTCATGTGAGGGAGAGCCGGCAGTATGTCCGGATTAGTGTTTGCGAATTGGCTATGCAGGAGATAAATGATGTTGCTTTGCAATTATTGGCGTGGGTTAATCAAAATCAGATTCCGATTCGGAGCTTGAAAACCATGATTGTCCGGTGTAATCAAAAAGGCGAGATTTTGGCAGGATTATTTTTGAAGGACCGATTGCAATTTGAGCATTATCCGGAATTAAAAAATAATCTTGTCGGGTTGACAGTTTTTTATTCCACTCACAAAAGTCCGGCGTCAGTTCCGACCGATGTTTTGTACCAAACCGGTCAAGACTGTTTGGATGAAGATTTGCTGGGAACAAAATTAAAATATGGTTTATTTAGTTTTTTTCAAATAAATATTCCGGTGTTTAAAAAAGCGTTGAATGATATTAAAAAATTTATTTTTGAAATTGAAGGGACGGGTCGCGACCTGTCCGTACTGGATTTTTATTCCGGCGTGGGGTCAATCAGCTTACCGCTGGCAAAGAAATTTAAGGATTGCGTTTTGGTGGATAGCAATGAGGAGGCGATTGGGTGGGCGAAAGAGAATATTGAAATGTTGGCGATGCGAGACCTCACCCTCTCCCTCTCCTACGAGGAGAGGGGATTGAAAACGGCGATGTGCATGCCGGCGGAGAAGATGACAGAGCTGGTAACATCTGATAAGGTAGTAATAGTGGATCCGCCGAGAGCGGGGTTGGATAAGAGGGTGGTGGAGAGAATTTTGGCAGTGAAGCCAAAGCAGGTAATTTATTTATCCTGCAATCTTTCTACTCATGCGCGGGATTTGGGGTTGTTGAAAGAAGCGTATGATATTAAGTTCATGAAATTATATAATTTTTTCCCTCGCACCGCCCACATTGAGGGTTTGGCGGTGTTGGCGAGAAGGTGAATGGGTAAGAAATCGCTTTAATCCCCGTCAGTTACTATGGAAAAGAGAGAAATCAAAAATAAAAAAAACGAAGAAGAGTTTTTGGCGATTTATGACAAGTACGCCGACGCGATTTTTCGATTTTGCTATTGGCGCTTGTTTGAGCGCGAGCTGGCCAAAGATGTGATGCAGGAGGCGTTTTTAAAAGCCTGGGAGTATCTCTCTTCCGGACGGCAGGTGGAAAATTTGCGGGCGTTTGTGTTCAAAATCGCGCGCAATTTGATAATTGATAATCGGCGCGTTAAAAAAGAAATGTCGTCGGTGGAAGAAATGGCCGAGATCGGGCAAGAAGTAATGGCGAAAGATGAACAGTGGAATTTGCGGCTGGATTTGGCCAGAGTAAAGTGTTTACTGGATGAACTTGACGAGATTTATCGGGAAGCGGTGGCTCTAAGATATATTGAGGGTTTGCGACCGAAGGAAATTGCCGAGATTTTGGGCGAAAGCGAAGATGTGGTATCGGTGCGGATTCATCGCGGACTTAAAAAAATGAAAGAGTTAATCAAGAAATATGAGATTTTTTAGAATATTAAAACAATTTCGCTTGACGGCTGAAGAGAAAAATAAAAGCCGGGATTTTTTGTTGGCGCGAATGGGTTTGGATTCGGTAAGAATTCCCTCTCTCATTCGTCATAGTTTTTGGAAAGTCCCACTCTTTCCAGCATTTTTAACCAATAAGCATATGATTGCTACATTAATCGCCGCCATTGTCTTGGCTTTTAGCGGAGGCGCGGCGGCAGCGGCAGAAAGCTCTCTGCCGGGCGACATTCTTTATCCGGTAAAGGTAAAGATTAATGAAGAGGTAAAATCAGCGTTTTCGTTGTCTGCCGAAGCCAAAGCGGCATGGGACGCGCGGCGCGCGGAAAGGAGATTGGAGGAAGCGGAAAAGTTGGCGGTTGCCGACAAACTTACCGCTCCAACTTCCGAACAATTGGCGGAGAGATTCCACAAATACGCGGAAAAAATGGAAGCCCGTTTAGAAAGATTGGAAGAATCGGGCAAATTGAGTCCGGCACAGGTGGACGACCTGAAAACAAATTTTGAAGCATCGCTCAAAGCGCATGCTGAAGTAATAGCGCAAATGCAAGAGAGAGAAAGGGCGCGCTTGCTGGCGGTGCGGGATGCTTTACGCGACCAGGCTTCAAGCACGATTAGATTGCGTTTGGAAAGGGAAGAAAAATTAGTGTCGGCTGGCGATGAGTCAACGACTTCTACGCGGAGAGAAGCGGCCGAAGGCAGACGCAATGCCGCGGTTAATAAAATCGCGGAAGTGGAAAAATTTATTAATGATAATTCTAATAAAGTCACCGCGGAAGTGAAAGCTGAAGCTGTCGCAAAATTGGACGAGGCGAAAGCCGAACTCGCGGAAGGCGGCAAAGATTTGGCCGAAGGCAGGTTTGGTGAAGCGTTAATCAAATTTTCTCGCGCCCACCGCGATGCCCAGGAGGCCAAGCTGTATTTTGTCGCTCGTTTCCGCCTCCGTTTCGTTTTAGCGGGCGATTCGGCATCGTCAATACCTCCGCTAATGGTTTCTTCCACCGAGTTAAAAGACAGCCTCAAAGATCTGGAGGAAAAATTACACGAAGAGTTAAAAGCGGCGCAAGAGAAACGGGCGGAAATGAGAAAAGAGGGAATGGAAAAATTAAAAGATGAAAGACCGGAAAAAAGTAATGGGGCGGAATTGAAAATAAATGTTTCTGCCGCGGCAGGGGCCACGCTTTAATGGGCCGTTATAGACAAAGAACACCCTTCGGGGGTGTTCTTTTGGTTGGTATTGAAATTAATCTGTTTTGTGTTAGAATATATTGACTAAACAAATGGCGAGTCTCTGTCATTGCGAGGAACGAAGCCGCAGCGTAGTGACGAAGCAATCCAGACGTCAATTATCAACGAGTGTGGATTGCTTCGTCGTCTCCGCCAGCCGGCGGATCCTCCTCGCAATGACAGTATTAAAAATATGTCAATTTTGATTTCGGGTTCCCTCGCGTACGATTACGTGATGGATTTTCCGGACAGTTTTAAAAATCATATTTTACCGGATCAGATCCATATTTTGAATGTCAGTTTTGTCGTGGATAAATTAAACAAGAATTTCGGCGGCTGTGCCGGCAACATCGCTTACACCATAAAATTGTTGGGCGGAGAGCCGTTGGTTTTGGGCGCGTTGGGCAAAGACGCGTCGGATTATTTGAAACATTTTAAAAATGTCGGAATAGAGACTTCTCACATAAAAACAGTGGAAGACAAATTTACCGCTTCAGCTCATATTACCACTGATAAAGACGATAACCAGATTATTGCGTTTTACAGCGGGGCCGGAGAGGACGCGTTCGGTTTGTCGGTAAATGATGTGAAAGAAAAAGTTGATCTGGCTTTAATCACGCCAACCAAAAAAGAAGTGATGATCAAGCACGCCAAAGAGTGTTATGAACAAAAAATTCCGTTTGTATTTGATCCCTCGCATCAGCTCACCGCTTTCACGCCGCAGGAACTGATGATGGTAATCGGCCAAGCAGAATTTTATATCGCTAACGACTATGAAATGAAATTGACGCAGGAAAAAACCGGCTGGGATATGAAAGAATTATTGAATCACGTTGAAGTTGTTATTACCACTCTCGGCGAACGCGGGTCAGTAATAACTACAAAAAATGGAAATATTGAGATCGGAGTTTGTCCGCCGCGTTCAGTGGATGATCCGACTGGCGCCGGCGACGCTTACCGCGCCGGATTATTTTTCGCTTATACCAAAGGATTGGATTTGAAAACCTGCGGACAAGCCGGAGCCGTGGCCGCGACTTATGCGGTGGAGAATTATGGCACGCAAACACATAAATTTACATTAAAGGAATTTAAAGAGAGGTATTGTAATGCGTTTAATGAAAGGTTTATACTGTAAGCATGGTGAAAGGCACAAGAAACAAGGTACAAACAGTAATCAAATCACAATTTTAAAAAATTAAAATTTGATTATTGAGATTTGTTTGTTTCTTGTGTCTTGGTTATTTTGTTTAGAAACACACCTAACTTATTTTTTTATATGTGGGATGATTTCAAAGTAAAAGACATTAAATTAGCGGACTGGGGCAGGAAAGAAATTATTTTGGCGGAAAAAGAAATGCCGGGGCTGATGTCTTTGCGCCAAAAATTCGTCGGCAAAAAACCGCTGCAAGGCGCGCGGATTGCCGGTTGTCTGCACATGACCATTCAGACCGCGGTTTTGATTGAGACATTGGTTGAGCTCGGCGCCGAAGTGCGCTGGTCTTCCTGTAATATATTTTCCTCCCAGGATCACGCGGCCGCGGCCATTGCCGAGACCGGAGTGCCGGTATTTGCTTGGAAAGGGGAGACTGAAGAGGAATACTGGTGGTGCGTAGAACAAAGTTTGAAATTTAGCAATGGCAGGGGACCGAATTTACTTTTGGATGATGGCGGCGATTTAACTTTGATTGCGCATGAAAAACATGCGGAGATGCTGAAAGAGATTAAAGGTCTGTCCGAGGAAACGACAACCGGCGTGCACCGCTTGTATCAAATGGTGGATAGAAAAACTTTGGGAACCGTTGCGATTAACGTGAACGATTCAGTTACCAAGTCAAAATTTGATAATAAATACGGCTGCCGCGAATCATTGGCTGACGGGATTAAACGCGCTACGGATATTATGATTGCCGGCAAAATCGCGGTCGTGGCCGGTTATGGCGATGTGGGAAAGGGTTGTTGCCAGAGCATGCGCGGTTTTGGCGCGCGGGTGATGGTGACGGAAATTGATCCCATCAACGCTCTGCAGGCGGCGATGGAAGGTTACGAAGTAACGACGCTTGATGAAGCGGCAGAGGTCGGCGACATTTTTGTAACCGCTACCGGCTGTTGCGATGTAATTACCGGCGCGCACATGTTAAAGATGAAAGACGGCGCGATTGTTTGTAATATCGGGCACTTTGACAGCGAGATTGATGTCGCCTGGCTTGAGGCGCAAGTAAAAGTCGGGAAAATCAGCGAGGAAAATATTAAGCCGCAGGTTGATAAATTTATTTTTTCCAAAGACAAGTGTTTGATTCTTTTGTCGCGCGGCCGTTTGGTGAATTTGGGAAACGCGCACGGTCATCCAAGTTTTGTGATGAGTTCCAGTTTTACCAATCAGGTGCTGGCGCAGCTGTCGCTTTGGACCGAAAGCGCGAAATATGAACGCGGCAAAGTATATACTTTGCCGAAACATTTGGATGAAGAAGTCGCGCGTTTGCATTTGCCGAAATTGGGAGCCAAACTTACAAAATTGACCCAAAAGCAGGCGGAATATCTGGGGGTTTCGACGGAAGGGCCGTTTAAGGGAGATGGGTATAGATATTAAAAAATATGAACGAAATATTAACGAAATATAACAAAAATGCCAAATCGTTGTTTTCGTGTTCGTAGTTTCGTAAATGTTCGTAAGTTCGCACATAAATATGTCGCGTGAGTCAAAAAAATTAAAATATGGTCCCATGAAGAGAGTGTATAACGGCATCATTTTTGAAATTGATCAGCGGTCGGTGGTTTTTCCTGATGGAACTAAAAAAATTTTTGAATATTGTTCCCTCAATGATTCGGTGGTGATAATGCCGTTTGACGCGAAAGGCAGACTGTTGTTGATAAAAGAGTTTCGGCATCGGCACAAGCGCGAAGTTTTATTTTTACCGGCCGGCCGGCGCGACAAAAAACATGAATCACCGTTGAAAGCGGCTCATCGCGAATTGCGCGAAGAAACCGGTTATGACGCGAAAACTTGGGAACTATTCCACACTAAATTTCCCACGGAAAACTTATTGTGGGACGCGCGGGTTTTTTTAGCCAAAGATTTATTTTCCGCTCCTTTGGTCGGCGACGAGGATTTTCCGATTAAACTTGTTCCGACAACGATCAAAAAAGCCGTTCAGCTCGCTTTGGATGGCAAGATAGAAAATGAGTTTCTGGCATATAATATTATACGGTTTGCCCACCTACGAAAGGCGGGGAAAATAAAGTGGTGAGTACTGTTGACAAATCCCAAAACATGCTATACTATAATCACTCAAAATTACTTAAAAAGTATGGAGGATAATTTCACTTCGCAAATTAATGCTCCGAGAGTGATGAAAAAGTGGTACAAAAAGAGCTGGGGCGCGGCAGTTTTGATAGTGGCGGGATTGATTTTAATCGCCGGCTTGTCGTTCGCCGGCTTTTTTGCTTATTACGCTTGGCAGCTGCGGTTTGGCGACGCCGAGGGAGTCGGCAAACAATTCGCGAGCAATAAAAAAATGATGAGCACCGCGCAGTTTTTATCTAACGCCAAGAATACCAGCGACTTTATCGGGGATTACACGAAATATATCCGGCCGAGCAACCAGATTGTCGGCGCCGAAAACGCGCCGGTGACAATTTTGGTTTTTTATGATTTTCAATGTCCTTATTCGCGCGAAGCGTTTTCGATTTTTCAAACAGTGATGCAAAAATACGAACCGGTAATCAGAGTGGTATTTAAATATTTGCCATTAGTAAGCATTCATCAAGATTCGTTAGTCGCGGCTGAAGCGGCATCCTGCGCGCAAGAGCAGGAAAAATTTATGGAGTATCATAACGCGCTTTTTACCAAACAGGATTTGCGGACCGAAGCATTGTTAGCTGACGCGAAAGAGCTTGGGTTGAACACCGATATGTTTAATTTGTGTTTAGCAACGGAAAAATATAATCAAGAAATCAATCTTGATACCAAAGACGCGATGGAAATCGGCTTGCAAGGCACGCCGAGCTATCTAGTCAATGGCGTAAAAATCGGCGGCGTGTTAACTGCGAAGCAATGGGACGAGATTATTTTGAGCTTTTTGAATAAAACAAAATAGATAAAAATTGCGTGTCTGTCATTGCGAGCCACAGCGAAGCAATCCAGCCGCCAACGATTGACGAACATGGATTGCCGCGTCGCCCCGCGAGGGCTCCTCGCAATGACAGAGATAATATGAAAAAACTTTTTAAGTTTACAACTTATTTTCTAATCTTGCTCTTCGGGCAGTTTTTATTGGCGCAGACGTCTTTTGCCGATGATTGCGATCCGAGCATTCAGACCTGCGCTCCGGAAGAGTCAACGCCGGTCGCTCCGAGCGGCGGATCAAGTTCGGGCGGAAGCGTTGACGGCGGGACCGGTTTTACTTACACCGGCGTTGATCAGCGCTGTTGGACCAAGGACGACTGTGAAGGAAAAGCGTTTGGAACATTTGTCGGACCGAATGATGAAACAAAAGAGGCATGCAAAATGGAAAAAGATTCCAGTAATAAGTTAATCGGTTTTTGTTTGCCGAAGACGGAAGCCAAACTGGGTTTGAATTGGGGCGAGGCTGGCGGTCAGCCAAGCACCTATACCCACATCGGCGAGTTTATAAAATGGATTTATCGCTACGGTATAGTCGTGGCCAGTATTTTGGCGGTAATGATGATTATCAAAGCCGGATTTGACTGGATAATCTCCGGCGGGAATCAAGAAGTGATTAGCGGCGCGCACAAAAAAATCGGCAACGCGCTGATGGGCTTGTTTCTGGCGGTGATGGCGTATTTTATTTTAAATTTAATCAACCCGTATTTAGTAAATTTTCGTCTGCCGCAAATTTGGATGATCAATACCGCGAACCTGGTTCCACCATACTGCGACGCGATTAAAGATAAGAAATTTTATTTTGCCAAAGAAACTTCCAGCGAGAAATATCAGAATCAATATTCCGAAGGGCAAAAAAAAGGGTTTAAACCATACGATGAAGAATTGCCAAAGTGCGGCAAGGAGTATTTTGTGGAGGGCAGCGGAGGATTGACGTGTGGCGGGGCGTATTGTGAACCAGTTAATAATCATGCCACATCTTGTGTACCTGTTCCGACCAATGGTAAGACGGAGTATAAATGTATTGAGGGCAACGTTGCCGGTCTTGTTAAATATACTCCCATAGTTATACCAAACTGTTTGACACCAAAACAATGGGAAGGCTGGCAAAAACCAGCGGCAGACATTAGTGAAACAGAGCTTTGGGCTGTTTGCAGTAATGGAAATTGGAAAGATGTTGGTAATTTGGTAAAAGCACAAGATATAAATAATGATAACCAGATGTTTGCTCTTAATGCTAATTTTAGCGAGATTGAAGAGGTAAAAAACACATGTGAATCGGAAGGATTTAAGTTTAAAGGTATGGTTTTGATGTTGGAGATGGCTGAAGAATGTGATCCGACGGATGAGGAACATTTGATTGGTAGGTTGGGTGTTGAGGGGGTGGATTTGGGTGATGAGGGGCACACTGATAAAAAAGACAATACAGCGGTATCCGGCGGTGCTAAGTTTGGCACCGCCAACATTGGTTTGGTAAATGACAAATATTTTATTACGGTTGACAATCTTAAAAATGGATTTTTTATGAACATAGACGCGACAGATGTTCACGATATTGACGAAGATAGTGATGAATCCGTCTACGGATATTTAATTTCTTCTTGATAGCGTATTTATGAACAGCATAAAAATCATCAATTCTCGGGTGCATAATCTAAAAAACGTTTCGCTCGAGATTCCCAAAAATAAACTTACGGTAATCACAGGACTTTCCGGCTCGGGAAAGTCCTCTTTGGCTTTTGACACGATTTACGCCGAAGGACAGCGGCGGTATGCCGAGAGTTTGTCAGCCTACGCGCGGCGGTTTATGGAATTGCAGGATCGGCCGGATGTGGATGAAATCAGGGGTTTGTCGCCGACCATCGCGATTGACCAGCGTTCGGTTTTGCAAAATCCGCGTTCAACAGTCGGCACGGTAACGGAAATTTATGACCACTTGCGTTTGTTATTCGCCCGGCTCGGCACGCAGCATTGTCCGGAATGCGGTATCGCGGTTCGCGCGCATTCAATCGGCGAGATTGTTGAAGAGGTAAGAAAAATCGGCAGGAAGTCAGACGCTTTGCTGGTTCTCTCGCCACTAATTCAGGACGGACAAGTTAAACTGAAAGAATTATTATCGCGTCTGGAGCAAGCTGGCGCGGAAGAGGCGCGGGTTAACGGCGTGGTGATGAAGTTGGTTGAAGTAAGCAAATTTAAATTTGAATCGCAAAAAAAATACACGGTGGAATTGCTGGCTGGAAGAATTTTTGATATTAAAAAACAAGATTTTGCCGCAACGGTTGATAAGGCGATTGATTTATCCAACGGCGATGTGGTTATTTGCGATGAAAAAACCGGCGAGGATTATATTTTTTCCACTAACGCGTTTTGCCGGCAATGCGGCAAAAGATTTGATTCGATTGAACCGCGCAGTTTTAGTTTTAACAGCCCTTATGGCGCTTGCCCGCGCTGTACCGGCCTCGGCATTACTTTGGAAGTTGACCCGGAGTTAGTTATCCCTAATCCGCGTTTGACCTTGGCTGAAGGCGCGATTCAGCCATGGACTAGAATCGTCGGCAATCAAGGTTATTATCAAAAACTTTTGGTGGAAGTGGCGAAAGCGCGTAATTTTTCTTTAAATACTCCGGCAAAAGATTTGTCCAAAGATGTGATGGATGTTCTATTTTACGGTACTGACGGCGAAGAATATGAAGTCGCTGGTAAAAAAGCGCAATTTGAAGGAATTGTTCCAAACCTAACCCAGCGCCATTTTGAGACTGATTCGGAATATGTCAGGAAAGAGATTGAACAATATATGCACGAAAGAGTTTGTTCCGTGTGCAAAGGCAAGCGTTTGCGCACTGAATCACTGTTTATAAAAATTGACGACCACTCTGTCGCTGATTTGGCGGAAATGAGCGCGGAAGAAGCCGGTTTGTTTTTTAAAACTTGGTTGACAACGAAAAATAACGCGCACAAACAGCCCGGCAAAGCGGAATTAATCATTGCCGCGCCGATAATCCGCGAGATAAATAAACGATTGGAAGACTTGTTGCGTGTCGGATTGTATTACCTAACACTTGATCGTTCAATCAACACCTTATCCGGCGGCGAGGCGCAGAGAGTCAGATTATCAACCCAGCTCTCCACCGGCTTAACCGGCGTGATTTATATTTTAGACGAGCCATCGGTCGGTTTGCATTCGCGCGATAATGATAAGTTGATCAGCACGCTGAAATTCTTGCGCGACCAAGATAATACCGTGATTGTGGTTGAGCACGATAAAGCCATGATTGAAGCCGCGGATTACGTGGTTGATGTCGGGCCGGGCGCGGGTGAGTATGGCGGCGAGATTGTGGCGATCGGATCAGTCGCTGACATCAAACGAAATACAAAATCATTAACCGGGCGCTATTTGTTAGGCAAAGAAAAAATTTCCGCGCCCAAAAAACATCATTCCGGCAAAGGCAAGAGCATCAACATTATCGGCGCCAAGGCGTTTAATTTGAAAAATATTGACGTGGATATTCCGCTGGGCAAGTTAGTTTGCGTTACCGGCGTTTCCGGCTCCGGCAAGTCAACTTTAATCAGTGATATTCTTGGCAAATCTTTAAACAAACATTTTTATCGCGCCAAAGACGAGCCGGCCGAACATAAAAAAATTGTCGGTCTGTCAAATATTGATAAAGTGATTGTGATTGATCAAACTGCAATCGGCCGCACGCCGCGTTCCAATCCGGCCACCTACACCGGAGTGTTCAGCGCGATTCGCGATGTGTTTACCGCGGTGCCGGAGGCAAAAATGCGCAGTTATGACGCCGGCAAGTTCAGTTTTAATGTTAAAGGCGGCGGTCGTTGCGAGGCCTGCGCCGGCGAGGGCTATGTCCGCATTCCGATGCAATTCTTATCAGATGTATTCGTGGAATGCGCCGAATGCCAAGGCAAGCGATATAACAAAGAAGCGCTGGAGGTGCATTATCACGGCAAAAATATCGCTGATGTTCTTGGCATGGCGGTGGAAGAAGCCTGCCCATTTTTTCGCGATGTGCCGGCGATTGCCGATAAATTGAAAATTTTGCGCGATGTCGGCCTTGGTTACGTTCATCTCGGCCAATCCGCAACCACCTTGTCCGGCGGCGAAGCCCAGCGCGTAAAATTAGCCACGGAATTAGCCCGTCGCGCCACCGGCCGCACATTGTATATTTTAGACGAGCCGACGACCGGTCTGCATTTTGAAGACATCCGCCGCTTGTTGGAAGTCTTGAATCAGCTGGTGGAAAAGGGCAACACGGTTTTGATTATTGAACACAATTTAGATGTAATTAAATGCGCTGATTGGATTATTGATTTAGGTCCGGAAGGCGGCAGTCGTGGCGGCGAAATCGTGGCCCAAGGCACGCCAACAGAGGTGGCGATGGTGAAGAGGAGTTACACGGGGCAATATTTGAAGCGATTGTTAAATTAGAAATTAAAAACAGTAGAGACGCATTGCAATGCGTCTCTATTTTTTTACATTTTTTTGTGTAATTAACAGCGCCGGCAGAAGCCAGAACAACATCGCCAAATCGTTTTTGATATATGGTGAATCCACCAGCCCGGCAGTCAGCAAGACCACCATTGAGCTGGTGACAAAAAGAGTTCGTTTGTTCCATGTTCCATTTTTCATGTTCCATGTCAACGCCGTTTTGAAAAACCAGACGAGGATTAAAACAAACCCAACCAATCCCATCAACCCCAAATTTACCCACATCGTCAAAAATATATTGTGCGGATGATGGAAAATTTCTATATTTTCGCCATTGACAGGTTTGTGGTAGGGGCGGATTTTTTCCTGATATGACGCAAGTCCAGCGCCCAAGACGGGATTGTCTTTTAAAAAATTTATTGTCTCGCCCCAGATACCCAGTCGAATTTGGCCGGAGCGGTCTTGTAAAAGTAATTCTTGGCGAATGCTGGAAAGGTCAGAAAGGCCCAAAATGCTGGAAAGGCTAACGACGGCGATTATAATTGCGAACCAGCGGGATTTTTTGTTGTAGAAAAAAAGAGAAAATAATAGTCCGGCAGCGAGGCCAACCAATGCTCCTGTTGATTTGGCAAAGTAAATTGCAAGGAGGGACGTTGGGATAGTTAAGACTGCCGCCGTAAGCCGTAAGCCATAAGCCGTGAGTTTTAGTTTCTTATGGCTTATGACTGAAAGCTTTTGGCTCTGTATTGTTCTCCAATTCTGAATGATTGAGTATATGGCTAATGGAATAATTGGCGCTAAAAACAATCCCACCGCATTTGGAAATCCATACCAAGCGGTAACACGAAAAGTGTTTTGATTTTCCCAAAAAGAATACGGTACCATCCAGCCGGTGAAGTGCTGGTAGATTGCCAATAGCGAGGTTATTAATCCGCCAACCACTAAGCCAAAAATTATAAATTTTCCAGATTGTTTAATTGTTAAATTGTTAAATTGTTGCGACGACATCGCGGCTACCACCAGAAACATAATTATCGGTTCAATATAAAATGCTTTCCATTCGCCGAGAGCCGACAGAGTGTTTGAAGAAGTAAATATAGAGACAGTCGCGGCAAGTAGAAATAGCGTGACACCAGTAAACAAAAATTTATTTTGTTTTAAGTTATATGCTACATGATAAATATTACATGACCTGATGAGCCATACCGCGACGATAATCCAAAACATCACTTCCAACAGCGTAGTCGGCATTGGGCCGATGTTAAAACGGATAAGATAGCTTGGTAAGGCGAAAAAAAATAGAGCCAAAGCGATGTCAAACCGCCGCCAGGTTAAAAAGGTGAACAAGAGAGCGTAAATTATTATTAACCACCAGGGCATAAATTAGGTTGTTTTTGTTTTTATGGCGAAAATGTCTTTTATAGTTTGTTTGGAAACTGTTTTTAGCGCGAAAATAGCTGTTAAATAAACTGTTGAGGCCGCAATCAATTGAATAAACAATCCCGCTTGTCTTATTTGCCATAGAACAGTTGACATTAATAATCCGGCGAGCAGGATTTTGCCGAAAGTTTTTAGTTGAATTTTTTCCTGGCTGTAGTGTTTGATTGTTATCCACAGTAGAAAACCGGCGTAGAGTTCAGAAAAAACTGTCATCCACGCCGCGCCGGACATGCCAAAGCGCGGGATGAAGTATAGGTAGCCGATTAAAGTTAAAATCGCGTCGGAAATATAAACCCACAACGTTTGTTTTTGGCGGTTAATCGCCACCGCGACATGGCCGAATATCGCTCCAAGATAAACACCAAAGACGGCGATGGCTAGAATTTGCAGCGGTTTGCCGGCCGCGGCGAATTCATTGCCGGCGACAAAAATCATAATTTTATCGGCCAGCATTATCAGTCCAAACATAATCGGCACCGCCATGAGCATAATCGCGTCAAAGGCCTGCTGGTAATATTTTTTAAATTCGGTCTTCAGATTACGCGTCCAGTTATAAGCAAGCAATGGCAGGATAACACCCATTATCATCATTGCGGTTTGCGCCAAAATGTCAATCACTCGGTAGGCCGCGCCGTAAATACCAACCTCGGATTGGCTTTTGAAAATTGAGAGAATAATCGCGTCGCCTTTTAAATAGACGACATTGAAAATAATCGCGATCGCGATTGGCCACATTTTTTTGCAGATTGCTTTCCAAATATTCCAATCAAAAGCCGGGCTGACGGGCGTATATTTTTTTGCCGCGAACCACAATACGAGCGTATAACTGATGCTGTTTAAAACCACGACTGTCATTATTGGCATGAATCCGACCTTTAAATTAATCAACAACCACAGACCGACAACCAATACAATCCTGCCGGTAAGTTCGCCAATCGTCGGGATATGCATTTTTAATTTTGTCTGATACAAGCCAAAGAACACCTGATTCATGGCCACTCCCATGAAAGCCACAGCGGTTAACGCGATAGCTTGCTTAACTATCGTCGGGTAGGGGAAAAATAGCGCGGTCAGTGGAGCAAGACCGAGAAAAATTATCGCGGTCGTCAAGCGGAAGCCGATAAGATTGCGGAATAATTTGGTTTTATCATGTTCCGGCTCGCTTAACATTTGCGCGCTGACCGGAATCAATCCAAAGTCGGTTAAAATACCGGCGAAAGTCAAGAAAGAAATCGTGGTAATATACCAGCCAAATTGTTCTTGTCCCAAATATCGGGTCATCATGCCAAGAGCGAGCAAACCCAAGGCTACGGAAATAATTTTTCCAACAATTTGGATAATAGTGTTGTGGGCGATCGCGCGGGTGGACATATCACGATAATTTACAATTTTCAATTTTCAGTTGTAAGAATTAGTCGCGTTGTTTATACTTTTACGAGCTTTATGTGGCAAATCAGTCATTGCGAGGAGCTCGCGCGACGAAGCAATCCAGCAATCGCATGGGAACGCGATAACGGTGTGGATTGCTTCGCCTGCGAAGGCTC